>NZ_BPIK01000002.1 GCF_026004075.1 Meiothermus sp. | reverse complement strand
TCCTCGAGGGTCTGGTAAAGGATAACATCGGTTTGCCGGCGCTCTTGACCACCTGGCTCACCACCCTGGGCTACACCTTCCTCACGGTATACGCGGCTTACTGGAGCTTCAGACGTGAGGACGCGGTATTCAGAAACTGATTGTGCTTCACGCCGCAGTGCCACGTGTGTCCCACAGAGCATAAGCTGCTATGCGGGCTATTTGAGAAAAGCGTTCAGAGGGCCTTTAATGGCTTTTTTCATTACAGTGCTCTTCACAGACGTGGCCGCCCATCCCGGCGGCCACTGTTCTATTCAGGACGTCCCCGATGGCTCAAAAAATGTGAAGAGCGCTCTATGGTGCCCCCGGAACGTTTGATGCCATCTTTACTAGGGTATCCCTGCCTTCTCCCCTCAGGGAAGAAGGCAAGGGTTTATGTGGATTTGGTATAGCGGCTAGGCCAATGGCAAGGCGACGGCAGGCTTCTCGCTCAGAATAGCCTGTACATCGGGGTACTGCTTGATGTTGTAGAAAGGGTCGCGCTCGGCAGGTGTAAAGCCTGCATCGGCAATGTGGCGCACAATCTGCCGCACGGTGGCGTGGGTGCGGTTGTGGCCCCCGGCAGCGCTCACTACATTTTCTTCCAGCATGGTGGAGCCGAAGTCGTTGGCCCCGTAGTAGAGCGCCGCCTGGGCGACTTTGAAACCCATGCTGGGCCAACTGGCTTGTAGGTTGGGAATGTTGTCCAGTGCGATGCGGGCGACGGCAAGCTGTTGCAGGTACTCGTGGGCGGTGGCCCCTGGGGCCTTGCCTTTCAGGCGGGTGTGCTCGGTTTGCAGGGTCCACATGGCAAAAGCCGCGAAGCCATGCCCGTACTCGCGCAGGGCTTTTTCCTGCTGCTCACGAATCTGGAGCAGGTGGGCAATGCGCTCTTGGTAGGTCTCACCAAAGCCAATCACCATGGTGGCTATGGTGTACAGGCCCAGGCTCTGGGCGGTATCCAGGATGCGAAACCAGTCGCTGCTCTTGATGCGGGCCGGGGCGGCCTTGGCCCGCACCTCATCTACCAGAATCTCACCGCCGGCGCCCGGCAGGCCGTCCAGGCCGGCCTCCTTCAGCTCGATTAGCAATTCCCGGCAGTCGCGTCCGGTAATTTTTTCCAGCCCCAGGATTTCCTCGGGGCTAAAAGCGTCAATGCGCACCTCGGGGTAGTGTTGCTTGAGGTAGCGGAGCAGGTCGAGATACCACTCGAATGGCAGGTCGGGGTTCACGCCTCCTTGCATCAAAATGCGCCTTCCCCCAATTTGCATGAGCTCTTCTATCTTGCGCCCGATTTCCTCGAAGGAAAGCACGTAGGCGTCGCCCTGCCGCTTGGTGCGATAAAAAGCGCAAAAGTTACAGGCCACATTGCAGATGTTGGTGTAGTTGATGTTGCGGTCAATCAGGTAGGTGACTACCTGGGGGTTGCCGCGTTTGAGCCGAAGTTCGTGGGCGACGGCGGCTACCTCGGGCAAGGGAAGCTCGTAGAGTTCGCGTAGTTCGTCGGCCGAAAGTCGTTCGCCTGCTGCAGCGCGGCTCAAAACGTCCATGAAGCCATTGTACCGATTGGGGTTTACCAGAAAAGTAGGACAAACGACCCCAAAGGTTTTTCAAGGATGTAACACCACCTTTCACCATACATTAGTACACCGTTGTATAAACACCTATACACCTCCATTTTTTCCATGTGGGATGGTCTCCGGGCCCCCTCCCTACCACGTAGGGAGGGTGGGGGAGGGTATACGGCCAGGCCCTGCATCAGCAGGCTGCGTGAAGGTGCAGGTCGGCAACCCCACCTAACCTCCCCTACAGCGTAGCAACTGTATTGAAACTGGACTTACGCGGCCTCCACCTGCCCCGATAACAGAGGGGTCAAATCAAGGCTCAGCTTACCTGCGATCAGTCGCCGTCGGCATTGGTAGAAACTCAACTTCAGCTGCTTCCGCCGACGCTCGATGAGCCCATAGGCCACCAACCCCAAGGCCAGATGGGCCAGTGCCCATGCCCCGTCCACCCCGGAAAATCTCCTCCATCGCTTGCCGCAACCGGTAAACCTCCCTCATCCCCACGCCCCACCATCCCTCCCGGTTCGTTCCGTAAAACCTCCCCCCTTGCTTGAGCACCCCCACGGCAAAGGGCAGGCCCCGCACCCTCCCCGCCCTGCGCCGGGTCTCGCCGGAGTTCGTGTGCACCGTCGAGGGCCCCCGACCGCCCCGAGTTCGAGCTGGGCACCCTGCAGGGCCTGAAGGTACTCAAGCGCACCCGCGGCGGCTTCATCACCGAACTCGAGGTCCGCACCAGCACCGGCCGCTGCTGGGTGGGCCGCGAGTCCAACGTGCGCAACCTTATCCGCCCCGACAAGCGCTACACCGGCGACCCCGACGTCATGCTCGAGCGCTTCAACGGCGTGCTGAGCCCCAACTTCCCCGTCCTCCCCAGCGCCGCCTTCGCCTGGGAAGAAGAGCGCGAGGGGAACAACCTCCAACGCCTGACCTTTTGGGGTGGCGGCTACGTCTACGGCGTCGACATGAGCCAGTACAGCGCCCTCGGCCTCGCCAAGGCCGGCAAGGCCCACCGGGAGATCCTCGAGCACTTCTACTCCGGGGCAGCGCTGACGGTGTTGAGCCCGGGAAGCAAGCGGTAAGTGAAGCGCTTTCAGCCGTCAACCGTCAGCCTGTGGCTCGTGGTTGCCCCCTTGTTAAAGGGAGTGACAAAGCGTCTGGCGTCTTGCGTACGACGTACGACCCCCACCAGCAAAAACCCCACGGAATCACCGTGGGGTTAGGAGGGAGAGCCTGCTAAGCTCCTACGACGTTGCCTCCGCCTTTCTCCTGAAGATCACGCCCAGCCGGGGCAGGACGAAGTAGTCGAGGCCCAGATAGCCCGCGGTGCGCCAGGCGAGGACGAGCCAGGTGGCTACGATGAACATCCAGGGGTTCGAGCTCACGGTGCCCGCCAGCAGGAAGGCCGCGTTCATCAGGCCGGCGAAGAAGGCTGCGAAGCCGGTGAAGAGCCCGACGATGAGCGCGATGCCCACCAGGATCTCGCCGAAGGTGACCAGATAGCTGAAGAGCACCTTGTTGGGCAGGGCCACGTTCTGGATGAACCAAGCGTACCAGCCCGTTACGTCGGGGTGCTCACCGGTGGTCTTGCTTAGAGCCCGCTCGAGGAAGCCACCCACTGCCGCCCCTGCCTTATCCCCGACCCAAACCCCAGCCGGGTTGGTGAGCTTGCCCCAGCCCGCCTCGAGCCACTGCCAGCCTAGGTAAATCCTCAGGACGAGCCAGATGGGCGAGAGCCGCGCATCCGCGAAGAGGAACTTCGTGATGTTGGGCTCGGGGATTTGCACGTTAGTGTTGATTCTTGTTGCTGCCATACCTACCTCCTTCTCCTTCATAATCCACAGTACTGTGTAGGTCATAGCAGCAGTAGGTATATTCGTACCCAAGCAAATGTCCCTACCGGGGCTCATCCGCGCGGGATAGAAAACAAGCAGTCCAAGAACAAGGCTCACCAGTTGAGCAGGACGCGGATGCAGAGGAGGATGGCAGCAAAAACCCTCCATCCCCGTCGCCTCACCGTGGCGAGGCGAGTTGTGAGCTTTGCGCTCGTAGTGCACGACCAGGGCCCGGTAGCTGTCCATCCAGGCCCGCAGGCCCTCGACCTGGTAACACCCTTTGCCGGCCGGGTGAAGCGTGGGTTTAGGGCCGCGGCAGCCATGTTTGTACCGGCCTTCGGGAACCGAGGCCCGGAGCTTGCGGCGCAGGGGCATAGAGTCGAAGGCTTTGTCCATCGCCGGCACGCAGAGGCACCTTGGAGGCTTGCCCCCAGCGCGGTTTGGCTCTCGTGGGTACTGGCCGGGTACCCCTCCACCGCTGCCCTCGGCCCCCATCATCGCGGTGCAGCCTTTACCCTGGTGGCCCCGCTCGCCCCCCTTTTGACCTGGAGGTGACTGCCATTCAGGCTCCCCTGGCTGCGCTCCAGCTTCCCCGCCGCCCACGGCTTACTCAGTATCGGCTGCCACCGGCGCTCCCATAATCCTTCTCTCGCCCAGCGGTCATGCCGGTAGTGGCAGATGCTCCCGGCTGCACAGCCCTCAACCCACGCCCCTTGGCGGGTTGGGGTGGCAGCAACGGCGCGATCACCGCCCACTGTTCATCGCTCGGTCGAGTGTCATCTCCTCGCCTAACTTACAGCTACGCCCCATTCTTGGACTACTTGTTCGAATCATCTCCCCTACCTCCGTGCAAGATAGTGGGGGACTTGTGTTAAGCCCGTGTAAAGCGCTGCCGCGACCCCACCCCCAGCAGCAGCGCGTTCACCGTCACGATCACGGTGGAAGCGCTCATCAGCAGCGCTGCCCACTCCGGCCGCAACAGGATACCGTAGCTGTTGTAGAGCGCGCCCGCCGCGACGGGGATGGCCAGCACGTTGTAGATGGCTGCCCAGAAGAGGTTCTGCTTGATCTTGCCGCGTACCTTGCGGGCCAGTTGAATGGCCTTGGCGACATCGGCGGGGTCATTCCTTACCAGCACCACGTCGGCGGTCTCTACGGCCACGTCGGTGCCGGCCCCGATGGCGATGCCTACGTCGGCCTCGGCCAGGGCGGGGGCGTCGTTGACCCCGTCGCCGACCATGGCCACCTTGCGCCCCTGGGCCTGGAGCTCTTTCACCTTAGCCGCCTTGTCCTCGGGTAAGACCTCGGCGATTACCGTGTCTATGCCCAGCCGGCGGGCCACGGCCTCGGCAGTGCGGCGGTTGTCGCCGGTGAGCATCACGGTCTGGATACCCATGCGGTGCAGCGCCTGCACCGCCTTGCGGGCGGACTCGCGGATCACGTCGGCCACCGCGACCACCCCTGCGGGCTGGCCGTCCACCGCCACGTACATGGCGGTCTTGCCCTCGGCGGCCAGCCGGGACACCCGTTCTTCCAATTGGCCCACCTCGACGCCTTCCCGGTCCATGAGCCTCCGGTTGCCGATGAGCACCCTGCGCCCCTTAACCTGGGCCACCACACCGTGCCCGGGGACAGAATCGAAGGCGTCGGGGGGTTGCACGCCCACGCCACGCTCCTCGGCCGCCCGCACGATGGCCTCGGCCAGGGGGTGCTGCGAGGGCTGGTCGGCGGAGGCAGCGAGGGCCAGCAGCTCTTCGGGGGTGAAGGGGGCGATGGGCTCGAGGTCGGTTACCGCGGGCTTGCCCTCGGTGAGGGTGCCGGTCTTGTCGAAGACCACCGTGTCGATGGCGGCGGTGGCCTCGAGCGCGGTCGCGTTCTTGAACAGTACGCCCTCCCGGGCCGCCACCCCCACCCCCACGGTGATCGCGGTCGGCGTCGCCAGGGCCAGCGCGTCGGGGCAGGCGATCACCACCGCCGAGACCGCCACGGTGAGGGCGAAGACCAGCCCCTGTCCTCCCAGGAAGTACCAGAAGAGGAAGGTGAGCACGCCCGAGCCCAGCGCGATGAACACCAGGTACTTCCCGGCCAGGTCGGCCAGGCGCTGGGCCGGGGCTTTGGAAGCCTGAGCGTTTTGCACCATCTGCACGATGCGCGCAAGGGCCGTATCGGCCCCCACGGCGGTGGCCCGGAAGGTGAAGGCCCCGTTTTGGTTGAGGGTTCCCCCGATGACTTTGGCCCCCTCGGATTTGAGCACGGGGATGGGCTCGCCGGTGATCATGGATTCGTCCACGTAGCTCTGGCCCGAGACCACTACCCCATCCACCGGGATCTTCTCACCCGGCTTGACCACCACCTCGTCGCCCACCACCACTTCCTCGAGCGGGATCTCTACTTCTTGCCCCCCGCGTCGGACCCGGGCCGTCGCGGGGGCCAGCTTGAGCAGGGCCTCCACCGCTCGCCCGGTGGCGAAGCGCGAGCGCATCTCGAGCCAGTGCCCCGCCAGGCTGAAGGTGGTAAGCATCGCGGCCGCCTCGTAGAACACCTCGCCCTTGAAGAGGAAAGTGGCCCCCAGCGAGTAGGTGTAGGAGACCAAGATGCCCGTGGCGATCAGGGTCATCATGTTGGCCTCGCCCCGCCGCAGGGCCCGCCAGGCCGCGCTAATGAAGGGCCAGCCGCCCCACCACACCACCGGGGTCGCCAGCAGGAAGCCCCACAGCCCCATCGAGAGGCCGAAGGGCGGCATGTCGGGGAAGCCCAGCGCCCCGCCGATGGGCGAGAAGATCACGACGGGCAGGGTCAGCAGCAGCGACACCACGAAGCGCCGCAGCATGTCGTTCACCATCGCGGCCCCGTGCCCGGCGTGCTCGTCGTGCCCCTCGTGGCCCGCGTGCTCCTGGTGCCGCACGGCGGCGTGGTCGTGGGCTGGGGCCGGGGCCGGACGGGCGGCGTGGCCGTGGTGGGCGTGGTCGTGGCCCTCCGAGCCCACGCTGGGGTGCCCGGGCTGGGCCTCGGAGGGGGCGCAGTCGGCGCAGTCGCAGGCGTAGCCCCTTTGCTCGATCTCGGCCTCGAGCCGCTGGGCGCTCGTCACCGCGGGGTCGTAGGCGAGGTGGGCGACGCCCCGGGTGCGGTCGAGGTGGACCTGCTGAACGCCTTCCAGCCGGGCGAACTGCCGCTCGAGGTCGGCGTACTCCGAGCCGTCGTGGCAATTCCTGAGGGCAACCTCGAGGACCGCCGTGGTTTGATGCGCCCTATGTTCCATCGTTACCCTCCGGGTGGCAGCCAGTTTAGGCGCCGTATATCCCTCCCCAGGTGGGGGGGGAATGTGAAATCAGGATAGTTTGAACCATGCAAAAGGTCAATCCCCTCCGAAGTTTCCCGCGAATAAAGAGGCAGGGACGTTAGTCAGGGCTTCAAGGCTTCAGGCATCGCGGTGAGTAGCTTTTCCTTGCGCCCATAAGAAGACCGCAGAAAGACCAGCGTGGCATTAGTCCATTCCTGCACGGCAGCGAGCTCCGTGTCGTCGGGCCGCTTGCGATGGGGGTAGGCCCCGTACTCCACGTACATGCTGAAGCGCTCGGCCACGGCCACCCCTCACTTCGCTCGGCGAAACCACGCCTCGAGCGCCAGCACCTTGTCCAGATCGAAGCGGACGGCGAAAGGCAGGAGGAAGGTGGGCTTGCCGCAACTGCCGCCCAGCCCCACCATCGGGAAACCGGCGAGGCTGGGGGTCTGGTACATGCGCGCGCAGCGCTCGAGGAAGGCCGCGCGGTCGCGCACTTTGTCTTTGCCAGCTTTGAGGCTGGCAACGTACTAACCCAGCGAAAGTTCGGTGAATTCCATGGCTTATCCTCGGAGGACAATCCTAACTTCTCCCCTTCGATCAAACAAAGCCCGGATCGGTATGCACCGTTGCTACTCTCCCAGGAAAATCCCGTGCCAGGTGTGCACCCAGACCTCACCAGTGTAGGCGCTCACCGAGAGCATCCCCTCGACCGCTTTGCGGCCAAAATCAAAGGTGTAATAACCGCTGAAAGCCTGACCCTCCATGACTGTGGCTCCCGGCAAGTAGCCCTTGAGAAATTGCCTGGCCAGTTTTTGCGCGGCAGCCTTGTCGTAGCGCGTGGCTGTAGGCTGGCCCTGCATCATGCCATAGCCCATACCCAAGCGGGTGTTCCACATCATGTTGGGGCCGGGCTCGAGATAGACGTTGCCGGTATAGCGGTCGGCCAGGATCTCTACCAGGCCGTTGCCCTTGGCATCGACTACCTGGGCGTAGTAGTTCTCGCTGAAGCTCATGAAATCCTTAAGCTTGGCCTCGGAGCTAAAGCGTTGAGCGAAGGACTCGAGCCGAGCCCTGGCTTCGGCTGGGGGGATGGGCTGAGCCTGGGCGGGATGAAAGCTCATCATGCCCATACCTCCGCCCATCATCCCACCCATCATTCCCGGGCCGTACCCATAGCCCTGCATCATGCCCGGATTGCCCCACATGCCCTGGGTAAGGGCTAACCCCAGCACGGCCAGGCCTACGATCGCTAGCCAGAACTGTCCGCGTTTCACAACGCACCTCCTCTTACTCGTTCAGGTCGCGCTTCATGCGCTCGAAAGTATCCTTGTCGATCTCGCCTTTGGCATAACGTTCCCGCAGAATCTCCAGGGCGCGGTCCCGCCCCTCCCTCGATGGACGGGAGAGGGCCCGCACCAGCAGGTAGATCAGCAGCACTAGGACGGCTAATTGGGCCAGCAGGCCCAGCCAACCCCAGCCGCCCATCATGCCGTAGCCGTAAGAACACCAAGGACACCAACCCATCACAGTCCCCTCCTTCTAACCCCGAACTTCGAGCACCCCCATCATCCCCCGGTCCTCTGCCAGCAGGACAATCCACAGCGCCAGCCGAACTTTGCGCATCTGCCTCGGCTTACTCCGGCTCGACTCTAGGGGGCCTCCTCTAGAGTTTGCAGAGCACGGCTCAAACGGACACGGGCCTCTTGGGCCAAGGGCTCGAGCTGTCGCCGGGTGGCTTCTTCAGTTAAGCTAAACATTGCCTCGGGGTCGAGGATGCTGACCTCAACCTCCCCCTCGAGCTGGCGTAGCACCACGTTGCAGGGCAGCAACAGCCCGATGTCACGGTCTGTATCTAGGGCCTGCCGGGCCAGGTTGGGGTTGCAGGCTCCCAGGATCAGGTACGGCTCGTACTCCAGGCCCAGCTTCTCCTTCAGGGTCTTTTGTACGTCAATCTCACTCAGAATGCCAAAGCCCTGGGCTTTCAGCGCTTCCACAGCTCGGGTCCTGACCTCGATCAAGTCACCCGACAAAATGGTTTTCATCGCGTAGTTCGACACATTTACCTCCTCATCCCTTCACCTGCAAGATCCCCATCATCCCCCGGTCCTCGTGCTCGACGAGGTGGCAGTGGTAGACGGTGACCCCGCTGAAGTCGCGCAGGGGCACCGCGATCCGTACGGTCTCGTTCTTGCGCAGGTTCACGGTGTCCTTCCAGGCCCGGTAGGGCGCCGGCTTGCCGCCCCGCGAGAGCACCTGGAAGGGATAGGTGTGCAGGTGGAAGGGGTGATCCATGTCGGTTTTGTTAACCAGCTCCCAGACCTCGAGGCTTCCCAATTGGGCCCGCACATCTACCCGGGCCGGGTCGAACATTTGGCCGTTGATAAAGAATTCAGCTTGCATCATTCGCTCGCCTAGCTCGAAGCGGCGGGTAGCGGTAGCCCTGGCGGGCTCGAGGCGTTCGACGGGGGCCAGCGAGGCCGGCAGCGGCAGGGGCTTGGGGCTGGCCGGGGCCACCACGGTGAGCAGGGTCTCGAGGCGGGTGGCCCCCATGCCCATCATGGAGCCCATCATCCCCGTGTCGCCCATGCCCCCCATGCCGCCGTGGTCCATCATCCCCATCCCTTGGCCCATCCCCTGGCCCATGCCCTGGTCGCCCATCATGCCGTTCATGCCGCCGTGCATCATCATCGCGCCACGGTTGTAGGGGAGGGCCTGCAGCCGATAGCTGCCGGGCCGGATCAGGCGCACGAGCACCTCGGCCCGTTCGCCGGGGGCCAGCAGGAGTTCGGGGAGCTCGACAGGCTTCTCGAGGAAGCCGCCGTCGGTGGCGATGAGGTAGAGGGGATGGTTTTCCAGCGCCAGCCGGTAGTAGCGGGCGTTGCTGGCGTTCAAGAGCCGCAGGCGCAGGGTGGCCTTCTGAGCACGCAGGGTCGGGCGCACGGCGGCGTTGACGGTGAGCAGGTTGCCCTCCCGGCCGTTCATCCAGTCCATGTGGGTCCAGGCCGGGATCCGGTTGCCGGAGAACAGCCAGTCTTTGAGCACCAGGAGGTGTTCCTCGGCCCCCTTCAACTCGGGCAGGGCATCGAGCGGCCCTTCCACCACCAGCAGGCCCGCCAGCCCCGCGTAGAGCTGTGGGGCCACCCGGCCGTGGACGTGGGGGTGGTACCAGTAAGTCCCCGCTGAGCCCTTAGGGACGGTGAACTCGTACAGGCGGCTCTCGCCGGGCTGGACCAGGGCCAGCGGGTCGTCCACGCTCGGGGGCACGTGCAAGCCGTGCAGGTGCAGGTTGGTGGCCTCGGGGAGGTTGTTGGTGAAGTTGAGCCGCACCGTCTCGCCCTCGCGCAGGCGCAGGGTAGGGCCGGGGAAGCCACCGTAGGTCAGCAGTTGGACGGGTTTGCCGCCCATGGTGAGATTGCTTTGTCGAGCAGCAATCTGCGCCTCTACCACGCCGCCCGCCCGGCGCACCTCGAGCGTGCGGGGCTGGGGAAAGGACGCCTGGGCGAGGGCGGTAAGCCTCGAGAGCGCGTAGCTGCCCGCCAGGCCCAGGGCTCCGTACTTCAACAGTTCGCGTCGGTTCATAACGCCTCCTGCTTTAGCCTGCGCGTGGAGTGTTAAGCCTGTGCAAAGGGCAACCCCCGGCCGTGGCCGGGGGCTCGAGGGGGCGGGCATCAGGCGGCCTGGGCCATGCGGCGGCACTCCTGGGCGCAGCGGCGGCAGGCGTCGGCACAGGCCCTCATCGCGCCGTCGGGGTCATCGATGGCCTCGCAGCTCTGGGCGCACGCCTCGCAGACCTCGGCACAGGCCCGGCAGACCTGGGCGTGGAGCCGCGAGCCCCGCAGCATGAAGTCCTTGGCCGTCTCGCAAATCTGTACACAGTCCATCATAATGGTCATGTGGGCGGGCTCGACGTGCTGGCCGCCGTGCTGCAGGCAGTGTTGAACGGTGGTGAGGCATACGTCGTGGCACTCCCCGCAGGCCTCGATGCAAGCCTGCATGGCGGGGCTCATGCCGGTGGTGCCGTGGGTGTGGTGCTGGCTGCTGTGCTGCATGGCTGGACCTCCTGAAATTCGGCCTTTCGGCCCTGATCCGGCTGGCAATTCCGGACGACGAGAGGCAGAGTTAAAGCTCGAGCCGGCGGGTCGAAGGAGGTTCAACTTTAGCCCCCCCGCCTGAAGTTGCCTTGAGTGCCGGCTGAAACTACCGGGTTTACAAAGGCTTAACACCAAGGCATTAGCCTCTGTCGGAGAGGAAGCTTATGACCCATCAACCCGACCGAAGACGAGCGCTGAAGATGCTCGGCGGCCTCGCCCTGGGCCTGGCCGGCGGAGCCCTGGCGCAGCAGGGGAGTGCCCTGAAGGGCCTCGAGGCCACCCTCTACAAGTCGCCCACCTGCGGCTGCTGCGGGGAGTACGTGAAGTTCCTCCAGGCGCAGGGCGCCCTGGTGAAGGTGGTGCTGCAGGACGACCTCAGCCCCCTCAAGCGCCGCTACGGGATCCCGCCCGAGGCCCAGAGCTGCCACACCATGCGCGTCGCGGGCTACACGGTGGAGGGGCACGTCCCGCTGGCCGCCCTCCAGAAGCTGCTGCGCGAGCGACCCAGGATCGACGGGATCGCCCTGCCGGGCATGCCCTCGGGCACGCCGGGGATGCCCGGCCCCAAGACCCAGCCCTACCGGGTGCTGGCCCTCGTCAAAGGGCGGCTCGAGCCCTTCGTGACGCTTTAGGGCGCCCCTTCCCACCGGATCAGGCGCAGCGCGAGGAAGAGCGCGACAGGGCTCAGGACCGGGCTGGCGGCAGCGTGAACCAGAAGGTGCTGCCGCGCCCGACCTCGCTCTCGAGGCCCATCGTTCCCCCCATAGCCTCGACCAGGCCCTTGGCGATGGTCAGGCCTACCCCGCTTCCGCCGTCCTGCCGGCTGCGGGCTGAGTCCACGCGGTAGAAGCGCTCAAAGACCCGCGCCTGGTGCTCAGGGGGTATGCCCGGGCCGGTGTCGTGCACGCTGAAGCACACCCCGCTCGGTGCCGGCTCGGCCTTCAGCCCCACCTCCCCGCCGGGCGGGGTGTGGCGCAGGGCGTTGGCGAGCAGGTTGGAGAGCACCTGCTGCAGGCGCTCGGGATCGCCCCACACCGCCGGCAGCGGCCCACAGGGCTCGAGCCGCAGGGCCACCCCCTGTTCCGCGAACACCAGCTCGAAGCGTTCGGCCGCCCGCCTCAGGGCCGCGGCGGGGTCGAGCGCCTGCGGGCGAATCTCCACCGCTCTCGCCTCGACCCTCGAGACCAGCGACAAATCCTCGACCAGGCGACGCATGGCCCGCACCTCGTGGCTGATGCGCCCGGCGGCCTGCTCGGGCGGTAGCACCCCGTCGGCCAGGGCCTCGGCGTAGCCCTGCAGCCCGGCCAGGGGCGTGCGCAGCTCGTGGGCGACGGAGCCGATGAGCTCGACGCGGCTCTGCTCGACCCTCTCCAGCGCCTCGGCCATGCGGTTGAAGTCCTGGGCGAGAGAGGCCAGCTCGTCGCGGCCGTGCACCGGCAGGCGGTCGTGGTAGTGCCCCTGCGCGATGCTACGGCTGCCATGGGCCAGCAGCCGCACCCCCTGGCTGACCCGCCTCGAGACCACCCAGGCCGTGCCCGCCGCCAGCAGCCCGGCCAGCGGCAGCGAGGCCAGCCAGGCGGCGGTGAGGGTCGAGCGCAGGCCGCGCTCGAGGTCGGCGTGCAGCTCGTGGCCCTGCGGCCCGATGGCCGCCACCATCTGCTCGATGTGGCTCTGGTAAAAGCGCGGGGCCAGCCACTCCGCGAAGCCCAGCAAGGCCACCAGCGCCACCAGCGCCGCCAGCAGGTGGGTCAGGAACAGCCGCGTGAACATTATTCCTCCCGGAAGCGGTAGCCCACCCCGCGCACCGTCTCGATGTAGCGGGGGTTGTCGCTGTCCTCGCCCAGCTTCCGGCGCAGGCCCGCGATGTGCACGTCCACCACGCGATCTACGCCGGGGAAGTCCCCGCCCCACACCCGCTCGAGCAGCCGCGCCCGGCTCCACACCAGCCCGGGGTGCTGGGCCAGGGTGAGCAGCAGGTCGAACTCCAGCCGCGACAGCGGTAGGGGAGCCCCGTTCAGCAGGGCTACGCGCTCGGCGGGCTTGAGGGTGAGGGCCCCGAAGGCGAGTTCGTCGCGCAGCCCCCGGCGTCGCAACAGCGCCCGCACCCGTGCCACTACCTCGCGCGGGCTGAAAGGCTTGGTCACGTAGTCGTCGGCGCCGAGATCGAGGCCCTCGATGCGCTCCTCCTCCTCGCCCTTGGCGGTGAGCATCAGGACGGGGAGGTCGGGGTAGTCCCGCCGCGCCTCCCGGGCCACCTCGAGCCCGCCCACCTTCGGCAGCATCAGGTCCAGGATCAGCAGGTCGGCCGCGCCCAGCCGGGCCAGCGCCTCGGCCCCGTCGCGCGCCTCCACCACCTCGTGCCCCTCCTGGCGCAGGTAGGCCCCCAGCACCTCGTGGATGGAAGGGTCGTCATCGACCAGCAGCACTCGAGCCATACTCACCCCCAGCTTACGCATGCCGTGCGGCCGGTGACCAAGAGCTAGTGACGTAAGGCGGCAGCCGCGGCGGCGTCCCAGCGCTCCAGCCGCAGCAGCTTGGTCCAGGCGGTGAGCTCGACGGTCTGGCCCAGACCCGCCTTGGGCACCACCACCAGCCCGTCCCACTGGCCCCGGTAGCGGCTGGCCCAGGCCCGCAGGGTCTTGAGCACTTCCTCCCCGGGCTGGTCGTAGTAGATCACGACGTTGCCGTGCTCGAGCGCGTGCACCAGCTTTTCCCGGGGCTCGCCGCGGGTGTAGAAGCCCGGCTCACTCCAGTTGTACCAGTGCGTCCCCGAGGTGGGCGGGTCGGTGGCGTAGCTCAGCGAGGCGCCGATGTTGGCGTGGCTGCGCCCGTAGTCCGGGTGGTTCTGCACCTGCGTGAGGGCCGGCTTGCCCTCCTCGATGAGGCTCTCGAGGCTGGGCACCCCCTGCTGGCCCTGCCAGCGCAGGAAGCCCCAGACCGCCACCGCCAGCACGAGAACGCCGCCGATGACCCAGGGCCAGGGGCTGGGCTTGGGCTTGGACGAATACTTCAAGGCCTGTTTCCGTGCGCTCTTTCCCATAGACCCTACCAAGCTACCGCATTCGGGGTGAGGGCAATTGGGATTTCAGGTTGACTTCCAGACTTGACCGTTATTCAGGGTTGAGGCTAGATAGAGGCATGAACTTACGCGAAGCCTTAGCCTCATTGGACGATCCACGCTACCAGAACCGGCGCTATCCGCTGTGGGGGGTGGTGGCATTGGTGCTGGTGGCCTTTGTGTGCCGGGTGGACTCCCTGCGGGGTGTGGCCCGCTTTGCCCAAGCCAATCCCTTCCTGTGTAAGCCCCTGGGCTTGCGCAAGGCCCCAGGACGCAGCTCAATCGCCCAGCTCATCCGCCGCTTGGACCCGCAAGCGCTGGGTTCAGCCCTGCAACAGGTCTTTCCCGAACTCCCCCTTCCCGCCTCTTTCCCTACCTCTACCGCTACTACCTCTGCCCTGGTCGCGGATGGCAAGGTCTTGCGGGGGAGTGCTAAAGGCGAGAGCCCGGTGGTGCGGGTGGTGGAGCTGTGGTGTGAGCAAGCCCGCCACAGCCTGGCCCAGGCCCAAGTCGGTGGGCGGGAGGATGAGGCCTTGCTGGGTCTGCTGGAGCGCATGGGGCTGGAGGGTTTAGCCGGTCGGGTGGTGGTGGCCGACGCGGGCTTCCTCTACCCCCGGGTGGCCGAAGCCATCCGGGCTAAGGGGGGGATTACCTGCTGAGCCTGAGAGCCAACCAAGCCCGGGCGTTGGAGGCGGTAGAGTGGCTGTTCGCTTGCCTGGACGAGCATCCCCTGCCCGGGGAAAGCATCGTCCAGTGGGAAGAACTCCGTGACGGGGAGGTGTGGCGCTACCGGGCCTCGGCCTCCCCCCATCTCCCCCCCTGGCTGGACTTCCCTTTTGCCCGGCAGGCCGTGCGCCTGGAGCGCTGGGTGTGGCATAAGCGCAGCAAGCAGCAGCGCTACAGCGTGCACTACGCCCTGAGTAGCCTCAGACCCGAGGCGGCGGGGGCCAGGCGTCTGGGCGAACTCATGCGCCAACGCTGGGGCGTGGAGAACCGGAACTTCTGGGTACGCGACGTGCTCTTACGCGAGGACCATGCCCAGGCCCGTGGCGCCCTGGCCTTCAACCTTTGTGCCCTGCGGGCTTTCGTGCTGAACTGCCTCAACTACCGCAAGGTCCAGGCTAAAAAAGCCGCCCTGGAAGCCTTCTCCTTCAACCCCCTCTCCGCTTTGAGGTTCCTGGGGTTGCATACAAAAGATGTATAGCGGTCAAGTCTGGCTTGACCCCCCCACGACGAGCGAGGCCGGCCCTGTTGCCGTGGTAGAGCCCACCCGGGAGGGGGCCACCGCCCTCAAGGTCGGCCACGCCGACCGCGACCGCGCCACCTGGATCTTCCAGGCCAACCCCGCCCTCTACGACATCCATCGCTCGCTCAAGCTCGAGGCCCGCGAGTGGTGGGGCTGTCTCCAGCACACCGGCCGGATCAGGGCCGGGGACCGCGTCCTCATCTGGATATCCGGCCCACGGGCGGGGATCTACGCGGTGGGCGAGCTCGAGACCGGGCCCAGCCTGCGGCCCGACTCGCCAGTCGGGCTCCGGCCAGGGGCGGCGTCCCGGTAGGGGATCGTTTACCTTCCTCCTCCTCCCGTCCTCAAAAAAAGGGGGGGTAACCCTAGAATCTACAAACCACCTTACCCAAATCAGGCACTGCAGTTATGTTTAGAGCATGAACCGCCGTGCTTACCCATCGGACGTCCGTGATGAGGAATGGGCTCTGGTGCTGCCCTATTTGACCCTCGCCCCGCTGGAAGCACCCCAGCGCAAGTACGACCTGCGCGAAGTGTTCAACGCCCTGCGCTGGATGGTTCGAACCGGTGCTCAGTGGGACTACCTGCCCCACGACTTCCCACCCCCCCATATCGTTCAGGCGCAAGCCTACCGCTGGATGAACCGGGGGGTCTTCGAAGACCTGGTACACGACCTGCGCATGACCCTGCGAATGCTCCAGGGCAAAGCCGCCCATCCCAGCGCTGCCATCTACGATGCTCGCACCCTACAGTCCACCCCGCAAAGTGGGGAGCGGGCCGGATACGATGGGTACAAACGACGCAAGGGAAGCAAAGTTCACCTGGCGGTAGATACCCTGGGGCATCTGCTGGCCCTGGTAGTAACGGCGGCCAGTGAACAGGAACGGGCCCAGGTGGGAGCCCTCAGTCAACAGGTGCAGGAAGTGACGGGGGAGCAGGTGGAAGTGGCCTTTGTGGATCAGGGTTACACTGGGGAGGAAGCGGCACAAGCGGCAGAGGCGGAAGGCATCGCCCTGTGTGTGGTCAAGGTGGAAGGGGCCAAACGAGGATTCGTGCTGCTGCCGAAGCGTTGGGTGGTGGAACGTTCGTTTGCCTGGACATCCCGGTTTCGCAGGCTGGCGCGAGACTATGAGCGGCTGGCTGAGACCTTGCGAGGTTGGCACTGGTTGGCTTTTTCGATTCTGATGACAGCGAAAACTGTGGAGCTTTTACGAACAGCTAGTTAGCAGGCTCTAGAAGTAAATCTAGGCCCTGGCCTAGATTTCAACCTAGACCAACCCCCCACCTCTCCAGCAGGACCACCGGCCAAGGGGTCGGCCATCCACCAGGCGGCATTGGCACGATTCGCAGTCCAGGACGCGCGAAGGGCTGGTCAAGCCGTGGTGCGGTACTTGATTATTTGGGATAGATGCAAATCCAAAACAGGTAGGGCCCGGCCACCCCGCCGCCCCTGTGCGGCGCTCAGGCCTTCTCGGGGGCCGCCGCCCCGCCCTCGAGGCCCGCGCGGTGGGCGGTCCGGGTGTACTCCCCGGTGCGCAGGTTGAAGTCGAGCACCGGCGTCGGGCGCCTCGCCAGGATGTCGCGCACCGCCTGGTCGAGGTCGGGGCACAGCCGGATGCGCCCCAAGGCGTAGGCCTCGACCGCCATGCGGAACACCGGGGGGCGCTCCTGGACCAGGGTGCGCTCGACGAGGTGCTTGGCCACGCCCACCACCGGGAAGTGGGCGGGGTTGGCGACGGCCTCGCCCAGGTGCGAGCCGTGAACGGTGGCGATGACCTTGACCCCCTTGCCTGCGATGATCTCGACGGTCTTGGAGTCCTCGACCCAGCCCAGCTCGTCGACCACCACCACCTGGGCGGAGTGGTTGGCCACCGCCTCCAGCATCTTCTGCGGCTGCTCCTTGGGGTCGGGCACCGCCATGCGGCTGGCGCGGGCCAGGACCGGGTGGGGCCGCCAGCATCACCCCGCGCCCGGCCCGCACCGAGAGGAGCAGCGCGCGACCCTCCTGCTGTCTGCCTACAAACCTCATGGCCACCCCTTCTACTGCATTACAAGAAATGTTCGCAGAAAGTCGATCCCTTCAGGGTTCATAACTGCTGATTTATTTACTGGACTTACGCGGCCTCCACCTGCACCGGTAACAGAGGGCTCAAATCCAGGCTCAGCTTACCTGCGATGAGTCTCCGTCGGCATTGGTAGAAACTCGACTTCAGCCGCTCTCGCTGACACTCGATGAGCCCATAGGCCACCAGTCCCAAAGCCAGATGCCCCAAGACTTTGGCCCGGCGCCAGTGCCGGTGCCCCTTCCACCCTAGCTCCTGCTGCAATCCCCGGAAGATCTCCTCAATCCCCTGCCACAACCGGTACACCTCCACCGTCCTCTTTCCCTCCGAGTCCACACCGGAACTGGCATAAAACCCCCTCCCTCGACGCACCACCTGCACCGTAAAAGAAAGTCCCTTCAGATGGCCCACCTTCACCCAGTAGGCCCCTCCATGCCGCCGCAACTGGATACCCTCCAGCAATCGGTTAGCCCTGAGTCTCGTCACGAAACACCAGCCCTGAGCATGGAGCCACTCCAGCACTTCCTTTGCCGCGTACCAGGCGTCGAACAGCACCCCCTCCGGCTCAGACCCCTCCTCCCGGGCCCACTCCAAAAGGGACAAGGCCAGGTCTAGCTTGCTTTCCTCCCCATCGGCAAAGTAGGGCAGGAAGGCCAGGGGGACCCGACGCCAACCCCTGGCGTCGACCCAGGCCAGGACCACCAGGCTGAAGCCGTAGGGGTATAGGGGTAGGCCCCCTCCTTGGGGCTCCTCAGGCGTTTGAGGCCGAGCTGGCCTGAGCGGTAGCGGGGGATAAGGACATCGTCGATGAGGAGATGAGGAGGTAGCCCCCCTTCGGGCCCCCCAGGGTACGGCAGAGAGGGAGGCAGAGGCTAAAGAAGTAGGGCAGAGGGTAGTCCAGGGCGCGGTAGAGGGTGTCGTGGTTGCAGCCTTGGGCTTCAGCCATGGCCAGGGCAGAGGTGTTGATGGGGCTTTGGGCTAAGGCTTCTAGCGCGCGGAGGACCGAGGTTGGTATCCTATCTTCGGAACCTCTCCGTGACATGAAGGCCCATTTTATCTGGTGATCCCTAGGGTGCGTAAGTCCAGACATTTACCATCTTTGCTGCTTCGGGGAGGGACACGAACGGTTTGGCTATGAGTGGCAGTTTACGCAGGGTCGCGCTCCCGGGCTAGTTGCGCGATCGTCACGCGTTTGTGCGCCAAGCGCCACCGCTTTATGGCCAGGCCCGGGCGCCGGCGGAAGGTGCCGGCGGGGCGCTTCCCCCTCCGCCGCTCACTGCACCACGCCGTGCTCCAGCCCGCCCAGCAGGTTCACCACCGCCCGCGCCCCGGCCGGGGTGTCGGCGTACTCGAGCGGAACCCGCCCCCCCAGCGCCAGGTTGGGCTGCCTGAGCCACCCTACCGCGGCTTCAGGGTCCCCGAACGTCGACAGCGCCTGGGCCACCACCGCCGCCACCCGGTAGAGCCGCTCGCCCTCGAGGCGGTTCAGCCGCCCGGCCCTGCGGCGGCGGGCCAGGGTGGAAGGAGGGATCTGGGTGAGGATCCCCAGCTCACGGTCGCTGCAGCGCAGCAGGCGCTTGAGGGCGTCCCAGGCCGAAACGGGTAGCCCCTCCCGCAGGTAGCGCACACGGTCGTCGGCGCTGCCCGGGGGCAGGCCGAGTAGGGCAAGGGGCTCGGGTCCTGGGAACATGGCCGCCTCCAGGAACCACTATACAGCGACATCCCCCTCGTCCTGGAGGGCTTGCCCCTACCCACGGGCCTCGGCTTTCCGTACCGGACCCACACTTTCGACCGAGGTTTGGGGTCGGGGTGCCGGGGGGGTGCCGTCCTGCCGGCCGAGGCCGAGCTGGGCAGGCCCCTGCGGCCCGGCGAGGGGGTGCACTACCGGGAGGGGGCCCTCGACCGGGGGGACCACCCCGAGGCCTGCCCCTCCCGGCGGCACCACGGCGGCGGGCCGGCCGGTCAACCCGGCCCGCCCAGCCCCTCAGCCCGCAGCACCACCTCCGGCAGCCCCTCGAGGCTCCGCAGCCCCCACCGCATGGCGGGGCGCCAGCGCAGCTCGAGGACGGGCCGGTGGTCGGGGCCGGCCCACCGGCCGTGCCAGAAGCCCCGGCCCACGAGGGGCCCGCGCTCGTGCGGCCGCAGCCGTTTGCGCTTGCGCCGGGTCAGGCCACGCGGCTCCTCCTCCTGAACCCGGCGCAGCGCCCCGCCCAGGCGGCCCCCTACCTCCCACAGCCGCAGCCCCTCCCCGCCCGGCGGGGCCGGCGCCTCCGCCGCGTCCCCGGGCGCGGCCACCCGGTAGAGCAGCAGGCTGAGGGCGGCCCCGGCGGCGTCGGCCTCCCAGGGATCGAAATCGATGTCCGCCGCCGAAAGGTCCGGGGCGAGCGAGGCCACGAAGCTCAGGTACGCCCTCCTCAGCGCCTCCGCGCGGTAGGGCCTCACGGCCGCCTCGGCCTCGCCGTCCAGGGGGAAGGCCTGCAGCTCGAGGTCCCCCCAGTCGCTCAGGTCGTGCAGCAGCCACAGGGTGCCGGCCTCGAGGCGGGCGAAGAAGCCGTGGGCCAGGCCCAGGCCGGTGGGGCGGGGCCTGGGGAAGGCCACGTACAGCGAGGGCTCGGGCAGCCGCGCCAGCAGCGCCAGCGGGACCGTGCCCTCGAAGCACGAGCCCTGCAGGTGCTCATAGGCGTCGGGGTCGAAGCGGTAGACCGTCTGGGAGAGCGCCCAGCCCTCCAGCAGGGCGGCCTCGAGCGGGCCCGGGCCGCCGGGGCGGCGGAGGGCCTCGAGGCGGAGCAGGGGGCGGAGCTCCGGCGGCATCCGCCTCCAGGATACCCGGCCTCTGCCACGGGCCGGCAACAGAAGGGCCCGGGCGCAGGGCACCCAAGGGAATCTCTGGCTGCGCCCGGGCTTGTCCCGCTTCGGAACCCCGCCAGTCTAGCGCACGGGGGCACCCGGGAGCCGCGCACCCGCCACACCGCTGCACGGGCTGCCCGGCCCGGCGCCGGGCTCGGCCGCTAGCCGCCCGCGGGAGCGCGGGTTAGGATGGGGCCATGCCCTCCCCCAAGCGCCTGCGCGAGTTCTCCTACGAGGAGCTGATGGCCCTCATGGGCGAGGCGATCAAGACCCCCCAGGCCGCCGACGAGCTGCTGAAAGCCATGGAGGAGGAGCCTGGCTTGCTCGACCGTTTCGAGGGCGTGCAGTGGCTCGACCTAAGCCAGGTGTACGGCGACCTGATCCACCGCCGCGACCAGCGGTGCTGACCCCGCCCGCCTCTACGGCACCGGGCTGCGGCTGTCGGAGGCCCTGGCGCTGACCTACAAGGACGTGACCTACCAGGACGGCATCCCCCACGCCGTGCGGGTGCTGGGCAAGGGCAACAAGGAGCGGGTGGTGGTGCTCTCTCCCACCGCCCAGCGGGCGCTCTTCCAGTGGCTCAAGCACCGCAACCTCGAGGGCCATCCCACCAGCCCCCACCTCTGGAGCCACACCTCGGGGGCCCGCAAGGGGCAGCCCTTCCCGGCTCGCACGGTGCAGGCCATGCTCAAGCGGGTGGCCAAGAAGGCCGGCCTCAAGGAGTGGGCCAAGCTCACCCCCCACAAGCTGCGCCACTCTTACGCCTCGGCGCTGATGGAGGCGGGGCGGGGGATCGACGAGGTGAAGGAGCTGCTGGGGCATGCCTCTATTGCCACCACCCAGATCTACGTGCACGTGAGCCGGAAGGGCTCGAGGAGGCTGCTAGGGCACTGCCGGACGTGTTGGGGTAGTGCAGGGCCCTGCAGGGCCCTGCGGCCCCTCACCGGGGAGCGAAGGGGGTCGGCTCGTTCTCTATGCCTCGATCCGATCACGCAGGGCGGTTAACGCCTCGGTGACCTCCCGGCTTTTCTGTTCAATAACCTCGAGCAGCTCTTCAACGGTCCGCGTGTCGGTTTCGGGCCTGGCGTGGGGGTTCACGGCCTTGAGGTCATAGTTCCTGGCCTCGAGCTCAGCCCGGCCCACCGTCCAGCTCCGCTCGGAGTCGGCGCGGGTGGGCAGCAGGCGGAAGAACTCCTCGAAGTGCTCGAGGGTCAGCGGGCTTTTCTTCCCCACCTTCACCCCCGACAGGTCGTAGTACCAGATGCGCTCGGTGGGCCGCCCCTTGGTGAAGAAGAAGATGTTGGTCTTCACGCCGGCCCCGGCATTGACGAAGGTGCCCGGGGGCAGCGAGAGGATGCACCAGACGTCGGCCTCGTTCAAGAGCTTGCGCTTGGTCTGCACGAAGGCGGTCTCCTGCCGGAAGGACACGCCCTCGTCGAGCACGACGGCGCAGCGGCCCCCAGGTCTGAGGGAGTCGAGCACGTGCTGGAGGAAGAGCACCTGGGTCGCGCTGGTCTTATAGGCAAAGCGGGCCTGGGCTACCTTACCTTCTTTACCGCCGAAAGGGGGGTTGGTGAGGATCACGTCGAACTGCGCCGGGGCTCCCTCCCACAATCCCCCGTAGATCTCCTGGCCGGTAAGGGTGTTGCCGTGCCACAGGTTGGGCTTGTCGATGCCGTGGAGCACTAGGTTAGCCAGGGCGATCGGGTAGATCAGGTTTTCCTTCTCGCGCCCGTAAAGCCTCCGGGTTTTGAGGGCCTCGAGCTGCTCCGGCGTGGCGTCGTCCCCCAGCTTCTGCAGCACGTACTCGTAGGCCGTGGCTAGGAAGCCGCCGGTGCCGGCACAGGGGTCATAGATGGTGTCCGCGGGGCCCGGGTCAATGGCCTGCACCATGGCCTTGATCACCTGGCGGGGGGTGAAGAACTGGCCCCCGTCGTTGCCCTTCTCGCCCATCTTCAAGAGGAGCCCTTCATAAACCTGGGAGAGGGTGAAAAGGTGGGTGCTGTCCACCGTTTGCGAGTTGATAAGGTGAACCTTGTCCAGCACGTCCAGGAAGTTGCGCTCGGTGTCCACCCGCACCCGATCGACGCCGGACATGATCTCGCTGATCACCTTCTGCCGGGCGGTGGCGTTGGGCTGGTCACGCAAGCTCTTCAGATAGGGTAGCAATTCGCCGTTGACGAAGCCGAAGAAGGCGCCCAAGGCTCCTCCTTCCAGCTCGCGGCGCTTCCAGCCATCAGGGGCGGCCCAGTCCTGCCAACGGTAGGGGGCCTCGAGGCTGGGGGTAAAGGCCGCCCCCACCGCCTGACTCTGCTCGGCCTCCAGGGTTTCAAGGTCGTCCAGGACGCGCAAGAACAGAATCCAGGTCAGCTCGGGGACGTACTGCAAGGCCCCGGCGCAGTTGGAGCGGCGCAGGATGTCGCAGATGCTCCACACGTAGGCGCTGAGGCTGGATTGGGTGGTGAAGCGGGGTGTACCGTTGGAACCGTTCTTGCTGGGCATCAGAGTTCTCCTGAGAACGCGCGGCGTAGGATGGCGGCGGGTAGGGCGCGGATGGCCTCGAGCTGGGCTTCTAGGCTGTGAATAAGGGCTTGGGTAGCCTTGAGCTTGGCGTTGAGCTCGGCTACGATGCGGTGTTGTGTTTCAAGATTGGGAAGAGGTATGCGCTCGTCTTGGAGCTGCCCCCGTGTGATCTTCTTCATAGAGCCGCTGGCCCCCCCTGCTCGCTCCTTCCAATACCCAGATAGGTAGAGTGAGGAGAGGTAAGCACCCAGGTACGCTGGGTCAGCACCGGTTGCCTTTATTCGTATCGTGAGGTCTGAAGCAACCAAATCTGGGTAACCTCCTGGATATACCGCAACCCTGCCTACGAGTTCGGGCGTGTTGCTTCTGGCAACAAGGATTTCCCCGGGAGATATCCTTGCTTCTCGAGCATCATTGGCCCACATGCGGGCGGTCTTGATCCCTTCTGGCCTGAAGCCTGATTCAGATAGACACGCTGTTGTTATAGCCCGAACCTCAGTGTCCCCATCGCTCGCAATGGATTTTGCGGGTAGGAATGTACTTATTTCGGCTAAGGGAACCCGCTCCCATTCATCTACCCAGGATCCTGTGAAGTAAGCAATTACGTAGGCGCCGGCGAGCTTCCGGGCCGCCTCGAGCCCTTCTTCAGCCGCCTTGCGGGCCTTTTCCACCGCCTCCATCTGCTCGGTGAGGATGGCGGCGATGCGGCGTTGGGTCTCGAGGGGGGGGAGGGGGATAAAGTAGTTTTCGAGTTGAGTTTTTGATATCTCGAGGAAAGTTGCCCCCCTTCCCAATAACTGAAGCTCAGGTACAGCTTGCTTTAACACGAAATATAGGTAAACCGAATCGATGCTTTCCGAGGGAATGAAAGATTTACAGCCTTGATTAGTACAGAGAGGAACGGCAGCTATACCTAGATGCCCAATTGGCGCCCGGCTCGACATAACAACAGTCTTAACGGGCACTAATTCAGCACCGCTGCTCTCATAGCCAAGTTGCGTAATTTTACGTCCGGAAGAATATATTTCCCTTGTTGATAGCTTTCCCAAGTCTGCCGGTGTAATCCAAACGATATCACCATTCCAGTACTCCTTTATGCCAGTTTTAGGTGTCGATCCACCTACCACTTTTGTAACATCCCCTAACCTCACCCACCGCCACCCCTCGGGCAGCTTAGGGCGGGTTTCGGGTTTTGGGACTTCAGTTGTCGGACTGCTCATCGTCTCTCCTTAGCTCGGCCTCGAGCTGCTCCACGCTCGGTAAGGCGGCCTCTAACTCCTTGGGCAGGGCCTCGGCCAGTTGGAAGCTGCTCACGCCCAGGGGCTTGGCGAGGTCGCGCAGCGCGTATTCTACGGTGAGTTTGCGCTTACTCTTGCACAGGATCAGGCCCAAGGTGGGGCCGTCGGTGGGGTGGCGTAGCAGGTCATCCACCGCCGAGAGGTAGAAGTTCATCTTGCCCGCGTACTCGGGCTTGAACTCGGTCATCTTGAGGTCGATTACCACGTAGCAGCGCAGCTTGAGGTGATAAAACAGCAGGTCGAGGTAGTAGTCCTGGCCGTCTACTTCTAGGGGGTACTGGCTGCCCACGAAAGCGAAACCTACCCCCAGCTCGAGCATGAACCGCTGTAGGTGCTCCAACAGGGCGCGCTCGAGGTGCCGCTCGTTGGCCTCTTTGTGCAGGGTCAGGAAGTCGAAGTTGTAGGGGTCTTTGAGCACCTGCTGGGCCAGGTCGGAACCGGGCGGGGGCAGGGTCTGGGCGAAGTTGGTCAGAGCCCGGCCCTGGCGGTGGTAGAGCCCACTCTCGACCTGCATTTCTAGGATAGCCCGGCTCCAGCCGTTCAGCAGGGCCTGTTCGGCGTACCACAGCCGCTGGGCGGGGTCTTTGAGCTTCTGCAAAAGCACCAGGTTGTGCCCCCAGGGCAATTGCGACACAGGCTGTGCCGCAAACTGCCCCTCGTCCGGGTAGGCCTGGTAGAAGGCCCGCATGCGCTCGAGGTTGCGCTTGGAGAAGCCCTCCACGCCCGGGAACTCCCGCTTGAGGTCGCCGGCCACCCGCTCGATGACCTTCTCGCCCCAGCGCCCCTGGCGCACGGCGGCCTCGAGGTCGCGCCCGATCTGCCAGTAGAGCCCCATCAGCTCCCGGCTCACCGCCAAAGCTGCGCGGGTCTGGGCCTGCCGGATGCGCTCCTTGAGGCTCTGCAAGAAGGCGGGGTAGTCCTGGGGCAAGAGCTCGCTCACAGAACTCCTTTCGTGGATGCTCCGCATCTCGCCTCGCCACGGCGAGGCGACGCGGAGAGGAAACGAAAGCCGCTCGCAGAGCGGTACTTCCTCCAAAACATGGCTCCTGGTACACTGGTTTCATGCCCAGGGCAGAAACCGTCGTGCTCAAGCTGCGCCCCCCCGGCAGGGCCAAGCGGGCCTGGCTCGACCGGACCGCCGAACTCTTCCGCCAGGGGACGCAGCTCGGGCTTGACGCTGCGCTGGGCATGGCTACGAGCAGCCGGGCGAAGATACACACCGCCACCTACGCCTCCATTCGCGCCCTGGGCCTGCCCTCCGACTACTGCCGCATGGCGGTCAACCAGGCCGTACAGCTCGCGAGGAGCCACTTCGGGCTGCGCAAGAGCAAGCAGCAGGCGGGGAAGCCTACGGCGGTGCGTAGCCAGGGGATTGGGCTGGGGACTAACGCCTACAAGGTGGTTGGAACCGCCCTTCGGCTTTCGACCGGGGTGCAAGGTGTTTACATCTGGCTCCCCCTTTGTGTCCCGCAGCATTGGCGGGACAGGTTGCAGTACGTCCGTGGTGATGCCCGGCTGTTCAGGCGGGGTGATGAGTGGTTCGTCATGCTGCCCCTCAAAATGCCCAATACTCCAACCGTCCGTGACGGCAACGGCGAGACCGTTATCGGAGTAGACCTGGGCATTGTTCGGTTGGCGACAGCCAAGCATCCCAACGGCGTCTTTATCGCCAACGGGAAAGCCATTCGCCATACACGCGAAGGCTACGCCTCCCTCCGCCGCCGCTACCAGCGCCACCGTCGCCTTGACCGGGTGCGGGCCATGAAGGGCAAGGAGCGGCGCTGGATGACCGACCTCAACCACAAGGTCAGCCGAGGGCTCGTAGACCTCGCGGCCCGGTACCCCAATCCGGTACTGGCTTTCGAGAAGCTGGACGGGATACGCGACAGGATACGGGGCAGCAAACGCTTCAACCGCATGGTGGCGAGCTGGGCCTTCAGGCAACTGGCCGACTTCGTGCTGTACAAGGCTGAGAGGGCGGGGGTGCGGGTTATCTTCGTTGACCCCCGCAAGACCAGCCGCACCTGCCCGAAGTGCGGTCATGCCACCCGAGCCAACCGAACCACGCAGGCCGACTTCCGGTGTGTGGCCTGCGGCTACCAGGGCAACGCCGACGTGGTAGCTTCCCTCAACATCGCTGGCGTAGCGGCTGGACTGCTGCGCCAAGGGCCGCCTGACACGGCCCGACCGAGCGCCGCGCCACGGTGCGGCGCAGGTCAGGCTGCTCCCGCTGGGGAGCGGCTGGATGGAGTAAAGGTGTGGGCTTCGGTCCATGCAGACTCCAACCTTGAAAGCTCCGTGTAGGAGCCCCCGTTCTTCAGAACGGGGAGGATGTCAGGCCTCGAACATCCTCTCCTTGGTCTGGCGCAGCACCTCACGTGGCTCCCCTAGCTCCTTCAGGGCCGGCAGCCCCCCGGCCCGCACCACCTCGGGCACGTTGAAGATCTGCGGGCTCTCCAGGGCCTCGGTGCCGGAGCGGCTGAACTGGTTGGCGATGGCCAGCACGGTGGCGGCGGTGCGCCGGGGCATGGTTCCCATCCAGTCCCGGTGCTTGTAGCTGAACGCCCCGGCCCGCTGAAGGCGGGTCAGGGGGTTCATGCCGTAGCCCAGCGCGGCGAGCACGTCGTAGAGGTCGTAATCGGTCATCTCCTCCACCACCTGCACCACCTTGGGGCTGTAGCCCGAGCGCACCAGATGGTCCACCAACTGCCGGCGCTCGTCGGGGTGGACCCAGGCCCGCCGGAAGTGCTCAAGGTCGGGGGCGGCCTGGACCAGCCGCTCCGAGAGGCGCTCCTTGTACTCCTCGACAGGGATGAGCTTTTCCTGCCCGTCCACCTGGGCCACCACCAGCCGCCCGGCGGGCCGGACCAGCACACTGACCCCCTCCACCTGGGGGATGGGCTGTGGCGGAGGCTGCGGGTTATCGGGGCCAGGGCCTTCCTCATCCCCAGGTTCCCCCTCCTTGGAGCCCTCAGGCCGCGTGTAGCGGGTCAGGAAGGCCTCGCCGAACAGCCGGCTGGCGTCGGTGTAGTCGTAGACCCGGAACATCAGCTTGTCACTGGCGAGGTCGATCCGGGTCCCCCGGCCCACCATCTGGTAGAAGGAGATAGGGCTTTGCACGTAACGGAAGAAGACCACGTTCCTCAGGCAGGGCACGTCCACCCCGGTGGTCAGGAGGTCCACGGTGGTAGCGACGAAATGGCTGTTGCTAGAGCCCCGGAGGTCGGCCAACTGGTCGTTGCCCCCGCTGGCCGCGGTGCACTTGAAGGCGTAGTACTCCTTGGGGGCCTGGCCGTTCTCCCGGCACCATTCGGCGTAGAGGTTGCCCATCTCCCGGGCCACGGCCTGGGCGTGGGCGTCGCGCACGCAGAAGATCACCGTCTTCTGCTCTGGCCCCCCGGTCTCCAGCAGCCGCTGGAAGAGGTCGGCGCACATGGCCTTGACCCGGTCGGGGAGCATGATGCGGTCCTCGAAGCTGGTCTTCTCGTAAAGCTCCTCCAGCTCCTCGCGGCTTAAGGGCCGGCCGGTGATGGCGTCCACGGGTTTGAGCGCCAGGATCTGATCGATGCTCAGCCCGGTCTCGTCGATGTCCACCTGGGCCCGCACCACCTCGCAGGCGGCCAGATAGCCGTCCTCGATGCCCTGTGCGAGGTCGTACTCGTAGACCGGCTCCCCGAAGTGGCGGATGTTGTCGGCGGTGATGGCCTCGTCCTCGAGGGCCCCTGCGGTCTTCTCCGGGAGCTTGAGCTGCCGGGGGGTGGCGGTCAGGCCGATCTGCACCGCGTCCGGGTTCCTCAGGAGCACTTGGCTCCACTTGCCCCAGGCGCTGCGGTGGCACTCGTCGATGATGATGTGGCTGAAGTAGTTCTCGGGGTAGTGCTCGAGCAAGAAGTTGGCCGTACCGTCCTCGTTGCCTACATCCAGGGTCTGGTAGGTCGCGATGTGGATGCGAGCGTTCTTGGCGTGGTTGCTGCCGTCGGGGTTGCGTTTGACCTCGGCGGCATCGGTCCCGAAGACGTTGGTGAAGGCGGCGAGGGCCTGCTGCCGCAGCTCGTCCCGGTCGCAGATGAACAGTGCCCGGCGCAGTTGTCCTGCGTCGGCGACGCGCTTCAGAAGCTGCACGGCGATGAAGGTCTTCCCTGCTCCGGTCGCCAGGGTGAGCAAGGCCCGGCCCGGCTTCTCCTGGGTGGCGTCCCTGGCCAGCTTCTCCAAGGTGGCGCGGATGGCGGCATCCTGGTAGTAGCGCCGGGTGCCTTCTCCCCCCGGATACCGCACCAGAAGGGGGCGGGCCGCCGGGCTGTCCAGACGGAAGCCCATCATGGCCTCGTAGCGCGCCCGGAGCTCCTCCGGGGTGGGGAACTCGCTCATGGGACGAGGATCGGAGGTCAGGCCGGTGCTCCGGTCGAACATGACCCAGAAGTACCCGTTGGACGAGAACACGAAGGGCACGTTCAGCCGTTTGGAGTCGGCGTAGAGCCGGGCCTGCTCGAGGCCGTGGTCGGGGGGAAGCTGGTTCTTCTTCGCCTCCAGCAGGGCTACCGCGACGGGCTGGGCATCCGGCGTCACCCGCACCCGGAGGGTGTAGTCGGTCCGGCCCCGGCGGCGTTTACCCCGGCCGTCCACGATGTCGATCGCTCCCGCGGTCTCTTCCCGGCGGAGGTGGGCTTCGGTCCACCCGCGCAGGCGTAGCGCGGGATCGATGAGCTTCGAGCGGGTGTCGGACTCGGATAAGCGCTCGTCGCGGTAGTCGGAGTCGGGCGGAAACATAGTTGGCAGCTTTATTTACCGAGGCGCTTCTGGATTGCCTGCTGTAGCTCTGTGTCGGAATTGAGCTGTGCTAGTAACGCTCGCAATACCTCACGCGACCTCCGCCCGGCGTACGTGGAGCAGGTCGCCCTCCTCCACCGCCCGCACTTCCTCGGGGGCGAGGGTGAGCACCCCCAGGGTGTGGCCGGTGAGGGTGGCGAACTCCACCTCGTAGCCCTCACCCTCCCCCCAGACGTGCACCACCGTGCCCACATCCCCGGCCTCGAGGCCGAGTTCCGGCTTGTCCACCCGGAGCACCACGCTGTCCAGCTCGCGGATCATCCTCTTCCTCCCTCCGCGGGATAGGCCGTGACCAGCCGCGCCCGGGCGTACCGCGTAGCGGTCCCAACGGGAATCTGCCCACGGGTGCGCGGCTCCGCCCCCCCGCAGCCCTCCCCGACCCACACGCTCACCACGCGGGCGCTGCCCCGTGGACCCAAGTGAAGCCGCTCCGGCGGCCCGGCGATGCCGGTACTCAGGAGCTTCCCCCGAGCGGCCCACTTGAGGCCGAAGGGGGTGGCCTCCTCCTGCACCTCAGGGGTCACGCGGGCCTGGAGCTTGAGGGCCTCCGCCAGGTCCAGGGGGTTCTCGGCGGTGAAGCCCAGCGCCGCGAAGAACCGGGCCTTGTGCCGGCCCACGGGGTGGGTGGGGGAGAGCAGGTAGTCGGTGAGCTTCCGCAAGGGCACCTCCAGCTCCATCCCGGCCAGGGGGTTCACCGCTTTCCCCCGGAGGCGGCCGTCCTCACGGCTTGGCCTCCTTCTCCTTCATGCGGTCGAAGGCCTCGAGGGCCTCCTTCCCGCCCAGCAGCCGGGCGGCCTCCTCGCGGGGCACCCGCCAGGTTCGCCCTACCCGCACGCCCCGGATCTCGCCCCCTCGCAGGCGCTTGCGGATGGCCTCCTCGCTGACCTTGAGGGTCCGGGCCAGCTCCTCCACGGTGTAGTAGAGCCCCACGGGCGCATCTTACCCAACCGGGCAAACAGGGGCAAGCTGAGGTCAGTAATTGCTGATTGCAGTAACTACTGATTTCAGTAAATACTGAGTACAGGAAATACTGCGTTCAGTAACGCAGTAGATCAGCAAACCAGTGATGCGGCAAGCGATGGAATGGAGGTACCAATGGCGTTCGTGGGCAGACAGCAGGAAGGGCGTGCACTCCTCCTTTCGGTGCGCGCCGGGCGCGGGGTGGTGCTGGCGGCCCCGCCGGGCTACGGCAAGAGCGCCCTGCTCGAGGAGGTGCGCCCCGCCCTCGAGGCCTGGAGCGCGGTGGTCTGGTGCGACAAGCTCGCGCCCTTCGGGGCCTTCCTCAAGGACCTCTTCCGGGGGCTGAGGTAGGGGTCCCCCCAGGCCACCACGGGGCACAGCGCGCTCAGCGGGGCCAGCGCCGGCGCGGCCCCCGCCAGGGGCAGCCGGTAAAGCCGGCGGGCGGCGGCCTCGAGGAGGGGAAGGGGGGGAGGGGGGCGCGCATAAGCACAGTGTAGCCGCCCCGGCGTCACCGCCCCCACCCCGACGCCGGTGACGCCGGACGCGCCGGGTATCCTTAAGGCAGCACGGGCCGGGACACCCGCCGAAGGTAGCAGCGCCCTGCTCAGCAGCTTCGACGCAAAACCCGCGCGCCCCCCACCCCGAACCGTTGACGGTCCCGCCACCCCCGTACTACCCTCCCGGCCATGGAGAACGCCGAGAAGGTCGTCATCGGCCGGGGCCTCGAGGCCCTTGAGGCCTGGCGCCGCGCCGGGCGGCTGGGGGAGGAGGAGGACCCGCGGGTGCTCCCCCACCCCGAGCCCGCCGACGTCGACGGGCGCGAGGTGCTGGGCGAGGTGCCGCTGCCCCTGGCCGCACACGCCCGCCTGGTGCGGTGCCTGGGCCCGGCCGAGGGGGAGGAGGCCGGGCAGGTGCGCAGCTACGTGGTGCTCGACCACGAGCGCCTCGAGCGCGAGGCCGAGCGGCTGGCCCTGACCTACGCGCAGGCCCGCGCGGCGCTGTGGAAGAATGGGCAGCCCCTCTCCCTCGGCACCCCCTCCCTCGCGGAGGCCGCCGCCGGCCAGGTGCTGCACCAGGTTGCCGTAGGGCCCAGTGGGTGGCCGTGCACCAGGCCATCGACGCCAGGGACGTGGAGCAGCTGCACCGGCTGCTGCGGGCCGGGGCCCCGCTGGAGGCCCCGGCGGCCGGGGGGGAGAGCCCCCTGCACCACGCCGCGGCGGGGGGCGAGGCCCGGGCCGCGCGGGCGCTGCTGAAGGGGTGGGCCGACCCCGACGCCGCCGACATCGGAGGCCGCACCCCGCTGCACTGGGCGGCCCTCGAGGGGCAGAAGGAAGCGGCGCAGGCCCTGCTGGAGGGAGGGGCCGACCCCCGCCGCCCCGACGTCGACGGCGTGACCCCCGAGGACCTGGCCCGCGCGCGGGGCCTCGAGCTGGGGCCGGAGCCGGCCCGGGCACAGGCCACCCCTGCCGCCCCCGCAGCGGAGCGAGGCGGCCTCGAGCTGTGAGCCCAGGGGCCTAGGGGCGGCCCGCCCCGGCCTCGAGGGCGTACGCCAGCAGCACGAGCAGCCCCACCAGGGCCAGCACCGCCAGGCAGAGGGTGCGCTAGACCTCCTCGAGCCGGCGCGCAAACTCCCGCCGCAGGCGGGAGGCCTCCAGGGCCAGGGCCTCCCGCAGGACCTCCCCCTCCCCTTCCCCCTCCCCCGCAGGCCCCGGCACCGGGGTGAGGCGGCGCTCGAGGCGCACCTGCTCCCGCAACAGGAGTAGCTGCTGGCGCTCGAGCGCCGCCTGGAGGCGCTCGAGGTCGGCCAGGCGGTCGTGGGGGGCGCGGGGCGGGGCCGCAGTCGTGGGCTCGTGCTCCATGGCCCCCATGCTAGCGGGGGGCGGCGGGGGGAGGGGGTGCGGCTCCACACCCCCGTTATAGCGGGGTCGGGCGGCGGGCCGGGGGGCGGAGGGCGGCGGCGAGAGCGGGGTCAGGCCCCCGCCTCCCAGGGGTTGAGCAGCCGAACGGGCAGGCCCCGGAAGTGGCCGGTGTTGCGGCTGACCAGGGTGAGGCCGTGGCGCAGGGCGGTGGCCGCCAGCAGGGCGTCCAGGGGGGAAAGGGGGCGGCCCTGGTTCAGGGCCTCGCCGGTGAGGGCGCCCCACGTCTCCATGACCCCCGTGTCCAGGGGCAGAATCTGCCCGGCGAAGCGCCGCTTGAGGTCTTCGATCCAGCCTTCCAGGACAGCTCGGCGCGGCTCGGGGGCGCGGACGGCCCCCTGCACCAGCTCGCCCAAGGTGAGAGCGGAAAGGTAGGCTTCCCGCACGGAGAGCCCTTTCAGCCAGGCCGTAACCCTGGGGTCGGGCTGACGCTTGGCCGCCTCGGAGACCACGTTGGTGTCGAGCAGGTAGCTCAAAAGCCCACCTCCCGGTAGCCTGCGCGCGACCGGTCGGAGAGGGCCTCGGCCTCCTCGTCGGAGAGGGGCTCCGGCGGGCGGAGGGCCTCGAGCAGGGGGGTATCCTCGCCGCGAAGGCGGGTGTAGGTCGCCCAGTCCAGCACCACCACCGCGGGCCGGCCCCGCCGGGTCACGGTCTGGGCCTCGCCCTTCAGGGCCTGCTCCACCACCTCGGAGAAGCGGGCCTTGGCCTCCTGAAGCTGCCAGCTGCGTTTCACCCCATCAGTCTAGTCTGACTAGATGGGTTGGTCAAGCCGGACCTCCCCGTGGGGGGAAAGAGGCCCTCGGGCGGGAGGCGGGAGGCGGGAGGCGGGAGCGGGCTTCGCGGCCAGCGGGGGGCGGCATGGCCTCCACCGGCCGGGCGGGAGGGGTTGGGGGTGCTCGAGGCCCCCCCCTTCAGGCCTCCTCCAACGCCTGCTCCAGCCGCTCGCGCAGCCGGGCCACCTCCCCCCGCAGCCCGCCCAGCCCCAGCAGCACCGCCCCCGCCAGCCCCCCCAGCGTGAGCTGGGCCAGCGCCCCCTGCCGCACGGCGGCCAGGGCCTCCTGCCGCGGCAGCGAGCCCTCGGGCAGGGCCCGGGCCGTGGGGGTGAGGTGGCGGTCGGGGAGGGCCAGGGGGGGCAGGGCCAGCAGGGCCACCCCCAGGGCCAGCGACCCCAGGATCTTCAGCAGCAGCGCCTCGAGCTTGCCCAGGTTTCCCATGCCCGCTCACCTCCCCGCGTAGGGGTCGAGCTCGGCGGGGAGCTCGTAGGGGGTGTTGAAGACGTCGAAGTCGTTCTCCTCGGGCAGGAAGCCGGGGAAGTTGAAGCCCTCGGGCATCGGCTCCACCACCCAGTCCGCCGGGCGGTGGCCCTCGCACACCAGCCGCCCCCCCTCCAGCCGCATGGAGATGGGCTCTCGCGGGTAGATGCGCACCCAGCGGCCGTAGAGGGGGTGCCACTCCGCGCGCCAGGAGGCGTAGAGCACGATCTTGAGCGGGCCGTCGGCGGGGGCGACGGCGAAGGCGCCGGAGACCCGATCGGCGTCGGTCCGCCTCCCGGCGTACTTCCCGTTGGCGTACTCGATGAAGGCGGGGTCGCCGACGTCGCCCTCGTAGCCGTAGTACAGCGCGGGGGGGCTGGCGGGGGCCACCGGGGGGTAGTCGGGGTTCCAGTTGCCCGGCTCGACGCCCCACGGCCAGCCCACCCCCGGCTGCAGGCAGAAGGCCCGCGGCAGCCACACGGGGGCGGGGGGCAGGGGGCGGTCCTCGAGGTAGAAGCCGCCCGCGGCCCTGGGGTCGGGCACGCGCTCGAAGGGCAGGTCGGCCTCCTCCACCGCCTGGGTCTTGAGCTCGCCGAGCACCCGGAACTCGGGGGAGCCCCCCGCCCCCTCGACCAGCCCCGCCTCCACCCAGCCCCGCACCCACCGCCCGTCGCGCGCGCGCTTGAGGTAGACCTCCACCGCGCCCCGCTCGGGGGCGCTCATGCACCCGGGCCCCCCGCCCCAGGCCTCGCCCACGAAGCCGGGGGCGTAGACCCAGCTGCGGCCCCAGAAGCGCAGCACCATGACCCCCCGTTCCCCCCAGATGTGGACGCCCAGGAAGCCCCGGCCGCCGCAGCTCACCTCCAGCCGGGTGACGCCGGAGGGGTCGGGCGGGGGCGGGGAGTCCTTCAGGTCGCAGCCCGCCAGCAGCGGCAGGCCGAGCGACAGGGCGAGGAGGGAGGGGCGGCAGGAGCGCAAGGACCGGAGGAAGGACTTGAGCATCATGGGCACCATTCTAGCCACCTCAGGATGAGAGCCCGGCCCGGGCCAGCAGCACCCAGTACGAGGCCAGCAGGCCCAGCCCGGCCAGGGCCTTGTCGCGCCGGCCCCCCCGGCGCAGGGCCAGCCCCGCCGCCAGCAGGGCCGGGGGCAGCGCCACCAGCAGGGCCAGGCCGGGGAGGAAGGAGGCCCCCGCCGCCGCCAGCCCCGCCGCCAGGCCCAAAGCCCCGGGGGAAGGCGGGCGGGCGCGGGGGCGGGGGCGGGCGGGGGCTCCTGCCCGTGCGCGGGGGGACGATCCCCTTCGGGACCGCTAGGCGGTAGACCCAGCGGACGGTCCCCTTCGGGAAGGCCTGCGGCCGTGCACCAGGGCGGGCGGCCCCCCTCGGGGCGGGCCGCGGTCATGGCCCGCAGGTAGCGTTCCCACACCGCCTCGTAGCGCAGCTCCTTGCGCGCGTGGCGCTTCCCCCGCAGGGGGGGAGCCTCCAGGGCGTGCAGCACCCGGCGGGCCAGCCCCTCCCACGCCCCCGCCCCGCCCACGGCGCGGGGGGCGCCCCACTCGTAGCCCCAGTCGTAGCCGGGGAAGGGGTAGAGCAGGGCCCCCAGGGCGTCGGCGCGCTCCTGGTGGGCCGGGAGGTGGGCGTTGAGCAGCAGCAGGTTGCCCGCCAGGGCGGCCTCCGCCGCGGCCAGCGAGAAGGTCTCGGTGCGGCTGGGCGAGGCGAAGAGGTCGGCCAGCCGCAGCAGCTCGAGCACCTCGGAGCGCTCCAGGCGCGCCGCCCCCAGCGCCTCGGAGGTGAAGATGACCTCCTCCCCCGCCGCCAGCCCCGCCGCCCCGGCCAGCCGGGCCAGCTCGGCGCGGGCCAGCGGGGGCAGGACGGCCTCGGCCTCGCGGGCCTTGTCGGCGTCGATGCCGGCGTGGGCGTCGTGGGGGTCTTCGTAGGTGTGCACGCGGGCTCCTCCTGGGGGTTGGGTTCTTCGGGGGTTGCCCCCGGCCTGGGTTGGGTTCTTCCGAATTATCTCCAAGGCCGGGGTGTTTTAAAGCGATCCGCACCACTCTTGCCGGCGCCTCCCCCACCCCAGCGCCTTGCGGCGGTCGGGCGGCCGTAGGGCAGCGCGCCGCAGAGGCGGTCACGGCGGGCGGCCATGACGCCCACCCGTGCGCACGACCCGGTGGCGGTGACGAAGGGAGTGGCGCCGGCCTGGGGGCTCCCGGAGCTGCAGGCGGTGGAAGCCAGGCGCGGCTGGGGTCGCGCCTCGCGGCGAGCCTCCCCCGGCCCCGCTGTACCTGTGCCTCGAGGGCGTCGAGGTCGGGCCCGGCGGCCGGGGTGTCCGGGGTTGTGTAGAATGGCTACGAGGTGATCGGGTGTTGAACGCGGGGAAGTGGCCGCCGGCCGGGCACACCCGGGGGACCGCGGAGGGCGGGTGACCTGGGGCCGGGGGGCCTCGAGGTGGCTGCGGCCGCTCTGGAGGCTGGTGCGCTTCCTGTCGTCGCTCCGGGGCTTCCTGCTCCTGTGCGCCCTGGCGCTGCTGGCCGCGCTGGCGCTCGACCTCGCCAACCGGCCCGTCGTCGCCCAGCTCCGGGGCGAGGCCCACCCCGTCAGCGGTTCGCCTACCGCGCTCAGCCCGGCCGACAAGGCCTACCTCCGCCGGCTGGTCGGGAACGCGCGGGTGGTGGGGCTGGGCGAGGGGTCGCACGGCACCAAGGAGATCTTCGAGTACAAAGCCTCCATCATCCGCTTCCTGGTCGAGGAGATGGGCTTCAGCGTGCTGGGGATGGAGGCGCCTGACGACCCCGTCGCCAACGGCATCGTCCAGGCCGGCCTGCCCGACGCGGGCGAGCTGGCGGCGCGGAACATGTTCCCCGGCACCCGGGAGCTCGCCGGGCTGCTGGGGTGGATGGCCCGCTACCGCCAGCAGCACCCCGACCGCCCCCTCGACCTCTTCGGCTTCGACGCGGCCTTCGATCAGCCCAGCTGGATTCCACGGTTCATCATCCTGGACGACGGCACCCGGGACCGGCTCATGGCCGAGACCATCATCACGGTGCTGGAGAAGGAGTACCCCGGACGCAAGGCCGTCCTCTGGGCGCACAACGGCCACGTCGCCTTCCCCGAGCGGGCCATCTACCCCTTGCGCGGGTCCCCGATGGGCTGGTACCTGCGTCAGCGCTACGGCGGCGGCTACTTCGCCCTGGCCACCACCTTCTACTCCGGGCGGGTGCTGGCCATGTGGCCCCAACTACCCGGGGTCGGCCAGGAGCGGGTGGCCATGCCCATCTTCCCCACCCTCCCCGGCACCGCCGACTCCGCTTTCCACCGGGCCTTCGGCGGGGACTTCCTGCTCGACCTGCGCGCCGTCCGGCCTGATAGCCCGTTGGGGCGCTGGCTGCGGCGGCCCCAGCTCATCAAGGCCATCGGGTCGAGTTACGTTCCTCTCCTGCTCGGCTCGAGCCCGGCCACCCTCCCCGACTACTTCGACGCCCTGCTCTTCGTCGACAAGACCACCGCGGCCGAGCCCCTACGGTGAAGCAGCAAGCAGGGCCGTGGGCGAGTGGGAAAGTTCGGTACCGGGGTACCACGCCAGGGAATGGGTGACCGCACGGCGCAGGTGTGCCAGAAGAACTTGCAGCGGGGTGGGCGTCCTGCCCTGCCCCTCCGCCACGACCTACCCCAGGGAGTGGAGGCCGAGGCTCGAGCCTCCGATTCCGGCGTCCCTACCCCCCAAAACCTCCACCTAGCCCGGTGTCCAACCCTGGGCCCCTCCGCGGAGGGGCCTTGCTTTTCGTTTTATGCGGTCGGCGGTCTCGAGCCCGTCCTGGACAGCGTTTTTATCTGGGATAGGTCCAGAAATCGATAACTCGGACCCAATCCTGATAACAGTAAAGCCGTGGAGAGATCGGTGGGGGTTCGAGGGGCAGCTCGGGGGCAGTGGGCAGAGGGCGGATAGCTCGAGGCCACCCCCTGACCACTGTCCGGCACCCGGCTCGACGGCCTCGAGGCGAAAACCCCCAAACCTCAAAACCCCACAGGGGGTTCGGGGTGTCCAACAGGCGGCGAGCGCCCGGTTCCTATACCGGCGTACAGACAGTGCCCGAGGCAGGATCGGCCCCGGGTGTAACCCCACAGCTTAGTAGGGGGCCAGGCCCTTCCCTGGGGTGCTTAAGAATTTTTATGGAAATCGGCATTTCCATAAACTTATGCTAGGATGGCCGCATGGACGATCCCCTGCTGGGACGGGCAAAGCCCACACACCGGGTGGACCCCCTCCCCCGCCCTGCCCCCCTCGACCCGGCGCTGGAGGAGCGCCTGGAGGCCTTCGCCCGCTACCTACGCCTGGAGAAGGGCCACGCCCCCCGGGGCGTGGAGAAGTACCTGCGCGACGTGCGGGCCTGGCACCGTTTCCTCGAGCGGCGCGGCCTGGGGGAGACCCCCGAGGCGGTGCGGGCCCTGCTGGAGGAGCGCTCCCCCGGGCCGAGGCGGGCGCGGGCCCTGCTGGCGGCCCTGCGCACCTACTGCCGCTGGCGCCGGCGGGTGCGCGGCGAGGCGGTCGAGGACGTGACTGAGCCCGTCGCCCGCCCCAGGGCCGGCGCCCGGCTGGCGGTGCACCCCGAGCGCGCCGAGCTCGCGCGCTTCCTCGAGGCCCTGCAGGGCGAGCCCGAGGAGGGCCTGCTGCGCCGGCTGGCCCTGTTCCTCTACGGCACCGGGCTGCGCATCTCCGAGGCGCTCTCCCTCCGCCGGCGCGACCTGGTGACGGAGGGCAGATTCCCTTCGGGACCGGCGGACGCCGGTACGCCTGAGGGCGGGGCCCCGGCGGCGGTGCGGGTGGTGGGCAAGGGCGACAAGGAGCGCCTGGTCCCCCTCTCCCCCGCCGCGCGGCGGGCGCTGGCGGGCTGCGGGGCCGACCGCCTCTTCGTCTTCGAGGCCCGGGGGCCGGGCCGGCGGGTGGGCAAGGTCCCCACCGCCACCTGGGTGCTGCTGCGCTTCCGGGCGGCGGCCGTGCGGGCCGGGCTGGACCCCCGGCGCTTCACCCCCCACAAGTTCCGCCACGCCTTCGGCACCGCCCTGGTCGAGGAGGGGGTGCCGGTGGACGCGGTCAAGGAGCTGCTGGGCCACGCCTCGATCGCCACCACCCAGGTCTACCTCCACGCCTCCGCCCGCCGCCTGCGGCAGGCCGTGCAGAAGCTGCCCGAGGTGGGGCCGGGCCAGGACGAAGGGTGAGCGGGCCGGGGGGAGGCACTGGAGGCTGCCTTGCGCGGGAAGGCCCCGCCCGAAGAACCCCTGGCTCCCCCGCTGCAGACGTGGGGCTAAGGCCCGGCACCTCCCGCGGCGGGACACGCCGTTGCGCCCACGTTGCGCCCGGCGCGTAGGGTGGGAGTGTGCAGGCCTCCACGCTGTGCCTCCAGGGCGGGGCCTGCACCTGCTTATGCTCCTGCCCGGGGCGCTCGCCACTCCGAGAGCTCCGCAGCCCTGGCGCCGGTGCTGTTGTAGGTCGGCTTTACAAGAACCAGTACACGAGGGTGTCGTAGAGCCCTGCCACGACCAGGACGACCCCGCTGGCGAGGTTCAGCCGGCGCCCGCCGCGGCGCATCTCGCCCAGCACCTCGCCTTTGGGCTTGCCCCGGTCGAGCAGGGCCAGGATGAGCAGCACCGGCACGGCCGTGCCCAGGGCGAAGAGGGCCGGGAACACCAGCCCCGCCCTCGAGGCCACCGCCGCGGGCAGCATCGCCCCGAAGAACAGGAAGAACATGGTGGGGCAGAAGGCCAGCCCGAAAGCCGCGCCCAGGGTGAAAGCGCCGAGACTGCCGCCCCTGGCCCGGGCCCAGTCTCCCAGCCGGCCCGGCCCCAGGCTCGGGCCCGGCAGGCGGATCAGCCCCAGCAGCAGGAAGCCCATCAGCACCATCAGCGGCCCCAGCACCCGGCGGACGCCGGTGAAGAGCGCCCCGGGCGCGGTGAAAGTGCCCCCGAAGACCCAGACTGCGACACCTGCCAGCGCCAGGTAGACCAGCGCCTTGCCCAGCAAGAACCAGCCCACCCGCTTCCAGGCCGAACCCTGGGCCTCGAGCGCGTCCCGGGCCAACCAGGAGAGGGCGGCGGCATTGGTGGAAAGCTGGCAGGGGGCGAGGGCCCCCAGCAAGCCCAGCAGGAACGCGCTCAACAGGGGGATCCCCAGCCCGAGCCGCAGGGTGTTGATGGGTTCGGCCAGCCAGGCGTAGGGCTGGCTGGCCAGGGCATAGAGGCTCGGGGCCAGCGCCGCCAGCGGCGCGCCGAACAGCACCAGGGCCAGCCCCAACCCCGCCAGCAGCCCCCAACCCAGATAAGGCGCCACCGCCGCGGGGTTTCCCGGGTTCGAACCCCCCAGGGTCCTCGGGAACCTGCGCCCGGATTTCGGGCCGGGGGTGCTGCTGCCCGGCGGCTCAGGCGGGATCTTGGCCATGGGGTCTCCCTTTAGGTCGGCGGCCCCACCGGGCCCTGGAATTCCCCGGCCACCACCAGGACGCCGTCCTCGACGCGGATCGGCAGTTGTGGAAGCGGTTTAGGGGCAACAACCAGGGCCTTCGCGCGGTCCCTCGGGTCGTACTGGGCTCCGTGGCAAGGGCAGAAGAGCAACTGCTTGTCAGCGATCCAGTTGCTCACGATGCACCCCAGGTGCGTGCAGACCCCCGAGTAGGCCACGACGCCCCCGGCGGCGTGCCTGGCGGTCTCGGCGGTGAGCGAGGCGGCCTCGAGCCGGAGCAGCAGCAGGGTGTTGGCCGGCTCCTCACCCTTGACCACCCGGGTCTGCGGGTTCATGGGATAGGCGATGACCTGGCGCTGGCCCGGCTCCAGATCGGACGCGTTGACCGGCTGCCCGGCCCTATCGCCCTGGGCGTAGACGATCAGGTCCCCCGGGGCCACGGGCTCCCGCTCCGGGGTGACCTGCTCCTGCGGAACCAGCCCGGCCCCTACGTACAGCGCGGAGAGCAGGGCGGCTCCGCCCCCCGTCGCCACAGCTGCCTGCAGGACAGCCCGGCGATGGACGTACGCTTTGAGTTCGCTCACTTCCATAGCTGACACCTCACTTGCTCCGCCACACCCGGGCTCGGTCATCGACCCAGAGCAACTGGCCTCGCCCGGGAGCAAAGCCCGCCAGGCCGCGCCGACGAAGGGCCAGCCGCCCCATCACACCACTGGGGTCGCCAGCAGGAAGCCCCACAGCCCTACCGAAAGGCCGAAGGGCGGCATGTCGGGGAAGCCCAGCGCCCCGCCGATGGGCGAGAAGATCACGACGGGGATGGTTAGGGCCAGCGAGATCAGGAAGCGCCGCAGCATGTCGTCAGGGCTGCTGTGGCCGGCGTGCTCGTCGTGGGCAGTGTGGCCCACCCCAGCGTGATCAGGCCGGATCTCAGGAGCCGTGTGCCCCATCGCGGCATGGTCGTGTACGGGGGCGGAGTGCTGGGCTAAAGCGTGGTGGCCCGTCGAAGCGGGATCGTGGCCATGCCCCTCGTGTCCGAGGCTGGGATGGCCGGGTTGGGCGGTGGAGGGCACGCAATCTCTGCAGTCGCAGTCGTAGCCTGCCTGCTTCAAGCGCTTGCGGATGGCCGCCTCGTCGGTTCGCGCGGGGTCGTAGCTGAGGTGGGCGACGGCCGTGGTCCGGTCGAGGTGGACCTGCTGGACACCCGGAAACTGTGCGAGGAAGGCCTCGACGTCCGCCAGCTCGCTGGCGTCGTAACAGTTCTTGAACGACACCTCCAGAACGGGCCAGCGAGGGCTCGAGTGGGCAGCGTGGGTCTCCATAGACACATGTTCCCCGACTTGGGTTAAGCCAGTGTAAAGCCCCGATTGCCGGACTCAAGCTCGGGCGGAGCCTTCAAGACATGCGTCTCAGCTCGGACGCATTCTCGTCTTCACCGTGCGGCCCGTGTCCAAGAGGGGGGTCGTTCTGCAAGAACCGAGAAGCCCCGGACTTCCGGCCCTGGGGGGGCGTCACCCTAAGTCGCGCTACAGTGAGCCTGCAAAATGAGCATTTTGACAGACCCGCTATGGCGCTCCAATTCTTCTCCCGAGCATGCCTGCGAGGGTCGCTCAGGATGGCTTTTGACAAAGCCACCTCGAGCAACTTAAGGCTGGATCCCGACCGCCTGGAGCCAGGCCCTGAGCCTGGCCACGGAGAAACCGCTGAACGAAGCCGCCTGTCCGGCATACACCAAAGTGGGCACGCTGCGACGCCCGTTGTTGAGGGTCAATACCTCCTGCTCGGCTTCAGGGTGCTGGTCGATGTTGATCTCTCGGTAGGGAAGGTTGAAGGTAGCCAGCGCCTGTTTGAGGGCTTTGCAGTCCCCGCACCACGGGGTCGAGTAGAGGATCAGCACAGCCTACCCCGCCGGCTTTATGGCCTCGGCTATGGCCTGGATCAGTTCTTCCTTGCGCTCGTAGGAAGGTCGCAGGTAGACGTGGGTCTCGTGTAGCCAGTCGTGAACGGCGGCGATTTCAGTGCCGTTGGGTAGTTTGAGGTGGGGGTAAGCCCCGTACTCCATGGTCATCCCGAAACGCTCGGCCACCGCTTCGAGGGCCTCCACCTTCTCCAGCGTCCAACGGGTGGCGAAAGGCAGCAGGAAGGCGGGCTTGCCGCAGGAGCCGCCAAGCCCAAGCATCTGGAAGCCGCCCACCAGGGGGGCGCTGTACTTGGCCTGGGAACGGGCCACGAAGGCCTGGCGGTCTTTGACCTTATCTTTGCTGGTCTTGAGGCCGGCCACAAACAGGCCGAGGGACTTGTCCTTCTCTTGGGTTATTTCGCTCATACTTCCTCCTGTCTTGGGAGACAAGTGCATCCCCGTACGAACAGAACACGCAATGATCCCCAGGTCTGGGTTTGAGCCACACGCGCTCGAGAGGCGCTAGCCGATGTCCGCAGGCATGGTAGATTTCTGCGCCGCATTGCAGGCAGCGGCACCGCCTAAGCAGGGACAGCCTGGGGGCTGGGCTGAGGCAGCGGGTTCTCGGCCTTCAGCGGGGGCTGGAAGCCGCGCAGGCGCAGGGCGTTGGAGAGGACGAAGACCGAGGAGAGGCCCATCGCGGCACCGGCCAGCACCGGCGAGAGCAGCCAGCCGCCCAGGGGGTAGAGCACGCCCGCGGCCACCGGGATCAGCACGACGTTGTAGGCGAAGGCCCAGAAGAGGTTGAGCTTGATGTTCTTGAGGGTGGCCCTCGAGAGGGCGATGGCGTTGGGCACCCCGCGCAGGTCGCCCGACATCAGGATCACGTCGGCGGTCTCGATGGCGACGTCGGTGCCGGTGCCGATGGCGAGGCCCACGTCGGCCTGGGCCAGGGCCGGGGCGTCGTTGATGCCGTCGCCCACGAAGGCGACGCGGTAGCCCTTGCCCTGGAGCTGCTTCACCGCGTCGGCCTTGCCCTCGGGCAGGACCTCGGCCAGCACCTCGTCGATGCCGAGCTGCCGGGCGATTGAGCGGGCGGTGCGCCGGTTGTCGCCGGTGATCATCGCCACCTTGAAGCCCTGGCGGTGCAGGGCGGCGATGGCCTCGGGGGTCCCCTCCTTGACCGGGTCGGAGACCGCGACGACGGCGGCCAGCTTGCCGCCCACGGCCGCGTAGAGGGGGGTCTTGCCCTCGTCGGCCAGGCGCTGGGCCTCGGCGGCGAAGGGGCTCACGTCGACGCCCAGTTGGGCCATGTACCGGTCCGCCCCCACGTCCACGCGGTAGATCCCCACCTGCCCGCTCACCCCGAAGCCGGGGAGGGCCTCGAAGTCCTGGGGCTCGAGCAGCTCCAGCCCCCGAGCCCGCGCCTCCTTCACGACGGCCCGGGCGATGGGGTGCTCGGACTTCTGCTCGAGCGAGGCCACCAGGCGCAGCACCTCGGCCTCGTCGAAGCCCCCGGGTACCCGCAGGTCGGTGAGCTCGGGCTTGCCCTTGGTGAGGGTGCCGGTCTTGTCGAGGGCGATCACCTGGGCTTCCTGCAGGGTCTGCAAGGCTTCACCCTTGCGGAAGAGCACGCCCATCTCGGCGGCTTTGCCGGTGCCCACCATGATGCTGGTGGGGGTCGCCAGGCCCATCGCGCAGGGGCAGGCGATGATCAGCACCGCGACGGTGTTGACCAGGGCGTAGCTGACGGCGGCCTCACCCCCGAAGAGCAGCCAGACGACGGCCGTGAGCGCGGCGATCCCCAGCACGACGGGGGTGAACACCGCTACCACCCGGTCGGCCAGGCCCTGGATGGGCGGCTTGGAGCCCTGGGCCGTCTCGACCAGTTTGATGATCTGGGCCAGCACGGTGTCCGCGCCCACGGCGGTGGCCCGGAAGGTGAAGGCGCCGTTCTGGTTGATGGTCCCGCCCACCACCTTCGCGCCCTCGCCCTTGGCGACGGGGACGGGCTCGCCGGTGATCATCGACTCGTCGACGTAGCTCTGGCCCGAGATCACCACCCCGTCCACCGGGACCTTCTCCCCCGGGCGCACCGCGACCACGTCGCCGGGCAGCACCTCGTCCACCGCGACTTCCAGCTCCCCCCCGGCCCGGATCACCCGCGCGGTCTTGGCCTGCAGGCCCAGCAGCTTCTTCATGGCCTGGCTGGTGCGGCCCTTGGCGATGGCCTCGAGGTACTTGCCCAGCAGGATCAGCGTGATCACCACCCCCGCCGCCTCGAAGTAGACGTGGCGGGCCTGCTCGGGCAGCAGGCCGGGGGCCAGGCTCATCAACACGGTGACGGCGGTGCTGTACCAGAAGGCCGCCCCCGTGCCGATCATCACCAGGCTGTTCATGTCCGGGGAGAGGGAGCGCAGGGCCTTCCAGCCCAGCCGGAGGAAACGTGCCCCGGCCACGAAGTAGACGGGCACGGTGAGGGCGAGCATCACCCAGTTCCACGCCTCCATCGGGGCGAGGGAAGTGAGGAACATGTGCGCCGGCATCCACACCATCCCCACCATCGCGATCAGGGTGAGGGGGACCGCGAAGGCCGCGGCCAGCAGGGTCATGCCGCGCAGGTGGGCGATCTCCTTCTCCCGCGCCTGGCGCTCTACGTCGGCCCGGTCCTGCCCGGCACTGGCCTCGAGCACCCCGTACCCGGCCTCGCGCACGGCCCGCTTGAGCTGGGCGACGCCGGTCGAGGCGGGGAGGTAGCGCACCGTGGCCCGCTCGGTGGCGAGGTTAACGCTTGAGCTGAGCACCCCGTCGAGCTTCTTCAGGGCGCGCTCGACCCGCCCCACGCAGGCCGCGCAGGTCATGCCCGTGACGCCCAGCTCGGCCTCGGCCACCACCGGGGTATAGCCCACCTCCTTGATCTTCTCGACCAGGGCCTGGGGTGTGGTCGTGGCGGGGTCGTAGGCGACGCTGGCGTTTTCGGTCGCCAGGTTGACCGAGGCCGCCTCGACCCCCTCGACCTTCTTGAGCCCGCGCTCGACCCGGCCCGCGCAGGCCGCGCAGGTCATGCCCTGGACGCCGATTTGCAGTTCTTTCACATTGCCTCCCGACGCACCCCTCCTGGGGAGGGGATGGCTGAGAAAAGGTGGCCCGACGGGTTCATCGGGCCACGCGGGGCTAACGGTACTTCAGCACTTCCATCAGTTCTTCTACCAGCGTATCGGCGTCGCCGCGCTGGGCCGCGCTGACCACGTGGTGCCTCAGGTGGCTTTGCAGCACCGTGTCGCCCACCTTGTCCAAGGCGCCCTGCACGGCCTTGATCTGCTTGAGCACGTCCACGCAGTAGGGTTCACCCTCGAGCATCTTGAGGATGCCCTCGACGTGACCCTTGACCGACAGCAGCCGCCGCCGGGCGTCCTCACGGACGCGGGGCTCGAGATGGAGGGTATGTTCTTGAACCAGGCTCATCGCTTCTCCTGACCTTCCCGGCCGGCTACCGCGCCACCTGGGCGCTGTAACCTTCTTCCTGTACGGCCTCGATCAACCGGTCCACCGGGGCGTCGCCCTCGACCACCGCGCGCCCCTGGTCCAGGAAAACCTCCACCTTCTGTACGCCCGGGACACTCTTCAGCGCCTTCTCGACGGAGATCTTGCAGTGGCCGCAGCTCATGCCTTCGACTTTAAGTTCGGTCATCGGGTCTCCCTTAATCCACCCCCCCGGGGGTGGGTCGCTTTAGATTATCAAGCCCAGGTTTGAGCTGTCAACCCCACCCCCCGGGGGGTGGGGTTGACAGGGCCGGGCAACCGACCCGCCCCTGACCCGGGGTCGGTCGCGGCCCGTTGCCGCGACCTCCGGGCCTCAGGGGGTGACCGCGACAAGCACCGTCAGCCCGCGAGACACCGCGGCACGGCGGTGACGACGGCCCGTGCAGCGTCCGGCGGCGGATGTTCTCGTCCGGTCCTGAGGATAAAGGCGGGCTTTACACAGGCTTAACCTCGCCGGCCTACGCTAGGTCTTGAGGTAAAAAACATGAGAAAGAGAATTCTTACTCCGATGTTGGTATTGTCCATGCTGCTTTTCACTTCCGGCTTCGCTCAAGACATGCCCAGCCCCGGAGGGGGGCCGGACTTCGGCAAACACGTCTCCGGCATGGCCCCCGAGCATCCGCGTGAGCACGGGGCCCAGTTCGGAGCTTGCGTCAGCAGCATGGCTCGAGGGGAAGGTTGCGTCCATTAGGCCCCCTGACCAACCGCTTCTCCGTGTCGCCCCCGCCCACCTCGTGGGGCTTTGGCCCCTGCGCGCCCTCGGGGAGCGACGGCACGGGCAGTGTAGAGCAGCCTTCTCGAAGTTTTTTCCAGCCGGAATGACCTCCGTGTCGTCGATAGCAACGTCGTGGCCGTGCGGCGGAGGGGGCGACTTTCGACAAAGTCGCCCTGGAGAAACTTAGCACCCCACACCCCTCGTACCGGATTCGGTCAGCCCGCCGCGGTTCGACACCGGACTCACCCGGCCGGGGGACGCGGGTTTCGCCGGGCGCGGTGAGGGGCGTGCCCCGGGGCTCAGAAGGATGGCCTCTCGGGTTTTGGCGCGAGGGTGGCCATCTTCTTGAATCCCGTATAAGAGGTTAGCCTCATGGGTGTTCCAACGCGGCCGAAGTGCTGGCCTTCACCCTCGGGAGGTTACCCAAGCCGTGACCCGCGTGCCTTCCGGAGGCTTTCGCTTCAACCGCCTAAGCATCCAAATTGCCAGCAGGATGAGCGGTACGGAGAAAAGCTGGGTAGCGGTGAAGAAGCCAATGCCCAGTTGGTTGTTCTGGTACGCCGACAGCCACAGGGGGTTGAGCCGGAAGGGCTCCTCGAGCACCGAGCGCAACAGGCTGTACCACAGCACGAACTGCCAGAAGGCGTAGCCGAATGGCCGCCCAGGGCGCAGCCAGAACCCTGTCGCGACCAGCAACGCCAGCCCGATGACCGCGCCGTAGATCTGGGTCAGGTGCAACGGCCCCATCACCACCGGCCCCGCGCAGGCCCCGTACGCCAGGTCGAAGGTGCTGGTACAGACGCCGGGGAAGCCCGAACCCTGTGGGAAGGTATAGCCGATGGGCAGGGTGGTGAGCCGCCCGGCACTGTCCCAGGCGCTCAAGAAATTGCCGATACGCCCGCCGATGATGCCCAGCGCCACCCCAGGAAGGGCGGCCTCGAGGTAGGGGTAAAAGGGCAGGCCGTGGCGCCTGTGGTAATACCAGAAGGCCAGTAGCCCCCCGGCCATGCCGCCGTGGAACGAAAGCCCCCCGCGCCAGACCTCCAGCACCGACCACGGGCTGGCGAGAAAGGCATCCGGGTTGGTGATCACGTAAGCCACCCGGGCCCCCACCACCCCCCACAGCACCGCCCAGAAGGCTGTCCGCTCGAAATTAGCCGGGTCGTGGCCCCAGCGCCGGAGCAGGCGTTTAGCGACCTCCACCCCCACGAGAATCGCCAGCACGATGAGGAGTCCGTGCCAGCTTATGAACAAAGGGCCGAGTTTGATTCCCGCAGTGTCCATGACTGTACCCCTCGAGGGTTGTAGGGTTTGTGCCACCCCTTCGCCCGCTCGAGGCTACCCCGCCCCGGTTAAGCCTGCGTAAAAGACCCCGGGCTCTTCCGGAACGTCAGGGTGGTCCGGCGCGATCCCGCCAGGAAGAGCAGCGCTGCCACCGCCACCGCCCAGTCCCCGAAGCGACTGTAGGGCGTGGCGTAGTCCTGTTGGCGGTAGGGCGCTTGGAGGAACCCCGGCTGTGAACGGGGGATGCTCGCCACCACCCGGCCGGAGGGGTCGATAGAAGCGCTCACCCCGTCGTTCCCGGCCCGCAGCAGCCACCGCCCGGTCTCGACGGCCCGCAGCCGGCCCATCTGGAAGTGTTGAAGGGCACCGAAGCTAGGACCGAACCAGGCGTCGTTGGAGACGTTGACGAGCAGCCGGGCGCCGCCTCGCGCCTGGGCGCGGGCCACCTCCGGGAACACCGACTCGTAGCAGATGTAGGCGCCGTAGTCCACAGCAGGTCGACCGGCGTCGCCCGGCCGGGTGTCGGTCAGATTGCCCAGGCCCAGGGCCTGGAAAAAGAAGCCGTACACCCCTCCCAGCACGCCGCGCCAGGGGAAGAACTCCCCGAAGGGGACCAGGCGGCTCTTATCGTAGCTGGCGACGGCCACCCCGTCTTTCACCAGGACGACCCGGTTACGGTAGCCTTCATCCCAGGCCGGGATGCCGCTCACCAGCTCGCGCCCGCCCAGCACCGCCTCCGCCTCCGGGGGGATCTGCCGCACGGCCGTCTCGGGCCAGACCACCAGATCGGTCCGGGGGTACTTCGCGAGCCCCTGACGGGTCAGCTCGAGGTAGCGCCCCTCAGACGCGGTCCCCCTGAGCTTGTCGAGGGGAGGAACAGCCCCCTGCACGATCAGCGCGTACCGGTCGGGGTCGGCTGGCGGCAAGGGCAACACCCACAGCAAAGCCCACCCTGCCAAAAGCCAGTACCGCTGCCGCCCGAGGGCGACCGCGAACCCCAGGACCACCAACGAGAGCAGGTAGACCCCGCCCAGGCCGGCCAGTACCCGCCCCGGCGCCTCCACGAGCGCGTAGCCGACGAAGCCCCAGGGGAAGGCCAGGGGCCCGAGGCTGGTGAGGTACTCCAGCACCACCCAGCCCCCTAGCCGGGCCACCGGGCGGCCCCGGGTCAGCCCGAACAGAACCCCCCAGCTCAGTGCCTTGAGCACGATCAGGGGCACGAACGGCACGGCCCCCAGAGGGGTGCCGAAGAGCTGGGCGAAGCTTTGAGGGAGCCACACCAGGTGTAAGGCCCAAAACCCCAACCCAGCGAAGAAGCCTTCCCTGAAGCCCCCGGCTCGCAGCAGCACTGCGAGGGGAACCGGGGCCAGGAAGCCGAGCTGAAACGGGGGGAGCGCGAAAGCCAGACCCACCCCGGCTGCCGTGGCAAGCGCCCACCCCATCACCCCGCCTATGGTGGGGAGGTGATGTTAAGCCTGTATAAAACCTGGGCCATGGATAGATTCGCGCGAGCCTTGGAGAAACTTATACGGGACTCAGAAAGACGACCGTCCTTTTGCACCAAAACCCGAGAGGCCATCTTTTCGAACCCCGGTGCACGCCCCAGTGCACCTGCCCGACGGAGGCTGCGGCCAGTGGTTCGAGCTCGAGGTGGGCGAAGACCTCCTCAGGGGGGCGGCCCAGCTCGCGCCCGAGCCTGAGCCAGACCCGCGGCCAGGGTACGGGCGGCACCCGCTCCTGCAACTTGGCCAGTTCCTCCGACCAGTCCGGGGGCACTAGATCGGGCCGGGTGGAGAGCACCTGCCCCAGTTTGACGGGGGTGGGGCCGAGGTCTTCCGACGCCATGCGCAGGCGGTCGGCGCGGGTGTAAGACTCGAGCCTCCTGCGATGGCCGAAAAGGCCTCGATTGAAGGGCAGATAGTGCCCCAGACCCAGTTCCATCGCCAGATAGCCCAGTCCGTGGCGGGCCAGCGCGGCAGCGATCTGGCGGCAGCGGTGCAGGAGAGCGACACGGGAGAGGATCGTGAGATCAGGTCGACACGGCATCGGCTCCGAGCAGCTCGTGCAGGCGGGGCAGCGCCGTTCGCACCGCCCGGATACCTGCTGCGACGCAGACCGCCTTGTGAGTGAAGTCAAGGGTATCGATCGGGAAGGGAAAACGGGGTTCCAGCACCAGGTCGGCCTCGGCAAAACGCACATGCGCGTGCTGGTGGTGACAGACCTCCAGCGCCCGCATCAGGGTTTGTAGGCCATTGCGCGGGGACCGCCCGCTTCGGGACCCGTGGGGATTGACCGCGATGACCAGCAAAGACCCTGAACCCCGCATCAACTCACGAGCCACGTCAATGGGGGCGATATCGGCATAGGCTCCATCGGCCAGGAGTTTCCCATCCCGCTCCAGGGGCGGCAGGATTCCGGCCAGGGCGGCACTGGCATAGAGGGCATCGGCCGCCAGGCCCTCGCGCAGCACTACCCGCTCCGCCGTGATCAGGTCGCTGGCGACGGCGGCTACCGGGATACGGGACTCCTCGAGTTCGCGTCCCAGGGTGAGTTGCCGCAGCAGCGCCCGACCATAGGGCAAGGCCCTCTGCCCCATGCCCCAGCCCACCAGCAAGCTCCAGGCAGCCTGGAAATAGGTGGGTAGTAGGCGTAGCCGTTCGCGCAAGGCGGCACTCCGTGGAGCAGGTGGTTCGGGGAAGTCGGTGGTGTCCATGTGCAACAGCGCCCCGTACCAGTCCGGGTTGAGGCCATAGGTAACCCCGACGATGGCCCCCATCGAGACCCCCACGATGGCGCTGGGGTAGTAGCCATAGTGCTCGAGGGCGTGGATCACCCCAGCATGAGCCAGCCCCCTTGCTCCGCCACCGGAAAGCACCAGGGCGAAGGGAAGGTGAGTACGAGACTGTTGCATGAGCCATCCCCTAGCGTAGTACCCCCCACAGCAATAACAAAACCCCCCCCAACCCCAAGCCAAACGCGTAGAGGCGAACGTAGCCGCTTTCCACCTTGACCAACAGATCCCCCAGACTCGCCATCAGCCGTCCCAGACCCCAATATCCCGCAAGCAGGCCGCGTTCGCCACCAAAGAGCAGGCCCGCCAGCACCTTAAGGGGCTGTACCAGGACCGCGTTGTACAGGTCATCTGCAAGAAAGCCTCGCCCAGGAACACGTCCGGTGGAGGGTGCAGCATCCGCCCCAGACCTTCGCTCGAGGGCAGCACCGGGGTGGCCCGGGCCGGCTCCCGGGTGGCGGGCAACACCGCACCGTCCCACCGCCGCACGGCGAAGTCGCGCCCTTGGGGGAGCAGCCTCTCCGGGAAGGCCAAGGTGACGGCCCGAACCTGTTCGTGGGCGGGGGTTTGTGGGCTCATGCCGCCCCCGGCCCCTGCAGGAATTCCTGGCGCACGCCCAGGGCCTCGTCGGTGCGCCGGATCGAGGCCAGGGGGTCGGGCTCGAGGCCGCTGAGGGCCCGGATGGCGTCGATGGTCTCGGGGATCACCACCGCCTGGTTGTCCACCTGGTAGGTGTAGAAGAGCTCGTTCCCCTCGGCCTTGAGCACGTCGGCCCAGATCGCCACCTCGTACATGTCGCCCCGTGGCCGGCCCAGGTCCTTCATCAGCTCTATGGTGCTGTTGAGGGCCACGATGCCGTCCGACATGCGGATGAAGGCGATGCGCGAGTTGGCCCGGAAGGCTTCGAGCACCTCCTCCCCACTGGCGGGGCGGGTCAGCTCGACGATCCAGTAGTGGCTGTGGCTTTGGGTGTGGGCGGCCTTGGCGGCGATGGTGACCACGTCCAAATCCGGGGCCACGGTCTGGGCGTCGGGGCCCTGATGGCTGGGAATCCTGCCCTCGGGCACCACGGTGTTCATGACGCCGGAGTGGTCGGACTCCCAGGGGTCGGTGGCCCGGCGGATCAGCACCCCGCGTGCCTTCTTCAGGAGCCCCGCGTTCCTCAGCGCGGTCAGGGTTCGCACCGTGGCGGTGGTGTTGCAGGAGACCACCCGGGTGCTGTCCCGCCCCAGGGCGCTGGCGTAGTTCTCGCTGGCTACGAAGGAGTGGCCGGTCAGGGCGTGCTTCTCCCCGCCCTGGAAGATGGCCCTGACCCCGTGCTCGCGGTAGCGCTCGAGGTTCTTGGCGCCGATCCCTGCGGGCGTACAGTCCACCACCACGTCTACCGTTTCCAGCAGTTCGTGCAGGTTGCCCTTGACCGGAACCCCGGCGGCCCGCATCTCGGGAAGCTTTTCGGGGAGCGAGGCGTAGACCGCGATGTCCTCCGCCACAGCCTTGATGCGGTAGTCCGAGACCACATCGGCCACCCCCGCCAGCTCCATGTCCGGCTGGGCCAGCACCGCACCGGCTACCCGCTTTCCGATCACCCCGTACCCGTTTACCGCTACCCGCACTTTCTCCCGCGCCATAGTTACCTCCTGATTTACTTGGCCAGCACCCGGGCCATCTCGAGCAAACCCAAATCCAGGGGCTTCTTCCGCCCCGCCGCCTCGTCCAGGGGCGTGGCGAGGATCTCGCCCCGGATGAGGCCCATCAGCACGCCATGTTCACCGCCCGCCAGCCGTTCTACCGCCCCCACTCCCAAACGGGTCGCCAGGAGGCGGTCGAAGGCCCCGGGCATCCCGCCCCGCTGGACGTGACCCAGGATGGTGACCCGCAGGTCGAAGCCGATGCGCTTTTGATTCTCCTGGGCGTAGAGCATCAACTCATTGGCGTTGTTGGTGGCTCCCTCGGCCACCACCGCGATCGCGTGGGCCTTGCCCCGGCGGTAGGCTGCCTTGAGAGTCTCGATGACCTCCTCAGGGTCACTCTCCACCTCGGGGAGCACGATCACCTCGGCCCCGCCGGCGATGCCCGCCATCAGGGCCAGATAGCCGCAGTCGCGGCCCATCACCTCGACCAGGAAGGCCCGGTGATGGCTCGAGGCGGTGACCTTGAGGCGGTCAATGGCCTCGAGGGCGATGTTGAGGGCGGTATCCACCCCGATGGTGGTCTCCGAGCCGTAGAGATCGTTGTCGATGGTGGAGGCCACCCCTACCACCGGGAAGCCCATCCTCGAGAGCGCGTAGGCCCCGCTCTGGGAGCCACCCCCGCCGATCACCACCAGGGCTTCGACGCCTCGAGCCTCGAGGTTGGCGAGGGCCTGTTTGCGCCCCTCCTCGGTCTTGAACTCGGGAGCCCGAGCGCTGCCCAGCACGGTGCCACCCTGCTGGATGATGCCGCCCACGTCACGGGCCGAGAGCGAGACAAAATCACCACCCATCAGGCCCGCGTAGCCCTGGCGCACTCCGAAGACCTCCCAGCCCTGCTCCAGGCCGCCGCGCACCACCGCCCGGATGGCCGCGTTCATGCCGGGGGCGTCACCCCCGCTGGTGAGCACCGCGATTCGCTTCATGGGTCTCCTCTCGGAATTCGGTCCATCGGGCGGGGCTCGAGGGCCTGCACCCTCAGCCCGCCCGCGATCAAGACCAGCCCCAACCCCTGCACCAGGGTCACCCGCTCGCCGTACAACACGACGGCCAAACCCAAGCCCACGGCGGGCACCAGGAAAAACACCTGCGAGAGCCGCCCGAGGTCGCTGCCCTGCAGCAACCAGTACCACCCCGCGGTGACAAAAGCCGTGCCCGCCAGGGCCAGCACCAGCAACAGCCCGACAAACTCCAGGCTCGAGCGCGGGGCTGCCCCACCCTCCCACAGCAGCCAGCCCGCAAACAGCGGCAGGCTGCCCAGCAGAAGTTGCCAGGCGATGAGGGTGAAGAGGTGGGGGGGCTCGAGGCGTTTGATCACCACGCTGCCCACCGCGAAGCCCAGCGAGGAAGCCAGGGCCAACCCTGCCCCGGGCAGCCCCAGGCCGCCGGGCGCAGCGAGGGCGGGCAGGGCCATTCCGCTGACCCCCACAAACCCCAGGACCAGGGCCCACCTCTTGGCCGGGGTGAAACGCTCCTTGAGCAGGAAACTGGCCAGCCCAGCCACGATCAGCGGCTGGACGTTGCCCAGCACCGCCGCCAGGCCAGCCCCTGCTAGACCCGGGCTGGAGAACATCGCCCCGTAAGCGAAAGCCGCCGAAGCCAGGGCCAGCAACAACAGCCATGCCCAATCCCGTCGCGCGGGCAGCAGGGGCTGGCCCAGGAGCGGCAGCAGCATCACCAGTGCCAGGCCAGCCAACCCCAGGCGCAAGGCCGCGAACAAGAAGGGCGGGGCATAGGCCAGGCCAGCCTTGATCAGCACGAAGCAAAACGCCGTCGCCAGCAAAATCCCCCCTATGACCAATACACGCAGTGCTGGAGGGGATACGGGGGCCGGGCGGATGTGGGTCACGGGAGTGGCTCTCGCGGGCTAGGGGTGGCCGTGGTGGCTATCGCCGGGCTTGACGTACTTCTTGGGGTCGGCATCAAAGCTTTTCTTGCAGCCTTCGCTACAGAAGTAGTAGGTCTGGCCCTGGTACTCCGATCGACCAGCGGCTTTTTCGGGGTCGATCTGCATCCCGCACACAGGATCGGTGACTTTTTCCATGGAGTTCTCCTTTGCGAGGTTTGTGCCTCTTTGGCCGAAGGATCGCCGCGCTGTAAGTGTGCTAGCCTGGCTTTTCCATAAGCCTCCTTATCGGATCACCTGGGGCGTCACCCTGAGGGCCAGTTCACCCCCACCGCGCCATGATTCCGCCGTACCGGCGAGACGATGCCCTCGGTGACGGTAAACTCCAGGCCGACCGGGACGTAGACCACCCCCTCGCCAAACCGGCGCACCACCTCGGCAGTGTTTTGCTCGTCCTGCAACAGGGCCTGTGCTGCGGAGACGGGTTCTGGAAGCAATCGAGCTGGTCCGGGAGCTTGGGTACGGCTCATCCCCCACCACAGCACGCCCCCAGCGATCACCAGGAGCCCGCCTAAGACCAGGATGTTCCGGTTCGACATAGCCGCCTCCAAGCCGCCTCCAGCCCAGGGTCCGCTTAGGGTTCACGGCCCTACCCGCTCGTCTGCTGGGCCACCGACTCCGGGCCAGCCCAGGCGATCAGGCCGGGCAGGAAAGGGACCGGCAGATCGGGGTGCTGGGGTAGCACGCGCACGGTAAGGCCGTGCAGCCCGCTCATCTGGCAGGGCACGGCTTCGGCCTGGAAGAGGTGGCGGCCGGGCCCCTTCGCCTCCACCGGCCGCATGGCGGTGGCTCCGGCCTGCGCCAGCTCGCCGCCCGGGTCCAAGCGGCCCAGGTACACCTCGACCCGCACTTCCTCAGGGGTGAGCGGGCCCAGGCTCACCCAGGCCCACACGTCCAGGGCCTGACCCACCCGCAGGTCTCCCTCGAGGTCGGCCTTTACCGCCTCGACGCGCACCTGGGGCCAGGCCGCCTGGAGGCGCTCCTTCCAGGCCGCCAGGGCCCTGGCCCGGCCCCAGCCCGTCTCCGCCAACGCGCGGAAGCGCTCCGCCCCCACGAGGTAGCAGCGCTGGGTGTACTCGCGCACCACGCGGTGGGTGTTGTAGCGGGGGGCCAGGGTGGCGATCGAGGCCTTCATGCGAGCCAGCCAGCGCCGGGGCAAGCCGCCCGGGCGTTCGTAGAACGCGGGCACCACGTCCTGTTCCAGCAGGCCATAGAGGGCTTCGGCCTCGAGGCGGTCCTGCAGGGCGGGGTCGGGGTAGTCTTCGCCGCGCCCGATGGCCCAGCCGATGGGCTCGTCGGGGTCGGCGCCCTGCCAGGCCTCGTCCCACCAGCCGTCCAGGGTGCTCAGGTTGAGCGCCCCGTTGGCCATGGCCTTCATGCCCGAGGTGCCCGAGGCCTCCAGGGGGCGGCGGGGGGTGTTGAGCCACACGTCGGCTCCCTGCACCAGGGCCCGGGCCACGGCCATGTCGTAGTCCTCGAGGAACACCAGCCGCCTGGCGAAGGCGGGCTGGCGGGCCAGCTCGGCCACCCGCTGGACGAGCCGCTTGCCCTCCTCGTCACGCGGATGGGCCTTGCCGGCGAAGATGAGCTGCACCGGGTGGGCCGGGTCGTTGAGGAGGCGTGCAAGGCGCTGGGGGTCGGAGAGGATCAGCGTGGCCCGCTTGTAGCCGGTGAAGCGCCGGGCGAAACCGATGGTCAGGGCCTCCGGGTCGAGCACGCCTCGGGCCGCCTCGAGCTCGGCCTCGCTGGCCCCCCGCCGGGAGAGCTGCCCTTGCAGGCGGCGGCGGGTGAAGGCCACCAGCCGCTCGCGGCGGCGCTCGTGGGTGCGCCAGAGTTCCTCGTCGGGGATGGAGTACACCCCCTGCCAGAGGGCTCGGTCGGCGGGCTCCTCGCGCCAGGAGGGCCCCAGGTAGCGCTCGTAGAGCTGGTTCATCTCCAGGGAGATCCAGGATTGGAAGTGCACCCCGTTGGTCACGTGGCCGATGGGGATCTCCTCCTCGGGCACGCCGGGCCACAGCTCCCGCCACGTCCTGCGGGTGACCTGGCCGTGGAGCCGGCTCACCCCGTTAGAGTGTGCGGCCAGCTTCAGGGCCAGGGTGGTCATGCCGAAGGTCTCGCGGCCATCGGCGGGGTTCTTGCGCCCCAGAGCCAGAAGACCCTCCAGGCTCAGGCCCAGCTCGCGGGCATACTCCCCCAGGTAGCGCCCCAGGAGCTCGGGCGGGAAGTGGTCGTGCCCGGCGGGCACCGGGGTGTGGGTGGTGAAGACCAGCCCCGCCGAGGCGGCCTCGCGGGCCTCGGCGAAGGAGAGGTCCTCGCTTCGCATCAGGCGGCGGATGCGCTCGAGCGCCACGAAGGCCGCGTGGCCCTCGTTCAGGTGGTAGACCGGGGGGTTGGGGTTGAGGCCCAGGGCCTCCAGCGCCCGGTAGCCGCCGACGCCCAGCAGGATCTCCTGCTTGAGGCGCATCTCCGGGTCGCCGCCGTAAAGCTGGTCGGTGAGGTCGCGGTCCTCGGGGCGGTTGACCTCCAGGTTGGCGTCGAGGAGGTACAGGGGCACCCGGCCTATCTGGACCCGCCAGACCTGGGCCCGTACCGCCCTGCCGGGGTAGGCCACCTCGACGGCGAGGGGCTTTCCGTCGGGGCCCCGCTCCAGAGTCAGCGGCAGGGTGTGGAAGTCGTTGTCCTCGTAGCGTTCCTGCTGCCAGCCCGCCTCGTTGAGGTACTGGCGGAAATAGCCCTGCTGGTACAGGAGGCCCACCCCCACCAGCGGCACCCCCAGGTCGCTCGCGGACTTGAGGTGATCCCCGGCCAGGATCCCCAGTCCTCCGGCGAAAACCGAAATGCTCTCGGTCAGGCCGAACTCGGCGGAGAAGTAAGCCACCAGCGTCCCCTGCCGGCGACCGCCCGCTCGAGTGAACCAGGTCAGCTCGCCGGAGAGGTAGCGTTCCAGGTCGGCTAACGCGCGCTCCAGGTGGGCCAGGAAGCCCGCGTCGGCAGCCGCCGCCTCCAGGCGGGCCTGGTCGATGCGCCCCAGCAGCAGCACCGGGTTGTGGCCGACCTCCTCCCACAGCTCGCGGTCCAGGCGGCGAAAAAGCTCGATGGTGTCATGGTTCCAGCTCCAGCGCAGGTTATAGGCCAGCCGCCTGAGGCCCTCGAGGGGCCCTGGCAGCGACGGGACCACGTTGAAGGTTCGGATGGGCTTCACACCGGCCTCCTACACGACCTCCACGGCCTGCAATTCCCCCTGGCAGCAGAGGTCCTTGCGGTCGCAGTCGGGGTGGGTGCAGCCAAAGCGGAAGAGAAGCCTCCCCCGCTCCAGCGGCCCCAGGGTGAGCCGGTAGCGCCGCAGCCCGGCCATCACCCCGCCCACCGGGGAGAGTTCGGCGCTCTGGGCCTGCTGGCCCTCGCGCCACCAGGTGAGCCGGCCGGGGCAGTTGGTCTGCACGGCGAGCCGGTCCCCGGCCTGGACCTGCGAAACGGGCCGGGCGAAGCTCCAGGTCTCGGCCCTGGAGACGATGCGCCTCGAGAGCCCCTCGGGCGGCTCCCGGCCCAGACCCCGGTAGACGTTCCGCAGGTGGGTGCGGAACAGCTCGTCGAACTCGGCATCGCCGCCGGAGTCCTGGTCCTGGCCGAACCACCAGAACCAGTCCGAGCCCTCGGCGGCGTAGAGGGCCGTGAAGGCCGCGGGGTGGGTCTCGGGGATGGCTCCCGCATCCTCGAGGGCTTCCCGGGCCTCCTTCAAGAGCCCCCAGGCCCGGTTCTCCTCGGCCTCCCCTACCCAGGTGCCCAGGTCCACCCCCGGCGCGGAGCCGTTCTCGTCGATCCAGGACCCGGTGAAGAGGTCGTAGACCTTGCCCTGACCTTCTGCCGGGTGGGGCGCGATCCCCCGCGCGGGGTTGCCCTCGAGGTACTCGCTGTAGGTCACGGTCTCGACCTCGCGGTCTTGCTCGAGCAGGCCGTACAGCGCGTGCAGGAAAGGCCGCGCGTCCTCGCAGTAGGCCCCCCAGGCGTTCTCCCCGTCCAGGATGACGCTCAGGACCCGGTCTCCGTCGCCCTGGAAACGGCGGGCGAAGCGCTGTTTGACCTCGTCCAGGAAGGCCCTCGCCACCGCGGTGAAGTCCTTGCAGCCCTGGAAGCGGAAGCCGATGTCGTCGGAAAGGGCGGTGTCCCGGAAGAAGATGCTCAGGCTCTGCCCGTCCTGCTCGGCGCGGTAGGGCTGGGCCAGCACGTCGGGGTCGCCGGTGTCGTACCCGTATCGTCCGCTGCGGGCCAGCACCCCCTGGTCGCTGGCGATCCAGCGCACCCCCTGCCGGGCGAAGAGGGGAACCACCCCCTGGCTCACCGCCCCCTCGGCGGGCCACATCCCCCGGGGAGGCCGTCCGAAGTGGCGGGTGTAGTACTCCACCGCCCGCTCGACCTGGGCTGCGGCATCCTCGGGGCGGGCGAAGCGGGCCGGGAGGGCGGCGCCGGGGCGGTCGAGGGTGGCGCCGTCGCTGTCCAGCAGCAGGGGCAGGATGGGGTGGTAAAAGGGCGTGGTGGAGACCTCGACCTGGCCCCGCTCCTGAAGCTGCCGGTGCAGCGGGATCACCGCCCGCATCACCTTGTACTGTTCGGCCAGCAGGGCCTCGAGGTCGGCCTGGCTAAAGCCCCGCCCCTGCTCCACGAAGCGCCGCACCGAGGCCGTCTCGCCGGTGGGGAGCGCCACCTCGCCCTCGCGGAACTCCAGGCCGAACCAGCTCAGGTTGAACCACATCTGCAGGTCGCGCAGATCCTGAGCGCTGAAGGGCTTCCCCTCCGCCCGCCGGCTGAAGAGCTCGCGGTAGCGCGGGTGGGGGTAGATCTGGTGGTGCCAGTCGGCCTCGAAGAAGTAGGAGAGCACGAACTCCTGCTCGGCCACGCTCAGGGTCTCGGCGGGCTTTAAGGAGAGCTCGAGGGCCCGGTCGGTGGCCCCTCGCTCCAGGTAGTCCTCGAGCTGCCACAACAGCACCGGGGTCAGGTTGACGCTGAGGTGCACCCCAGGATGCTGGGCCACCAGGGCCGCCATCGCGTAGTAGTCGCGCAGGGCGTGGAGCCGTACCCAGGGCTGGCGGTGGCTGCCCGCTGCCCCCGGGCGGGCACTGTCCTTGTACAGCGGCTGGTGCTGGTGCCACAGCAGGGCCAGGTAGAGCTTGGGCCCGGCGGTGAAGCCCCCTTCCGGCCCCGAGACCTCACCCGCGGGGGATGCGCCGAGGATCCTGTAGCGCACCCGCTCACCCCGGGTGAATGGCCCCAGCTCGACCTGCCAGTAGCTGTTTTCACCCTGGTTGTGTGCCCAGCGGGCCTCGAGCCGCGTGGGTTCGCCGGCCGGGCCCTGGAGCTCGAGCCAAACCCGCTGCCCCGGCTCGATGGGCCAGCTTCCGATCACCAGGCGTACCGCCTCACCGGGGCTTACCCTCACAGGGGTACGGGGGGCGTCGGGGGTGAGGTGCCACAGGTACATCTCCCACCTCAGTTCCGGCCTCTGACCAGATCCAGCAGCCGCCGGGAAAGCTCCAGGGCCCGGGGGAAGGGGCGCTGCCAGATGTTGCGCCCGAAGATCAACCCCGCCGCCCCGGCCTCGAGGGCGAGCCGGGCCTGGGCAACGGCGGCGTCCTCTGACAGGCGTGCCCCGCCCGAGACGATCACCAGCGCTCGCCCCGCCAGATCCACCACCCGCCGCAGGGCCTGGTGAGGCGAAAGCTCCAGGTTCTTGTATTCACCGGGGTATTGCTCCTTACGGGCGGGGTCGTAGCGCGGGATGTTGACCTTGACCACGTCCGCCCCGAGCTCAAGGGCGACCCGCACGGCGTATTCGACGGCGTAGGGCGAATCCTTACCCCCCTTCTGGTCAACCCAGCGGCCCCGCGGGTAGGCCCAGACGATGACGGGAAGGCCGTAGCGCCCGGCCTCCGCCCGTACCCGCTGAAATTGAGCGATGTCGCGGTCCTGGGCGGGTGAGCCGACGTAGAGGGTATAACCGACCGCCTGTGCGTTCAGCCGGAGGGCGTCCTCCACGCCGGCGGTGAGGGGGCTGAAGGCCTCCTCGTCCGGAGGAATGCCGGTCTTGCCGTTGAGCTTGAGGATTAACGGAACCTGGCCGGCATGATCGGGCAGGTACTTCTCGGCCAAGCCCAGGTGCGCGGCGATGCCGGAAAAGCCGGCCTCGGCCGCCAGGCGGAACTGGTGCTCGGGGTCGGCGGCCTCGGGGGAGTCGAGGAAGTCGATAGGGCCGTGCTCCAGACCCTGGTCGATGGGCAACACGGCAAGGCGGCCCCCCGTCCGGCTCAACAGGGTTTCAAGTCGGCTGCGCACGCCTAAGGGAAGGTGGTCGAGGTTGCGGTTGAACGTGTTCATGTCGGGCTCCGCCGGCGCCCGCCGGCGCCGGGCTCGTCTTCAGTGTTGGTGAGGCCTGCGCTCTTTCGGCTGATCCGTTCGGTCGGGGTCCGTGTCGGGCTGACACGTGCCGTGGCCGTGCCCTCCGTGACCCCCCAGGTGCATCAGCACCATGGCGCCCGCCAGCAGGTAGGGCAGCAACGCCGGGTACAGCAGGTAGAGAATTACGCCCAGAAGCAGGGTGACAACCCAGGCAACGGTTCGGATGTTGGCTCTGCCTTGCACGTCAAACACCCTCCTCGGGTTTGCCGGTTGGCTCGGTGGTCCCAGGGCCAGGGCGCACCCTATAGCCTCGAGTATCCCACCCCAGATGGGGTGGGATAAGGGAAGATTGTCCCTGAAGTGCCGAGGGTCAAACTATGCCGGCATGCGGCAGCCGGGGGCCCGCTGGGAAGCCCCCGGACCCCCACTCCTCTCGTGAGGAGTACCAGACCCAGTCAGTTCGCCACCGTCCACCAGGAGAGGTTCCCCACAGGCCACTAGCGATTAGCCTCCCGCTGACGGCTGAGGGCTGAGGGCTGGCCGCCCCCGCGGGCGGCTCTCACGCCTCCCGCGTCCCGAAGCCGGGCTTGAGGAAGTCGGGGTAGTCGGGGTTGGGCTTGCGGTCGGGGAGGCGGTCCTGGCACTGCGAGGGGTGGGGCTCGCCGCGGCGGCAGTAGGGGCAGTCGTGGCGCACCTTGTAGCGCACCGGCCTGGCCGGGACGCCCAGCGCGACGGCGTGGGGCGGGACGTCCTTGGTGACCACGGCCCCGGTGCCGATGAGCGCGTCGTCGCCGACGCACACCCCGGCCAGCACGGTGGCGTGGTAGGTGATGCGCACCCCCGAGCCGATGAGGGTCTGCCTGAGGGTCACGTCGGGCGAGGCCAGCACGTGGTGGGTGTGGCTGTAGAGGTTGACGTAGTCGGAGACGGACGAGCGGTCGCCGATCACCAGCCCGCCGATGTCGTCGAGGAGGGCGTAGCGGTGCACCACCACGTCGTCGCCGAGCTCGAGGTTGTACCCCACGCTGAACTCCACGTTCTGGAAGAACTTGGGGTTGCGCCCCACGCGCCTGAAGATGAAGGGGGCCAGCGCCCGGCGGATGGCCACGCCCGAGTGCACCGACTGCCCCAGCGGCGTGAGGTCGAGGGCCTTCCACAGCCACAGCAGCGGCTTGACCCGGTCGAACCTCTCGGGGTCGGTGGCGACGTAGTGCTCGGCCTCGAAGGTGGCGTTGCGCGCGTCGAGGGCGAAGGCCGCCATGGGCGCCGCCTCGGCCAGCTCGTCGTAGGGCCGCGCGTGCAGGATGCGCGCGAGCTCGTCCCGCACCAGGGCGTAGCGGTCGGTGGAGGGGTCCGACAGCCGCTCGGCCAGCCCGCCCAGCCAGCGCTGGAGGAGCCGGTCGGAGCTTTCAGGGATGGGCTTGGGCAAAAGCCAGGGCATAAATGTACCAAATGTACCTGATGGGCCTGACGCGGAAGGTAGGAGGGAGAAGCCGAAAAAGCCGTCAACCGCTAGCAAAACGGGGGGCGAGGGACAGGACACCATGACGGTACGCTACGCACAGTGCGCCTCTGGGACCATGCTCGAGAGCCGCAGCCGTTTCCCCGGCCCCGAACCCACGAGGCACTGCCCAGGAGGCTTGCGAACGGAAGGCGGCGATTCTCGACCGCCATCGACCACCAACCGGCCGAGCCATACCGCCTCCGCTCAGTGCTCGACCAAACGGAGGAAGGCTCGCGTGCGCGGGTGCTTGGGATTGACCAGGATTTCCTGGGGCACCCCCTCCTCGACCACCGTCCCGTCCGCCATGAACACTACCCGATCGGCCACGTCGTGGGCGAACTTGACCTCGTGGGTGACGACGATCATGGTCATCCCGTCCCTGGCGAGCTGCCGCATCGTTTGCAGGACCTCCTCGTGCAACTCCGGGTCCAGGGCACTGGTGGGCTCGTCGAACAACACCACCTCGGGGTTCATGGCCAGGGCGCGGGCGATGGCCACCCTTTGCTTTTGTCCCCCAGAAAGCCTCGACGGGTACTCGTCACGTTTTTCAGCCAGCCCCACCTTGGCCAAGAGCTGTTCGCCCAACTTTACGGCTTCCTCGCGCTTCATACCCAGCACCTGGATCGGTCCTTCGATCACGTTGCCTAGCGCGGTCATGTGGGGGAAGAGGTTGAAGGATTGGAAGACCATCGCCGCCCGGGTGCGCAGTTGGCGGATCTTGCCGCTGCGCTCACGGCTAGCAGCCCTCACCCCACAGTCCACCTCCACGTTACAAACGACCACCCGGCCTTGATCGGGCTCCTCAAGGAAGTTCAGACAGCGGATGAAGGTGGTCTTTCCTGAACCCGAAGGCCCCATGATCACCACCACCTCGCCCTTGTGGACCGTAAGCGAGACCCCCTTGAGCACCTCGAGCGAACCGAAGCGCTTGTGGATGTTTTCGGCACGAATCTGGCAGACCCCACCGTGAGCGTGCGGCACTCCGTGCACGTGCATTTCCTGGTGGTTCATTGGTAGGCCCTCCGCATCCGCTCCTCGAGTTTGGCCTGGCCCAGCGACAAGAGCGAGTTGACGACCCAGTAGATGAGGGCCACGATCACGAACATCTGCATGTAGCGGAAAGTAGCCGAACCGATCTGCTCGGCCACCCGCGTCAGCTCCACCACCGTTACCACCGAGGCCAGCGAGGTGTCCTTCATCATGGTGATGAAGCGGTTGCCCAGCGAGGGCGTGATCACACGTATCGCCTGCGGCAGGATGATCCGCCGCATCACCTGGGCGAAGGTCATGCCACTGGAATAGCCTGCCTCCCACTGCCCCTTGTCCACCGACTGGATGCCGCCGCGCATGTCCTCACTGGTGTAGGCTCCGGCGTGCAGGGCCAAGGTCAAAACGACCGCCGGGATGGCTTCAATGGTGAATCCCAGTTGTGGCAGGCCGTAATAGACCAGCAGGATTTGGGTGAGTAAAGGGGTGCCACGGACGAGTGAAACGAACGCGACGGCTGGGGCCCGCAGCGGCCAGGGGCCGTACATCCGAGCCACCGCCACCACCAGCCCCACCGCCAGGCTGAGGACGAACGAAACCACACCCAGCCAGATGGTTGTCCACAGAGCTTGGAGCAAGAAGGGTGCGGCCTGTTGGAGTAGCTCGAGCATCTACCAGCCTCCCCTGCTGCTTATTTGGCATACTTCGCCAGCGCCGCCGCCATGTCTTGCCCGCCGAGCCACTTCTTGGAGATGGCGGTGAGCGTGCCGTCGGCAATCATGTCGGCCAGCGCCTTATCCACCGCCGCCTTGAACGCGGCCTCACCCTTGCGGAAGCTCATGGCGTTGAGCTCCACCCCCAGGTCGAAGGCGGGGGCCACCAGCAGCCCGTTTTTCTGGGCGAGATAAGCGCCCACGAAGCGGTTGAAAAGCCCCGCGTCGGCACGGCCGAAGGCCACGTCCATGAGCGCCAGGGTGCCGTTTTCGTAGGTCTTAGGGATGGCCCCGGGGACCTTCTCGCGGACGAACTTCTCCTGGGTTGAGCCCGAAGTCACCGCCACCCGCTTACCGCTCAGGTCCTCCAAGCTCTTGAACTGGCCCACCCGGCTCGGACGGGTGAACACCGACACGCTGATGGCCTGATAGGGGATGGAGAAATCCACCACCTTCTTGCGTTCTTCGGTGACGGTCTGTCCTGAGATTACGATGTCGTACTTGTTCGCTTCGATGCCCGCGATGAAGTCGGCGAAACGCCCGGCGACGAATTCCACCTTGGGAATGCCCAGGCGCTTGGCCAATTCATAAGCCACGTCAACGTCAAAGCCCACGAGCTGCTTTTTGTCGTCGATCATGCTCCAGGGCGGGCTGGCCTGGGTGTTGGCCACCCGCAGCACCCCGGCGGCCCTGACCCGCGACAGCAGATCGCCGGCTTGGGCACCACCTCTTTGCCACAGGCCGATACCCCCTACCGCCAACAGCCCAAGCACCGCGACCGTGAGCCAACCGCTGTTCGGGAAATTGCTCCGCATGCCTACCTCCTTAAGCCCGCCTAAGCCCGCACTTCCTGCTCGAGTCGCCCGAGCGCGACCAGAAACCGCTCAAGTTCGGTCTCGCTGTTGTAGTAATGGACACTCGCCCGCACCAATTCCTTGATGCCCCGCCGGGTCATGTCCAAGAATGTGGAAGGGGCGCGGGAGACATTGACGTTGATGCCTTGCCGCCGCAGGCAGTCGCGTATCTGGTCGGGGGCGTAGCCCTCGAGGGTGAACGAGATGATGCCACACCGTTCGCGACCCAGGTCGAGCACCTCGCACCCGGGAACCTCGCCCAGGCCCCTGCGCACTTGCTCGGCCAGGGCCCGCACCCTGGGCCACGTGTTCTCCAGCCCCCAGGCCAGCGCGTAATCGACCGCGGCTCCAAGGCCCAGCTTGCCCGCGACGTTGCACTCCCAGTTCTCGAAGCGCCTGGCGCCGGGCTCGATCTCGTAGCGGTCGGGTGCTACCCAGGTCGCGGCATGGAGGTCGAGGAAGGGTGGCTCGAGCCGCTGCAACACCTCCCTGCGAGCATAGAGGAAGCCCACCCCACGCGGGCCCCGCAGGTACTTGCGGCTGGTCGCTGAAAGCAGGTCACAGCCGATTTCTTGTACGTCTACGGGCATCTGCCCCACCGACTGGCAGGCATCCAGCAGGTACAGCACCCCGTGCGCTCGGGTGAGCCTTCCGATCTCGGCTGCGGGATTGACCAGCCCCCCGTTGGTCGGGATGTGGGTGATCGAGACCAGCTTGACCCGCTTCTTGAGCATCCTTGAAAGGGCCTCGACGTCTACCTGACCGTGCTCATCGTCAGGGATGACCTCGACCACCGCCCCGGTGCGCCGGGATACCTGGAGGTAGGCGATGTAGTTGCTGGCGTACTCGGCCTGGCTGGTGAGGATCACGTCTCCCGCCCGGAAGGGGATGCTGTAAAAGGCCATGTCCCAAGCCCGGGTGGCGTTTTCCACCACCGCCACTTCATCGGGATGGCAGCCCAGCAGCCGCGCCAGCGAGGTATACACTGCGCTCAACTCCCCCTCCCGCGCACGGGCCGCCTCGTAACCGCCGGTGTGCGCTTCCAATTCCAGGTGGGCCTTGACTGCATCCAACACAGCTTGGGGCATCAGCGCCGCCCCGGCGTTGTTGAGGTGAACCACATGGTTCACCCCAGGAGTCTCCCTGCGGGCTTTGTCGAGGTCAAACACGCTTAACTCCGGTGGCCGAACCCTTAACTTGGGTAGCCGAACCCTGTGAGCAGCAGGGGGTTGGGCTTGGGCTGGCGACACAGTAATATATTGCATATTTGATACTACAAGTCAAGGGTTGAGGTATACTTCACGTGTGCCACTGCCATCACAGGTTCGTAAGGTCAAGCGGGAGCTGGCCCGGGAACAGGTGTACAAACAGCTGCGGGATTGGATCATCGACGGCACACTCAGGCCGGGTGAGGTCATCAAGGATGTCGAACTGGCGGAAGCGCTCGAGGTCAGCCGTACCCCGGTTCGCGAGGCGCTACGCCGGCTCGAGGACGAGGGCCTGATCGAGACCGCCTCGCACAAGTGGACCCGGGTAGCGCGGCTCGACCCCGAGCAGGCCGATGAGTTGTACGGCATCGTGCAGCGCCTGGAGGTCTACGCCCTGGAGCTGGCTCAGTTCAAGCTGACCGAGGCCGATTTCCTGACCCTGGAAGCGGCCAACGCCCGTCTGGCTCAGGCCATCGAACGCCACGACGCCAAGGCGGCGCTGGCGGCGGACAACGCCTTCCACCAGGTCTGGATCGAGCGCTCGGGCAACCGCGAGTTGGCACAGCTCTTGGCGGATTTGAAGGTTAAATTACGCCGCTTCGAGCTGGCCCACTTCGACTCCAAGGACGCGATGGAGTCCGTAAAAGAACATCAAGTCATCGTGGAGTCGCTCCGCACGGGCAAAAGCCGCAAAGCCCTGGAGGCCCTCGAAGGCAACTGGGAGGGAGCCACCGACCGTTTCTCGAGGCGGGTATTGGGCAAACTGGCCAAGAGCCCATAGGCCCAACGGGTCAACCCTCCTGGCCGCCGAAGGGATTTAATCCCATCACCGGCCTCCCGCCCCGCTCCCGTTCGGGGCGCTCGGTCGCCCCGAGGGCTCGCCCTTGCGGCGGCGACTGCCCTAGAGGGGCAGAGCCGGGCGGGGACGTTTTGCCGACTCACCCCGGCGTCGCCCGGTTCCTGAGCCTGGGCTGGAGCATCACTCCGGCGAGCAGAACTACGGCCACGAAACCGCCGTATAAGAAGGACTGCTCGGCGAAGCGGCTCCCCAGCCAGCCGGCCAGGGGGTAAGTCAACGCCCACCACAGGTGGCTCCAGGCGAAGTGTGCCCCGTAGACCCGCCCCTGGAACGCTTCAGGGGTGCGGTCGGCGATGAGTGTTTGAGTAGGCAGGTTAACCCAGTTCTGGCCCGCCCCGGCAAGGATCCACAGGAGCAGCAAAGGGATGAACGGAACGAAATTGGCGGGCAGCACCGCCAGTGTGGAGACCAGCGCCCCCAGCAGCACGAAGGTGGTGCGGGGCAGGCGCCCCTCCAGGGCGCCCACCGCCAGGGCCGCCAGCGTGGCCCCGACCCCGAAGGCCGCCATCCCCCAGCCGTACTCGAGGTCGCCCAGCTCGAGCTGCCCCCGCACCAGCCCTACCGTGCCCACCAAAATCAGCGCACCCGATACCGCCGCGACCAACTCCAGCAGCAGCGCGTAGCGCATCGGGGCGTCCTGCCATAACCGCAGTGTTCCGTCCTGAACGTCGCGTAACGTGGTGGCCTGTGCCGTGTCCGACGACCGATCCACCCGCAGCCTCACCGGCAGGGTCAAGATGAGCAGGGCCGAGATCAAAAAGGTCCCCGCGTCCAAGAAGAAAATGTTCCGTGCCCCGATCAGCCCGGCGATCGCACCCGCCACCCCGGGGCCGAGCACCCCCAGCACCTCGTAGGTCGCTCCAGAAAGCGCGATGGCCTGAGCGTAGTCCTTCTGCCGCGTCACCTGAGGCAGGGCTGCCTGATACGCGGGGGTGAAAAAGGCGGTGAGCGCGTTAAGGGCAAACATCAGCACGTAGACCTGCCAGACCTCACTTACCAGGGGCATCAGCCCGATGACCACCATTCGCCCCAGGTCGGCAGCGACCATCAGGGTCTTGCGGTCCATCCGGTCGGCCAAGGCTCCCGCCAGCGGCGAGAGAGCCACGAAGGCCGTAACCCGCAGCGTGAGCGCCCCGGCCAGAATCGCCGCCGACCGTGCCCCACCCACCTCAAAGGCCAGCAGAGCCAGACCCACCCAGGTAAAGGCGTCGCCCAACAGGCTGGTAGTCTGCGCGGCGTAGAGCCGGGCGAAAAGCGGGTTGCGCAGACTCCGGAAGGGGAGGAGGACCTTCACCGCGAAGCCCCGTGTTCGGGAAGCCCCAGCCGCTGGTGCTCGGCGTGGGCGAAGGCCTGGGTCAGCAGGTCGGCGATGTGGCTCTTGAGGCGGTAGAACACCTTGGTCCCCTCGCGGCGGGCCGTCGCCACCTCAGCCGCCCGTAGCGCCGCGAGGTGCCTCGAGACGGTGCTCTGGGGCAGGTCGAGGCGCTCGACCAGGCAACCCACGCTCTGCTCCCCCTCGATCATGCCCAGGGCGATGCGCAGGCGGGCGGTCTCAGCCAGGGCCTGGAATGTCCTCAGGACTCGCTCGAAGTCTTGCTGGGGGGGTGGGTACGAAACGCCGTGGCGCTCCATGCCGTTGATTATATCCTTTTATCCGGATAGACAAATATATAAACCGCTCGAGCTGTAGGCCGGCGGCGACGGTGGTTTTGGCGAACCACCGTCGCCCGAAAGACCCGCCGGTGTGGCGGGTAGGAGCGGGGCCGGGTCTGCGGAGCGTGGGGTCACCTAACGGCGGGGCAATGCCCGGCTCACCGCCCTGATGCGCGTCCTGCCCTCGCCGGGAAGCGGTTTCCTGACTCCTCCGTGGGCGGCTTTACATTAGCTTAACAATTCAATGCCATCGTTCTCCCATTAACACCACGCAACCTCGCCCACTTCGCTCAACGCTCGGCTTATTCTGAGGGTGGGGATTGCGGCTGTGTACGGGAGGGGAAATGAAGCGATTCAACGTGCTGTCGTTAGTCCTGGCTGTGTCCTTCGCGCTGCTGACAGGTGCCGCACTGGCCGGTCACACTGGCCAGCGCATCATTCTCGCCATACCCCAGGATGAGGGAGAGCTAACTCCCTACACGTACGTGACCGGCTACCCCGGTTACAACATGCTGTCCCTGGTGTTCGACACCCTGATGCTCAACGACCTAGGCGACGTGCCCCGCCCTTGGCTGGCGGAGAGCGTCACCAGCACGAACGGGGGCCGGCAGTGGACCATCAAGCTCCGCGAGGGCGCTGTGTGGCATGACGGCAAACCCCTGACCAGCGCCGACGTGAAGTTCTCCTACGAGTACTACAAGAAGTACCCCCTGATCGGACGTTTCGCTACCGCGGTGCGCGGCATCTCCGACATCCGCACGCCGGATGAACGCACAGTAGTCATCACCCTTCCCCGGCCCGAGGCCAACTTCCAGCAGGTCACGCTGGCCGACGTGCCCATCCTGCCCCAGCACCTCTGGCAGAACGTCACCGACCCCAGGGCTTTCAAGAACGCCACGGGCAGCGGCCCCTTCAAGCTGGTGGAGCACCGCCCGGACCAGTCGTACCGGCTGGTGGAGAATCCCAGCTACTTTGGCGGCAAACCCGGTGCGGACGAGGTGGTGTTGAGCATCATCAAAGACGCCACCTCGACCTTCCAGGCCCTACAGGCCGGGCAGATCAGCGCGACCAGCCGCGAGGTGTTGCCCGAACTGATCGGCCAGTTCTCCAATAACCCACGGCTCAAGGTGGTGCGGGGGCCAGGGTATGCCAGCACCCTGCTGCAGTTCAACACCACGATCCCGCCGTTCAACGAAGTCCGCTTCCGCCAGGCGGTGGCCGGCTTGATCGACACCAAGGGCTTGGTCGAGACGTTGCTGCTCGGCTACGGCACTCCCGGCAACGCCGGCTTCGTGCACCCGCAGTCGCCCTTCTACAGTGCGGCCACCCGTGAGTACAAGCGCCTGAGCGTAGCCGAGGCCGGGAAGGTGCTGGACTCGCTGGGCTACCGGGCCGGCGCGGGGGGTGTACGCGTGGGCAAGGACGGCAAGCGGCTGGAGTTCACGCTTCTGGTGCAGTCCAACAACCCTTTGCGCATCCGTGCCGCGGAGCTGATCGCCCAGCAGGTTCGGCCCGCAGGCATCGTCTTCAACGTACGCTCGCTCGACCCCACCACGGTGCAACAGGCAGTTTGGCCGGACTTCGACGTGGCCAAAGGCCGCAACTTCGAGTTGGCCATGTGGGGATGGTCCGCCCCGGTGACCTCGCAGCTCAACCTGCGCGGGCTGTTTAACTCCAACCCTGCTGCCGGGACGCTCAACATCGGCGGTTACAAGAACCCTACGGTGGACAGCCTCACGGAGCGCATGGTCACCACCGTGGACTTCGACCAGCGCAAGCAGCTCGCGACACAGGTTCAGACCATCATCGCGCGCGATCTACCCTTTATCACCTTGTGGTATGCCGACGGGGTCTACGCCTACCGGCCCGAGGCCTATGACGGATGGAAGTTCCAGAAGGGCCAGGGCATCATCAACAAGCGCTCCTTCTTGCAAGGGCAGTAAAGGGCAGTCGATGCTCAATCGCCTGGGCCAATACCTCCTGGTGCTGCTGGTCGCAGTGACGGTGAACTTCTTCCTGCCCCGGGCTATGCCGGGCAGCCCGTTGCAGTTCCTCGCTGGTGATGAGGTGGCCACGCTGAGCCCCGAGCAGCGCCAGGCCATCCTCCAGCGCGCGGGCTTGGACCAGCCGCTGCTGGTGCAGTTCTTGCGCTACCTGGGCCAGTTGGCCCGTGGCGATCTCGGCTACAGCTACCAGGAAAATCGTCCGGTGCGCTCGATCCTGCTCGAGCGCCTACCCTGGACTCTTCTGCTCACTGCAACCGCCCTGCTCCTCTCCTCGCTCTTCGGCGTCATCGTAGGGGCCCTGGCCGCCTGGCGGCGTGGGGGGATGCTGGACAACACCACCCTGGCCGGCTCGATCGCCCTTGACGCGGTGCCCACCTTCTGGCTGGGGATGATGCTGGTGGCGATCTTCGCCGTGCAGCTACAGATCTTCCCGGTTTTCGGGGCCAGAACTGCGTGGGCCAACTACCAGGGCTGGTCGGCGGTGGTAGACGTGACGCGTCACCTGGTATTGCCCGCCACCACCCTCACCATCGCCAGCCTCTCCGGCACCTACCTGGTGATGCGCTACGCGATGCTCGCCGTGCTGGGAGAGGACTACATCCGCACCGCCCGGGCCAAGGGAATGGCCGAGCGCCAGGTGCTTTACAAGCACGCCCTGCGCAACGCCATCCTCCCGGTGTTCACGGTGTTCATGCTCAACCTGGGAACGCTGGTGGGCGGGGCCGCAGTAATCGAGACGGTGTTCTCCTATCCAGGGGTGGGGCGGCTGCTGTTTGAGTCGGCCACCAACCGCGATTACCCCTTGCTGCAGGGGGCCTTTTTCCTGGTGACGCTTTCGGTGTTGCTTTTCAACCTGCTGGCAGACTTGCTCTATCCCCTGGTTGACCCCAGGGTACGGGGTTCACATGGTTAGCTCTGCTGTTGCTTCGGCCCGATCAAGACGCTGGCGCGAGCTTTCGAAGATGCTTCTGGCTAGCCCTGTCGGCGTTACGGGCCTGGGCTTGCTGACCTTGATGTTGTTTTTAGCCCTGTTCGGCCCGCTGATCGCCCCCTATGACCCCACCCTGCCCAGCGGCAAACCCTTTGAGCAACCCTCGAGCGCCCATCTGCTGGGCACCAACGACGTGGGTCAGGACATTCTCTCCGAGCTAATCGTGGGTACGCGGGTTTCGCTCCTGATCGGCTTTAGCGCTGCGGCAGGCGCCATCTTGATCGGTACGTTGGTGGGTCTGGTAGCGGGCTACAGCGGTGGCTGGCTGGACGGGGCGCTGATGCGCCTGGTGGACGTGATGCTGGTGCTGCCCTTCATCCCGCTGATGATCGTGGTGGCCGCCTATCTAGGACCAAGCACCGGCAACCTGATTGCCGCCATCATGCTGGTCATCTGGGCGCGACCCGCTCGAGTGATCCGTTCCGGGGTGCTGGCCTTGCGCGGGGCGACCTACGTCGAAGGGGCCAGGGCCCTGGGGGCTAGCGACTTCCACATCCTCTTCCGCCACATCCTGCCCGGGGTGCTGCCCATCGCAGTCTCGCAGTTCATTCTGGTGGCATCCGGCAGCATCCTGATCGAAGCCTCACTCTCCTTCTTGGGCTTGGGTGACCCGGTGCGCAAGAGCTGGGGTTCCATCCTCTATTACGCCCAGATTCGCGGGGCTTTTCTCAACGGTTCGTGGCCCTGGTGGGTGGTGCCCCCGGGGGTGATGATCACGTTAGCGGTGCTGGGTTTCGCCCTTACCGGCCGCGCTTTGGAAGGCTATCTGTTCCCGCGCTTGCGCAAAGGTTGATCGTATGCCCAAAAGCATTCTGATGTTGGCGACCTATGGCCTGGAGATCGTGGAAGTGGGTGGTACGCTGGCCCTGCACGCCCAGGGGGGCGATGCCGTACACGCTGCCGTGGTGCTGTCCAGGCCGCAGACCCGCCCCCAGATCGAGCAAGCCGCGAAGATCTTGGGGGTACGGTCGGTGCGGTTCCTGGAGTTTCAGGTCGGCGAGACCCAGCTCGACACCCCCTCCAAAATCAAGCTGGTGCGACTGATCCGGGAGACCCGCCCGGACATCCTGATCACGCAAGACCCCGAGCATTCCTATGCCGACCTCGACCCCGACCGCAGACTGCTCATGCTCTTGTATCTCGAGGCGGCCTCGTTGGCCGGACGGGACTGGCGCATCGAGGAGTGTGGCGGGTTTGAGCGCCACCTGATCCGCGACCTCTACTACATGTCGCCGCACAACCCCAACTGTGTGGTCGAGATCGGATCCACCTTTGCCCTCAAGCAACAGGCCCTGGGGGTGCTCGAGGGGCAGATGGCCTTCACTGCACAGGTGCTGCGCAGCAGGCTTAACCCAGAGTCACTGGAGACCATTGTTCCTGGATATGCCCACCTGTCCGACCTCGAGCTGGGGCGCTCGCTGCATCGCGAAATGGACAAGTCGTCGGCGCTCTATCACGGACTGCTGAGCCATGCCGGGGCCACCATGGCCGAGGCGTTCAGGCATCAGTTCCCCTTTCGGTTGGAACGGTTGCTCTGATCCACGACCTTAGCTGCCCTTGGAGCCTATACGATACCGGATTCAAAAAGATAATCTTCCAAACCGAAGAGCCCCGGAGGCTATCTTTTCGGGTCCCAGAGCATACCCCTCCCTGACGGTCGGCGAAGCAAGCGTATCCCTCCCGAGGGGCGCTACCGCCCTCCGCCACGCGGATAACTTCGGTCGGGTCAGTTCGTCACCGAACGGTGACGAACTAACCGAATCGGGTATGAAACCCTCATCTTGACCGCAGCAACGCTAATTGGCCTCTCCGGGATCGCGGTGATCGTAGGGGTCGCCCTGGACCTACGTGGCTGCTACCGACTGGATCATCGGCATGATACCCCGCCGCTTCGGCGAGGGGACTGGCACGATCCAGTTTTGAGCCTAGCGTGCGGCTTTCGCCTGCAATTCCCGCAGCGCAGCCCGGGCTTCGGCATAGCCGGGTCTATAGCGCAGGGCTGCCCGGAAGTCAGCCAGGGCTAGATTACGCTGTCCCAGCGCAGCCCGGGCTTTGCCGCGCCAGTAGTACGACTCCTCATGGTCGGGAGCCCACCGCAGGGTCTCACTAGCTAAGGAAACCACCTCGCCATGGCGGGCCACCTTGTAGTAAGCCTCCAGGGGACCAAACTGGTACCACAGGGTACGCCAAGGCCAATTACCCAGCATCCCGCCGGGCCGGTCGGGGTCATAGGCCCGGTTGACCGGCAGGCCGCGGGCTTGGTCGTAGGCTTGGGCAGCCCCCACGGCGTCGCCCAGCTTAAGCAGGCTGGTGCCCAGGTTGAACCAGGCGAAGGCGTTACGGGGCTGGGTCCGGGTTTCCTGGAGGGCTACCGCCCGGGCGTGCTGGTCTTCCCATCCCGCGTTCACCCGATCACCCAGCAACTTGCGCACTTCCCCCTCACGGCTTTTGGGATAAACCACTAGATAGGTGCGGTTGTACACCTGCCACAGGCTGTCAAACTCCGTGTACTCGAGGCGTATGTTGGGGCCGTTGTAGGAGTCGTAGGCCCACAAATAGCCCCCTCGTTCGTCGTAGCCGGTAATCAGACGGTAGTGACCCATGCCGCCTTGGTCGCTGACGAACCAGGTCTGGGCGATTACCGGGTAACCCGCTGCCACCAGCCGCCTGATCAACGCCAAATCGCCGGCTGCGCCCCCGTGCACGGCGTAGCCCTGGCTGCGGGCATAAGCTGCCAGCTCATCGGGCGAGACGTTCTTGTCGGCCCGGTTGGGCTTCAACACAGGAGCGGACTGGTACTGCGTCAGCTTGCTCCCCCAGAAGCTCAGGGCCATCCCGATCGTGACGGGGCCGCAGTTGTTGAGGCGTTGGTACTCGTGGCGAACGCCTTCCAGCCGCACCGCCCCGGGCACGGCCCCGGCCGTGGACAGAAGCACGGGCAACAGGAGGTGCACGATCCGCCGGTTCACGATCCCCCTTTCAGGTAGCGGTCGAAGAACGCCACCGAGCGCCGCATAGCCTGGGCGAAGTTCTTGCTCAGGTTGTGGTCGTCTCCGGCGTAGCTATAGAACTCATACGGCTGCCCGGCCGCCTTGAGTTGCCGCGCCAAGGTCTGCGAAAAGGCGTAGGGGACGTGGGTATCGGCAGGGCTATGATGAAGCTGGATCGGCGCCATGCCTTCTGCCAGGTAGCTGTTGGCCGAAATAGCGTTCCAGAACCCGGGGTTCTGCTCGGGAGTGCCGAAGCGATCGAAGATCTCCCGCCTGCGCTGCTGTACCCGAGTTGAGGGTTGCCCACCCATGTACGGTCGCCGCCAATTGTTGACGAGGTCAGTGTAGGGTGCCACCACTCCCGCCCAGATCACCCCGGCCTTGATGCGCTTGTCGACGACCATGGCCCGCAGGGTGAGGTAGCCACCCATCGAGTGTCCCCACATGCCCAGACGCCCGGCATCGACTTCCTTAAGCTTCGCCAGCGAGGAGACTGCGTTGAGCACGTCGATGGTGTAGCCCGGAAACCAGTAGGCTCCCTCGGCCTGGCCCTCGGAATTGCCGTGCCCCCGGTAATCCGGCTTGAACACGACATAGCCCGCCCTGGCCAGTGCGTCCACGTACGCCTCGTAGCGCTGGGTGGTGCGGTACTGTTCGGGCGGGATGTAACCGTGGTTAAACACGACGGCGGGCCAGCCGCTCTTCGGCTTGGTGCCCGAGGGTACGGTCAAGAGGGCGAAAATCTTCAGGCCATCGGAACGGTAGGAGGCGATGTAGCGCCGGTAGTTCGCGCCCGAGGTGAGGGTGCGCTCGACGGTGATGGCGCTGCCCGGGTAACTGCGGGCGCGCAGGGCCTCGATGCTGAGGGGGTCAGGCTGCTTGCTCTGGCCCAGGGCGAGGCCGCTGGACAGGAGCGCTGCGATGCCAAGGGATGGCAGGATTCTGACCATGCCTGTCAAGTTAAGGTTTTACGGTTAAGTTTCCGTAAAGCCCTCCGCGGCCAGGCTAAGGTTGCGGCCATCAACTCTACCGAGCAGGCCTCGAGCGTCCTTGAAGTGGGCATTTAGCTACCCGTCACCCGCTACGCAGTGCCGACGGTACTTTGACGAGGTTTCAAGACCTTGATTGGCCCAAACGCGCACACGGAGTGCAGCTAAGGCAGTCACGACCATGTAAAACCTGTCCTCCGACAGGTACACTGAGCCTATGGGCGAGGTGCGCTCGTTCCACCTCAACGAGCAGGGGTTGCAGCGGGTCCTGGGCGGCCTCGAGGCGGCGGTGATGGAAGTGCTGTGGAAGCATGGGCCCCAGACGATCGCGGAGGTGCAGAAGGCCTTGTTGCCGCAGCGGCTAGCCTTCAACACGGTGATGACGGTGCTCAGTCGCCTGGTCGCCAAAGGGCTGGTGACCCGCTGCCAACCGGGTGGGAGGCGCTCGGTCTACGGAGCGGCCCTGTCCAGGGAAGCCTTCGTAGAGGGGTTGACCCACGACGTTGTGGTAGGTCTGGTGCGCGATTTCGGGGACTACGCGGTGGCCCAGTTCGTCGCTGCGCTCGAGCGCGAGGATCCCGGGCGCATCGCCGAGCTCGAGGCCCTACTGCGGCGCAAACGGGAAGGCTCGTGAGCCTATGGGTCGCGCCATCGAGGCCAGCCTGCTCACCTTGCTGCTGCTGCTGGGGGCGCCGTTGCTGCTGGTGGCAGGCACCAGCGGTCACCCGGGCATGAGCGGGGCCTTGGACTGGCTCGGGGACTGCTGGTTCGCCCTCCGGGCAGGAGAGGCGGCCGTCGGGCTGGTTCTGCTGGCCGCGCTGGGTCCAGGGGCTCTCGCGGCTTTCCGGATGCTGCGCGAGCTGGTCACGAGGTGGGCTCTGCTGGCCTCACTGCGCCGTGAGGTCGGCGGGGCCGCCCAGCCCCCCGATCTCAGCGAGCTCGCGCAGAGCCTGGGCTTGAGGCGGGTGGTATACGTGGACCGGCCCGACGTGTTCGCCTTCACCCAGCTCTCCGAGGTGGTGGTGAGCCGGGGCCTGGTCGAGCTGCTGCCCCGCGAGGAGCTCAAAGCTGTCCTGCTGCACGAGCGGTACCATCTGATGCGCCGCTCGGTCAAACGTGGCCTGTGGGTGGCCGGCCTGACCGCCGCCACGGCATTCCTGCCCGTCGCACCGCTCCTGCAGCGGGCCTGGTGGTTACGGGAAGAGCTCGACGCCGACCGGGCGGCGGCGGTGGTGGGCGGTGACGTGGTGGCCTCGGCCTTGTTGCGCCTCGCACGGCATGCCCATGCAGAGTCGGCCCCGAATGCTGAAATTCTAGGCTCGAGCCTGGCTCTGCGGGTGCAGGCCGTCTTGGGGCAACCGGCGCCTCTTTTTGAGGGGCACCGCTGGCGGGCGGCTGTGGTGAAAAGCGCGCTCATCCTGGCGGCACTGTCCCTCGTACCACTCCTGCTGCACGCCGCGCCTCTGGAGTGGCATCTGCGGGACTGGTTACCCCACGGCCCGGGTCAGAGCTGCTAGAGGGGCAGGCCGCACAGGTCGAGCTCCCCTTCCGGCCAGGACCTGCCCTGACAGGCGAACGCCATTGCCGCCAACTCACCCTGCACCCTGCCGCCGGGCTGCTGGAAGTAAAACGGCCCTTGCACGCGCTGCCAGCCCAGGCGTTCATAGAAGGGGACCAGATCCTCCGCGCACATCAACCAGGCGAAATCGCACTTAAGCCGGTCGCCGATGAACCCGATGCTCTCCCGCAGCAGCACGGAGGCGTAGCCTTTGCCCCTCGCTTGCGGGAGAGTGGTCACCGCCCCTACCAAGCCCAGCCGCACGTCCTCCACCCCGACCTTCGCCGGGCGGTGGACGATTTCCAGCATGCTCACCCACCGGCCTTCATGGCTCAAGAAGCCGTACCACTGAGGCCGGGAGAGCTTGAGCGAGCTCCGGAAAGTGCGGGCTTTCCACCAGCGGTAGCGCACGTACTGGCTGAGCGAAAGCTGCTCCGGGGGGACGATCCAGACTTGCTGCTCCCAGGGAAGAACGTCGACGAGAAAGTGATTCATGGCGGGGACCCCCCTTTACACTACAGCGTGTAGTGTAAAGACCCCATGTTAAATCTGCGTAAAGCTAGTGGCCAACCCGCCTGCGCATCCTCCAGGCGCAAGCCACGCGGTTCGGCCATCCCGCCCGGGTGGAGCATGCACCCTTGCCGCATGGCGCTTGACGACCGGCAGACAGGAGGAGCAGGGCCGCTCGATCCAGCCGCGACCCCGGCTTCACCCCATCTTCCCTCCTGATGGTCAAGTTCCCCGACGGGTAGCGGTTGCACACCCCGACCCTGCCAGGCTCAGCAAAACCGATCGCGCACGATGATCCGGGCGTTGCCGAGCACACCGCCGAGTTCCACGTCACCTCCATCCTCAACAAGCTCGGCGCCGACACCCGCGCCCGCGCCGCCGCGCTGGCCGCCCAGCAGGGCCTGGTTTGACTTTCCGGGAGCCCGTTCTTTGGGGAGGCGGGCGCGAGGGCGGCCGGCTCAGCCGGGCTCCTGGGCGTGCTCGAGCGCGCTGCGGATGAGCTCGGTGACGTGGTGGTCCATCAGCCGGTAGTAGGCCATGCGCCCCTCCTTGCGGAAGGCCACCAGCCGCTCCTCCCGCAGCAGCCTTAGCTGGTGGCTCACCGCCGACTCGCTGGTGCCGGTGAGGGCGGCGAGGTCGCACACGCACAGCTCGGTCGCGGCCAGCGCGGCCAGGATGCGCAGCCGGGTGGGGTCGCTCACCGCCTTGAGCAGGCTGCTCGCCCGCGCCACGCGCGCCTCGTCGGGAGCGGCCCGGCGGGCCGTCTCGAGGGCTTCGGGGTGGATGCCCCGCTCCTCGCAGGCGGCGGCTCGGTCTAAAGCGGTCGGCATCGCGATAACCTCGTCTCGAGTATGCCACAGGCCGCGGGCGGCTAGCGGAAGCGCAGCAGCCGCAGCGAGTTCAGCGTGACCAGCGCGGTGGCCCCGGTGTCGGCCAGGATGGCGGGCCACAAACCGGTGATGCCCAGCAGCGTGGTGGCCAGGAACACCGCCTTCAGGCCCAGCGCGAAGGCGATGTTCTGCGCCACGACCCGCATCGTGTCCCGCGAGAGCCGCACCAGCTCGGCTACCCCCCGCACCGAGCCCCGCAGCACGGCGGCGTCGGCGGTCTCGAGGGCCACGTCGGTGCCCCCTCCCATGGCGATGCCCACGTCGGCCCAGGCCAGGGCGGGCGCGTCGTTGATGCCGTCGCCCACCATCGCCACCTTGCGCCCCTGGGCCTGGAGCTCTTTCACCTTAGCCGCTTTGTCCTCGGGTAAAACCTCGGCGATTACTGTGTCTATGCCCAGCTGGCGGGCCACGGCCTCGGCGGTGCGGCGGTTGTCGCCGGTGAGCATCACGGTCTGGATACCCATGCGGTGCAGCGCCTGCACCGCCTTGCGGGCGTCGGGCCGCGGCTCGTCCCGCAGGGCGATGAGGCCCAGCGGGGTGGGCGGGTTCAGCAGCACCACCACGGTCTTGCCCTGGAGTTCCATCGCCTCGATCTGCCCGGCTACCTCTGCGGCCAGGGGAGCGAGTTCGGCTGCGTACCTGGGCGAGCCGACCACCAGGGTTCGGCCCTGCACCATGGCTTGTGCCCCCTTGCCCTGGACGGCCTGCTGGTCGCTGGAAGGGGGCAGCGTGGCCCCCACCTCGTCGGCCTTCTCCACGATGGCTTTGGCCAGGGGGTGGGAGGAGCCCTGTTCGACCGCAGCGGCGAGGCCCAGCAGTTCGGCCTCGGAGCCTTCCAGAGCAACCACATCGGTCACCCGGGGCCGCCCCTCGGTGAGGGTGCCGGTCTTGTCGAAGGCGACGGTGCGGACGCGGGCGAGGGTCTCCAGCACCGCGCCCCCCTTGATCAGCAGGCCCCGCCGCGCCCCCGCCGAGATGGCCGAGGTGATGGCCGCCGGCACCGAGAGCACCAGCGCGCAGGGGCAGCCGATGAGCAATAGCGCCAGCGCCTTGTAGAGCCACTCGTGCCAGGCTCCGCCCAGGAACAGGGGGGGAACCACCGCGATCAAGGTCGCGACCGCCAGAACCCCAGGGGTGTAGTAGCGGCTGAAGCGGTCGATGAAGCGGGCGGTGGGGGCTTTGCTTTCCTGGGCCTCCTCGACGAGGTGGATGATGCGGGCAATGGTGTTGTCGGAGGGGTCCTTGTCCACCCGCACGGTGAGCACCCCGTCGGTGTTGATGCTGCCCGCGTAGACCGGGTCGCCGGGGCCCTTGTTCACGGGGACCGATTCTCCGGTCACCGGCGAGTCGTCCAGGGCCGAGAACCCGCTCAGGATGGTGCCGTCGGCGGGGACCCGCCCGCCCGGGCGCACCTGCACCACCTGCCCGACCCGCAGGCTGCTGGCGGGAACCTCGCGGGTACGGATGTCCTCCCCTTCCCCCTCGAGGAGGAAAGCGGTCTTGGGGGCCAGGGCGGCCAGGGCTTTGATCCCTGCCCTGGCCCTTCCGGCAGCGATGCTTTCCAGCAGCTCGCCCACCGCGAACAGGAAGACCACCACCGCGGCCTCGGTGGCCTCGTCGATCACGACCGCGCCGATGGCGGCGATGGTGACCAGGGTGTTGATGCTGAAGGGGTTGCCCAGCCTCACCCCGGCCCAGGCCTTGCGGGCCAGCGACCAGGCCCCGATCAGGGTGGCAGCGATGTAGCCCCAGCGTGAAAGCTGCGGCTCGATAAAGCCGAAGACGAGGGCCGCCACCAGCAATACGCCGGTAGTGATCACCTCGCGCCCTTGGCGGGTGGCGTGCCAGGGCTTGTCCTCCAGCTCGTGGACGTGTTCGCCGTCCTGGGCCCTAGCCTCACCCCGGTCAGGGTGGTGGGCGGCCTCTTCCGGGTGGGTATGGCTTTTGGTACCCTCCGGGACCAGCAGGGTGGGCTTATAGCCCAGGGAGCGTATCTTGGCCTCCAGGCTTTCCCTCGGCGTGACCGACTCATCCAGGTTGAGCCGCAGCACCTGCGTGGTGAAGGCCACGCGGGGGTTAGACGCTCCGGGGGTGCGGTTCACCAGGGCCTCGATCTTGTTGGCGCAGTCGGCGCAGTCCATCCCCTCGACCCGGTAGCACAGCTCGGGCGCGGGGGGCGCGGGGGGTGCGGGCGTTGGGCGGCTCATCAGGGCTCCTCCTTGAGAACGCGGTTTCAATATCTGAGCAACCGCTCAGCTATAGCAGGAGTCTAGCAATACATGAGCGTTTGTTCAAGTATTGCCGGGCCGATTACGGCTTGCTTTACAGATATATCCCCCCGGGGTATAGTGGAGCGAGGCTCTACGGAGCCCAGAGGAAAAGCCATGGACATGGAGAAGATGCTCCCCGACGAAATCCGCGAACAGGTGCAGCAGGCGCTGGACGGCCGGCCCGGGCGGGCCTTCGTGGAGGCCGTTCTCGAGACCATCGGAGGCGTGCGCTGATGGGCCGCCTGCGCCCCTTCCTGGCCTGCCGGGTGCAGGGCTTCTCGCCGTGCCGGGTGACGCCCTGGCTCCTGGCGGTCCTGGCGGTCCTCATGTTGTTCAACGGCTGCGCCCCCAAGCCGGGCTACAAGGACGTGAGCGTGCAGGAGCTTCGGGCCGCCAGCGAGCCCGGCCGCGTCGTGCTGGACGTGCGCGAGCCCTACGAGTACGCCGAGGGGCACGTGCCGGGGTCCACCCTGCTGCCCCTGGGGCAGGTGGCCGCCCGGGCCGGGCAGCTCCCCAAGGACGCCCCGGTGTACGTGATCTGCCGCAGCGGCAACCGCTCGGTACAGGCCAGCCGGACGCTGGCCGAGCTCGGCTTCAAGGACGTGCGCAACGTGCAGGGCGGCATACTGGCCTGGCAGTCGGCGGGCTATCCTCTGGAGCGATGAGCCTGACCCCCGACGCCCTCCTGCTGGGGCCGCTGGCCCTGAGCTGGCCCAACCTGGCCCTGCTGCTGGGGGCCCTGGCCTTCACCGCGCTGGCGGCGCGCCGGGGCCTGGAGGCCCGGGGGTGGTGGGTGCTGCTGGCGGCGCTCCTGGCGGCCCGGCTGGGGTACGTGCTGGAGCACCTGGGGACCTGGCCCGACCCCGCCTCGGCCCTGCTGGGGGTCGTGGACGTCCGCAGCGGGGGCTGGAGCTGGGCGTGGGGGCTGGCCGGGGGCGCGCTGACGGCCGGGGCCCTGCTGCGCCGGGAGGCCGGCCGGCTCCTGGTCCCCGCCGCCGGCGCGCTCGCCCTGGCCGCGCTCCCGCTCGGGCTCCAGCAGGCGCTGCTGCGCCCCGGCTTGGCCCTCGAGAGCCCGGCCCTCGACGCGCGGCCGCTGGCCTACCTCGAGCCCGGCCGCTCCCAGCCCTCCCCCGCGCGCTTCGGCGACCTGCCCAAGCCCATGCTGCTCAACGTCTGGGCCACCTGGTGCCCGCCCTGCCGCACCGAGATGCCCCTGCTGGCGGAGTACCAGCAGAAGGGCTACCCCGTCGTGCTGCTCAACGCCGGGGAGGGTGCGGGGGCCGTCGAGGGCTTCCTGCGCGAGGCCGGCCTGTCGGCGCGGGTCTTCCTGGACAGCGCCAACCTGCGGGAGAGCTTCCGGGTCAGCGGCCTGCCTACCACCTTGCTGATCGGGGCGGACGGGCGGGTCCTGGCGCGCCACCTCGGCCCCGTCAACCGGGCGCAGCTCGAGGAGCTCCTCCAGCGGCTGCGGTAGACCACCCCCGGCGCGCCCGTGGGATAGACTGATACGCGGGGGATACCCCTGAGGGATACCCAGCCCGCGAGGTGAACCTTGAGTGCCGTTGCGAACCGAACCCGAACCCAGCGCAAGCCCCGGCCCGCTCCCCCGACCAAGGAGCAGGTGCTCAACCGCCTCAAGCGCCTGGAGGGCCAGGTGCGCGGCCTGCAGAAGATGGTCGAGGAGGGCCGCGACTGCCGCGAGATCCTCACCCTGCTCTCCGGCGTGCGCAGCGCCCTCGAGGCCACCGGCGACATCATCTTCGAGACCTACCTCGAGGAGTGCCAGGCCGACTTAGCCAAGGGCCAGGGGGACACGCGGGGCATCGTGGAGGCCGTGCGCCTGCTGCGCCGCTGAGCGGGCGCCACGCGCGGCCGGGGTGGAGGACCTGGATGAGCCGGGCTTTCCGCCCCGGCCCACGCGTGGGCCGGGGTCAGGGTTACGCGAGGGCGGGGGGCTCGAGCCCTGGTGGGAGGCCGTACCGTGCCGCACGACCTCGAGGCCATCCAATACCCCCTAGGGGTACTTGACATATACCCCCCGGGGATATAGCCTTGCGCTTAGGAGGTTTGCTGATGCTGTTTCGACAGATCTACGAGGAAGGGCTGGCTCAAGGCAGCTACTTTATCGGGTGCCAAGCGCAGGGCACGGCCGTGGTGGTAGACCCCCGGCGGGATATCCAGGTTTATCTCGAGGAGGCCCAGAAAAACGGCCTGAAGATCGTGGCCGTCACCGAGACCCACATCCACGCCGACTACCTCTCCGGCGCCCGCGAGCTCGCCAGGGCCACCGGGGCCAAGCTCTACCTCTCCGACGAGGGCGACGAGAACTGGAAGTACAGGGGCCTCGAGGGCTTCGACTACCAGCTCGTCAAAGACGGCGACGAGATCCGGGTCGGCAACGTCACCCTCACCGTGGTTCACACCCCGGGCCATACCCCCGAGCACATCAGCTTTTTGGTACGGGACGGGGCGACCGCGACCGAACCCGGCTTTATCCTGACCGGCGACTTCGTGTTCGTGGGGGATATCGGCCGCCCCGACCTCCTCGAGGAGGCCGCCGGCATCCTGGGCACCGCCGAGCCGGGGGCCCGCCGGATGTTTAAGAGCCTGAAGGAGAAGTTCCTCACCCTGCCCGACTACGTGCAGGTGTGGCCCGGCCACGGCGCGGGCAGCGCCTGCGGCAAGGGGCTGGGGGCCGTAGCCAGCACCACCGTGGGCTACGAGCGCCGCTTCGCCTGGTGGGCCGACTACCTGGCTAAGGACGACGAAGCGGGCTTCGTGAGGGCCCTGCTTTCCGGCCAGCCCGAAGCCCCCTACTACTTCGCCCAGATGAAGCGGCTCAACCGCGACGGCATGCCGATCCTGGGGGAGCTCAAGGAACCCCACCCGTTCACCCCCGAGCAGTTCCAGCAAAAGCTGGCCGAGGGGGCTTTGCTGGTGGACACCCGCGACAAGTTCGCCTTCGCCGGGGGGCACCTCGAGGGGGCGATTAACATCCCGGCGGGCAAGAGCTTCTCCACCTGGGCCGGCTGGCTTTTGCCCTACGACCGCGACTTCATCCTGCTGGCCAGCCCCGGGCGGGTGCAGGAGCTGGCCACCCAGCTCGTCCGCATCGGGCTGGACCGGGTGGTGGGGTATATCCCCAGCCTGGACGGCTACGTGCAGGGCGAGCTCGAGACCGTCCCCCAGTTCACCGCCGCCGAGGCCAAGGCGCTGTGGGAGCGGGGCGAGGCGGTCATCCTCGACGTGCGCGCCGCCGACGAGCACCAGGCCGTGCGCATCCCCGGCGCCCTCAACCTCCACGCGGGCCGGGTGATGAAGCACCTGGGCCGCATCCCCAGGGACAAGCCGGTGGTGCTGCACTGCCTGGGCGGCGACCGCTCCTCCACCGCGATCAGCGCCCTGCTGGCCGCCGGCTTCACCAACGTCATCAACCTCACCGGGGGGATCAGGGCCTGGCAGGAGCACGGCTTCCCCACCGAGAAGGGGGAGGCGCGCCAGGCGGTGGGGGCCTGAGGGAAGATTTGCCTGACCCCGAGCCCGCGGGCCCGGGGGTCTCCTGAAGGGACGCACCATGACCCGAAACCTCGACCCCAAGACGGCTTACCGCACCCTCGAGCGCTACCGGGTGGTGGACGTGCGCGAGCCGGAGGAGTGGGCGGAGGGGGTGCTGCCGGGCGCCCTGCGGCTCCCCCTCGGCACCCTCGGGGCCTTGGCCCCGCTCCGCCTCGAGCGCGAAGAGCCGGTGCTGCTGTACTGCCGCAGCGGCAACCGCTCCCAAGAAGCCCTGAAGACCCTCCTGGCGCTGGGCTACCGCAAGGTCTGGCACCTCGAGGGCGGCATCAAGGCCTGGCGCGAGACGGGGATCCCCTGCGCCAACCCGATCTAAACGACGGAGGAGAACCATGTTGACCGTGCCCTACAAGGACATCACCCCCCAACAAGCGCAGGAGCTGCTCGAGGAGAAGGTCCTCTTCGTGGACGTGCGCGAGGCCGAGGAGTTCGCCAACTCCCGCATCCCCGGCGCCAAGCTGGTGCCGCTGTCCGAGTTCGCCGGGCGGGCCGCCGAGCTGCCTGAGGACGAGCCGGTGGTGCTCTACTGCCGCAGCGGGGGCCGCTCGGCGCAGGCGGCGGCCTGGCTGGCGGCCAAGGGCTACGCCCGGGTGCTCAACCTCGACGGGGGCATCCTGGCGTGGTACCGCGCCGGGCTGCCCTTGGACACCGTCCCGGTGGAGGTGACCTACCGCGAGACCGCCTTCACCGAGCTCACCCCGCACGAGGCCAAGGCCTGGGTGGACGCAGGGGCCTACGTCGTGGACGTGCGCGAACCCTACGAGTACGCCATGGGCCACGTACCCGGCGCGGTCAATATCCCGCTGGGGCGCTTCGTGAGCGAGGTGGGCAAACTACCCAAAGACCGCAAGCTGGTGGTGGTCTGCGCCTCCGGGGGCCGTTCGTCGCAGGCCTCGGAGTACCTGGTGGGGCACGGCTTTGCCAAGGAAAACGTGGGCAACCTCGAGGGCGGCACCTACGGCTGGATGAGCGCAGGCTTTGAGGTGGAGCGTTGATCGGCTGGCTTAAAAACCTATTGGGTGGCGGGGCGGCAGTGGGCCGCCTCAGCCCAGTTGAGGCCCACGAAAAAGCCAGGGCCGGCGCCATTATTCTGGATGTCCGTACCCCACTGGAGCGCCAGGAGGGCAAAATCCCCGGCTCGCAGGCCCTGCCGCTCGATCGGCTGGCCAGCGAATGGGAGAAGCTGCCCAGGGACAAAGAAATCATCTGCCAGTGCCGAAGCGGCGCACGCAGCGCCCTGGCCGCGCGTTTTCTGGCCGCCAAGGGCTACAAAGCTTACAACCTGGTAGGCGGCATAGAAGCCTGGAAGCGGCACAAACTCCCGGTGAAGTGATGCAGGACGTCTTCCCCAACGAGCTTTCCCTCTGGCAAAAGCGCGGGGCTGTGCTCCTGGACGTGCGTTCGCCGGAAGAGTTCGCCAGCGGGCATATTCCGGGTTCGCGCAACCTTCCCCTGGAGCAGCTTTTGGAGGCGCTGGATACCCTGAAAAGCCCCGTCGTGACCATCTGTGCTACGGGCAGCCGGGCCGGACTGGCCGCCGAGGTGCTGGGGTACGAGGGCCTCGAGGTGGGGAAGCTGGTGGGAGGTATCCAGGGCTACGCGGCCCAGGGTTACCCGCTCGAGCGCACCGCAACCCAGGTGGCCGAAGCACCGTTCAAACCCGAGGAGGCCCCATGTTCTTAGCCTGGATAGGTGCAATTCTGATTGGCCTGGCCCTGGGCATGCTGGGCTCGGGTGGCTCCATCCTCACGGTACCCATCCTGGTCTACCTGGTGGGAGAGCCCGACAAACTGGCCATTGCCGAGTCGCTGGCCATCGTGGGCCTGATTGCCCTGGTGGGGGCCATACCCTACGCCCTCAAGGCCCAGATAGACTGGCGCAACGTGCTGTTTTTTGGCCTGCCGGGCATGGCCGGCACCTACCTGGGGGCCTACTTTTCCAAATGGGTGCCGGGGGTCTGGCAACTGGGGCTGTTTGCAGTGGTAATGCTGCTGGCCGCCTACATGATGTTCCGCCCCCCGCGGCTCGAGGCCCCCACACAAAAACGCTCTTACCTAAAAATCGTCCTGGATGGCCTGGTAGTGGGCATCCTCACCGGCCTGGTGGGGGTGGGTGGAGGGTTTTTAATTGTCCCGGCCCTGGTCTTGCTGGGCGGGCTGCCCATGTACCTGGCCGTGGGCACCAGCCTGCTGATTGTAGCCATGAAATCGGGCAGTGGGTTCTATAAGTACCTGCACCTGCTACCCGAGCAGGGCTACACCGTCCACTGGGATATCGTGCTGATCTTCGCGGCGCTGGGCATTGTGGGCAGCCTGTTTGGGGGCCGCCTGGCGGCCTCGATCCCCCAGCTCACCCTGCGGCGCGGCTTTGCCGGGTTTTTAGTGGTGATGGGGGTTTTCATCCTGTGGCAGAACCTGCCCAAGGTGTTACATGGGTAAGCCAGTTTACGGTTGAATCTGCGTTCGCGTTCGTCACCAAAGCCGGGTATTTTCCAAAGTAGACATCATACACGTCTGGCGGGTGCGATGGGTGTAGTGCTTAAGCTCACGCCAGGTACGCATAAAATAGCTTCCTCGGTGTGCTGTATGCGCGTAACACGAGGTAACAGCATTTAACGCTCCCCGAAAGGCCTCCCCCCACGGCTTTTCCATAAATTCCTCGTACTTTGTAACTCGTATGAATCTATTGGACTGGCTCCGTAACTGGGGCCGCAAACAACCCACGGAAGCCCCCAAGTTAGATGCAGCAGAGCAGCACTTTATGGGCCTGGATGTCCAGGCCGTGATCAACGCCCATCTGGCCTGGCGTAAGCGCCTCGAAGATGCCATCCTGGGCCACTCCAACGAAGAGCTTGATATTGGCGTCATCATGCAGGACAACCAGTGCCTGCTGGGTCATTGGCTTTATGGTCAGGCCGCCCGCAGCACCCTGGCCCTGCACCCCGAGTTTACGGCCCTGCGGGAAACGCACCGTACATTCCACCTCTACGCCGCCCGGGTGGTGCAAACCCTCCGCATGCGTGGGGTGGAGGCTGCTCAGGCCATGCTCGAGGCCGACTTCGACCGTCTATCCAAAGACATTGTGTTTAATCTGGCTGCGCTCATGCACAAAGAGCGCACCCTTCACTAAATTCCACCCGCCCGCCACACGACCAAGACATAGCCGTGTGGCTACTTTTCATGTGGCATCTACCCTGTCAATGCATCGAGTAATTCACTCATAGCCCGCCAGGGCGAGGTCGTCCTTGAGGGACTCGACCTCCACCTTGCCAGCATAAAGGTTTACTACCTTACCCTCGCCATCGAGCACAAAAGTCCAGGGCTGGCCCAACACCTTATAGCGATTGGCTACAGCAACCGGGTTATCGCCACCAGGCTGGGCCAGGAGGGGCAGAAATCGGGGGTAGTTTTTCATGTAATCCCGCACCACCTGTTCGGTGTCGCGGGGCTCACGGCTAATGACCACAAAAGGCACCTGGTACTCCTGTGCAAGCTGGTGCAACTTGGGAAACTCAGCCCGGCAGATGGGGCACCAACTGGCCCAGAAAGTAATTACCACCGGCTTGCCCTTAAAACTGGCCAGGGTGTAGACCTTGCCGGATATATTGCGCAGCCGGAAGTCCGGGGCAACCTGTCCGGGCGAGACGGCCAGGCCTACCGTAAACAAAATGAGGGTTGCAAGCAAACGTTTCATGTTTCCTCCCGTGGGTCGATACCTATATCGGGTATGTTGCTATGAATTAAATAGCAAGCTGACTTTGTGCACAAGGGGTTAGGTTACACGATTAAACAAGAATCCAAAAAGTCTTTCTGCGGCAGACTTTACCGCTCATCAAGGGACGCTCTAGTTCTTGTGTAAGATTCGTAGCTCGATAAATCCTTACATTGGGGTAGGCCCTCGAGTCAAGGTAGTGATGAAAGCTATATCTAAATGGAATAAAGCCAGTGATAATGTGTACCAAGCGCATTTGCTGCCTCGTACAACCGCTTGCTGGTCAACCTGGGCGCTTTGGGTCAGAGTTGACGTGCATACCCCCAGGTAGTATTAATAGGTAATCGAAAACTTTCGGTGCGCTATGCGGTACATCTTATTACTAATGCTCGGGGCCCTGGTGGGCGTCAACGCCCAGGGGGTAGACTTCGAGCGCTGGTATCCCTATGCCCAGGCCAGCCAGTATGCCCAGGCGCATGGACGCATTTTGATGGTCTATTTCTGGAGTGAAGCCTGTCCTTACTGCGACCAGATGAACACCCATGTGCTGTCCGACCCGAGGGTCTCGAGCATCCTCGAGCGCCGCTTTGTGGTCGCCAGCGTGGACAGCCATAGCCCCGAAGGTCGCGCCCTGAGCACGCAAATGCGGGCGTTTGGCACACCCAGTTTTGTCTTCTTCGTACCCCAAGGGGGTACGTTGAAAGAAGCGGGCCGGCTATTCGGTAGCCGAACCCGTGCACAGTTTCTGAACGAACTTCAGCAAATCTGTGCGAAGGTGGGAGGTGAAGGTTGTGGATAGAAGAACATTTCTAAAAGCATCGGCAGGGGCCGTTGCCGGAACCGTGCTGGCCAATCAGCTCACGGCGGCACTGGCCCAGGGAGGCCTCGAGGGCGAGGACATCGCCAACCTCGAGAAGGGCTTGCAACAGGTTCTGGGCAAGAGCTTCAAAGACTTGACCCTCTCGCAGCAGGTCAAGCTGGTGGCCCCTACCATCGCCGAGTCGGGCGCCAACGTACCGGTGGAGATCGAGGCCAGCCTGCCCGCCGATCAGGTCAAGGCCATTCACTGCTTCTGTGACAAGAACGCCAATCCCCTGCTCTTTACGGTCATTCTCAACGGGGTTCTACCCTACTACGCCACCCGCGTGCGGGTCGCCGAAACCGCCCCGGTGCGGGCCGTGGTCGAGACCAAAGACGGCAAGTTGTTGATGGCCGCGCAGTCGGTGCGGGTCACGGTAGGCGGTTGCGGTTAAGGAGGCATGACATGGCGATTAACATCTTGGTTCGTTTCAACCCAGCCAAACCCAAAGCGGGCGATGAAGTTCGGGTGCAGATTGTCGTACAACACCCCATGGAGCCCGGTACCCGCCGGGACGCCAGCGGGAAGTTAATTCCTGCCGACCACATCAACGAGGTCAACGTGACCATGGACGGGCAGCTCATCGCCCAGGTCAAGCCGGGCCCTGGCACCAGCGCCAACCCCTTGTTCGCCTTCAAGATGAAGGCCAACAAAGCCGGTCAGCTCAAGGTCACCTGCAAAGACCTGAACGGCCAGACTGGCGAAAAAACCGCAGATCTCACCCTGGCCTAGGAGGTTCGGATGGGTCGCTTCTGGCGTTTGGTAGGGGCGGTTGCTCTAGCCCTTTTTAGCCTGATGGTGCTGGCCCAGGAAGAAGATGATCCGGCCAAGGAGGCCGAGAAGCAGAAGAAGCAGCTTCTGGAGCAGAGCGGAGGGATTCTTCCCAGCGACCTGTATGTGGAGCAGGGCGAGCAGTTATTCAAAGCCAAGCGCGGGCCCAAGCAAGCGAGCCTCGAGGCCTGCGACTTTGGCCGGGGGCCGGGGAAGCTCGAGGGGGTGGTGGGGCGGCTGCCCCGTTACTTCTTCGATACCCGGCGCGTCGAAGACCTCGACTCGCGCATCCGCACCTGCATGATTCGCTTGCAGGGCTTCAAACCGGAGGAGATCAAGCGCAGCGATGTGGTAGCGATCGCGTTTTACCTGGCCTCGCTCTCCAACGAGCAGCCGGTAACGGTACGTCCCCTGATGCCCCAGGAGAAAAAGCTCTATGAGCTGGGCGAGCGGCTCTTTTATCTGCGGGCCGGCCCGCGCGATATGGGCTGTGCAACCTGCCACGTGACCTACGTAGGCAGGCGGGCGGGGGTGCTCCCCTACTCCGACATCCTCAAGGACAAACGTGCCGCCAGCCACTGGCCTGCCTTCCGCTACTCCAATGACCAGGCCTGGACCATGGCCGACCGCATCCGGGCTTGCTACAGCAACCTCAGCATGCCCGCACCCGACTTCTACTCCGAGCCCATCATCGCCCTGACCCTATTCATGAACGTGCAGGCCAACGGGGCCCGGATGGACTTGCCCGGTTTCATACGCTAGGAGGGTCTTGTGCAGCGCATCTATTTGCTTACGCTCCTGGTGCTCCTGGGTCTGGCGCTCGGGCAGACCGGCCCGTCTTACATTGACGCCGAGCTCCAGCGGTTGATTCAGGCAGGGGGGCAGAACTACTCCAACATCCTGCTCAGACAGGCCCCCGACCAGGCTCTGTGCTCCATCCACCGCAACAGGCTACCCGCTGATGTGTTGGGCCCCTTCATCGAGGCTCAGCGCCAGACCATCAAATACCCTGCCGACGGCAAACTGATGGGGGACTGGAAGCAGGGCGATGCCATCTTCAACACCCTGGCCCGCGGCAACTGCTTCTCCTGCCACGTGGGCTCTCCCCGCAACATTGGGGGCAATGTAGGGCCCAGCCTGGAGAAGTATGGCCAGCGCGGCACTTCTGAGGCAGTACAGAAGTACACCTACGAGGTGATTTACAACACCTGGGCCTACTTCCCCTGCACGGTGATGTACCGCTTTGGGCATAACGGACTGCTCAAGCCGGAGGAGATCGCCCATGTGGTGGCCTACCTGCTCGACCCGGCTTCGGACTTCAACACCAAACCGGCGCTGAAGCGCTAACGTTTCTCAAACTTCAACGCGTTCCCCGGCGGGCCTAGGCCTGGGGAAAGGAGGTTTTTTGACCCGACGTGAACTGATACAACTCATGCTGGCCTTGGGTATTACCTCTCCCAAAGCCTTCGCCCAGGCCATGGAACGCCCCGAGGCCCTATACGATCTGCCTCCTTTTGGCAACGTTACCCTCCTCTTTAACACCGACCTGCACGGCCAGCTGCGGCCCCACTATTTCATGGAGCCGCCCAACCTGCTGGCGGCCAAAGCCCTGGAGGGCAGGCCTGGCTACCTCACCGGCGAGGCATTTTTGCGCTACTACGGCATCCGGCGGGGTAGCCTCGAGGCCTACACCTTCGCCTCGGTGGACTTTGCAACCCTGGCCCAGCGGTTCGGGCCGATGGGGGGTGGGGCCTATATCGGGGCCCTGATCCAGCAGCAAAAAGCGCTGGCGGGCGAAAAGCGCACCCTGGTACTGGACGGCGGGGATACCTGGACCAACTCCGGTATCTCGCTTCTGACCAAGGGGCAGGTCATGGTGGATTGGATGAACCGGGTGGGCTTCGACCACATGGTCTTCCACTGGGAGTACACCCTGGGGCGTGCGCGCGTGGAGGAGCTGGTGCAGGCCCTGAAGGCTAAAATCATCAGCTTCAACATCGTGGACGACCTGTTTGGCGACCCCATCTACGAGCCTTACGCCATCCACGAAATCGGCGGCTATACCATAGGCCTGATTGGCTCAACCTTCCCCTATGTGAAGGTCTCACACCCCGAGGAGTTCTCCGAGGGGCTCTCCTTTGGCGTCCGGGAAAACGAGCTACAGAAGTATGTGGACGAGCTGCGGGGCAAGGGCGTAGACGCGGTGGTGATGCTCTCCCACAACGGCGTGCCGCTGGATCTGGCCCTGGCCGGGCGCATCAAGGGCCTGGATCTGATTCTGACTGGCCATACCCACGACTTCACCCCGGCGCCCATCCGGGTGGGCAATACCTGGCTGGTGGCCGGAGGTTCGGCGGGCAAGGCCGTGGTGCGGGTAGACCTACAGATGAAGAAAGGGGGGATTGCCGATATACGGGCCAAGACCCTGCCGGTAGCCACCAACCTGATCAAGCCCGACCCTGGGCTCGAGGCCTTCATCCGCGAAGCCTACGCCCCCCACCTGGACTACCTCGACCAGGTGCTGGGCACCACCGAGACCCTGCTGTACAAGCGCGACTCCACCTACTCCACCCTGGACGAGCTGGCCGGGCGGGCGGTTCGGGCGGCCTACCCCGAGGTAGAGGTAGCTTTCAGTACTGGCACCCGCTGGGGCACGGCCATTCTGCCGGGCCAGCCCATCACCATGGATAAAATCCTGGCCTTCACCGGCTTTACCTACCCCGAAGTCTATGTGTTCAAGCTCAAGGGCGAGCGCCTGCACGCCGTGCTCGAGGATGTAGCAGCCAACACCTTTAACCCCGATCCCTTCTACCAGCAGGGCGGCGACATGAGCCGGGTTTTCGGCCTCACCTACGATCTGGCAGTAAACGCCCCCACCGGCCAGCGCATCCGCAACGTGGCGATTCAGGGCCGCCGCCTCGATCCCAACCGGGAGTACACCCTGGCATCCTTTGGGGGTCGCCTCCAGCGCAGCGGCACCCTGGTGGAAAAATACACCCCCCGCCCCATCTACGACCTGATTGCCGAGTACCTCAAGCAGGTCAAGACCGTTAACATCCCCCCGCGCCCCAGTATGCGGGTGCTGGATCAGCGCTATGTACTGCCCGGATAACCATTGAGGAGGACAAGAAGTGAAGAAAAGGTATACCTTAGGAGTTTTAGTCGTGCTGCTGGCGGGGCTCACCCTTTCCCAGCAGGGCCCCTTTCAGCAGCGGGTGCAGCAGGCTATTCAGAGCGGCGGCAGTAAGTTTGCTGAGACCATGAAGCAAGATCCCGACCAGGCCCTGTGCTCGCAGTACCGCGACAAACTGCCCCCAGAGCTGGTAGGGGCCTTCCTCGAGCGCCAGCGGGCTCTGATTAAGTACCCCGCCGACGGCAAGCTGATGGGGGACTGGAAACAGGGCGAGGCCCTTTTCACCAATCCCCGCAAGGGTAACTGCTACGCCTGCCACACCGGCGACCCCAAGGAAGCAGGGGCCGGGCGGATGGGGCCAGGGCTGGTGAATTACGGACAGCGCGGCACCAGCGAGGCGGTGGTCAAGTACACCTACGACAAGATTTACAACGCCTGGGCTTCCATGCCCTGCTCGCTGATGTACCGGGCCGGCCACCACGGCATTCTGACCCCGGAGGAAACCGCCCACGTAACCGCTTTCCTGCTCGACCCGGCCTCGCCGGTCAATGCCAAGAGGTGATGTTATGCGCAACCGCAGCCTGTGGATTGGATTTTTGTTGGCGCTGGGGTTGGGCCTGAGCATCGCCCTCACCCAGCAGCAAGAAGTAGACCCCTACAAGGAAGCTGAGCGGCAGCGGGAGCTGTTCCGCCAGACTGCCGGCATCCTGCCCGGCGAGCTGTATGCCGCCCAAGGCGAAGAGCTTTTTGCCCAGAAGCGCGGCCCCAAGAACGCCAGCCTCGAGGCCTGCGACTTCGGCCTGGGGCCGGGGAAGCTCGAGGGCGCCCTGACGCAGCTCCCCCGTTACTTTGCCGATACCAGGCGGGTGGAGGACCTCGAGACGCGCATCGTGAGCTGCATGGTGCGGCTACAGGGCTTCAAACCCGAAGAAATCAAGCGCGATGATGTGAAAGCCCTCACCGCCTACGTGGCCTCCAAGTCCAGCGAGATGCCCATCAATGTGGTGCCCAAAACCTCCCAGGAGATCGCCATGTACAACCTGGGCCGCGAGCTGTGGTACCACCGGGCCGGCGACCGCGACATGAACTGCGCCATCTGTCACGATGCCTACGCCGGGGGCCGGGTGCGGCTCTCGCCGGTGCGCAGCCCGCGCCAGGGCTTATCCAACGAGTGGCCCGCCTACCGCTTCGAGGCCGACAAACTCTACACCCTGCAAGACCGCATCGCCTTCTGCTACGAGTCGGTGGGCATTCACCCGCCCGATCACTACTCCGAACCCATGATTGCCCTCTCCGTGTATATGCTGACCGAGGCCACCAAGGGCAAGAACACGTTCACCGAACTACCAGGGTTCACCCGCTAAAGGAGGCATCTATGCGTAGGGGTTGGATTGTGCTGGTACTGCTGGGTAGCCTGGGCCTGGCCCAGGAGATGAGCCCGGCCTCACTGCAGGAGATGGGCAACTTCATCAAGAAAACAAACCCCGCCAGCTACCTGCTCTACGCCGCCGAGGCCAAGGACTTTGTAGAGGTCTTCGAGCCTTTTATCCTGGACGTTCGCACCGCCGAGGAGCGCTCGAGGGGCTTCCTGCCCGGCTCGGTGCACATCCACATCAGCCAGCTACCCGACCGTCTGGGTGAGCTACCCAAAGAAAAAGATAAGCCCATCCTGGTCTATTGCGGCACCGGGCATGTCAGTGCGGTGGCGGCGGCCTATTTGCGGGCCCTGGGCTACCGCGAAGTCAAGAACCTGAATGGGGGTTTTCGGGCCTGGCTCGAGCTGGGCCTGCCGGTACAAAGACCCTAGAGGAGGCCTATGAAGATCAAGTGGACGCTGTTATTGGGTTTTATTCTCTCGCTATCGGCCCTGGCCCAGTCGCTGGAAACCACCCTGCGCGGGGTTAGCGTGGCCGAGGCCCAGGCCCAGGTCGAGGCCGCCGTTGGCGCCCAGGGGCTCAAGGTGGCCCGCACCCTGAACCTGGGTGGACAGGTCAAAAACTTCAAGGCCGACTTCCCCGACTACCTGCTGATGGTGCTCGAGCCCGAGGCCGGGGTGCTGGCTGCGGTGCAGGAAAACGTGATGACCGCCATCATCCTGCCCCCCACCATCTACGTGCACGCCGCCCGGCCTGGGATGGTCACGGTGGGCACCTTCGACCCCGACCTGATGTTTGCCATGCTGGGGGTCAAAAACACCAAGAGCCGGCTCTTGGGGGCCAAGCTCAAAGCGGTAATTGCCAGCCTGGGGCTGCCCCGTAAGGTGGCACCGGCCATGATGCCCGACCCCAGCTCCGGCATGATGCCAGCCCTGATGTACGTGGTCGAGGGGGGCAACGTGGATGAACTCACCCTCTTAATCGAAAGCGAGCTGGGGAATAACGGCCTCAACGTGCTGCCCTCGGTCAAGATGGGCGAGGTAGTCGGCATCCAGCCTTGCAAGAGCGAGTGGGCCTACGAGATGTTCATGGCCCAGCCTGCCGGTGGCTTTGCCGCGCCCTGCCGTTTCTTTGTGGCCCCCATGCCCGGCGGCGTGCTGGTAGGGGCCATTGAGCCCATGCTGATGGGTATCATGCCAGGCGTGGCGCAAAACCAGAAAACCATGGGCATGCTCCAGGAAGCCCGGCGGGTGATGAGCCAGATTCTGGAAGGGGTCGGCGGCCAACCCTATCGCCCCCGGCAATAGGCGCTATAACCCAACGTTATAGCTTTCGTGTGCTTGGATAAAATCTGTTAAACTTACGTCTAAGCCCAAGCACACGGAAGATACCGGAGAAGAGGCCTCCGGGGTGGCTCGGGTTATGGGAGGAAGCATGAGCAAGGTAACGCGTCGTAAGCTTCTAAAAGCGGGTGCGGCAGCGGGTGCGGCAGCGGGTGCGGCGGCAGCCAGCAGCGCCTTTGCCCAGGAGTTTTTCAGCAAGCCCAGCAGCGTGCTGGGGCCGGCCAGGGGCAACCGCGTGGTGATTATCGGCGGGGGCTGGGGTGGCGTGAGCACGGCCCGGCACCTGCGGCGCAAGAACCCCAACATCGAGGTAGTGTTGATCGAGAAAAACCCCGCCTTCATGTCCTGCCCTATGAGTAACCTGTACCTGGGCGGGGTGAAGGATCTCGACTTCATCGTCTTCGATTACACCAATGTGGCCAAGGCTGGGGTCACCATCATCAACGAGCGGGCCATCGAGGTCAACCGGGCGGGCCGCTATGTGCGTACCACCAGCGGCCTGGTCTTCTACAACTACCTGGTGGTCTCGCCCGGCATTGACTACATGTACGAGGCCATCCAGGGCTACAGCGAGGTCAAGCAGTTCCTACCAGTGGGCTTCAAGCCCTGGGAGCACATCGCCCTCAAACGCCAGCTCGACAACTTCGAGGGCGGCGATCTGGTGCTGGCCATCCCCAAGCCGCCCTACCGCTGCCCCCCAGGGCCTTATGAACGGGCGGCCATGCTGGCCTACTACCTCAAGACCAACCAGATCAAGGGCAAGGTGATTGTGCTGGACGCCAACCCCGGCCCCGTCTCCAAAGGCCCTGGCTTTATTGCCGCCTACAACGATCTCTACAAAGACTACATCCAGTACATTCCTCAGGCCGAGGTCACGGCCATTGACTACGCCAGGAAGGAAGTCAAGACCCCCCTGGGCGAGTTCAAGTTCGACATGGCTAACATCATCCCGCCCATGAAAGCTGGCGAAATTGTACGCACGGCAGGGCTGGGCGACCGCTGGGCCAACGTGCGGCTACCTTCGTTCCTCTCCGAGCGGGACGACCGGGTTTACATCATCGGCGACGTGATTGGCAACGTGCCCTACCCCAAGAGCGGGCAGGTGGCCTACAACGACGGCAAGATCATCGCCGAACACATCGCCCAGCGCATTGCTGGCAAGCGCCCGGATGAGATTGCCAACCCGCTGCCCGACAACATCTGCTATAGCTTTGTAAGCAGCGAGGAGTCCATCTGGGTCTCGCATAAGCACAACTGGGACGAGGCCACCCGGCAGATTCGGCAGCAGTCCACTGTAGATAACAACCGTTCCAAGCCCAATGGCGCACTGGCCCTGGAGTGGGCTCGAGGCCTGTGGGGCGACATGTTTGGCCCAGGTGCTTGAGCCTGGGGCACGGGGTGGGGGCTGCGTCTACCCCACCCCATCCAAGGAGAACATACCGGATGAACCGTCGTAAACTGTTGCAACTCCTGAGCAAAGGGGCGGCTGCCGGAGCCTTTGTAAAGCTCTCCGGGGGTCTGGCCCAGAGCAAAATTCCCCAAGGCGCTACCGACACCATGAAGGTGTTGGGGACTACCCTGCGCGAGTATGGCGAGCGCAGCGAGTTTGAAAAGGACGTGATTCGCTATATCTCGCCCAACCTGCGCAGCCGCCACACCGGCGCCGACTTTTCCCCGTTGGAGAAGCTCGAGGGCGTCATTACCCCCAGCTCGCTGCATTTCGAGCGGCACCACGGGGGCGTGCCCAACGTGAACCCGGCCGACTACCGGCTGGTAATTCACGGGATGGTCGAGCGGCCCCTGATGTTCACCCTGCAAGACCTCAAGCGCCTGCCCTCGGTCACCCGTACTTACTTCATCGAGTGCGCCGGCAACGGCCAGAACGGCTACCGCAACCCCCCCGACATGACCCTGACCGCCACCCGCAGCCGGGGCCTGGTCTCCAACTCTTCCTGGACGGGGGTGCCCCTTTCGATTCTGCTCAAGGAAGCGGGCCTCAAGGAAGGCGCCCGCTGGCTAATTCCCGAGGGGCAGGACGCTGCCGCCTATACCCGCAGCCTGCCGCTGGAAAAGGCCCTGGACGATGTGCTGGTGGCCTACGCCCAAAACGGCGAGGCCATCCGGCCCGAGCAGGGCTATCCAGTGCGCCTGGTGGTGCCGGGCTGGGAGGGGAGCATCCAGGTCAAGTGGCTGCGGCGTATCCAGGTGACCGACACCCCGGTGATGAGCAAGGACGAGACCTCGGAATACACCGACGTGATGGCCGACGGCAAAATCTATGCCTTTACCTGGGTGATGGATCCGGAGTCCATCATCACCTATCCTTCGGGGTTGCAGCAGATTTCGCGGGGCTTCCACGAGATTCGCGGCCTGGCCTGGAGCGGCCACGGGCGCATCCGCCGGGTGGAGATCTCGCTGGACGGGGGCAAAACCTGGAAACAGGCCAGCCTCGAGCCCGCCCCCGATGCGCTCTCGGTGGTGCGCTTCAAGTACAACTGGGTCTGGGATGGCCGCGAGACGGTTATCATGAGCCGGGCCTGGGACGAAAAAGGCAACACCCAGCCCACCCAGGAGGAGTTTTTCGCTAAGTGGGCCCGCAACAACCGCTACCACTACAACGCCATCCAGGCCTGGCGGATTGGGGCCGATGGCAAGGTGGTCAATGGTGACAAGACCCTGGCCGGAGCCCCCGCCCGGCTCGGCGCGGTGGGTCGGGGCGGCTGTGGAGGTGAATCGTGATGCGGCGCAAGTGGTTCTATGTGGCCCTTTCGGCCCTGGCCCTCTCGGCTTTGGTGCTGGCCCAGGGGCGCTACCAGATTGGCACCCCACTCAGCGAGCAGGAGGTGCAGGAGTGGAACATCCGACCCTCCATCCTGGCCAACGGGGTGGGGCTGCCCCCCGGCCAGGGCACGGTAGATGAGGGGGCTAAGGTCTATGCCACCCACTGTGCGAGCTGCCACGGCGCTGCCGGCGAAGGGGGGGCCTTTACCCGGCTGGTCTCCGAGCCCTTCCCCATCACCAAAGAGGTGGACTCGGTGGACTTTGCCATCGGGAACTACTGGCAGTACGCCACCACCCTCTTCGACTACACCCGCCGGGCCATGCCCTTTGCCACGCCGGGCATCCTCAGCAACGACGAGGTGTATGCAGTGGTGGCCTACATCCTGTATCAGAACGGGGTCATTGACGGCAGTGAGCCCATGAACGCCCAGACCCTGCCCAAGGTGCAGATGCCGGCCCGCGCCCTGTTGGAGCTCGACCCCAACACCCAGAAACGCTTCCCCTGGATCAGGCTCCCCTAGAGGTTAAGCATGGATCGACGCAATTTTCTCGACCTGCTGGCCAAAGGTACCTCCCTGGGCCTGCTGCTCAAGCTTTCGCCTTTGGGAATGCTCGAGTTCGTGCAGGCCCAGTCCAGCGCCACTAGCTTCCCCAAAGCCCTGCTAGTGGACAAGGCCGGCAACCCCCTCAAGCTGAGCACCCTCAAGCCCCACGAGCCCTTTGTTTTTGCCTATCCCTTTGCAGCCACCCCCAACATCCTGGTCAATGTGGACGCCGAGCTCTCCCCGGTGGACGTGAAGATGCCGGACGGTAAGAACTACCGCTGGCCTGGTGGGGTGGGCAAGGGCAAGAGCATCGTGGCCTATACCAGCATCTGCCCGCACGCCTACAGCTACGCTGCCCCCAACCTGGGGGCCATGGGCTACTACAAGCCCGAAGGAAACCGCGGCCCCCGGATGGTCTGCTGCTCACACCTTTCGGCTTTCGACGTGACCCGGGGCGGCGAGGTCAAAGGGGGGCCCGCCCCCCACGCCCTGGCTGCGGTGGTGCTCGAGTACGACGCTGCCAAGGACGAAGCCTACGCCATGGGCTTTTTAGGCAATCCCCAGTTCGATGAGTTCTTCCGGGCCCAGAACCAGGCCCTGCGCGACCTGTTCCGCACCACCGCCCGGGCCCGCGAAGAGGTGAGCAAAGCCACCGTCATCCCCTACGCCGAGCACACCAAAGTGCCCACGACCTGCCCGGTCTTGGGGTAGTCCTCGAGCCCAGACCATGACCCTGAGCCTCCCCATCGCTTTCCTGGCAGGAATCCTCTCGTTCCTGTCGCCCTGTGTGCTCCCCCTGGTGCCCACCTACCTGCTATACCTGGGGGGACAGCAGGGCCGCCCCATCCGCAACGCCCTCTTCTTTGTGCTGGGCTTTTCGGCCATCTTCTTTTTGCTGGGCCTGCCCTTTACCCTGCTGGGGGGCTTGCTCTTCGAGTACCGCGACCTGCTGGGGCGCATTGGGGGCGGGGTGCTCATCCTGCTGGGGCTCTATATGCTGGGCCTCAAGCCCAAGTGGGGGGTGAACCTGCGCTACCAGGGCCCCACCGACCGCCCCTGGGGGGCCTTCGTGCTGGGCATCGTGCTGGGGCTGGGCTGGACACCCTGCATTGGCCCCATTTTGGGGGGCATCCTCACCCTCACCGCCACCGGCGGGGGCATCCATCTGCTGGTGGCCTACATCCTGGGGCTGGCCGTGCCCTTTATGTTGGTGGCCCTTTTTGCCGAACGGGCTCGAGCCTTCCTGAGGCGCGCCGCCCGGCTTTCCCATGCGGTGGAAATTGTGGCGGGTGTGGTGCTGATCGCGGTAGGGATTCTCCTGCTTACCGGCACCTACACCCAGCTCAACAGCTTCTTCCTCAAGATAACCCCCGAGTGGCTGCAAGAGCGGCTGTGAGCGGAGGGGCCAATGAACCCTGGCAAATCCAAGCTAGACCGCCCGCTTACCGACCCCGAAGCCCTGGAAGGCATCCTCCGGCGCTTCAAGCGCATCGAGGGGCAGGTACGCGGCTTGCAGCGGATGGCCGAGGAAGGACGCCCTCTGGGCGAGCTACTGGATCAGATCAACGCAACCCGTAAGGCCATGGACTCGGTGGCCAGCGTGGTGCTGGAAGAATACCTGAATGCCTGGGAGGCGCAGGCCGCGGCGGGCGATGCCGAGCTTAGCAAAGGCCACATCGCCATGATTCTGCGCAAGATAATCTGACCACCCCAACCCCTGCACTGGATACAATGAGGTTCTGATAAAAAACACCCAGACCCGCGGGCCTGGGTGTTTTTGTTGTGTGGGTTTACTTCAAGCCCAGCTTGTTGCGGGCCTCGAGCACCTGCGCAGCCGTCATGGTTTTGGCGCGCTGGGCTTTGACCTCAGCCGCGGTAAAGGCTTGCTGGCCCGCGGGGAACTTGTTGCCCCACTGGGTGGAGATGTGGTTAAGCAACCCCGCGATATCTTCATCCTTGAGCTGGGCATAGGCGGGCATGGCCCCCTGGTATTTGGCCCCCTTGATGGTAATCTGCCCTTGCAGGCCATGGAGCAGCACCTGGATCAGGAACTCGCGGCCACCCTTGGCGGCCAGAATCTCGGGTACGTGGCCCGCCAGCGGGGGGAAGACCCCAGGGATACCGGCGCCGGTGGGCTGGTGGCAGCCCTGGCACTGGGCGTAGAGGGGGCTGGCCTGGGCTGCAGCCGTCTGCAGAACACCCAAGCCCAGCACTAGCGTGGCCGAGGCAAGCAGCAGGGAAATATTACGTTTGATCAAGTTGTATCACCTCCAGCTTATAGTATGAACAGCCAGATTCCGTTTGCAAGCCACCTGGGGTTATCAAAGGGATAACTAAAGGTTATTTGCCGGACTTTTCGGCCTGTACCAGCCACAAGGCCGCCCCCAGCAGGGCCACTGCACCGGCATAGAAGAGGAAGTCGAGGGCGGCTTTGGGCGCAAAGGCCTGGGCCTTCTCGAAAAACTTGACGATCAGAATCATCAGGATCACCTGGCCGAGCTTGGTCTTGAGGTCGTTGAGGCTTTTAACCACCAGCACGTTGTTAAGGCCCCCCTCGGGCCGCCGGATATCGGCGATAAAGAGCTCGTACAGGCCCAGGGCAAAGATGATGAGCACCGAGGCCAGCAGGGCCAGGTCTACGGCCCCCACCATCAGGGGCAGGGCTTTATCCAGGCTCCCCGAGCCCAGGGCCCGCCAGACCTCGAGCCCCGTCTGCACCGCAAAATAGACGGCCCCGGCCAGAAGCCCCACCACCGGCAGCAGCATCACCCAGCGGGCGTTCCAGAGTAGGTTCTGAATGGCCTGCTCAAGGCGGTTCACGCGCGGCCCACCGTGCCCATCAGCTCGAACTTTTCTTTGATGACCTGCTTGAGGTAGTCCCGCCCCTTACCCAGGATTTTGCGGGGGTCGAACTCTTTGGGGTTGCCCACCACCACCTCGCGGATGCCAGCGGTGAGGGCCAGGCGCAGGTCGGTGTCAATGTTAATTTTAGCGATGCCGTTGGGAATGGCTTTTTTTACGTCTTCGTCGTGGATACCGGTGGGGTCGCCCAGGTCGGCCCCGGTAGCAGCCATCTTGTCCTTGAGCCACTGCGGCACGCCCGAGGAGCCGTGCAGCACCAGCGGCAGGGAGACTTTGGCGGCGATCTGCTCGAGGCGGGCGTGGTCAATGTAGGGCCGCCCCTTGCCCTTGTAGGCCCCGTGGGAGGTGCCGATGGCGATGGCTAAGTAGTCAATCCCGGTGGCCTCCACAAAGCGCGCGGCCTCGTCGGGGTCGGTGAGGAAGGCATCTTTGGCATCTACCACGATGTTGTCCTCGATACCCTGCAGGCGCCCCAGCTCGGCCTCCACGCTCACCCCCACGGCATGGGCCGCCTCCACGCACTTTTTGGTCTCGTGCACGTTTTCCTCGAAAGGATGGTGCGAGGCATCTATCATCACGCTGGTAAACCCAGCCCGGAGGGCCTGCAAGACCATCTTGTAATCGGCTCCGTGGTCGAGGTGCAGCACCACCGGAACGCTGACCCGGCTGGCCATATCCCGCACCAGGTTGGACAGGTTCTCCAGCCCGGCGTACTTGCGGGCCCCATCCGAGACCTGGATGAAGACCGGGGCCCGGAGGGCCTCGGCGGTCTCGAGGATGGCCTGGGTGATCTCGAGGTTGTTGGTGTTGAAGCTGGGCACAGCATAGCCTTCGCGCCGTGCTTTTTCGAGAACGTCTTTACCTAGAGCCAGCGGCATATACCTCTCCCATCAGTTTTTCCATATTTTCGGCCACAGGCCGGTTATTAAACAAGGCGCTGCCGACCACCACCACATCGGCCCCGGCCCGGAACACCTCGGCCACATTCTCGGGCTTGATACCCCCGTCTACCTGGATCAGGCAGGCCGGGTTCAGGTGCTGGCGCAGGCCGCTCAGCCGGCGGATGCGCTCGGTGCTGGCGGGGATGTACTTTTGCCCACCAAAGCCGGGGTTCACGCTCATCAGGAGGGCCAGGTCGAGTTCGGGCAGCAGGGGTAGCAAAGCCTCGAGGGGCGTGCCGGGGTTGATAGCCAGACCGGCTTTCTTGCCCAGTTCTTTGATCTGCTGCACCGCCCGGTGGGCGTGAGGGGTGGCCTCGTGGTGCACCGTAATCCAGTCGGCCCCGGCCCGGGCGAAGTCGGCTATGTAGCGCTCGGGCTCCACAATCATCAGGTGCACGTCCAGGGGCAAGGCGGTGACCTTGCGGATGGCTTCCACCACCAGCGGGCCAAAGGTCAGGTTGGGCACGAAGCGCCCGTCCATCACGTCCAGGTGAATCCAGTCCACCCCCGCCGCCTCGGCCTCGCGGATCTGTTCGCCCAGGCGGGCAAAATCGGCGGTGAGGATGGACGGGGCTACCAGGAGTTTAGGCATAGGCCAGGGCTCCTTTCTGGATGGCTTGCTCGCGCATATGTACCAGATAATACGCGATAACCAGTTGAGTCAGGGCCAGTGGGTAGCTCTGCCCCCCTTTGTCCCAGAAAGTGCCAATAAGTTCGGGGTTGAAGTGCTCGGCGTGCTGGCCGAGTTGCTCCCAGATCAGGCGTTCGAAGACGGCAGCCCGCTCTGGCTCCATGCCCCCCGAGATATCCAGCACGTCGGCTTCTTTGCGGGCCTCGAGCCGGATGACCGAGGGTTCGTCCTCGTAGGCCGAGTGCAGCACCTCGGTCAGGTCGAGTTTGGGCAGGCTGCGCTTGAGGGTAATGCGCACCGAGAGGGTGCTGGGTTTCTCGGGGTCGTAGCCGGGGGGCCGATAGAAGCGCACCACGATGTCGGCGTACTCCTTCTGCGGCCAGATATAGGCTTTGGAGTCCGGCATACGCCGCTCGATATCGGCTACTACCTGCTCGGGGGTGTAGCCGCGCTTGCTCACATCGCGCTTGACCTTCCACTCCCGGCGCAGGTCTTCCTCGGGGTCGATGTAGACCTTAAGGTGGTAGCGTTCGCGCATGGGCTGAGAAAACAGGGTGAGTAGGCCCTCGAGTACCACCGCCCGGGGAATATGCCGATTTCCCTCGGCGATGGGCCGGGGGGCCGGGATGTACACCGGTGGGTCGAAGGTACCGGTGGAGTGGTTGTATACCGGCTTCAAGATGGGCTCGCCCAGCGAGAGCAGCCGCACGTGCTGCTCCATGATGTCCATGTAGTTGCACTCCGGGTTGAGCGGGGTGATTTGCAGCTCTGCCCGCTGTTTACGGTCGTACTTGTGGTAGTCGTCCACGCAGATATTGGTGGTGCGCTCCTGCCCCAGCAAGCGAGCGATGCCGCTGCTGATGGTGGTCTTGCCCACCCCCGAATCGCCTGCGATGCCCAGCATAAAAGGTCTATGGGGCATGCTCCCCTCCTTTCTCTAACTCCTGGCACTCCAGAAATACCTGGCTGGCCCGGATGTCGGCTTCCTCGATGCGGCGCAGGTCATCGGTGGAGACCTGCCCCCCCCGTTCGAACAGGCGACGGGCCTGGCGCAGCTTGAAGCGATCAATGGCGTTGCGGATGCTACGGGCATTGGCAAAGTTGGGCAGTCGCATCCGGCAGGCCACGTACTCGGAAAAAGCCTGGGCTGCCGCTTCGCTCAGATAATAGTTCTGCTCGCGAAGCATCAATTGCCCAATGGCCACCAGTTCGTCGTGGGAATAGTCGGGGAACTGAATGTGGTGGGCAATGCGCGAGCGCATACCGGGGTTCAAGCTGAAGAACTGCTCCATCTTATCGGCGTAGCCCGCCAGCACCACCACCAGGTCTTCCCGCTGGTTTTCCATCACCTGCAACAGAATTTCGATGGTCTCCTGACCGTAGTCCCGCTCGTTCTCCGAGCGGTACAGGCTGTAGGCCTCGTCAATAAAGAGCACCCCGCCCATGGCCCGCTTCAGCACCTCTTTGGTTTTGGGTGCGGTGTGGCCGATGTACTGGCCTACCAGATCGTCGCGGCTGGCCACCACCAGGTGGTCGCGCCGGATGTAGCCCAGGCGGTTCAGGATGGTGGCCATGCGCATCGCCACGGTGGTCTTGCCGGTACCAGGGTTGCCCGTAAAGGCCATGTGCAGCACCGGGCGCGACCCCCCCAGGCCCAGCTCACGCCGCAGCTTGTCCACCACCAGATAGGCTGCAATCTCGCGGATGCGCCCTTTGACCGGGGCCAGCCCAATCAACTCCTGGTCGAGTCGCTCCAGCACCTCGGGCACCCCGGTTTCCTGGAGCAGGGTCTTAAGGTCGGCAGCGTGCTGGGTCTCGGTCATGGTGGGCCTCGCTAGTAGCGTTCTCCGGCGGGTTTATCGGTGGCGTAGGGCTCGAGGCCGTACTTCTGCACCCGCCCGTCCGACCACAGGGTGCGCTTGAGGCGGAAGCCAGGGTCGTCCTGGGTGGGCCGGTGGGCGATGAAGCTCACCCGCTGGGCCTGCCACATGGGACTGGAATCAAAGCCGTTGATCTTGATGTAGTGGTTTGGAAAGGCTTCGCGGCACTTCTTGAACTCGAACATGGCCGCGGCTGCGTCCTTGAGGTCGAACATGGGCAGGCCCCACATCAGCCAGTAGGTGTTGTAGGGGTGGGGGTCGTCGGTGTACTCGATGGAGACCGACCAGCCATTGCGCAGGATGTAATCAATCTGCTTTTCGATTTGCTCGTCGGTCAGGTCGGGCAGGAAAGAAAAAGTTCCTTGGTGGATACGCATAAAACCTCCTCACAGGGTGGGCGTGGGCAGCACATCGGCGGTGTCGGTGGAGGTGTAGTCGAAGGTGACATCCTTCCAGAGCTCGAGGGCCGCCGCCAGAGCAGGGGAATTTTTGGCCGCTTCCCGCAAAATCTGCGGACCTTCGTTCAGGTAATCGCGGCCTTCGTTGCGGGCCATCACCATGGCCTCGAGGGCCACGCGGTTGGCGGTTGCGCCTGCCGCAATACCCATGGGATGGCCGATAGTACCCCCACCAAACTGCAGCACCACATCGTCGCCGAACAGATCCAAAAGCTGGTGCATCTGGCCAGCATGGATGCCGCCCGAGGCCACCGGCATCACCGCCGGCAGGTAGCCCCAGTCCTGCTCAAAGAAAATGCCCTTGACCGGGTCGGGCTTGACATGTTGCAGGCGCAGGATGTCGTAGTAGCCGCGGGTCAGGTTGGGGTCGCCCTCGAGCTTCCCCACCGCCGTACCAGCGTGGATGTGATCCACCCCCAGCATCCGCATCCACTTGGCCAGCACCCTGAAGCTGATACCGTGCGACTTCTGGCGGGTAAAGGTGGCGTGGGAGGCCCGGTGCAGGTGCAGAATCATGCCGTTCTTATGGCACCACTTGGAAACCGACTGCAGGGCGGTATACCCCATGGTCAGGTCTACCATCACGATGACTGAACCAATCTCTTTGGCGTACTCGAGGCGCTCGTAGACCTGCTCCATGTCGCCTGCCGTCACGTTCATGTAGTGGCCCTTGCGCTCACCGGTCATCTGCTCAGCCCGCATCACCGCCTCCTGGGCGTAGTTGAAGCGGTCGCGCCAGCGCATGAAAGGCTGGGAGTTGATGTTTTCGTCGTCCTTGGTGAAGTCGAGCCCGCCTACCAGGGCCTCGTAGACCACCCGGCCATAGTTGCGGCCCGAAAGCCCCAGCTTGGGTTTGACGGTGGCGCCCAAAATGGGGCGGCCATACTTGTTCAGGAGGTCGCGCTCCACCGGGATGCCGTGGGGCGCCCCCAGGAAGGTCTTGAGGTAGGCCACCGGCACCCGCAGGTCTTCCAGCCGCAGCGCCTTGAGGGCTTTGAAACCAAACACGTTGCCGATGATGGAGGAGGTCATGTTGGCGATGGAGCCTTCCTCAAACAGCGCCAGGTCGTAGGCAATCCAGGCGAAGTACTGCTCAGGGTTACCGGGCACCGGCTCCACCCGGTAGGCCTTGGCCTGGTAGCGCTCGAGGGTGGTCAGACGATCCGTCCAGACCACCGTCCAGGTCGCGGTGCTGGACTCCCCCGCCACCGCCGCAGCGGCCTCTTCGGGCTCCACGCCCGGCTGTGGGGTGATGCGGAAAAGGGCAATGGTATCGGTTTCTTTGGGTTCGTAGTCGGGCTGCCAGTAGCCCATCTCGCGGTACTCCACCACACCGCCCTTTTTGTATTTGGCCTCTTTATCTTGAATCACCTTAAACCTCCTTCAGTAAAGCTCTCCGCTAATCGCCCGCAGTTTCTCCAGGCGATGGTGCGACTCGATGTAGCGCAGGGTGCCGGTGTGGCCCCGGATCACCAGGCTGTGGGTTAGGGCATAGGCACCCCTGTAGCGCACGCCGCGCAAAAACTGCCCGTCGGTGATACCGGTGGCGGCAAACTGGGTGTCCTCGGCGGGGCAAAGCTCCTCGAGGGTGTAGATACGCTGGGTGCTGTACTCGCTGTTGACCAGGGCCCAGCGCTCCTCCTCGCTCTGGGGGTCGAGCCGCATCTGCATCCCCCCGCCCAGGGCCTTGACCGCTACCGCCGCAATAACCCCTTCGGGAGTTCCGCCCGTGCCCATCAGCACGTCAATACCGGTATCGGGCAGCACCGCAGCCAGGGCCCCGCCAACATCCCCATCGGTATGCAGGCTGACCCGCGCCCCGGCATAGCGAATCTGGTCTATGAGCCGGGCGTGGCGGGGTTTGTCCAGCACGAACACCGTCATCTCCCGCACCTTCTTGCCCAGGGCTTTGGCAATCGCGCGCAGGTTCTCCTCGGGGCTAGCGGCCAGATCAATAGCCTCCTTTGCTTCGGGCCCTACCACCAGCTTGGCCGCGTAAAAGCCAGGGCCGGGGTTGAAGAGCCCGCCCCTTTCCGCCGCAGCAATCACGCTGATGGCCCCACCCCGCCCGTGGGCCACCAGCCGGGTGCCCTCGATGGGATCCACGGCCAGGTCGGTCTCGGGGCCCTGGCCGGTGCCCAGTTCTTCGCCGTTGTAGAGCATGGGGGCCTTGTCTTTCTCGCCCTCGCCGATGACCACTCGAGCCCGCATGGGAATGCTGCCCAGGAGCAGCCGCATGGCATCTACCGCAGCCTGGTCGCCGTCGTTCTTGTTGCCCAGCCCCACCCAGCGGGCCGCCGCCAAAGCTGCGGCCTCGGTGCTGCGCACCAGATCCAACGACAGGTTACGGGTAGGGCGTTCGATGGCCAGCATATCTCACCTCCTGGTAGGCCCAGAGTAGGCATTTGTGACAAATAGTGCAAGTTTTATTTACAAGTTTTTGATAACATATGCTTATGATTGAACGGCGCCCCTTTCCCAATCCCCAGGCCCTGCGGGTATTTTTGTGCGTGGTACAGGAGGGCAGCGTGGGCCGCGCAGCCCTGAGCCTAGGCATGACCCAGCCGGGAGTAAGTCAGCACCTGCGGGCCCTGGAGCAGCAAATCGGCCAGCCGCTTTTTCTGCGCCAGGGTCGGCGCCTGATACTGACCAAGGTGGGCCAGAACTTGCTGCCAGAAGCCCGGCGTGCCATAGAGGCGCTGGAAAGTTTTATGCAAGCAGCTCAGGCCTTAGAGCGCCTCGAGACCGGGCGGGTGGAGATTGGTGCCGCGACTACCATGGCGGTGTATGTGCTGCCGCGTTACCTAACCGAGTTCAAGCGGCTGTACCCGGACATTCGCATCAAGCTAGAGAGTGGCAGCTCCGAACGCCTGACCCAACAGCTGGTGCAAGGTGAAATTGAGCTGGCCGTGGTGGAGGCCATCGAGCACCTGCCAGGCTTCCAGCGGCAACTCTTTTACGAGGATGAGCTGGTGGTCATCGTGCCCCCCGAGCACCCCTGGGCCCGAAAGGACGAAATCGCCCCCGAGTTGCTGGCCGAAGTTCCGCTCATCGTGCGGGAGCCTGGGGCCATGACCTACCGGGTATTGGGATCGGCCCTGGAGCAGGCCGGCCTCGAGGTCAACCCCATCTTCTACACCGACAACCACGAGGTCACCAAGCGGCTGGTGCTCGAGGGGGCCGGGGTGGGTATCGTTTCCAATGTGGTGGTGCGGCCCAACGTCAAGGTGGGCAACCTGCGGGCGTTGCGGATTAAGGGCATGGAGTTGCGGCGGCTTTTCTGGCTGATCTACCCTGAAGAGCTGGGCAACCCCGCCGCCGAAGCCTTGCGGGATATGCTGCTTTCCTGAGCAAGCCGCTACTCCCGGCCTTGCTGTGCGGTCAGCCGGTGGTGAATCTGGCGGGTAAGCCACCAGACCGCGGCCATCACCCCCGGGATGGCCAGCCCTGCCGCCAGCTCGGGCGAGATGGGCAGGCCGGCCTCCTTACCGGCCTTGAAGAGGTAGTACAGCAAGCCCACCACATAGTAGGAGATGGCCGCAATGGAGAGGCCCTCGACGGTGCGCTGGAGCTGGTACTGCATCTCCTGGCCGCGCTTGAGTTTGTGCAAAAGCTCCTGGTTCTGGGTCTCGAGGGCGATGTCTGCGCGGGTACGCAGCAGGGCCCCGGCCCGCTCGATGCGCTGGGAGAGGGCGGCCAGGCGCTGGGCGGTGGAGTCCACCGTGGCCATGGCCGGGCTGAAGCGGCGCTGCAAAAACTCGCCGATGGTCTGGGTGCCGGGGATGGGGGCCTCGCGCAGTTCGGCCAGGCGGGCCCTGACCAGGGCGTGGTAGGCTGCGGTGGCGCTAAAGCGGTAGCCGTGCTCAGCCATAGCGTGCTCCACCCTGGCCGCCAGAGCCTCGAGCTCGTCCAGCAAACCGGCATCGGCCTGGTTGGTATCGCGGATGCGGGCAGTCATCTGGGCCAGGGCCTGCTCCGATTCCAGCAGCATGGGCCGCAAGCTCCGGGCCACCGGAAACCCCAGCAAGGCCATCATGCGGTAGGCCTCCATCTCCAAGAGCCGGGCCGCAATACGGCCTGCGCGGGTCTCGCTGGTCTCCGGCGGGGCCACCACCACCATGCGCTCAAAACCGCTTTGCCGCAGGCGGAAATCGGTCACGGCGCAGCTATGCCCATTCCGGCCCATCAGCGAGGCCACCACCCCGTGCGCACCGAGCCAGGGACGGGCGATGTTGAGTGCCTCCTCCACCGGCCCGTGCAGCATAATCAGCTTGACCGCCGAAAGGGTACGACCGGGAATCCCCCGCAGCCAGCTTGTGTCCACCACTAGATGGCCCAGGAGATCGGCGTCGGGGCTGGGCGCAATGGCGGGCAGGTGTTGCACCAGGGTATAGGTGCTGAACTCGGTGTGCCGCTCCCAGCGCAGCGAGCCCCCCGGCAGGCGCAGGCGCAGGTAGGTGCCGGCGAGCTGGTCGAGCTCGAGTTCCCCCAGGCCCGAGAGCTGGCGCAGGTGCTCGAGCTCGGCTTCGCGCGAAACCCCCTCGTGCCGCACCGCCACCTGCACCACCAGGGCCGGCAGGCGGATGCGGGGGGTGGGGCGGGCATGCAGTTCGTTGTGGAGCTGAAGGCGCAGGGGATCATCGGGCGGCAATACACCCCGATCCCGCGATGGGGTATCGTCGGTCATCAGGTGATAGGTTTCTGGGCTCGAGCGCATCATCTCCCTCCCCATTATGCCCCAGCCCGCAGGGCTTCCAGGGCTGCCTCGGGGGTGGCCCCCTGGTGCACGACCTGCATCAAAGCCCGCACCAGATCCAGCGGCCTGGGGTGCTGGATGATGTTGCGCCCATAGACAACCCCTTTTGCGCCCTGTTGCAACACCAGGTAGGTGCGCTCCAGCAGGGTGGCATCGTCTACGCGGCCCCCTCCCCGCACCAGCACCGGCCTGCTCGAGGCTGCCTCCACCACCCGGTGGTACTGGCTGAGGTCGGTGGTGAAGTCGGCCTTGATCAGGTCGGCCCCCAACTCCACCGCCTGGCGCACCAGCGGCACAATCTTTTCCACATCCCCGTCCACGCTATACCCCCCGGCCTGCATCACCAAAGGCTCCACCATCAAGGGGAAGCCATAGCGCTCGGTGAGGGGTTTGAGCCGGGCCACGTTGCGCAGGCTCTCGCGCAGAAGCTCGGGCTGGTCGGGCAGCCACAGCAGGTTGACCACCACACAGGCTGCATCCCAGCGGATGGCCTGCTCGAGAACCTCCTCCATCAGTTCGGAAAACAGCACGCGGGGCAGGCGTGGGCCATAGACGTTGGTGGTGTCGGTTCGCAGCACCAAAGCCGGCTTGTTTTTACCGGGCAGGTGTTGCAAAAGGTGGGCCTGGCCGGGGGTCAGTTGGATGGCATCGGGGCCGGCCTGCACCAGGGTGGCTACCGCCTGGGCCAGGTTCTCAATGCCCTGCAGAAAGCTCCCCTCTCCAAAAATGCCATGATCCAGGGCCACATCCAGACAGCGGCCATCGGGAGCCAGCAGGCGGTTAAGGCGAGGAAGCGCACTCATATTCACACCGGCTTATTCTGGGTCACTATCACGACGATCAGACGCTGGTTTGCCGGGTACTTACACACCGTTTACAGAGGATTCTCGTTTCCTTGTTTGGGCCGCTCCCGGGGCTCTGTCTGCAAAAGCAACGCTCCGATTAGATACTAGATGTCAGTCAAGGTCGTTTTGGAAACTTTCGTAGCCGTTTTCCTCGAGCCAGAGCTTGGTCTCGTAAGGCGGACGAAAGGCGGCCGGGTCGGCCACTGGCCCCTCCATCCAGTGGGGCTTGGCCAGGGCGGGCGGCTCCTGGCTCCAGTAGAAGTAGTACAGCGCCCAGTAACCCCGGTCATCGTGCAGAATCAGGGCATCCCCATAACCATCGCCCATCTGGCGCAGGGCCAGTTGTTTGGCCTCGGCATAGGTCAGTTCGTCGTACTCACGCACCCCCGGCATACCCCCTCCTACTTCGACTCGTTGATAAACAGGTTATACCCGTTGGCCTCGAGCCAGTGGGCCATCTGGTAGGGCTCCATAAAAACCGGCTCGCTCTGAGGCCCTGCCACCCAGTCGGGCGGGTGCGAGGGCACCGGCGCACGCAGGCCCAGCAGGCCAAACAGGTAGTACAGCGCATAGTAGCCCGCGTTCCCCTGGAGCACCAGCCCTTCCCCATAGCCGTCTACCAGCACCTTCTGGGCTTTGGCCTCGGCCTCGGCGTAGGGCATCCGGCGGAATACCTCGGCGGTCATACCTCCTCCGGAAACAGCCTCAGGAAATCGGTGGTGAGTCGATCGGGGGCCATGGGGCGAAACACCGTGTTGGCGAACTGCTGGTGGAGGGGATGATCGCGGTAGAAGGTAATCACGCTTTCATCGGCAAAATCCACCACCAGCAAATAGCGGTAGCGGGGCGACACCCCCACCGCCTTACCCAGCTCGAAGCCCACCACCCCCGGAATCTGGCCCAGCACCCTCCGGGCTTGCTCAAACATCCGCTGCACCTCGGCCTCTGGGGCTTGGGTGTTGAAGACAATCAGGTGCCGCACCATAGTGGGTTTCACCCGTGCGTCGTCGCCAAGTGTAACCAATCCCGCAGCAGCTCCACCGTCACCACCAGGCCAGTGCTTTTAGGCCCTTGCCGCACCTGGGCCGGCAGCTCCGGCTCGCCAAGGTGATCCAGCACCGCCAGGGCTCCCTCGAAGCACTGGCTGCGGGTGTAGTGGCTGTAGGTGATCAGAACCGGCAGACCCGCCTGCTGAGCGGCAATCAGGCCGTTATGGGAGTCTTCGATGGCCAGGGCCTCTCCCGGCTTCAGCCTCATCTGCTGTAAGGCCTGGATATATACGTCCGGCGCGGGTTTCTTTTTCGCCACCATGTCCCCCGCCACAATGCACTCAAACCAGCCTGGCACCTCCGGCCCGGCCTGCTCGAGCAACACCTGCACGTTTTCTAGCGAGGTGGTGGTGGCGATGCCCAGGCGCACCCCCTTCTGGCGGGCCTCGCGCCACAGCCGCAGCACCCCCGGACGAAAGGGCACCTCACCCGCCCTCACGATCTGGTTGTAGAGTTCGGTTTTGCGGCGGTGAAGCCCGGCGATGTCGGCCTCCAGCAGTTTGGGGCACTCGGGGCAGTGGTAGAGGTAGTGGGCGATGCGTTCCTTGCCACCGGTCACCCACAGCAGCCGCTCGTAGAGTTCGCGATTCCATTCGATCTCGAGGCCCGCCTCGGCAAAGGCCCGGTTGAAGGCCAGCCGGTGGCCCTCCTCGGTCTCGGCAATGACCCCGTCTACATCAAAAATCAGTGCTTGCACGCTTCCCCCTACAGTCTTGCAGCCGCGCCCTCAGGCAAAAACCAGGGCCTCCCCGCGCCGTTCCAGCAGCCGGGGTACCCGCTCCGAAAGGCCCAGCTGGGCACAGAAGGCCACATCCTCGCCCAGCCCCTCGCGCACCAGGGCCAGGGCCGCCTCGGAGGCCTCGAGCAGGGGGCGGGCGGGCTTTTGCGCCAGGTGCAGGGCCATCTGCACCCCATCCCCCACCGGCTCAAACCCTTCGGCCAGCAGGGCCTGGGCCAGCACCCCGGCGGTGTAGAGGTCGTCTAAGCCCACCTGCCCCTCCTTGCCCGCGCACAGGATGGCCACCTCGTCGCCCAGCCGGGCCGCCTGCTGCACAGCAGCGGGGGCGTTCAGGAGCGAGGCCAGCATTACCTCGCGGGCCACCTGGGCGGCCTTGTGGGCGGCCTTGGTGCCGTTGGTGGTGGCGTGGATTACCGTGCGGCCCCAGAGTTCGGCCAACGCTGCCTCGCGTGGGCTGTTGCCAAAGTCGAAGCCTTCGGGTCTGAGCCCGCCTATCTCGCCCGCCAGCAGTTCGCCGTTTTGCCGCAGGGCACGGGCCGCCTCCAGATCCGCGGTAAGCCACAGAGCCTGCGCCCCTGCCTCCAAAAACATCACCGCCGTACTGGTGGCCCTTATCACATCCACCACCAGCATCACTTCGGCCTCCGGCAGGGCGGCCAGGGGCAGGGGGTGTACTCGAACCCGCCTCATACCCGAAGCAGTTCCAGCACCGCTCGAGCCACCGCGCCAGGCCGGAAGCCCAGGTTCTCGTAGACGGCGGGGTAAGGGGCGCTCGCGCCAAAGTGATCGAGGCCCAGCACCGCATCGGCGTAGCGCTCCCAGCCCAGGCTGGCCCCGGCTTCCACCGCCAGGGTGGGCAACCCCTTGGGCAGCACGGCCTCGCGGTACGATTCGGGCTGGGCCTCAAAGGCCTCCCAGCAGGGCAGGCTCACCACCCGTACCGGAATCCCCTCGGCATCGAGCTGCTTCTGGGCTTCCAGGGCCAGGGCCACCTCGCTGCCCGTGGCCACGATGGCCGCTTTGGCATTGGGCCGCTCGGCGATCACATAGCCGCCCTTCAGGGTGCCTTCGGCGCCTGCCAGGGCATCGCGCTCCAGCACCGGCAGGGCCTGCCGGGTGAGCACCAAAGCGGTAGGCCCCTGGCGGCGCTCCAGGGCCAGGCGCCAGGCGTAGGCGGTCTCGAGGGCATCGGCCGGCCGCACCACATAAAGGTTGGGCATGGCCCGCAGGCTGGCCAGGTGCTCGATGGGCTGGTGGGTGGGGCCGTCCTCGCCGATGGCGATGGAGTCGTGGGTCAGCACGAAGATGCTGGGGGTGCCCATCAGAGCGGCCAGGCGGATGGCCGGGCGCATGTAGTCCGAGAAAACGAAGAAGGTCCCCCCATAGGCGCGGTAGCCCCCGTGCAGGTTGAGGCCGTTCAGGATGGCCCCCATGGCGTGTTCCCGCACCCCGTAGTGCAGGTAGCGCCCGCTGGGGTTCTCGCGGGAGAAGGGCTGCATCCCGGCGGCCTGGGTGTTGTTGGAGGGGGTCAGGTCGGCGCTACCGCCCAGCAGTTCGGGGAGGTGGGGGGCCAGCGCGTCCAGCACCTTGCCGCTGGCAGCCCGCGTAGCCAGCTTGCCGCTAAAGCCGGGGAGAAGGGCCTCCCAGTCCAGCGGGGGTAGCTCGCCTTTGAGGCGGCGCAGTAGTTCCTGCGCTGCTTCGGGGTAGGCCTCGGCGTAACGCTGGAGGCGGGCGTTCCAGTCGGCCTCGAGCCGCTGCCCCCGGGCTACGGCGGCCCGGAAGTGCTCGTAGATCTCGCGGGGAATCTCGAAGGGCGGGTGGGGCCAGTTCAGGTTGTGGCGGGTGGCCTCGAGGGCCTCCGGGCCCAGGGGCTCACCGTGCACTTTGTGGCTACCGGCCTTGGGCGAGCCGGCCCCAATTACCGTACGTACCGCAATTAGCGAGGGGCGGGCGTCTACCTGGGCGGCCCGGATGGCCTGGCGCAGCGCGGTCAGGTCTTCCCCATCGACCCGCTGGGTATGCCAGCCATAGGCCCGGTAGCGCTCGAGCACGTCCTCGCCGAAGGAGAGCGCCGTGTTGCCGTCAATGGAGATGTGGTTGTCGTCCCACAGCACAATCAGCTTCCCCAGCCCCCAGTGCCCGGCCAGGCTGCTGGCCTCGCCCGAAACCCCCTCCATCAGGTCGCCGTCCGAGGCCAGCACATAGGTGTAGTGATCTATGAGGGTATGCCCCTCGCGGTTGAACTCGGCGGCCAGCTTGCGCTCGGCCAGGGCCAGCCCCACCGCGGTGCTGATGCCCTGGCCCAGAGGCCCGGTGGTCACCTCCACCCCTGGGGTGTGGCCGTACTCGGGGTGGCCGGGGGTTTTGGAGCCCCACTGGCGGAAGCGCCGGAGTTCGTCGAGCGGCAGGTCGTAGCCGGTGAGGTGCAGCAGGGCATACAGAAGCATGGAGCCGTGCCCCGCCGACAGCACGAACCGGTCGCGGTCGGGCCAGTGGGGGTGGGTGGGGCTGTGCTTGAGGAAGTCGCTCCAAAGCACATAAGCCGCCGGTGCCATGCCTAAGGGCATGCCCGGATGCCCGCTTTTGGCCTGCTCTACCGCGTCGGCTGCCAGCATCCGGATGGCCGTGATGGCCTGGGTCTCGATTGCGCTGAGGGTGCTTGCCATGTGTCTCCTTTCACAAGGTGGCCTTATAGGTAGTTTAGGCACGGCAAACTAAAACCATCAAGCATGGTTTTGGTTTTTTTGATAAATGATGCTTATTGAACCTCGAGCCGCAATTTGGCAAGCGCTCCTGCGCCCAGCATCGAGGGTCATACGCATTTCGGTAGTATCGTTCACTTCGGCAAGCCCAAACGATATTACCGAAATGCTTTTCTACTCCCTTCGGTCGGCTTGAATCCTTCACCTTTGACTACACCCCACGGTGAAGGATTCAAGCGGAAACGGTATCAGTCCAGTATTTTGGCGCGTCAACGGCGCATAGACCGATGGTTTACCAGAGCTTTTTTCCGATTGCGTCCCAATCGCCCACTAACCTTTGGGCGGTCGCAAAGCCCCCAGGCTGGCCCAGGCTCTAAAGGAGTAGAACATCACCCAGAGCCAGAACACCCCCAACAGCCCGAGCAGCCCCCAGGCCAGCCCGCCCAGGAAGGCCGAGTCCAGCGCCCGAGCCAGCGCCAGCGTGGCCAGGGTAAAAGCCCCCAAGGGGAAGACAAACCCCCACCAGCCGGGGGCAAAGTGAAACTGCGTACGGCGGCACTCCACCAGCAGGGTATCCAGCAGCAGCAGCAGGCTGTAGGCCAGCCACCACAGGCCCAGGCCCCAGACCGCCAGCCCGATCACCGGCCAGACCGCCCCATAGCTCTCCGGGATGAGCCCGGCCTGCACCCCGCCCTCGAGCCAGCGCCAGGGGGCCAGCACCAGCAGGCCCACCGGGGCCAGCCCAATGAAGACCGAGGGCAGGAAGTGGGGCTCGAGGCGGCCGTACCCATACAACCGCTGCAAAAAGCTCGGCAGCACGAACAAGAACAGAAAAAGCCCAATCCCCAGGAACAGGCCGCTCACCACCCAAAGCTCCTTTTGCCAGACTTTGGGAAAACTGGAAAGCCAGAGCCCTCCAGCCATGGGCACCAGCAGGGCCGAGACCGGTGGGATAAACCAGGCTCCACTGGCGGCCTCGATGGGCAGCCTGAGCCGGGTGCTTACCCAGTAGACCACCAGCAGGCCCACCAAGAAAATCAGCGGCGTCCCCAGCAGAAAAAGCCCCTGGCCCAGAGGGAGCGCCCAGGGCCCCAGGGGCAGAGCCCGGGTCGCCAGGCTCAGCACCAGAAGGGCAATAGGTAGCGTGGGGAGCATCTGGGACAGCAGGGGATGCTGTAAATCGGCCAGGGCGGCCTGGGGAAAGCGCAGGAGCTTGGCCAGGTAGAGCCCCAGCAACCCTGCCATGAACAAGAGGGCCAGCCCGTAGACCGGCAAGGCCAGCCCCACCAGGCCAAACTGGGCCAGGGCCAGGGCCAGCACCCCCGTACCCATCACCGCCGCAAACCAGGCCGGGTTCAGGTAGCGCACGCTGGGCGCTGCTGGAACTGCTGCTTCCACAAGAACCCCCTAGTGCACGGCGGCGTGTTCCTGTTCGGCCAGGTAGCGCTCGGCCATCATGGCCGCACGGGTGCCGGCTCCCACGCTGGTGGAAAGCTGGCGGTAGATGGGGTCGGCCACATCCCCCGCCGCAAACAGCCCCGGAACCGAAGTGAAAATCTCGTCCCGCACCGCCACGTAGCCGTCGGGCCGGAGTTCCACCACCCCCTGCAAAAAGCCGGTGTTGGGCTCATGCCCGATGAAAACAAAGACCCCGTCGGTAGGGTAGTCGTAGACCTCGCCGGTCTTCAGGTTTCTGAGGCGCACCCCGGTGACAGTCTCCTCGCCCAGCACCTCCTCGACCACGGTATCCCAGATGAACTGCATCTTGGGGTGGGCCAGAGCCCGGGCCTGGGCGGTCTTGTTGGCCCGCAGGGTGTCGCGGCGGTGCACCAGGGTGACCTTGGAGGCAAACTTGGTGAGGAACAGACCTTCCTCCACCGCGGCGTCGCCCCCGCCCACCACCACCACTTCCTTGCCCCGGTAAAAGAAGCCGTCACAGGTAGCACAGGTGCTCACACCCCGGCCATAAAACTTCTCTTCGCCGGGTACGCCCAGTTTCTTGGGGTTGGCCCCGGTGGCCAGAATTACCGTGCGGGCGCGGTAGTCCTGCTCGTAGCCCCGCACCACGAAACCCTCCGGGGTTTTTTCCACGGCCTGGGCCTCGTCCATCACAATCTCGGCCCCAAAGCGTTTGGCCTGCTGCACCATGCGTTCGGATAGCTCAGCCCCGCTGATGGGCTCGGGGAAGCCGGGGTAGTTCTCCACCTCCTCGGTCTGGGCAATCTGGCCCCCCGGCAGGCCTTTTTCCAGGATGAGGGTTTTGAGGTTGGCCCGTCCGGTGTAGATGCCTGCGGTCAGCCCGGCGGGGCCGCCCCCGATAATCACCACGTCGTAGAGTTGGCTCATGATCAGTCTCCTTACGCCAGCCTAAGGCCAGCTCTTTCTATGAGCCAGTATAACATACCCCTGGGGGATATGTGTCGCGGGACGTTTGCCCCTAGGGGGGGCCTGGCTATACTGGTTCCAAGTATGTGGGCGGCTCCGGCTCGAGTCCACCGCACCCGCTGGGTTTTCTTCCTGGCGGGGCTGGTGCTCTTGGTCTCGAGCCAGTACGCGCTGCGCGACCCGCGCAGCCAGGTGCTGCCAGTGAGTTTTTTGGCAGAAGCTGACGTCTGTACCTTTGCTGCAGGGGCTTCCCACACCCAGTCCACCCCCTCACCCCCCCATACCCACCAACCCCACTACCCCCTCTGCCTGAACTCTGCGTTTGTCATAGCATTAACCGCGTTTGCGACAGAGGTCCGGCCGGATGTGCAGATAGGGCTGCTACAAGCCACACCAACGGAACCGGTGTACATCCGATATAGCTTCTGGGAACACACTCCCTATCGGGGGCCTCCGTTGTGGGCCTAAGTGGGTAACACCTGTTACCGTGAACAAAACCCTTGAGGATGGACTTGAACATCCACGACCCTGAACTGTCTTTCTTTAGAGGCCATTGAGGCCTCGAGCTGGAGCAAGGTATGCTACGCACAATACTGGTTTTGTTGAGTTTGATAGGCCTGACGGGCCTTGCCCAAACCGCCCTGAAAGCCGAAAATCCCTGGGTTCGCCTGGTACCTGGCCCGGTGAGCGGGGCCTTCATGACCCTTTACAACCCCAGCGACAGGGCCATTCGGGTGATTGCCGTCGAAAGCCCCATGGCTGGTAAGGTAGAAATCCACCAAACCACCATCGTTAAAGGTGCAGGGGGCACAGAGGTCATGCAGATGCGCCCCGTTCAGTTTCTGGAGATCCCGGCCAAGGGCAGGGTCGAGCTCAAACCCGGGGGTTATCACATCATGCTGATGATGCTTAAAGAACCCCTGCAGGAGGGCAAGCTAGTTCGGATCACCCTGAGGCTCGAGGGGGGCGGCACTCTGCTGGTGGAAGCCCCCGTCAAAGCGCAGTAATCCCAACGTATGTGCTATTCCTGTGTGTTGTGCATGGGAATTTCTCTAACTTTTGCAGATTATATCCCCCTGGGGTATAATGACCCCGGATATGACGCGCTTTATAAAGGTTGGGGTGGAGCGCCTGCGCAGCGGGCTGGCCTGCCGTTTGCGTGGGTTTTCATTATGCCGGGTAGCCCCCTGGGTCGCGCTGCTGGCGCTGGGATGGGTGGTGTATAGCCGATGAAACTCAGCCCGGACGCCCTTTTGCTGGGCCCTCTGGCCCTGAGCTGGCCCAACCTGGCCCTGCTGGTGGGGGTTCTGGCCTTTACCTGGCTGGCCGCCCGGCAAGGCCTGGAAAGCAAAGCCTGGTGGGTGCTGCTGGCGACGCTCCTGGCCGCCCGGATAGGCTATGTGGTGGCCCACCTCTCCACCTGGCCCAGCCTGGGGGCTGCCCTCCTGGGTGTTGTGGACATCCGCAGCGGGGGCTGGAACTGGTGGGTGGGGCTTCCGGTGGGGGCCCTGGCCGCGGTCTGGCTCTTACGCCAAGAAAGCCCACGGCTCTTGGTGCCGGGCGGCGCGGCGCTGGCACTGGCGTTGTTACCCCTGGGGGTGCAGTTTAGCCTGACCCGGCCCGCCCAGACCCCGGCGCCGCCCGAGTATGCCAGCCGCGTGCTGCAGTACCTCGAGCCCGCCCAAACCCGCCCTCTGGAAGTGCGCTTTGCTGAACTCCCCAAGCCCATGCTGCTCAACTTCTGGGCCACCTGGTGCCCACCCTGCCGGGCCGAGATGCCCCTTTTGGTGGAGTACCAGCAGAAGGGCTACCCCATCGTGCTGCTCAACGCCGGCGAAGACGTGGGAGCCATCCAGGGCTTTCTGGCCCAGACCGGGCTTTCGGCGCGGGTTTTCCTGGACAGCGCCGGCTTGCAGCGGGCCTTCCAGGTAAGCGGGCTGCCCACCACTTTGCTGATTGGCGCCGATGGAAAGGTGCTGGCCCGCCACCTGGGGCCGGTGAACCGGGCCCAGCTTGAAGAGCTTTTGCGGCAGTTGGAATAGCGCGGCTCGAGCTCCGCTGTTGGAAGGAGCGGGCACCTTGGGGTACGATACCCCCTGGGGATACGCCATGCGTACTGTCAAAAAACACGACCTCGAGGCCCGCACTCGCGTCCTGAACCGGCTCAAGCGGCTGGAGGGGCAGGTGCGGGGCCTGCAAAAGATGGTGGAAGAAGACCGCGACTGCCGCGAAATCTTAACGCTGCTGGCTGGCATCCGAAGCGCCCTGGAAGCCACCGGCGACCTCATCTTTGAGACCTACCTGGAAGAGTGCCGGGCCGACCTGGCCAGAGGCCAGGGGGACACCAAGGCCATCGTGGAGGCCGTGCGCCTGCTGCGCAGGTAAAGCGGCTTTCGACCAGTATGTCGCATACCGAACTCGAAAGCCTGACTTTTTGAATCCTGCGACCGCTGAGCCTGTCAAGACACGGTTACAGCGCTGATTCTGAGTCAGTCGAAGGGGTCGAGGCGGGGCTATAGGGCCCCTCGCAATGCGGGTAGTTTTGCTCGGGGCCGTCTACGAAGGTGGTGGGCTCTTCTGGTATTTTCAGAGTATCAAAGCGCCCAATCTATCGTCGATAGCTTCGTGTCCTACAATCACCCCACGCCGTCCTGCACAATACAAAGCCGTTGTAGTTGTAGGGGTTGGTGGCGGTCTGGGTTAGTGGGGTGGTTCATGCATTCGTACCACCAACATCGGTTTGGGGCTTCGCTGCAATACCTTTTGAGTTACCGATCCCAGCAGGAGCCGATCCAGCCCGCTGCGCCCGTGGGTGCCCATCACCACCAGGTCGTGCCCGGCAGCCTCCTCCACAATCACCTGGGCGGCATTGCCCTGCTTGAGTTCGGTCTTGGCCGGAACCCCCAGGTACTGGGCGAACCCCTCGGCCCGCTCGAGGGCCTGCTTGCCGGCTATCTCGAGGTCACGGGTGAGGTCGGGGTAGTAGGGAATGGTCTCGGGGCCAATCAGTATACGGGCCATCACCGGCTCTACCACATACAGCAAGGTGGTCTCGGCCCCCAGGCTTTTGGCCAGCTCGAGGCCTGCCTTAACAGCGGTTTCGCTAGGGGCACTGCCATCGGTCGGAATCAGAATTCGTTTGTACATGGTTCCTCCTTGCTTTAGCGCTCCCCAGGCGGGGGGAGGTGTCGTTCTTCGGGGTGGTTCAGGGCGGCAGGGTTGCGTACCAGCAGAATGGGCTGGCGGGCCTGCTGGGCTACATCCTCGGCCACGCTACCCAGTAAGAACTTGCGCAGCCCGGTGTGCCCGTGTGTGCCCATCACGATCAGGTCGGCTTTTTCCTCGTTGGCCACTTCGCAGATGCGCTCCCCAATCAGGCTCCGTCCGGCCTCCCGCAGTATGGTGTGCACTTGCGTGCTATGTTCGCAGCGCTTTGTGGCTTCTTTCAAGATGAACTCGCCTTGTTCGCGCAGGCGGGCTTGCTCCTGGGATAGTTGGGCCTGTAGTTGGGCCTGGTCGGCAAACATCCAAGCCCGCCCTGCACTCAGGTATAGCTGGGTCAGATCGGGTACCACGTACACCACCGAAAGCTTGGCCTTCAGGGCCCCGGCCAGTGCATCGGCGTGTTGCAGAGCCAGCTCACTATAGGCACTGCCGTCAAAGGCAACCAAGATGCGCTTGAACAAGGTGGGCTCGGTATCGTCCCCCCGCACCAGCAAGAGTGGTGTGGGGGCCAGGCGGGCCATGCGTTCGGCCACGCTGCCCAGCAGCACCCTGGGCAGGCCGGTGCGCCCGTGGGTGCCCATTACCACCAGGTCGCAGCCATGGGCAACCCCAGCGTCCACCAGGGCTTCTGCAACGCCTGGGCGGCTTTCCGGCTGGGTACTGGTGAGCTGGGTGGCGCAGGCAACCTTGAGATGCTGGGCTTTGCGCTCCCAGTGCTCCAACAAGGCCCGCCCAACCGTGCGGGCTCGCTCGAGCGCTTCCTGGTAGTCGTGTAGCTCGCGGTAGCGCTGTGGCTCAATAACGTGCACAAACACCACCGAAGCCCCTAGCCGCTTGGCAAGGGCCAGCCCAACCTCTGCCGCATGCTCACCGGGGGGTGAGCCGTCTATAGGCAAAAGAATGCATTGATACATACCCACCTCCGTTGGCTATGCTGAGCGGCCTCTCCAGGTGGAAGAGACTGCTAAGGCGGGAAGAGGGAAAACCACCGCTGTCTCTCCTACGTGCATTTTCAGTCACCCTTCCTGTAGCAACCAAACCCAGCCAAACCAACCTGTAACCTGTACGATAGCCCCAGTGGTGATTTCCGTCCATAGCCTTGCCAGATCAACCGAGCCTGACCCAAAAGCCGGGAGCAGTTGGTGGAGAGCCAGGCCCAGAGGTTGGTGTGGGAATCTTCATGTAGCGTGCGGTGCGTAAGCAGTTCTCCTCATGTGCTGGGCTGCTTTTCAAACTGCTGATACACCCGCTCAGCCCAGGTGGAGAGGCGCTCCCAGCCGCTCCAATCTCCTTGCGGGGTGACCTTGGAATTGACCAGCATCTCGGGAGGCATGGACTGCTGGTCTCGCGAGAAAATGGCGACCTCAAGGGGCTCCACCACGCGGCGCACCTCGCTAAGATGCCCCAGCACTTCCTCAATGCGCTGGGGGAATTCCTGGAGTAACTGGCTATACACCAGGAAATAGATTAGCGGGAGTGTGGCCAGGGATTGCCGATGATCGGTGACAAAGTGTATGGCCTCAGGAAGCCACTTCTCGTCGCGCACCCCACTGCCCAAAACCACTGCGCGGTACACGCTCAAATCCCTAATCTGCTCCACGGGCCTCACCTCGACCAAGGCTCCCTTCTCTCGCATAACTTTGGCGATGGCCTCGGCTATCCTTTGGGTTGTGCCACCACGGGTGGCGTATGCAATCAGAATCGGCCTCGCTACCATAAAAGCCTCCTTAGAAAGTTGCACTCCATGCACGTGTGATTGCCGCTCAACAGGTCACCCCATGCCTTCGGAAACCACCCGGTAGCCCCAATACCCTCTCATCGGAGATCAACCTCGTTCCAATCGCAGAAGCGCATGCCATCGGGCCTCATCTGAGGCCGCCAGAATACCGCTCCGCAGCCAATAGGCCCACCCGCAACCAGCGTACAAACACACCCCTTCCAGGCGAACATTCCACCCTATTCAGGCTGAACCGGCGGTGTTACCGAGACATTACCAGCTCTCTCGAGGTGCAACTGGGGCTCAGCTCAGAGGGCGAGGTGTAGTACCGTTTCCGCACAAACCCGCGGGTCAATCGTTTTTTGTGGTATCTGCGGGTTGGAGCGCTCTTAACAGGGCAGGCTAAGGCATAACTCTGCTTGAACCTGCCTGCGGGACACCTGACCCATTGCGTTAGGAGTAACTTTAAGTTTGTAAAGAAAGCCCATCAAGGAGGTAGATTATGGCGATTGTCGAACCCAATGTGACCAGAGAGTTACAGGATATTCGTAACGATCTGACCCTGCTCCGCAAGGATTTGAGTGAGCTGGCCCAAGCCATGCGGGTCAACCTGAAGGACGAGACCCAACACCTGCGCGAAGGGATGTTTGAAGCCTTCGAAACAGCCCGTGTGCGGGGGGACAAGATCATCCACAATGTGGAACACCGGATTGAAGAACGTCCCTTCCTGAGCGTGCTGGCTGCTTTTGGGGTGGGCTTGGTGGCAGGTTGGTTCACCGAACGGCGGGCGCTGATGGGGCGCCGGGTGTGGCGGGAATAGTTGAGTTGCTGTTGGGCCTCTTCGATGTACTGGAGGCCGAAGCGCGCTCGCTGAAGATGGGCTTTCTGCGCGTGGCGGGCGCGCTTCTTCTTTTGGTTGTGGCCGTCCTGCTGGTACTGGGCGGCCTGCTCCTTTTGTTATGGGCTGCTTATTTGTGGCTCAGCAGCTTGCTGAGTGCTCCCCTCTCGGCCTTGCTGGTTGGTTTGCTGTCGCTTCTGCTGGCGGGGGGCTTGTGGTGGCAAGCTCGAAGGATGATGCGCTAGTTTGACGTTGCCGATGCTAGCGGTAGAGGAAGTTTGACTGCCGGGTGCGGCTAGGTTTTTCTGAAGGCTGCTCGAGGTAGCAGGAGTGGGTATGAGCGACGCCAACCGCCCCCCGCCCAAGGATAATTCCCCGGATCGCCAGGCGGCCAGGGCCCGGCTGCGCCAGGCTGCCCAGCGTTTTGACCAGGAAAGCCTGGACTGGGTCGAGCGGCATCCCAACGAGACACTGGGCCTGGCCTTGTTGGTAGGCTGGCTGCTGGCCCGCTATCCCCGCCTACGCCGGGTGTTGGAGCGGCTGTTGGTGGAAACCCTTTCGCGATAGAACCGTACAATACGCATTCCGGCAGGATCGTTCGCTTTTGAAAGCCTAAACGATACTTCCGGCATGCACTCCTACTCCCTTTGGTCGGCTCGAACCCCTCGCCTTTGATGACACCCAAGGGCGAAGGGTTCAAGCGGAACCAGTATAACTTTGCTTTCCGGTAACTATATCTGGCGCGACCAAGTTGCCGGCACTTATCTTGTGCCCTCTTCACCTTGACCGGTGTTTTTGAGAGGGCCGAGCTGGCTCGAGAAACGCCGATAGAAAACGTGCTTAGCCAGCTCCACCAAAAAAACATACAGCAGGGTCAGGCCCAATAACCCCAGCAGCAACGCCGGGGATAGGGGCACAAAGCCAAAAGCAGCACTGAAGGGGAGATAGGGCAATAGCACGGCCAGCACGGTCAGCAGCAGCGTAGACCCGAGCAAAAGTCGGCCCGGCTGGCTCTGAAAGAAGGGGCGGCGGGTGCGTATCACCAGCGCGACCAGAAGCTCAGTGAGCAGTGACTCCATGAACCAGCCGGTGCGGAACACCTCGGGGGTGGCACGAAAAACCCACAGCAGCAGGCCGAACGTCAGGTAGTCAAATATCGAACTGATCAGACCAAACACCACCATAAAATTGCGTATGAAGCGCATATCCAGGCGGTGGGGCTTTTCCAGCCATTCCCGGTCTACATTATCGGTGGCGAGGCCCACTGCCGGGAGATCGGATAGAAAGTTGTTGAGCAGAATTTGCTTGGCCAAAAGAGGCAGGAAAGGGAGAAAAGCCGAGGCCCCGGCCATACTGAACATATTGCCGAAGTTGGCGCTGGTGGTCGTGAAGATGTATTTGAGGGTGTTGGCAAAAGTTTTTCGCCCCTCCTCGATGCCTTCCCGCAGAACATCTAGGTTGGGCTCGAGCAATACCAGGTCGGCAGCCTCCTTGGCTACGTCTACCGCCTGGTCTACCGAGATGCCCACATCGGCCGCGTGAAGGGCCGGGGCATCGTTGATGCCATCGCCCATATAACCCACCACGTGTCCTGTCTTTTGCAGGGCCAGAATCAGGCGTTCTTTCTGGCTGGGGTCTACCTCCACAAACAGGTTGCAGCGCTCGGCCTGGTGCCACAGGGCTTCGTCGGGCAGGGTGGCAAGTTCGCGTCCGGTAAGCAGGCCCTGCACCTGCATCCCAATCTGTGTAGCCAGGTGGACGGCCACCTTGCGGTTGTCTCCGGTGATGATCTTGAGGTCTATGCCCAGGTGGGCCAGGCGGGCCAGGGTGTCCTGCACGCCGGGTTTGGGTGGGTCGAAGAAAAGCAAAAAGCCCACAAAAACAAGGCCCTGTTCGTCATTGTGCCCAAAGACCGCTTGCTGAGCGGCAGCCGGCTTATAGGCCAATCCCAAAACCCGGTAGCCTTGCTCGCTGTAGCGGCTGTAGAGGGCTTCGAGGTGCTCTTGGTCGGAATCTTCCAGAGGCCGAACCCGGCCGTTCTCCTCGAGCTGGCTAGAGACCTCGAGCAACTGCTCCAAAGCTCCTTTGGTTACCAGGTATCGCTCCCCAGCCTGCTCTACCACCACGCTCAGGCGCTTGCGGCTAAAATCGTAGGGTATCTCGTCAATCTTTTGCACACCTGCGGCATCCAAACCCGCCTGTGCGGCTGCCTCTATCACGGCCTGATCCAGCGGGTTGGTCAGGCCGGTCTGGAAGTAGGCGTTCCAGAACGCATAGCGCAGGGTCTGGGGCGAGGACTGACCCCAAGCATCCAGCGCCGCGTCCAGCCGTACCACCCCTTTGGTCAGGGTGCCGGTTTTGTCGGTACAGAGCACATCCATGCTGCCTAGGTTCTCGATGGCGCTCAGCCGGCGCACAATCACACCTTGGCGGGCCATGCGCTGGGCCCCCTTGGCCAGGTTGACCCCGATGATGGCCGGCAGCAGTTCGGGGGTCAGGCCCACCGCCAGTGCGATGGCGAAAAGCAGGGAGTCAACGGGCGGTTTCTCGCCAAACACGTTGACCGCGAACACCAGAAGCACCATCAGGAGCATCACCTGGGTCAGCAGGAAACCAAACTGCCGTATGCCCCGCTCGAATTCGGTCTCGGGGGGGCGCAGCGCCAGCCGGTCGGCAATCTGCCCGAAAGCAGTACGAACCCCGGTCTCGACCACCAGCATGCGCGCAGTACCGCTGCGCACGTTGGTTCCCATGAAAACACAGTTGTTGCGTTCGCCCAGGCTGGCTTCGGGCAACACCACCCCAGGGCGTTTCTCCACTGGAAAGGTCTCGCCGGTAAGGGCTGACTGGCTGACGAAAAAGTCCTTGGCCTCGAGTACCCGGCCATCGGCAGGGATCAGGGTGCCCGCCGAGAGCAGCACCACGTCGCCGGGCACCACTTCTTCGGCAGGGATGCGCTGAATCTGGCCTCCGCGCAACACCGAAACCCTGACCTGAACCCTGGCCAGCAGGCGCTGCACCGCCCGGCTGGCGCTGTACTCCTGCACGAAAGAGATCAGAGCGCTGCCCAGCACGATCAGCAGCACAATCCAGGCATCCACCCACTCCTGCACCAGCGCTGAGATAGAGGCCGCAAAGACCAGAATCAGCACCAGCGGGCTCTTGAACTGGTTCAGAAAAACCGACAGGGCGGTAGAACGCCGACGGGTTTGGAGGGTGTTGGCCCCCCACTGTTGCAAGCGGCGGAGCGCCTCGGTAGGGCTGAGCCCGGATGGCTGGCTTTCCAGCCGGGTCCAGAGCCCCTCCAGCTCTTCTGCCCAGTAGGGGGTGGGGGGCACAGATGGGCGTGGGCGCTGGCGCATGGTTAACTCCTTCCGCAAGAAATCCACAGCCGGTCACCTTCGCGCGAGACGGTGCTGTTCAGTTCCGCCGATAGCATCTGCTGCCGCTCGAGGATGGCCGCCCGGTCGGGGCCGGTGGCCAGGTTGACCTGGCAGTTATCAATGAGCAAGGGCAGCAGTTCCATTTTTTGGACGTGCTGGTTTTGGATGTAAAGCCGGTACAGCAGGCCCCAGTCGTTGCGCAAAACCGGGTCTACGGCGTAGTCGTCCACCAACTCGCCGCAGTCGTAGAGGATGGGCTTTCCGTGGTAAATCTCAACCCCTTGAAAGACGTGGGCGCTGTGGCCGTGAAAGACGTCGGCCCCGGCCTCCACCACCGCCCTGGCAAAGGCGCAAAACGGGGGTGGAGGGCGCAGGCGCATATTGGGCCCCCAGTGCGCCGATACGATCACCAGCCCGGCGCCCCGCAACCGGGCCTGATGTATCTGCTCGCGCAACACCGCCACCGAGGCGGGGACAACCGGCAGGTAGTTGGTGCCCGGCGTGTTTTGGCCTGCTTGCCAGCCGGGTTCGTTGTCGGTGAAGGCCACCACACCCACCTTCAGGTTCGCTGCCTGCAAAATGGCTGGGCGGCGGGCCTCCTCGAGGTTCCTGCCCGCACCCACATAGGGAATTTGGGCCTGCTCGAGCAGCTCCAGCATCTGCAAGAAGGCTTCTTCTTCGTAGTCGAGCACATGGTTGTTGGCCAGCACCACGCAGTTGATGCGGGCCCGTTTGAGGGTCTCGATGGCGCGGGGGTGGGCACGGAAGTGGAAGACCTTCTCCCAGCGGCTAAAGGGCTCGCCCTTATCGGAGATCACGCACTCGAGGTTCACCACCCGCAGGTCGGCTTGGTGCAGCTCGTCCAGCACGTTTCCGAAGGGGTAGGCTGGCCCATAGCGCAGCAGGGCCTCGTTCACCAGGCGGCCCAGCATCAGGTCACCGGTCAGGCAAAGGGAAACCATGCGCTTCCTCCTAACCCTGCCCAGCAAGCGGCATTACCCCCGCACCTCCCGAAGCCAGTCCAGGAGGGCCGCCAGCGGGCGGGTGTTGAGAACCTGGGCCGGCCCCAGCCAGGCCCGCTGGGCGGTGCCCACGGCCAGCTCCATAAAGCGCATGTGGTCGAGCTGGTGGGCATCGGTGGAGAGGGCAAAAAGCACGCCCATCCCCCCGGCCTGCCGGGCCAGGGTGTCGGGCAGGTCCATGCGGTCGTAGTAGCCGTCAATCTCGAGGGCCTTTCCCAGGGCTTTGGCCCGGTGAAAAATCTTCTCCCAGTCGGCCTCCAGGCCCTTGCGTACCCCCAGCATCCGAGCGGTGGGGTGGGCCAGGATGTGCACACAGGGGTGCTCCAGCGCCCGCAGGAGGCGCCGGGTCTGCTGGGCACGGCTCAGGTTGAAGTGGGAGTGAACCGCCACCAGTACCACCTCGAGCTCCCGCAACACCGGCTCCGGGTAGTCCAGGGAGCCATCGGCGGCCACCTCCACCTCGGCCCCGGCCAGCAGGTAGGGCTTGCCGCCGGTTTTTTCGTTTACCTTGCGAATTTCCCTCAGGCGGGCCTGCACCTTCTCCAGCGGCACCCCGTGGGCCACCTTGAGGCTCTGGGAATGGTCGGTTACGGCCAGGTAGGCATAGCCCAGCTTCTGGGCGGCCTGGGCCAGCTCGAGCAGGGTGGTTTTGCCATCCGACCAGCGCGAATGCACCTGAAGGTCGCCCCGAACCTCCTCGAGCTGCACCAGCCGGGGTAGCTGTCCGGCCTGGGCGGCTTCAATTTCGCCATTGTCCTCCCGCAGGGGAGGCGGAATCCAGGGCAGGCCCAAAGCTCGGTAGACCCCGGCCTCGTCCTCACCTGCCAGGCGCGTCTCTCCCCGCCAGACCCCATACTCATTGAGCTTGAGGCCCTGCTTCTGGGCCAGGGTGCGCAGCTTGATGCTGTGGGCTTTGGAGCCGGTCAGGTACTGCAGGCCGCTGCCCCACGCCGCAGGGGGTACGGTCTTGAAGTCCACCTGCAGGCCCCCCTGCAAAAAGACCGTGGCCCGGTTCTCGCCCACTGCTTCCACATCGACAATGCCCGGCAGCCGCACCAGGGCCTCGAGCACCTGGGCTGGAGTCAGGGTGGCAATCAGGAAGTCCAGGTCGCCCACCGTCTCGCGGTAGCGGCGGAATGAGCCGCATATCTCGGCTTGCAGCACCCCCGGCTGGGCGCGCACCTGCTCGAGCAGGGCTCGAGCCTGTCCAAGCACCGCCCCCAGGGGTCTTCGCTGGGTGGCGGTCTCGGCCAAGGCCAGGTTTTCCAGCAAACGCTGGCGCTTTTTCTCGCCGAAGCCGGGCAGACCCAGCACCTGCTTGGAGGCCAGCGCGGCCTGAAGTTTTTCTAGCGAGTCTACCCCCAGCCGCTCCCACAGGAGCCGGGCGGTTTTGGGCCCCACCCCCGGCACCCGCAGCACCTCCAGTACCCCCGCAGGCACCTGCTGGGCCAGCTTGCTATGGGCCTGAAGGGTGCCCGTACGCAGGTACTCCTGAATCTTGGCGGCCAGGTCGGGGCCGATGGAGGGAAGGGCCTGCAGGGCTTCTTCTCCCTGGGCGGCAATGGTCTCGATGGGGGTCTCGAGGTCGGCCAGGGTGCGGGCAGCCTGGGTGTAGGCCCGCACCCGGAAAGGGTTCTCGCCCAGGAAGGCCAGCATCTCGGCCATCTCCTGAAACAGTTGGGCAATCTCGGCGTTTTTCATCGCACCACCAGCAGCGGCGCCGGCAGGCGGGCCAGCAGGCGTTCCAGCCCCTCCCCGGCCAGCAGGGGCAGGCTGGCCCCCACCACCAGCCCATCGCAGCCGGTGCGGGTAAAGATCTGTAGCAGTTGTTCCAGGCCAACCTCCCGCAGGTGCACGGGCTGAACCAGGGCCCCCCGCCGCACCTGCCAGGCCTGCAGTGTGGAGGCCAGGCTGTTTTCACCCAGCACCACCACCGTCAGGGGTTGGGAGGGGTTTTCCATGAAGGCCCAGGCTGCTTCCAGCAGGGCTTCGGGGTTGTGGGCCTGGGGGTGCAGTACCACCATCGGATGCCGAAACGGCGCCCCCCGCGGCTGCAACAAGACCCAGCGCGCCCCCTGGGGCAGCACCAGCCGCAGCGCGGCGGGGGTCGGTACAGCCAGGCCCATCACCCGGCCCGCCGTACCAATCACCCACAAATCCTCCTGGGCTGCCCACTCGTTCAGGGCCCGCTCGAGCTCCCCCCGCAACACCTGGGCCTGCCAGGCCACCCCCAGCCGCCGGGCGGCCTGCTCGAGATCGGCCTGGGCCTGGGCCGCGAGGGCCTGGAGCTGGGCTTCCAGCCGCGCCGGGTCTACCCCGCCGCCCCAGGGGCTTACCTGGCGGGCCACCGGCAGGCGGGCCCAGCGCAGCAGGCGGGGGTCTTCCAGGAACAGCCCCTGCACCTCGGCCCCCAGCCGGGCGGCCAGTTCCACCGCCGCTGCGATGCTCTGGGCGTCACGGGCCGCCACATCCAGGGCCAGGATGACCCGGCGAATCCGGTTCATGTGCTCCCTCCCATCGTGGGTGCAGCAAAAGCCCGTATCTGCTCGGCAAAGGCCATCAGTTGCGCCTCTACCCGGGCATTCAGGCTGCCCTCGGGGAAGCGCCCGTCTTTCCCCCGTTCCCCGGCCTCGAGGCCGGTCAGAATTTCCAGGGCTGCATCTACCGTATCCACCGCCCAGACTTTGAACTGCCCCTGCGCCACGGCCGCCACCACCCCGGGGTTGAGCATCAGGTGCTGGACGTTGGCCCTGGGGATAATCACCCCTTGCTCACCGGTCAGGCCCGCCTCGCGGCAAACCTCGAAGAAGCCCTCGATTTTCTCGTTGACCCCCCCGATGGGCTGGGCCTGGCCGTGCTGGTTGACCGAGCCGGTAATGGCAATCCCCTGGCGGATGGGCACCTGGGCCAGGGCTGACAGAATCGCGCATAGCTCGGCCATGGAGGCGCTGTCGCCCTCCACCCCACTGTACGACTGTTCGAAGACCAGGCTGGCCGAGAGCGAGAAGGGCCGCTCGCGGGCATAGCGCTCACCCAAAAACCCGGCCAGTATCAGCACCCCCTTGGAGTGCAGGGGGCCACCCAAGGCCACCTCGCGCTCGATATCCACCACCTCGCCCTTGCCCAGCCGCACCCGTGCGGTGATGCGGGTGGGGTGCCCAAAGCTATAACCCCCCAGGTTAAGCACGCTCAGCCCGTTAATCTGCCCCACCCTGGCCCCGCGGGTGTCCACCAGCAGGATGCCGCGCCGCACCGACTCCTGCAGGCGCTCCTTGAGGCGGCTGGCCCGGTAGACCTGCTGGTCTATGGCTTGCTGCACATCCTGGGCCGCAATGACCGGGCGTCCGGCCTGGGCGGCCCAGTGGTCGGCCTCGCGCAGCAGGTCGAGGAGGGCCTCGAGCGCGGTCGAGAGCTTGTGGGCATCGGAAGCCAGGCGTGAACCGTGCTCGACCACCCGCGCCACCGCCTCTCTTTCCAGGGGCCGCAACTGCTCGCGCTGGGCCAGCGAAGCAATCAGTCGCGCATAGGCCTCCTCCCCCTGGGGGGTGCGATCCTGGGCGTCCTCGAAGTCGGCGGCCACCTTGAACAGCTCGAGGAAGTCGGGGTCGTAGGCCGAAAGCAGGTAATACAGCAGCCGATCCCCCACCAGAATCACCTTGACCTGCAGGGGAATGGGGGTCGGTTGCAAGGTAACGGTGCTGGTCAGGCCCAGCACATCGCTCACCGAGCGAATCTGGATTTCTTTGGCCCGCAGGGCCCGCTTGAGCTCCTCCCAGGCATACGGCTGCAACAACACCCGCCGGGCATCCAGAATCAGATAGCCCCCGTTGGCGCGGTGCAGGGCCCCCGGACGAATCAGGGTAAAGTCGGTGACCAGGTTGCCGAACTGGGCGCGGTACTCGATGCGCCCCAGCAGGTTGGCCAGCGAGGGGTAGTCCTCCTCCACCACCGGGGCCCCCTGGCTGCCGGCGTTGTCCACCAGCAGGTTCACCCGGTAGCGGTCGAAGCTGCGGCTGTCGGCGAGCATCTTGCCCAGGGCGGCCTCGAGGGGGTTCTCCGAGTCGCTGGGGTTCGCCAGGAACTGCCCGGCGTTCTCGATCAGGTCTTGCTCGACCACTTCCAGATACCCCAGCACCTCGGGCAGGTCGAGGTAGGAGGCCCGCACCCCGCCCAGCAGATGGGCGATGGCATGGCGGGTCACCTCGCGGTTGAGTTCGCGGATTTTGGCCCGCCGCTCGCTCTCCCACTGCGGGGCTTGCTGCAGGATGGCCTCGAGCTTCTGGTGCAGGGTCTCCATGGCGGCCTGGATGCGCCTTTGCTCCTCCTCGGGCAGCTTCTCGAACTCCTCGGGGGTGATGATTTCGCGGTCGCGCACCGGGGCCAGCCCCATGCCCATAGGGGTGCGAATGATGGCGATGCCCTGCTGGTTGGCCTCGGCCTGGAGGGCATCGAAGCTGGCTTGCTGTTTTTGCTTGAGCTCCTCTTCGATAATCTGCCGCCGGGTGCGGTAGTCTTCGCTTTCGAAAGCCGCCGGGATGGCTACCCGCAATTCCTCTACCAGGCGATCCATGCTCGCTTTGAGCTGGGTACCCCGCCCGGCGGGAAGCCGCAGGGCCTGGGGCTTGTGGGGCTCGAGGAAATTATGCACGTAGACCCAGTCCTGGGCGGGGGGCTCTTGCTGGGCCTGGGCCTGGGTAAAGTGGCGCACCAGACTGAGTTTGCCCACCCCCATGGGCCCCAGGGCAAACAGGTTGTAGCCCTCGTGGCGGATGGCCAGTCCAAACTGCACCGCCTGGATGGCCCGCTCCTGGCCGGGGAAGGCCTGCAGGGGCTCCAGTTCAGTGGTGGTGCGAAAGGCAAAGCGTCGGGGATCGCAGGTGTTGCGCAGCGCGTCTACCGGTAGCAGGTTGGCCTCGAGGCTCCTTTGTTCAGGCATGGCCCGCCTCCTTTGCAGGGGTCAGGTACCGGACAAACCAGTCCCGTGCCAGCCGGGCTACTTCCTCGAGCTTCCCCGGCTCCTCGAAGAGGTGCGTAGCCTCCGGCACCACCACCAGCTTTTTCTCACAGGTGAGCTGCTCGAAGGCCCACTGGTTGAGCTCTAGCACCCCCTCGTCCCAGCCCCCCACAACCAGCAGGGTGGGGGCCCTGACCTTGTGCAGCGCACTGCCCGCCAGGTCGGGCCGCCCCCCACGGGAAACCACCGCCCGAATCCGGTTAGGAAGCCGCGCTGCCGCCACCAGGGCCGCCGCAGCCCCGGTGCTGGCCCCAAAATAGGCTTGCTCGAGCCCCTGGGTTGGGGGCTGCTGGGCCAACCACTCGCTCGAGGCCACCAGGCGTTCGGCCAGCAGGCCGATGTCGAAGCGGTACTGCCGGGTGTAGGTGTCCAGTTGCTCTTCGGCCTCGGTAAGCAGATCCAAAAGCAGGGTAGCCAGCCCGGCGCGCAGCAATTCCCCGGCAACATAGCGGTTGCGCGGACTGTACCGGCTGCTGCCGCTGCCATGGGCAAATACCACCACCCCCAGGGCCCCAGGAGGGATACAGAGATCGCCCGCCAGTTGAGCGCCCTGGCCAAGGGGAATAAAAACGGGTTCGCACGGGAAGTTTTGTGGTTTTGTCATGGTCGGCCTCGTTAGGGTCTCCGCGTCTTCCTCAAGAATGAGCCAGCGCAATTACCAGGGCGTTACCAAATGGCTTTTCGGGTTCTTCGAGCGAAATATAGCGTAGCACCTATACTGGAGCAAGATGGCAGGCCGCTCCGAGATCAAAAACATGGCGCTGTTTTGCGATTTTGAGAACATTGCCCTGGGGGTTCGGGAAGCCAGGTATCCCCAGTTCGACATTCAGAAAATCCTCGAGCGGCTCTTGCTCAAGGGCAGCATTGTGGTGCGCAAGGCCTATTGCGACTGGGAACGCTACAAGGAGTTCAAAGCCTCCATGCACGAGGCGGGCTTCGAACTCATTGAAATTCCCCACACCCGCCTGTCGGGCAAAAACTCCGCCGACATACGGCTGGTGGTGGATGCCCTCGACCTTTGCTACACCAAGTCGCACGTGGATACCTTTGTCATCATCAGCGGCGACTCCGACTTCTCCCCCTTGGTCTCCAAGCTGCGGGAAAACAACCGGCTGGTGATAGGGGTAGGGGTCAGGAAGTCAACCTCGGACTTGCTGACCGCGGCCTGCGACGAGTTCATCTTCTACGACGACCTCGTGCAAGAGGAGCTGGCTCAAAAGCGCGCCACCAAACCCGGAAAGTCAGCCCCCAAAAGCAAAGCTGCCGATAAGCCACAGGACAAGCAGCAGGAGGCCCTCGAGCTCGTGCTCGAGACGCTTTTGGCCCTGCAAGCCGAGCGCGGTGGCGAGGAGCGCATTCTGAGTTCGCTGGTCAAACAAACCCTTAAGCGCCGCAAACCGGGCTTTAACGAAGCCTCTTACGGCTTCCGCTCGTTTAGTGCCCTGTTGGAGGAAGCCCAGCGCCGGGGGCTGTTGCGCCTGGAGCGCGACGAGCGCTCGGGGGGCTATATTGTGTACCCTCGAGGGGAGTAGGGCTCCAAATTGGGCCCTGCGCAAAAGCGCATAATAGGGCCATGCTGCGCGACCTTCGTAGCGACTATACCTACGGAACCCTCAGCGAGCAGGAGGCCGACCTTAACCCTTTCCGGCAGCTCGAGCGCTGGCTGGCCGAGGCCATCGAGACCCACCTCTACGAGCCCCACGGCATGACCCTCTCCACGGTAGGCCCGAACGGGCGGCCCAGCAGCCGGGTGGTCTTGCTGCGGGGGCTGGACGAAAGGGGGTTGGTGTTTTTCAGCAACTACCAAAGCCGTAAGGGACGGGAGCTCGAGGCCAACCCCTGGGCCTGTGTCAATTTCTGGTGGCCGCCCCTCGAGCGCCAGGTGCGCGTCGAAGGGCAGGTCGAGAAGGTCGAGCCCGAGCTTTCCGACGCCTACTTTGCCAGCCGCCCCTACGACAGCCAGATTGGGTCGGCGGCCAGCCCGCAAAGCCAGGTGATTGCCAGCCGGGAGGTGCTCGAGCAACGCGTCGCAGAGCTCAGGGCCCGCTACCCCGAGACCGTACCCCGTCCGGCCCACTGGGGCGGCTACCGTCTGAAACCCGACACCTTCGAGTTCTGGCAGGGCCGCCCCAGCCGCCTGCACGACCGGCTGGTCTACCGCCTGCAGCCAGATGGAAGCTGGAAAATAGAGCGGCTGGCCCCTTGAGGTGTCAGGCTGCCTACCAGTACAAACCCAGCCCCAGTTCGTGTAGAGCCTGGTGGCGGGCTTTGTAATCGGGCATAATCCGCTCGACCAAAGACCAGAAGCGGGGGCTGTGGTTGAGCACCTTAAGGTGGGCCATCTCGTGCACCACCACATAATCCAGCACCCGCAAGGGCAGCATTACCAGCCGCCAGTTGAAGCGCAGCTCCCCCCTGGCGTTGCAGCTTCCCCAGCGCTTTTTCTGGTTGCGGATCAGCACCTTGGGCATGGGCCAGCCAAGCTGAAGCGCGTAGTGCTGAACCCGGCGGGTAATGACTTCCTCGGCGCGTGACCTGTACCAGTTTTCCAGCATCTCGCGCACCTCTTTGCTGTGCACGCTGGAGGCTCCGGCCTGCACCAGCAGCACATTGCCTTTGAGGGCTACCGCGGTCTTTTGTCTGCTCCTGGAGGAAAAGTCAAAGTCGAATAGCTCGGGCTGGAAAAGGAAGCCACGCCCATCGCGCCTGCGTCCACCTGAGGTAGAAGGCTCGGTTTGTACTTGTAAACTAACCCGGCGACCCAGGTATAAAAACTCCTCCCCACTCACGAAACGCTTTCTTGGCCCCAGGCGGTTCTTGAATTCCGCGTATTTCTCGGCGATCCAGCGGGCTCTGGTGTTGACCAGGGCCACCACCTGTTCCAGGGGCATCCGCTCAGGGGCAGCCACCCGCACCCCTTGGGGATCAATGGTGATCCCCACCGTTCGACGGCGGGCGCTGCGGCGGATGGTATAGCGAATCGTTCTGTTCTGGTAGTGCAGGGTGGCTTTTTCTGTTTCTGGCATCTGGGCTTAATGGTATCCAGAACGAGCAAATCAAATGGTGAGATGCAGGTTTGCACGTTTACAGCGCATTTTTCCTACAAACATACTCGGGCTTTTGATATCCCACACCCAGCGCGGCAAGCCCCTTATATCGCCTCGAGTATCTGCGACCTGGCCTTTTCCTGCTCGAGCACCACCTTATCTGCGTCCCAGCCCAGTTCGCGGCCCATCAGCTCGGCCACCCGGGGCACAGCACCCAGCGCCGCCGAGGTGTCCAGGAAGGCCAGCCGGGTGCGGCGGGCCAGCACGTCGAGGGGGGTTCGGGCCATCTCGTGGCGGACGGCATAGATGACCTCGGCCTCGAGGTAGGGCCAGGCCTGCACCAGCCGGTTGTTGTAGCCTTCCATGGCAATTTGGGCCACAACCTGGGCGCGGGCACCATAGGCCCGGTGCAGGTGCCGGGCCACATCTGGGGGAAGTCCCATCTCTTCGAGCTTTCGGGCCCCCTCGGGTTCAAAGCCCTGTCCGCCTATCAGCGGGAGCTGCTCGGTGCGCGATTCACCTGCTGGCAAGCCAAATTTCTTAGCGGCGTAGTTCACCAGATCCAGCGCCATCTTGCGGTAGGTAGTCCACTTGCCACCAGTTAGGGTTAAAAGGCCCGAGGCGCTCTCCTGAATCAGGTGGTCGCGGGCCAGCCGGGCGGTGTCGGCATCCGGACGCGAGACCAGCGGGCGCAGGCCCGACCAGCTCGCGCGCACCGCCTCCCTGGGGATCGCACCCAGGTAGGGCCTTACCTGTCTGAGCACGTACTCAATCTCCGCTTCGCTCACCCTGGGGTGATCTACAATCGGGGCGGGATCATCGGTGGTGCCCACCAGGGTTCCCCCCAGCCAGGGCAGCACGAACACCACCCGTCCGTCCTCGGTTTTGGGGATTAGCAAACCGGTATCGGAAGGGCTGTATTTTTTGTCCAGCACGATGTGAATGCCCGAGCTGGCTTTGAGCAAAGGGGGGGCCTCGGGGTCGTCCAGGCGCCGGATATGGTCCGAAAAGGGGCCGGTGGCGTTGACGATCACCCGAGCAGAAACCTCGATTTCCTTTGCAGACAGGCGGTCTTTGACGGCAGCGCCCGATAGTCTGCCGTTTTGCTTGAGCAACCCGGTTACTTCCAGGTGGTTGAGCACCACTGCACCCTGCTGCACAGCGGTCAGGGCCAGCTCCACGTTGAAGCGGGCATCATCGAACTGCCCGTCCTGGTAGGCCACTGCACCCTTGAGGCCGTCGGGGTTGACCGCGGGGAAGCGCTCGAGGGTTCCTTGGGCGCTGATGTACTGCGCGGGCTGTAGGCGCGCCCGGCCGGCCAGCAGGTCGTAGAGCTTCAGCCCGGTGTAGTAGTAGGGCACCTCCCACACCCTGTACAGAGGGGTCAGGAGCCAGAGGGGCCGGGCCAGGTGGGGGGCGTTCCTGAGCATGATGGCCCGTTCGTGCAGGGCGTCGCGCACCAGGTTGAGCTGTACTTTGTCAAAGGTTTTGATGGCAAGCTCGAGGTAGCGCACCCCCCCGTGAATCAGCTTGGTACTTCGGCTCGAGGTGCCCTCGGCAAAGTCGTAGCGTTCGACCAGGGCGGTTTTGAGGCCCCGGCTGGCGGCTTCCAGGGCCACCCCAGCCCCGGTGGCCCCACCCCCAATCACCAGCAGGTCGAAGGTTTCCGAGGCGAGTTTCTCCAGCAGTTGGGTGCGCTCCATAGCACCACCAGACTAACCCAGACCCCGAAGGCTGGGCCAATGCTCAAAGGGGGGATTACCCTAACCATCGGTTACCAGCCGGGTATCGGCAAAAACCCGCCCGATTACCTCTTCGATGGCCGGCTCCCGCACTTCCAGGTCGTCTATGGGGAGTTCGTGCAGCATCCGGCTCACCCGGTGAACCAGGTCTTCCCGCCGCACCAGCAGCCGGGCCTCGAGCCCCTCCCAGGCCCGCACCTCGCCGAACTGTTCCAGGCGGTCTTTCTCGATGGGCTTTCCAAGCTGAATGTGCACCTCGCGGTAGGGGGCGAAGCGCTCGAGCAAACCCTCCAACCCCCCGTCGTAGATGAGCCGGCCCTGGTGGATCATCAGCACTCGCTCGCACAGCGCGGTGATGTCGGCCATGTAGTGGCTGGTGAGCAGGATGGTGGCCCGGTAGCGCCGGTTGTACTCGAGCAAAAACTCCCGCACCGCCACCTGGGCGTTCACGTCCAGCCCCAGCGTGGGCTCGTCCAGAAACAGCACCTGGGGCCGGTGCAAGAGCGCGGCCAGCAGCTCGGCCTTCATGCGCTCCCCCAGGCTGAGCTTGCGCACCGGCTGGTTCAGCTTACCCTCGAGCGCGAGCATCTCGCTTAGCTCGGCCACCCGCTTCTTAAACTCGCCCTCGGGAATCTCGTACACCGCGGCGTTGACCCGGAAACTGTCGGCCGCCGGCAGATCCCAGATGAGCTGCTGCTTGTTGCCCATCACCAGGGTAATCTTGCGCAAGAAAGCGTACTCCCGTTTGAAGGGCTGGTGTCCGGCGACCTCGAGCCGCCCCGTGCTGGGGTGAATCAGGCCCGACAAAAGCTTGAGGGTGGTGGTTTTGCCAGCCCCGTTGGGCCCCAAAAAGCCCACCATCTCCCCTGGTTCAATCTGGAAAGAGACGTCTTTGACGGCTTCGACCTGCCGGTATTTGCGCTTGAGGAAGTGCCGGATGGTGCCCACAAAACCAGGCTCTTTGAGGGCCACCGGATAGAACTTGGAGAGGTGTTCGGCCCGGATCTGGCTCACCTGAAGCAGTATAGCCCGTCAGGGCAGTACAAATCCGGGGTGTAACCCTCTGGTAATGGCCGGGTGTAAGGTTGTGCATGAAGAGGGTATCCCAAGGAGGTTGCAATGAAACCCTTCAAGGACCGTAACCAGGCCGGTGCACTGCTGGCCGAGCGGCTGGTGGCGCTGGGCTACGACCGGCAGCCCAACCTGCTGGTGTTTGGTTTACCTCGAGGGGGGGTGCCGGTGGCCTTTCAGGTGGCCCGACGGCTCGGCGCACCCCTGGATGTCTGGGTGGTGCGCAAGCTGGGCACCCCCGGCCACGAGGAGCTGGCCCTGGGGGCCATCGCCTCGGGCGGGGGGCGGGTGCTCAACCAGGAGATCGTGGACAGTTTGCAGGTTTCGGCCGACACCCTGGCCGCCGTTGAGCAACAGCAGTGGACCGAGCTACAGCGCCGTGAGCGGCTGTACCGCGGTAACCGGCCTTTCCCCGACCTGAAGGGCAAAACCGTTCTGCTGGTGGACGATGGGCTGGCCACCGGGGCCACCATGAAGGCCGCCATCGCCGCAGCCCGACAACACCACCCCGGCCGGCTGGTGGTGGCCGTGCCGGTGGCCCCGCCCGATACGGTGGCGGAAATCCAGGCGCTGGTAGACGAGGTGGTCTGCCTGGAAACCCCAGCCTTCTTTCAAGCGGTCGGCCTGTGGTACGAACATTTCCCCCAGACCTCGGACGAAGAGGTGCTGGCCCTGCTGCAGGCCGCTTCGGCTAGGCCAGGCCCATCTGGTGCAGGGTAAAGGCGTAGATATCGGCCTGTTCTTCGATCAGCATGCGGGTGGGCTTGCCCAATCCGTGCCCGGCCTTGGTCTGGATGCGAATAAGGATGGGGGCCGGGCCTCCCTGGGCGGCCTGCAGGGCTGCCGCGAACTTGAAGGAGTGCGCGGGCACCACCCGGTCGTCGTGGTCGGCGGTGGTGATCAGGGTGGCCGGGTAGTGAGTGCCGGGCTTTAGGTTGTGCAGGGGCGAGTAGGCCCGCAGGTACTGGAAGTGCTCGGGGTTGTCGGGCGAGCCGTAATCCGAGACCCAGGCCCAGCCGATGGTGAACTTGTGGAAGCGCAGCATATCCAGCACCCCCACCGCCGGCAGCGCCACCCCAAACAGCTCCGGGCGCTGGGTGAGGGCGGCCCCCACCAGCAGCCCCCCGTTGGAGCCCCCCTGAATAGCCAGCCGCTGGGGTTTTGTGTAGCCCTGGGCGATGAGCCACTCGGCGCAGGCGATAAAGTCGTCGAAGACGTTCTGCTTACGCTCCAAAGTGCCGGCCCGGTACCAGTCCTCGCCGTACTCGCCGCCCCCGCGCAGGCAGGCCTGGGCAAACACCCCGCCCTGCTCGAGCCAGACCAGCCGCCCTGGGTTGAAGGCGGGGGTCATGGGGATGTTGAAGCCCCCGTAGCCATACAGCAAGGTGGGGTTCTGCCCGTCGAGCTGAAGCCCTTTTTTGTGCACCAAAAACAGGGGTACGCGCGTACCATCCCGGCTGGGCACAAACACCTGGTGGGTCTCGTAAAGGCTGGGGTCGAACTGCAGGGGCGGTGTGAACAGGGGCCGGGTCTGGCCGGTGGTCAGGTGGTGGTGGTAGAGGGTGAGGGGGTACAAAAAAGAGGTGAAGCCGTAGAAGAGTTCGGGGTCGTCTTCCTCGCCCGCCACCAGCGGCACCATACCCAGCGTGGGTAGGGGCAGGCGGCCCCGGGGGCGCCCCTCGAGATCCACCAGCTCCAGCCGGTGGCTGGCGTGGTGCAGGTAGCCCAGCACCAGCCCGTCCCCGGCGGGCTCCGCAAAGCTCAGGGTGTCCTCGCCCTCGGGCACCAGGGTCTCCAGGGTTTCCAGCCCCCCTCGGGCCACATCCACCACCACCACCCGGCCCCGGGGGGCCTCCAGGTTGGTTTTGAAGTAGAAGCGGGAGCCCTGGTTGCGGATGAACTCGAACGAGGCCACAAACTCGCCCACCAGCTCAACAAAGGGCTCCTCCGAGCCATGGGGCCGGTAGAAAAACAGGTTCTCGCGGTGGGTGCCCCGCCACACGTGCAGGCACTCGTAGCGCCCGTCGTGGGTCACGAAGGCCTGAAAACCCCACTCCTTCTGGTCGGGCCGCTCGTAGACCAGCACGTCCTGCTGCTGGGGGGTGCCCAAGCGGTGCAGATAGACCTTCTGGAAGTAGTTGGCCCCGGTGTAGTCGGTGCCTTCGGCGGGTTCGTCGTAGCGGCTGTAGAAGAACCCGCTGCCATCGGGCAGCCAGGCCGCGCTGCTAAACTTGCTCCAGCGGATCTCGTCGGGCAGATCCTGGGCCGTTTCCACCTCGCGCACCCGCCAGGTGAGCCAGTCCGAGCCGCTTTTGCTCAGGGCGTAGGCCAGGTAGCGCCCATCCCGGCTGACGGCATAGTTGCTCAGGGCCACCGTACCGTCCTCGGAGAGGGTGTTGGGGTCGAGCAGGACCCGGGGGGCCGCCTCCAGGTGTTCCTGCACATACAGCACGTTCTGGTTCTGCAAGCCGTCGTTGCGCAGGCTAAAGTAGCGGCCCCCACGCTTAAAGAAACTGAGCACGCGGGGGTAGTTCCAGAGTTCCTCGAGCCGCCGCCGGAGGGTCTCCCGCAAGGGAATCTGCTCGAGGTAGCCAAAGGTGAGGCGGTTCTGGGCCTCGATCCAGGCCCGGGTCTCGGGGGCCTGGGGATCCTCGAGGGGGCGGTAGGGGTCGGGAATCTGCACCCCGTGCAGCTCCTCGACCACCTTTGCGGTGGGGGCAGGGGGATACGAAAGTTTCATCCTGCACAATATACAAGCCTCGAGGCGGCCCTGTCGCCAGACAAAAACCTGGGCCGGGTCATACCGTTTCCGCTTGAATCCTTCACCGCTGGACGCAGTCAGAGGTGAAGGATTCAAGCCGACCGAAGGGAGTAGAAAAGCATTTCGGCAGTATCGTTTAGGCTTGTCAAAGTGAACGATACTGCCGGAATGCGTATCATAAGAAATCTTCAAGACTCTTTCCACTAAAATGGAGCCATGCAACTGGCCCAACATCAGCGCCGCCCCCGGTTGGAACTCCAACTGCGACACCATCCGGATAACCTCCACGCCCTCTACCGGGAGTCCCAAGACCACACCGAACGCGCCCGCTGGCACGCTCTCTGGCTGCTGGCCAGGGGTCAGAGCATCCCCGAGGTAGCCAGGAATCTGGGCTATACCGATCGCTGGGTGCGTCAGGTAATCCACCGCTACAATCAGGGCCTGCCCATGAAGAATCTGCGGCACGAGAACAAAGGCCGGGCCCCCCTCGTACCGCCCGAACTCCAGGAGGGCTTCCGCCAGGCCCTCCTCCAGCCCCATCCCAGGGACGGGCTTTGGAGCATACGCAACGCTGCGGAGTGGCTGGCTGAAAGGCTGGGACGTCCGGTGGATGGGCGGCGGGCCTGGTACTGGATGCGTCGCCTGGGCCTGGCCCCGCTGCGCCCCCGGCCGCGCCACCGGGAGGCGGATGCGAAGCGGCAGGAGGCTTTCAAAAAAAGCTCTTTCTGATGGTTTTCCTGTTCAGGTTGCTCTTTCCTGAACTGGAGTTGGAGGTGTGGGGCTTTGATGAGCGCCGAATAGGGCTGAAGCCCATCCGCCGACGGGTATGGGCCTTGCGAGGGAGGACGCCGCTAGCGCAGGAGCGGCCCCGCTATCGCTGGCTGTATGTGTACGCCTTCATAAGACCGGGTACGGGGGAAAGCGAGTACTGGCTGCTGCCCTCGGTCTCGGTGGAGGGGTTCCAGTTGGTGTTGGAGGCCTTTGCCCGGCTACGGGGGGCGGGGGCGGGCAAGCTGGTACTGGTGGTGCTGGATCAGGCTGGCTGGCACACCTCGGGGCGGGTGGAGCCAGCCAAGGGCCTGGGGCTGTGTTATCTGCCACCCTACTCGCCCGAGTTGCAGCCGGTAGAACGAGTCTGGGGGCTCATTGACGCGGTCGTGGCCAATGGGCAGGTGCAGGATGAAGAGGAGCTGTGGGCCAAGGTGGAAGCCCGGTGCGCTTACCTACAAACCCAGCCCGCGCTTATCCAGAGCTACACCCTATTTCACTGGTGGCCGGGGGGATGTTAGGGGAATGAATCAAAAGGATTTCATATCACATCTCCGGGGTTATCTGCTCGGGATGGGGTTTGGGGCTTCTGAGCTGGCTGATCAGGGTGGCCGTGATAATCAGGCCTGCCCCAATCAAGCCCTGCAAGCCCAGCCGCTCCCCCAGCAAAATATAGGCAAAAGCCGCCGCATAAACGGGCTCGAGGGTAAAGATCACCGCAGCCTGGGGGGCTGGAACCCGCCGCTGCCCCAGGGCCTGCAACCAGATGCAAAGCGCCGAGGCCACCAGGCCCAGGTACAGAAGCGAAAAGTAGGGGAAGCCAGCCGCGTTCCATACCGGCTTTTCCCAGAGCATCCAGACCAGCGACAAAAGCGCAACGGTGAGCATCTGTATGCCCGTCAGCGGCAGGGTTGCGTGCTGGCGCGCAAAGTGTTCTAAGCGCCAGATGTACACGGCGTAGGCCAGGGCGGTTCCCAGCGTCCAGAGGTCGCCCAGGTTGGGCGGTGAACCATCGTAGGACAGAAGCCCCACCCCCCCAATCGCCAGCCCGGCCGCCAGCCAGATGGGCCAGCCCAGGCGCTGCCCCAACAGCCCCAGTAGCATGGGCAGGGCCACCACATACAGCGTGGTGATAAAGGCACTGCGGCTGGCCGTGGTGTACTGCAGGCCCACGGTCTGGGTCAGATAGGCCAAAAAAAGCACCGCGCCCAGCTCGAGGCCCGCTCCCCAGAGCCGGGGGTCGCGCCGGAGCAAAAATGGAACAAAAACCAGTGTAGCAATGGCGAAACGCACAAAATTGATCTGCCCCGGCCCCAGGGTTTGCAGGCTGTCCTTTACCAGCACGAAGGTACTACCCCAGAACAGCGTAGCCAGGTTCAGGTAAAGGAGTCCCAACAACAGATCTCGGCGCACGAAGAAAAGTTTACCGACTTCCCGCGCTTTTCGATGGCCCTGGCCTCATACCCTTTCCGCTTGAATCCTTCACCGCCCTGCGCAGTCAGAGGTGGAGGATTCAAGCCGACCGAAGGGAGTAGAAAAGCATTTCGGTAGTATCGTTTAGGCTTGTCAAAGTGAGCGATACTACCGAAATGCGTATCATCCCAACGCGGTGCAACTCATAGGCCCTAGGACTTTGTTCAAATCTCGAGCACCTCATCTGTAAAGCGCTGAATCCAGGGTTTACTTTGCACCACTTTGACACTGGGCACTACCTGAACGGGTACTTTGGCGTTGGCCAGTATGCTCCGAGCCACCAATCCCAGCTCTTCCGGAGCTTTCTGCGCAGTATCGCGGCGGCCTATCACAATCAGGTCGGCACGGGTTTGTTGGGCGGTTTGGGCTACCACCGCCCCAATGCTCTGGCTGTGGGCTTCAACCAGCAGCACTGTAGGGGGATGGCGCGCCCCTTGGGCCATCTTGGTCAGGGCCTCACCGATCGAAGGGTTGGGGTGCTCGAGTACGTGCAAAAGCGTTACCTTACAGCCCAGCCAGCGAGAAAGGCCAAGCGCATACTGGACAGCCGCCAGGCTACCCGGCCCCAGCCCTACCGGAACCAGAATGTGGCGCAACACAAACACCTCCTACTTGGGCCCAGGATGAATCCAGGGCATTACCAGCCTGTTACAGGCCGCAATCTCGCGCCGGCTACTCCTTTTGGCGGATGAAGCGGTAATGGGTTTGTAACAAAAATTAAATTATGAAAAGGTTGTCGTACCGTTCAGAACAGGCTCCGCCTACCCAGGTACGCACCTTGGGCCAGGTGGAGGTTTTGGTCGCAGGCCGTCCTGCTATCTGGCACGCCCATACCGCCGAAGAACTCTTCTTTTACCTGCTCTCGTACCCGGAGGGCAGGAGTAAGGCGGAAATCCTCGAGACCCTGTGGGGCCTCGACCCCGATCCGGTGGCCAACAACCGCTTCCGGGTAACGCTCTTTCGGGTTCGCACCGCCCTGCAGAACCCCGCAGCCGTCCAAGAAGACCATGGACGCTACCGCTTGAGCGAAACGATTTTGCGAAGCTCCGATCTGTACAGCTTCTACCAGGCACTGGCTGAGGGCCAGCGCGCAAGCTGCGATACTGCCCGGCTGGAAGCCTACCAGAAGGCCATTGCCCTGTACCAAGGCGATTACCTGCCGGGCTTTGCAAATAACTGGGTCTCAGAGGCCCGCGAGGAGCACAGGACAGCGTATATACAAGCCTTGCTCGAGGTCGCCCTCATCTACTACGACCGCGCAGACTGGCGTCAAGCTGCTTTATATCTCCAGCAAGCGCTCAAAAAAGACCCCTATCTGGGCGAGAACTATCACCAACGCCTGATGTGGTGTCTGGCCGCTGCGGGCGATAGCTATGGGGCTATCGAGCACTACCGCCGCTTTACAAAGTTTCTGCGCGAAGAACTAGGCGATACGCCCATGCCCGAAACCCAGGCCCTGGCCGAGCGCATCAAGCAAAACCAGCTCCTTCTGCCCTACCACAACCCCAGTAGCTCGAGCCTGACCGGCCATGTAAACCAGCTAGCCACAGCACCAGCCTTGCAACTTCATCGCTCAGGCCTGTAATGGCTAGGTAATTGGCGAAACGTTGAATCGAGTTAGGGAGCAGCGCCCACACCTGCTTATCAAGCGCAAGGAGGTTGTTATGCTGACACAAGAAGTTACACGCTATATCCGCGAGTTTGTGGCCCCAAGGGTTGCACCGGTATTGTCGCTGTATCTGGATGTTAACCCTGCCAACCCAGACAACCAGGGCAAGGCCTATCTGCTGCGGGCCCGCGAAGCCATCGAAGCCACCCAGGCTCCACCCGAGGTCGGCAAAAAAGTTCTGGAGGCGCTCGAGCAGAGGCTGCCCCAGGCCCGTAGTCGGGTGGTCTTTGCCGCCGAGGGCTGGATGGAAATCTACGACCTGCAGGTAGACCTGCCCCTCGTGCAGGGCGCCGAAGCCCGCTGGGGTGAGCCCTACCTGACCCCCATTCTGTACGTACTCGACGAGTATGAGCGGGTCGGGGTGGTCTATATTGACAGCGAAAAATGGCGCATGTTCGAGGTGTACCTGGGCGAGATTGAGGAGCTGCCGGGGGCTTTCCGGGCCGTAGGGCCTCAAGAATGGAAACAGCTCACCCAGGACAGCCAGGGCCGTCGCTACACCCAGGGCGGTATCCATCGGGCGGCGGCCGACACCGACCACTTCGAGCGCCGGCTCGAGGCCTGGACACACCGCTTCTATAAACGGCTGGCCGGGCTCTTGGAGCAGACCGTAAATGAACGCAACATCCAGCGGCTGGTGCTGATGGGACCCAAAGTCGAGGTAGAGGTATTCAAAGAAATGCTGCCCCGCCGGCTGCGCGAGCGGGTCGTTGCCACCCTCCCCTCCCTGCCTACCCCCAGCGCCCAGGCCGGTGAGGTGCTGAAGCGGGTGCAGGAGGTGCTGGAACCCCTCGAGCGCGAACAGGAAAACAAACTCCTGGGCGAGCTGGTCGAACGGGGGGTGGGCGGGCTGGATCAGACCCTCGAACTCCTGCAGCAGGGCAGGCTCTACCTACTTGTAGCCCCCTGGAACCCCCAGGGCAAGGTCTATCGTGCCCCGGATGGCTGGGTGGGCAGCAGCCCTGCTGTGGCCCAGGCGCACGGCGCCGATCAGCCCGAAGAAGTCGAGCTGAAACTGGTGCTGCCCGAGCTAGCCGCTGCCTATGGAACCCGGCTCGAGTTCGTACGGGGGCCTGCCGAGGCGCGCTTGCACAAGGAATTAGGCGGTCTGGCCGGACTCCCCCGTTGGTAATGGTCTGGTAACGGCAGTCGCTTATCTTTTGAGAAAGAAGGTGTCATGTAACCCAAGTGGTTAGTAATGGGCACCCGAAGGCACGTTCTCAAACCGTGTTCGAAGGAGCCCATGCTCGACGGTAAACGCCTCTGGGTTTCGGGTTAGGTGGCAGCTCGGAACACCAGAGGGTAGGCCCAAGTCCCAATCTGGCGTGCAGCCACCCACGCCAAAAAGACCAAAGGAGGCATGTGTATGTTGGCTCGTTTCGACCCTTGGCGCGAAATGGATAACATGCGGAGGGAAATCGAGCGCTTGTTTGATGAAAGCCTGTTCCGTCGTGAGTTTCCATTCCTCGACAAAGAGGTAGCGGCCATGCCGCTCGACATCTACGAAGAAGGCAACAATATCGTGGTGAAAGCCTCGATTCCCGGCCTCAAACCCGAGGACATCAAGGTTGAAGTGCGCGGCGACATGCTGCGGATCTATGGCGAGGCCAAAAAGGAGGAAGAAAAGAAAGAGCGCAACTACCACCTGCGCGAGCACCGCTATACCCGCTTTGAGCGCTCGGTAACCTTGCCCAGCGAGGTGTTGACCGATAAAGCTGAGGCGGTGTTCGAGAACGGGGTTCTCACGCTCACCCTGCCCAAGAGCGAGACCACCCCAACCAAGGCTATTCCTATCAAGACCCCTGCCAAGGTGTAAGGAGGACATATGACGGCGCAAAGAATTGACCTTTTCATGGGACTGGTGTTTGCTCTGCTGGCCGTCCTGGGTCTGTTTTTCGCGCCAAATGGCCTGATTCTGGGATTTATTCCCAGCAACACCAGCCTGGCCATCGTCTACCTGATTACTGCCGTAGCTCTGCTGTATGGCTACTTTACCGGTGATCGGCTGGCCCACATGATGGCCGCAGTGATTGGCCTGGTCTATGCCGCGCTGGCCCTCATCGGGTTCTTCAGCAGCAGCTTTTTGGGCCTGCCCACCGGCGGCTGGAACATCGTAGTCAACCTGATTGCTGCGGTGGTGCTGATCTACGACTGGCTGGGAACCCCCAGAACGGCTAGTTGACCGGCAAACCCATCGTCCGAAACGGGGTGAAACCTCACCCCGTTTCTCCATGGTTCATGGCGCTATTTTGTTCAGTATTGACTAAACTCTACAAAACTGTATAAACTCAGGCTGTGTCCGATGTCCTGCATGATTTTGTCGAGGAGTTCGCCCTGGCCTACGAAGCTGCGGGGCTCCCGCGGATAGCCGGGCGAATCCTGGGCTGGCTGATGGTCTGCGACCCCCCCGAACAGACCGCTGCTCAGCTGGTCGCCACCCTGGGCGTGAGCAAGGCCTCCATCAGCACCATGACCCGGCTACTCACCCAGATGCACCTGATCGAAAAAGTGCCCAAGCGCGGGGCCCGGAGCGATTTTTACCGCGTGCGCCCCGGCATCTGGACCGAGCGCGTCAAAAACGGCCTGGCCAGCCTGGTTACCTACAAAAAACTGGCCGAAAAGGGGCTGCAACTGATGGAAAATGCACCGCCGGAGCGAAGTGAGCGGCTTTTGGAGATGCACCAGATATATAGCTTTTTTGAAGAAGAACTGAAAGGCATGTTTGAGCGACTGGAACAGCGCCGCAAGCGTAGAGGCAAACCCAAACCAAAGCCACGCAGTTGAACCCAGGAGGTTCCGATGACACCCAAAACCACAAGCGCCCCTGCCCTACCCCGGCTGGCCTGGCGCAACATCTGGCGGCATCGGCGGCGTACCTGGCTGCTGGTGCTGGTGGTGGCCTATGCCACCATCACCACCATTCTGTTCTGGGGAGTACAAGACGGTTTTGCTCAGTCGGTGCAGGTGGGCAACGCCCGATTCCTGAGCGCACCGGCCCTCATCACCACTCCACAATATTTCGAAGACCCCGACCCCGAGCAGGGTCTGCCCAGCCTGGATTTTTTGCCCAGGGTGGAGGCCCAGCCCGGCGTAAAGGCCGCTGCGCCGCGCCTCGAGTTCCCCGCTTTGATTCGCTCGGCCTACACCGCCGATGCGGTGCGGGCTCGAGGGGTAGACCCCCTGCTCGAGGCCAAGGTTAGCAACCTACCCGGCGCCATTGCCCAGGGCCGCATGCTGGAGCAGCCTGGTGAGGTGGTGCTGGGACAGCAACTGGCCGAGCGCTTGGACGCGCGGCTGGGGGAGCGGGTGGTGCTGGACACCTCGGCGCTGGCCGGGCCACAGGCCCTGGGGTTGCAGGTGGTGGGGCTGGTGAAATCGGGCATTGCCCCGGTAGACCGGGGCACAGTACTGGTGCATATCCAGGACGCCCGGGTGCTCACCGGCCTGCAAACCGCCACCGGGGTAGCCCTGGACGTAACCCGGGGCCAGGAGGCCCGGATTGCCGAGGCTTTGCAACCGGTGCTGCCGGAGAACCTGCGGGCCTACGACCTGACCCAGTTGCTGGGCGGGCTCTCCTCGGCCATTGGCACCAAACAGAGCTCCACCTTTTTGATTGGGATGATTTTCTCGCTGTTTGCTGCCCTGGCCGTGACCAGCACCGTGCTGGTGAGCGTGCTCGAGCGCACCCGCGAGTTCGGCATGATGGGGGCCGTGGGCATGACCCCCCCGCGCCTGGCGGCCATGGTCACGCTCGAGACGGTGTTTGCCACCAGCCTGGGCTGGGCTTTGGGGCTGGTACTGGGCTATGCGCTCAATTACTGGATGGCCACCCAGAACGTGCTGGGGCCTGTTTTTGCCAGCTATGGGGCGGCCTGGGAGATTTTGGGCATCGGTGGTGAAATCTACACCGCCCAGAGCCCCCTGTATGCGCTCTATGCAGCCCTGACCATTGCCCTGGCCGCGCTTTTCTCGATTCTGATTCCGGCCCGGCGGGTGCTGGCCCTCAACCCCGCCGAGGCCATGCGAACGGAGTAAACCGGAGGCCCTGGATGAACCTACGATTTTTGTTGCTTATATGTTTGCTCGGGCTGGGGCCCAGCAACGCTGCCACCGACCCTCAGGCCGTGCTCAAAGCCGTGGTGGACAACCAGCGGGGGGGCAGCCTGCGGGCTACCCTCACCCTGAACATCACCCGCCCGGAGCGCCAGACCCAGTTGGTGCTCGAGGTAGCCTCGGACGGCAACGAGCGGGCCATCACCTGGGTCAAAGCCCCACCCAGGGAGGCCGGGCAGGCTTTTTTGCGGGTGGGGGACAACATTCAGTTGTACAACCCCACCCTCAAGCGGGTTCTGCGGCTGCCCCCCAGCGGGCGCAGCGATAGCTTTTTGGGCTCCGACCTTTCCTACAGCGACCTGGCCGGGCGCGACCTCGAGCAAGACTTCACCCCCAGGGTCGAAGCAGAAAGCGATACCGAGATTACCCTGGAGCTTCTCCCCAGGCCCCAGGCCCCCACCCCCTACGGCAAGCTGGTGTTGCGGGCCAGCAAACCCGGCTTTGTCCCACGCGAGGTGCTCTACTACGACCAGCGCGGCCAGGCGGTGCGCAAAATAACCTTTGCCCAGTGGGCCCAGGTTGGGGGGCGTAGCTTCCCCACCCAGGTCACGGTAGAGGATCTGCTACGTCCGGGGCACCGCACCCAGATGGTCTACAGCAACTACCGGTTTGGCGTGCCCATCCCCGAGAGCTGTTTTACGGTGCGGGCGCTCGAGGCTGGCTGTTAGCGAGGGGCTATGTTCAATCTCCTGAGTCTTTCCTGGCGCAACATCTGGCGGCACCGCAGCCGCAGCCTGATGACGGTAGGGGCGGTGGCTCTGGCGGTGTTTTTCACCCTGTTTTACCTGAGTTTTCTGGGGGCCATGGAAAACGGCATCTACAACAACCTCACGGCCTCGGTGGGGCATCTGCAGGTGCGGGTGGAGGGCTACCGGGAAAAGCGTGAGTTCCGCGATCTGCTGATCCCAAACGCCGCCGGGGTGGAGGCCCAACTGGCGCAAAAGACCCAGGCCGCAAGGGTCATCGCCCTCGAGGTTCCCGCCCTGATCGCTGGCGAGACCCGCTCGAGGGGGGCCTTGCTCCTGGGCGACCAGCGCCCGCCCGAGATGCGTGCGCGCTTTATCCAGCAGCATCTGGTAGAAGGGGCGCTACCGGCAGTGGGCGACCTCGAGGGCATCGCGCTGGGGCAGGCCCTGGCCAAAGCCCTCAAACTGCGGCTGGGCGACCCGGTCTACGTGTACGCCCCCGGCACACTCGGGCGCGGGGCGGCGGCCTACCGGCTGGTGGGTCTGCTGCGCTTCCCCGACCCTGCCGTGGAGGCCCGCAGCGCCTACCTCTCCCTGGCGGCTGCCCAGGAGCTGGCCGCGCCGGGCAGCGCCACCCGCATCGAGCTGCACTTTCCCTTCACCCGCTATACCCAGGATGCCCAGCTTGGGCCCATCCAGGCCCAGCTAGCCCAGCAACTGGGGCCGGGCCTGCGCCTGGAAAGCTGGAAAGAGGCCAGCCCGGCCATCGCCCAGATTTTCGACCTGCTAACCCCACTGGTTCTGATTTTCGCCGCGCTGTTTTTCGGGCTGGCGGGGCTGCTGGTGCTCAACACCATCTACCTGAGCCTGCTCGAGCGCACCCGTGAGCTGGGCGTGATTGTGGCGCTGGGGGCCGGGCCGGCCCAGGTCACCCGGATGGTGGTGCTGGAAAGCCTGCTTTTGTGCTCGAGCGGCGCTTTGGTGGGCGGAGGGCTGGGCCTGCTCTCCATTGCGGCCCTCTCGGGCGGGTTCTCGCTCGAGGCCCTCTATGGCGAGGTGGGCGGGGTGTTTGGCCTGCCCGAAACGATCTATCTGAGCCTCAGGGCCTGGGACATCCCCATCACCCTGGGGTTTGCCCTGGCTACCGGCCTGCTGGCGGCCTGGTGGCCGGCCAGGGTTGCGGCCAGCCTAGAACCGGTGGAAGCCATGCGCTTTACCGCTTAGAGAGGTGGGAGATGAAGCCTGTTTTGCAGGTCAAGGAGCTATCCAAAATCTACAAGGTGGACACTGTAGAGACGCCCGCCCTGCGGGGGGTCAACCTGGAGATACAGCCGGGCGAGTTTACCGCCCTGGCCGGGCCTTCGGGTAGCGGCAAAAGCACCCTCCTGCACCTGATGGGGGGCCTGGACAGGCCCACCGCGGGCGAGGTCTGGCTGGACGGTGTTCGCATAGATGGCTTCTCCAAAACCCGGCTGGCCCACCTGCGGCTGTGGAACCTGGGCTTCGTGTTTCAGGCCTACAACCTGATTCCGGTGCTGACGGCGCTGGAGAACGCGGCCTTTGTGCTCGAGCTGCGCGGTGAGCCCAGGGAGGCCCGCGAGGAAAAGGCCCTGCGTGCGCTAGAGACCCTGGGCATGAAAGACTTTGCCCATCGCCGGCCCAACCAGCTTTCCGGAGGGCAGCAGCAGCGTGTGGCGGTGGCCCGCGCCCTGGCCGCCCAGCCCAAAATCATCCTGGCCGACGAGCCTACCGCCAACCTCGACTCCAAAACCGGCCTGGCCCTGATCGAGCACCTGCGCACCCTCAACCGCGCGCAGGGCATCACCTTTGTCTTCAGCACCCACGACCCCCGGCTCCTGGAGCGGGTAGACCGGATTGTGCGGCTCGAGGATGGGCAGATTGCGGCCTAGCCATGCGTGGTTGCTGGGGCTGTGGCTGGCCTGCGGCTGCCAGCCCGGGCTGGCCCAGAACCTGGAGACCCGGCTTGAGCTCCGCTTCAGCACCGCTTTGGTCTTCAGCCACCTGCCGCCGAGCGCAAGCTGGGGCCTGGGGGCCCACCTCGAGGCCCGCTACGACCTGCAACCGTTGCGCTTTCAACTGGTGCTCGATCCGGGGGTGAACTTTTCCCGCCTGGTGACCGCCGAGGCCGGCCTCACCGAGCTGTACGCGCTCTACCGCGAGGGCGAACTGGATGTGAGCGCGGGCCTCGAGCGGCTGCCCCTCGAGGTCGCCCGCCTGAGCCTGCCCTATGGCCTCGAGCCCCTCAGCCCGCTGGGCAACCGCCAGGGCCGCTGGGGGGCCCGGGTTAGAATCTACAAACCACCTTACCCAAATCAGGCACTGCAGTTATGTTTAGAGCATGAACCGCCGTGCTTACCCATCGGACGTCCGTGATGAGGAATGGGCTCTGGTGCTGCCCTATTTGACCCTCGCCCCGCTGGAAGCACCCCAGCGCAAGTACGACCTGCGCGAAGTGTTCAACGCCCTGCGCTGGATGGTTCGAACCGGTGCTCAGTGGGACTACCTGCCCCACGACTTCCCACCCCCCCATATCGTTCAGGCGCAAGCCTACCGCTGGATGAACCGGGGGGTCTTCGAAGACCTGGTACACGACCTGCGCATGACCCTGCGAATGCTCCAGGGCAAAGCCGCCCATCCCAGCGCTGCCATCTACGATGCTCGCACCCTACAGTCCACCCCGCAAAGTGGGGAGCGGGCCGGATACGATGGGTACAAACGACGCAAGGGAAGCAAGGTTCACCTGGCGGTGGATACGTTGGGCCATCTGCTGGCTTTGGTGGTGACGGCGGCCAGCGAACAGGAACGGGCCCAGGTGGGGGCACTGAGCCAACGGCTACAGGAAGTTACTGGGGCGCAGGTGGCCGTGGCCTTTGTGGATCAGGGTTACACCGGAGAAGAGGCAGCACAAGCGGCGGAGGCGGAAGGAATCGCCCTGTGTGTGGTCAAGGTGGAGGGTGCTAGACGAGGATTCGTCCTGCTGCCGAAGCGTTGGGTGGTGGAACGTTCGTTTGCCTGGACATCCCGGTTTCGCAGGCTGGCGCGCGACTATGAGCGGCTGGCTGAGACCTTGCGAGGTTGGCACTGGTTGGCTTTTTCGATTCTGATGACAGCGAAAACTGTGGAGCTTTTACGAACAGCTAGTTAGCAGGCTCTAGCTGGAACCCCGAGGCCAGCCGGCTGCGCCTGGCGGTGCTGGAAGAGGCAGGCCGGTGGCTGCCGGTGCTCAGCCTGCGGCAGGAGTTCGGCGACTTCGAGCTCGAGGCCCACGCCCTCTACCCCGCCCGCTGGGTGCTGGGCCTGGGCGGCAGCGGCACCGTGGCGGAGGTGGTGATCTACGGGGAGGGCTGGCTTTTGCTCGAGCCCCTCGAGGCCCGCTACGCGCTGGGCCTGAGCGGCAGCCTGGGCGAGGGGGTGTGGACGCTCGAGGGCGGCTACGCCGGTCTTTTGCCGCTACAGCCCGCCGGCTACTTCCTGGCCGGGCAGGTGCTGCTTCCGCAAGAGGAGGCTAGCTGGGTTCTCCAGGCCCATCTCCGGCTCGACGACCCCGCACGCTGGCTTTTGAGTATGCGCTATACCCTGGGCCAGCCCGACCTCGAGCTGAGCACCGGGCTCAGCGCCCAGGGGGGCCCCACGCCCACCCTTAGCCTGAGCCTGTGGCTACGGGCTTTTCCCCAGCTCTGGTAATCTGTCTCCCATGAGTCGGGTTCTGGTCACATTCCTGCGTCATGGCCGCTCCCTGAGCGACGACCTGCGGGTGCACGAAGGCCGCTACGACGCCCCCCTCACCGAGGTGGGCCGGGCCCAGGCCCAGCAGCGCCTGGCGGAGTTTCGCACCAAGCAGTTCCACTTCGATCGCATCATCTCCAGCCCCCTCCAGCGGGCCCGCGCCGTAGCAGAGCTGATGAGCGAAGGGCTGGGGGTGCCGCTGGAGCTGGATCCCGACTGGATGGAGCAGGACAACGGCAAAATTGCCGGTCTCCCCTACGAGGAAGCCGAGCAGCGCTTCCCCAGGCCCCTTTTTCGCAGCCCTTACGAAAAGCCATTCGACGGCACCGGAGAAAGCGAGTGGGAAACTTACACCCGCGCCGCCAGAGCGGTTCAGAACCTGGTGAACCGGGGCGCGGGCTCGTACCTGGTGGTGGCCCACGGGAAAATCCTCAACTGTGCGCTATGGGCCATTTTTGGCCTCTCCCCCAGCAACGGTACGCCCAGCCTCAGGTTCTCTTTCGCCGACCTGGGCTATGCGGTGCTGGAGTACCGGCCAGACCGGCATACCTGGCATTTAGACAGGTTCGAGATGGGCTTTAATTCCCTAGCGAACCCGCTCGAGGTAGCGCCACCCCAGCCCAGCTAAAAGCACCTGTTCCTGGTAGACCCGCCCCTCCACCGCATCGCGCCACTGGCCGGGAGGGAGGGGCAGCGGGGCGGCCTCGAGGCCGTTGTTGAAGGCCGCCAGCACCTCGCCCACCCCCGGCTCCCCCCGCAAAAAGGCCAGGCGCGTGCCCTCGCCCAGGTAGGTGCGGAAAAGCGGGCTCTGGAAGGCTTTAATCTGACTCTTGAGGCGGCCCAGCAAGCGGTAGTGCTCGAGTACATCGGCGCGGCACCTGTCCCACTGCAACGGGTAGCGGTACAGCTCGTTGATGGGCCACACCCCGCGCTCGCCGGTAAAACCGCACTCCTCACCCTGGAAGATCACCGAGGCCCCCGGCAGGGCATAGAGCATGGCCGAGGCCAGCCGCAGCCGGGCCAGGGCTTCCGGGCTGGGGGTATCGCGCAGGCCCCCTCCGCCCAGCTCGGTCAGGACACGGGGGGTGTCGTGGGAGCCGATCAGGTTGAAGCCCATGGCGGCCACGGCCTCGGGGTAGGTGGCGTAGACCCGGGCCAGCTCGCCCAGCACGCGCGCCCCGCTCTGCAAAGGCCCCCCCCTAGCAAACCCCAGAATACCCCCCATGGCGGGGGGCGAGCCCCCGCGTCCCAGGGTGTAGTTCATCAGCGAGTCGAACTGGTCGCCCTGCAGATACTGCGGGCGCAGATCCCAGACCTCGCCCACCAGGTACGCCTCGGGCTTCAGGGCCTTGAGTTCGGCCCGCCATCTCTGCACAAACTCGGTGGAGATCTCGTTGGCTACATCCACCCGAATCCCGTCGAAGCCGAAGTTGAGCCAGAACCTGGAGACCCGGATCAGGTAGTCCTGCACCTCGGGATTGGCGGTGTTGAGCTTGGGCAGGCTGCCCAGGTCGGCCCAGCCCAGATAGGCGCGGCCATCGCCGGGGGTGAAGGGCCACCGGCGGATGAAGTACCAGTCCCAGTAGCGCGATTCGCGCCCCTTCTTCACCACATCCTGAAAAGCCCAGTGGCCCAGGCCGGTGTGGTTGGGCACAAAGTCGAAGATAACCCGGATGCCCTGGCGCCGGGCCTCGGCCAGCAGGCGCTTAAGCAGGGCGTTGTCGCCAAACTTGGGCGAGACCCGCACGTAGTCGTGGGTGTCGTAGCCGTGGGCCGAGCCCGAATCGAAAAGGGGGTTGAAGTAGATCAGGTTCACCCCCAGCGCACGCAGGTGCGGCAGGCGCTCGAGCACCCCGGCCAGGTCGCCGCCGTAGTACTGCTGGCAGCAGTGGTAGTCGCCGGGTGGGTCGCTCCAGCGCGAGAGGTAAGGGGGTTTGCCGCTCCAGGTCTGGTCGAAGCGGGCCTGGGTGGCCTCCAGGGCCCGGCGGTCGTTGCGAGGGTCGCCGTTCCAGAAGCGCTCGGGGAAGATCTGATACCCCACCCGCCCCGCCACCCAGCCCACTGCCCGGAAGACCCGGGCCGGCACCTCGAAGGGGCCAAAGGTGTGTTCCTGGCCGTCTTTGTCCACCACCCCAATGCGGTACTGCCGGAGCGCGGGCGGCAGGGCCACCCGCCAGGTTTCCCCCTCGAGCGTGGTCAGTTGCAGGGCAAAGGGATAGTCGCGGTCGGCCCGCAGCACCGCCGAGCGGATGCTACCCGCCGGCACCTGGAAGCGCACCGAAAGGCGGCCCGCCGCCTCCGAGACAAAGCGCGGCTGGCTGGGGTCGTGCTCCAGAGCCAGCCCGCCGGCCTCGGTGGGCGCATCGGCCACCCGGCCCACCTCCCGCAGCGCGTTTTTCCCGCCCTGGCCGTCGTCGGTGCAGCCTTCGGCCTCGGCGTCCACCTGCGGGGTGCCGAAGGTCTCGTCCTCGCACATGTCCCTGGGCCACTGCCCGTTGATGAAGAACTTGTACTGGATGGGGCCCGGCGGCAGCTCCACCGTGACCTGCCAGACCCCGTCCTCGGTTTTCTGCATGGGTAGCTCGGCCCAGTTGTTGAAGCTACCGCGCAGGCTCACCGAGCGCACCTCGAGGCCGTAGGGGGGGTCGTAGGTGAAGGTGACGGGAACTCTCTGCTGGGCCCAGGAGAAGCCCAGAAGCAGCAGCCACAACCATATCCAATGCCTCTGTCCTCGCACCTCTACCTCCGCTCTGCTCGCATAACGCTAAAAGCCACTCTTAGACTATAACCCGACACCCTGGAGGAAGTGAGCAAGGGTTCAGCTCGAGCGCGAAGCCTCGAGGTTCACAGGTCTGGTCTGCGGCCTGAGCACCATCCACACCACCCCCGCCAGAACCAGCCCGGCCCCCAGGTAGCCCAGCAGGCTGAAGCGCTCGCCCCACCACAGCCAGGCTACAAAGGCTGCCACCACCGGCTCGATGGTCGCCACCACCGAGGCCCGGGTGGCCTCCAGGCGCCGGAGGCCGGCAAAGTAGAGCGTGACTGCGAAAAAGGTGGAGGCCACGGTCAGGAAGGCGATGGCCGCCCAGGCTTCGGCGTTTTTGGGCACAAAGTGCACAAACGGCAGCAACCCCAGCGCCCCCACCGGCAGCGCGTACAAAAACACCGTGGGGGTGCTGTATTTGTTCAGATAAAGCTTGCCAAACAGGTAGTAGGTGGCATAGGTCAGGGCCGAGAGCAGGCCCCAGAACACCGCCGCTGGCGTAACCCTGACCCCACCCCCTTGCAGGCTCACCAGGGCCACACCCAAGAGGGTCAGGCCCACCGCCCCCACCTTGTGGGCGTCCATGGGCTCGCGCAAAAAAAGCCAGGAGAGCAGGGCCACAATGGCCGGGGCGGTATAGAGCAGCACCGCGGCCAGGGCCGCCCCACCGCTTCCGATGGCAAGCTGGTAGGCCCCGTAAAAAAGCGAGATGCCCACCAGCCCAAAGCCCAGCACCGCCCAGCCGTCGGCGCGCTCGAGGCGCACTTTTTGAATCAGCACTGCCTGCGCCCCAAACAGCACCGCCCCCAGGGCGGCCCGCCAGAAAGCCACCTCGAGGGGGCTCACCCCCTGCTCGAAGGCCCAGCGCGAGACCACCCCCAGCAGCCCCCACAAACAGGCGGCGGCCAGCACGTAGAGATACCCAGTCAAGGCTTACTCGGCAGCGGAATTCCGGCGACGGGCCATCCAGCTCCAGACCAGCCCCAGACCCAGGAACAGGCCCGAGCCAAACACCACCAGATAGGTAATCCAGAGGCGGGGGTTCACGTTGTAAAAGTCGCGGCTGCGCTGGGCCGTAAGGGCCACCAGGTAGTCGCGGATGATGATGAAATTCATGGTGGCTAAGATAATCGCAACGATCAGAAGGATAAGCCCCAGTATCAAAGAGATGCGCCCCAAAACGCTCATAGCCCCAGTGTACCGGATTTAGCGGGTATTTTGATATTGCTATACTTGAAGCGTGATCAAGGCTCCCGAAACCCCTCCGCGCGACGAACTGATCTTCGACCTGATCCGCCAGGAAGAAGCGCGCCAGCGTAACGGCCTCGAGCTCATCGCCTCGGAAAACTTCACCTCGGCCCAGGTGCGCGAAGCCGTGGGCAGCGTGCTCACCAATAAGTACGCCGAGGGCTACCCCGGCAAGCGCTGGTACGGCGGCTGCGAGGTGGTGGATCAGGTAGAAGCCCTGGCCATCGAGCGGGCCAAGCAGCTTTTTGGGGCGGCCTGGGCCAACGTGCAGCCCCATTCTGGCTCCAGCGCCAACATCGCGGTTTACACGGCCCTGCTCAAGCCCGGCGATACCGTGCTGGGCATGGATCTGTCGCACGGCGGCCACCTCACCCACGGCTCCCCGGTCAACTTCTCCGGCCTGAACTACAAGGTGATCGGGTACAAGGTGCGCCCGGAGGACGAGCTTCTGCACATGGAGGACGTGCGGGCCCTGGCCCTGGAGCACAAACCCAAAATGATTATCTGCGGGGCCAGCGCCTACAGCCGCATCCTCGACTTCAAGGCCTTCCGGGAGATCGCCGACGAGGTGGGGGCCTACCTGATGGCCGACATCGCCCACATCGCGGGGCTGGTGGCGGCGGGCCTGCACCCCTCCCCCCTGCCCTATGCCCACATCGTGACCTCCACCACCCACAAAACCCTGCGCGGGCCGCGTTCCGGCCTGCTTTTGAGCAACGACCTCGAGGTTGCCGCCATCCTCGATCGCTCCATCTTTCCCGGCACCCAGGGGGGCCCTCTGGAGCACGTGATTGCCGGTAAGGCGGTGGCCTTCTGGGAGGCCTTGCAGCCCTCCTTCAAAACCTACGCGGCCCAGATCATCAAAAACGCCCAGACCCTGGCCGCCGAGCTACAAAAGCGCGGCTACCGCATCGTCTCGGGCGGCACCGACAACCACCTCTTCGTGGTGGATCTGCGCCCCCAGGGCCTCAACGGCAGCAAGGCCACCAGGCTGCTCGACGCCGTGCATATCACCATCTCCAAGAGCACCCTGCCCTACGACACCGAGAAAATCATCCACGGCGGCGGTATCCGCATCGGCACCCCGGCCATCACCACCCGCGGCATGACCGAAGAACACATGCCCATCATCGCCGACCTAATTGACCGGGCCCTGAAGGGCGAAGACCCCGAAACCCTCAGGGCCGAGGTCAGGGCCTTCGCCTCGCAGTTCCCCCTGCCCTAGTGGAAGCCGTACTCGAAGGCCTTGTTGCCCTGCTCGCCGTGCACCTGGGCGTTGAAGGAGATAATCACCCGGTCGCGCTCGCCGTCGTAGGGCATGGCCTTGTGCAGTAGCCAGCTTGGAAAGACCACCAGCACCCCTTCCTCGGGGGTGACGTCGAAGGTGGACTGCTGGAGGTAGGCGTTGCCCATGTCCATGTGGGCCCCGCCCAGCAGGTTGAGATGCTGGGCGTAAAAGCGGGTAATGCCGTTGAGCGCCCCCAGCACCGGGTGCTGCCGCCGCTGCTGGACAGGGTCGAGCTGCACGTAGTAAACCCCCGACCACGAACAGTTGCCGTGGTTGTGGATGTCGTGGAAGCCGTAGCGGTTTTGAATCTGGAACCAGGCCCCCACGATCTCCATACGCAGGTTTTTGACCCCGGCCTGCTGCCAGATGGCCCCGTTCAGGGTACGGGCGATTTCGAAGACCGCGTCGGAGATAAAGCCAAACAAAGCCTGCAAGGCCGGGTGGTTGTAGCGCACCAGGATGTCATCCGAGCTGCTGTAGACGGTTCCCTGCAAGCCCTGCTCACCCAGTTCGCGGTAGAAGAGGCGGAGGAGCTCCGGGTTCACCGCTGTGGCATCTTCGAACTTACGAACCAGGATGGGCGTGGGCCAGAGCATCTGCACCGGGGATGTGTTCATAAAGACACCTCGCCCTAATCTAAAGCCTGAGGCTCAGCAGGTACAAAAGCACCACCAGCCCAAGCTGCAGCCCCACCAGCAGACCCAGCCAGCGGCCATGCCCCACCCATACCGCCACCCAGGCCAGGAACATCAGGGCGATCAGGGCCCACTGGGCCAGGTTCTGCACCCGGTAGCCGAGCGAGAAGAGGTAGGCGGTAAAGTAGACCAGGAAACCCGTCCAAAAGAGCAGGCCCAGGGTTTGCAGGGCTTTGGTGAGCATGGCGCGATTCTACACGGGGTACACAAGGCCTGTCTGGGGGTTTAGACTTTAGGAAACGTCTGGAGGAAGTCTATGACCCAAACCCCATCCAAAAACCAAGCCCTCATCGAACGGCGGCACAAAGTTGTTCCACGGGGTATTTCGCAGGTGCACCCCATCGTGGTGGCCCGCGCCGAGGGCGGCAAAATCTGGGATGTAGACGGCAACGAGTACCTGGACTGGTTTGGCGGCATTGGGGTGCTGAATGTGGGGCACAACCACCCCAGGGTGGTGGAGGCGGTGGAAAAGCAGCTGCGCCGCTACCTGCATACCTGCTTTCCGGGAGCAGCCTACGAACCTTACATCGAGCTGGCCGAGCGGCTGACGGCCACCGCGCCTATCTCCGGCGATAAGAAAGCCTTCTTTCTGAATACCGGCGTGGAGGCCACCGAGAACGCCATCAAGATTGCCCGCTCCTTTACCAACCGCCCCGGTGTGATCGCCTTCCGGGGTAGCTTCCACGGGCGCACCCTGATGGGCATGACCCTCACCGGCAAATCCAATCCCTACCGTCAGAACTTCGGCCCCTTCGCCCCCGAGGTCTACCACGCCCCCTACCCCAGCGAGTACCACGGGATCGACACCCGCAAGGCCCTGGACGGCCTGCACGAGGTCTTCGATACCCAGATTCAGCCCGAGCGGGTGGCCGCGGTCATCATCGAGCCGCAACTGGGCGAAGGCGGCTTCGTACCGGCCCCCAAGCCCTTCCTCAAGGCCCTGCGGAGCCTGACCCAGAAGCACGGCATCGTCTTCATTGACGACGAAGTACAGACCGGCATTGGCCGTACCGGCAAATTCTGGGCCATCGAGCACGCCGAGGTGGAGCCCGACCTGATCTGCTTCGCCAAGAGCATCGGCGGTGGGCTGCCCATCGGGGGGGTGCTGGGCAAGGCCGAAATTATGGACGCACCCGCGGTGGGCGGGCTGGGCAGCACCTTTGGGGGCAACCCCCTCTCCTGTGCCGCCGCGCTGGCCGTGCTGGACATCTTCGAGCAGGAAAACCTGCTGGAAAAAGCCCAGAAGCTGGGCGAGCTATTGCACGAGGGCTTCCGCAAAATTCAGGCCCGCTTCCCCCAGACTGTGGGCGACGTGCGCGGCCTGGGGCCCATGATTGCCATGGAGCTGGTCAAGGATCCCAGCAGCAAGAGCCCCGACCCGCAGCTCACCAACCGGCTGCTCGAGGTCGCCCGCGAGAAGGGCCTGCTCCTGTTCAAGGCTGGGATGCACGCCAACGTGATCCGCTGCCTGGTGCCCCTGGTGGTAAGTGAGGCCGAGGCCCGCAAGGGCCTGGAGATTCTGGAGGCCAGCCTCGAGCAGGCCCTGAACGAAGCCAGATAGCCCAGGTTTGCATGGCCCGCCTCCTGTAGGGGGCGGGTGTTTTTTTCGATCGCCTCCCTGGTCAACCTCCGGCTCCCTCTGGTAATCTGTTCGCCAACCATGACCGTCGCTATACGGCCCCCAGCCACGGGGGAGTCCCTTTCCATACAGAACGTGGTCAAAAAATTCGGCGACTTTACCGCGCTGGGCGGGGTGAGCCTCGAGGTGCCCGCGGGCCAGTTCTTCACCCTTTTGGGGCCCTCGGGCTGCGGCAAAACCACCCTGCTGCGGATTATCGCCGGCCTCGAGGTGCCCACCGAGGGCCGGGTGGTGCTGATGGGCCAGGATCTCACCCCCCTCCCCGCCAACCGGCGTCCGGTCAACACCGTGTTTCAGAGCTACGCCCTGTTCCCACACCTTACAGTGCGGGAAAACATCGCCTTTGGCCTCAAGAGCCGCCGCATAGACAGGCTCGAGGTGGAACGGCGGGTGAGGTACGGGCTGGAGATGCTCCAGCTCGAGCGCTTCGCCGAGCGGCTGCCCCACCAGCTCTCGGGGGGGCAGCGTCAGCGGGTGGCCCTGGCCCGGGCCCTGGTCAACGAACCGCAGGTGCTCTTGCTGGACGAGCCCATGAGCGCCCTCGACGCCAAACTCAGGGCCGAGGTGCAGGTGCAGCTCCGGCGGCTCCAGCAGCAGTTGGGCCTGACTTTTATCCTGGTCACTCACGACCAGGACGAGGCCATGGCGGTCTCGGATCGCATCGCCCTCATGCGGATGGGCCACCTCGAGCAGGTCGGTACCCCGGACGAGGTCTACGAGCGGCCCCGCACCCGCTACGCCGCCGAGTTCCTGGGGGCGGCCAACCTGATCCAGGGCAAACGGCTCCCCATGGGCTTCGAGGCCCCCTTTGGCAAGCTGGCCCTGGGCCAGACCCCGCCCTGGGACGAGGGCTATGTGGCCATCCGGCCCGAACGGGTGCGGCTCACCGAGGTAGAACCCCGGCAGAACGGCCTCCGGGTGCGGGTGCGCGAGGCGGTCTACCGCGGGGCTTATCAGGAAGCCTGGCTCGAGCCCTGCGATATCCGGGTGCGCACCGCCCCCCACCCCACCCTGCAGGCCGGGCAGGAACTCTGGGCCGAGCTGCCTGTAGATGCCTTGGTGGTGCTGGATGAATAGGCGCATGGTCTGGTTCGGCGAGCTGACCACCCCGGCCCAGCTCTACCGCCGGGGGCTGTGGTTCCTGCTACCCGCCGCCATCTGGATTCTGGGCCTGCTGGTAATTCCGGGCCTCTCGCTGGTGGCCCTCTCCTTTGCCGAGCGGGGACAGTACGGCGAGGTGGTCTGGAACTTCAGCCTGGAAAACTACCGCCGGCTTCTGGGCTATGGCATCTTCGGCTGGAGCCCCGACACCATCCTGATTCTGCTGCGAAGCCTCTGGGTGGCCTTCGTGACTACCCTCATCTGCATCGTGCTGGCCTACCCCCTGGCCTTCTTCATCGCCAGCCGCCCCCCCCGCACCCGCTACCTCTGGCTGGCCCTGGTTATCATCCCCTTCTGGACCAACCTGGTCATCCGCACCTACGCCTGGCAGATGCTCCTGGCCCCCGATTTTCCCTTTGCCAAACTGGCCCAGGCCCTGGGCCTGCTGGCCCCCGACAGCGGCCTCTACCCCAGCCCACTGGCGGTTTATATTGGTATGATTACGGCTTTTCTGCCCTTTGTGGTGATGCCGCTCTTCTCCAGCGTGGAGCGGCTGGACTGGAGCCTGGTGGAGGCCGCCCAGGATCTCTACGCCAGCCGCATCCGCACCTTCTTCCAGGCCATCTGGCCCCAGACCCTACCGGGCCTCACGGTGGGCATCATCCTGACCTTTATCCCGGCCATGGGCATGTTCGTGATCCCCGACCTGCTGGGCGGGGCCAAGTACCTGCTGGTGGGCAACCTGATCCAGCAGCAGTTTTACGCCAGCCGCGACTGGCCCTATGGGGCCGCGGTCAGCCTGGGCCTGATGGTCATGACCCTGATTGGGCTGGCGATTTACCGCCGCCGGGGAAAGGACGTGGATCTGGTATGACCCCGGCGCGCACCACACGCCTATACCGCCCTGGCTTGCAAAGACACGGGAGGGCTTCATGCGCCTGAACCCCCTCATCAGCAGCGCGGCCCTGGCCACCCTGGCCTTTCTGTACCTGCCCATGCTGGCAGTGGCGGTGCTCTCGTTCAACAAAACCCGCTACGGCCTGCAGTGGTCGGGCTTTACCTGGGACTGGTATGTACGGCTCTTCAGCAACCCGGACATCCTCGAGGCCGCCCGCAACACCTTCGTGCTGGCGCTGGTCTCTACCCTCATCGCCACGGTGCTGGGCACGCTTTTTGCCATCGCCCTGGAGCGCTATCCCTGGCCCCGGCGAAGCCAGGGCTTCCTGGAGAACCTGCTCTACCTGCCGGTGGTCACCCCCGACATCATCTTCGCGGTGGCCCTGGTGGTGGCCTTTGGGGCCTTCCGGGCGGTCTCGAGCCTCTTCGAGCCCGGCCTCTTCACCATGGTGCTGGGGCACGTCACCTTCCAGATTGCTTTTGTGGCCCTCACGGTGCGCAGCCGCCTCAAGAGCCTGGGCCACGAGCTCGACGAGGCCGCCCGCGACCTCTACGCCAGCTACGGCTACTATGTGCGCCGCGTCCTGCTGCCCCTGCTCACCCCTGGCATCGTAGCCGGGGCCATGCTGGCCTTCACCCTCTCCCTCGACGACTTCGTGATTAGCTTCTTCACCGCCGGCCCCACCTCGCAAACCCTGCCCCTGCTCATCTACGCCTCGGTGCGGCGGGGCGTCACTCCCGAGATTCACGCCCTCTCCACCCTGATTTTCCTGGTTACAGTGCTCCTGGTGCTGGCCTCCGAGCGCCTTACACGGCGATAAAAACTACGGTAAACTAGCGCCAATCAGGAGGAACCATGAAACGCCTGTTTGCCCTCTGCCTGCTGGCTCTGTCCTTCGCCCTGGCCCAGCCCCGCGAGATGCGGCTTTTTATCTGGTCGGAGTACATGGACCCGGCCATCATCAAAGCCTTTGAGCAAAAGTTCAATCTGCGGGTGCGCATCGACCTTTACGAGTCCAACGAGGACATGCTGGCCAAGCTCCAGGCCGGGGGGGTCTCGCAGTACGACGTCATCGTACCGGGCGACTACATCATCCCCACCCTGATCCAGCTCAAGCTGATCCAGCCCCTCGACAAGAGCAAAATCCCCAACCTGAAAAACCTCGACCCCAAGTTTGCCAACCCCCCCTTCGACCCCGGCAACCGCTACAGCGCGGCCTACCAGTGGGGCATGTCGGGCATCATGTACCGCAAAGACCGCGTCCCCACCCCCACCAGTTGGAGCGTGATTCTGGGGCCAGGGGCCGATAAGCCCTTCGTGCTGATGGACTCCATCCGCGAGATGCTGGGGGCGGCGCTGCGCTTCCAGGGCAAGTCCATCAATACCAGGAACCCCGCCGAGGTGCGGGCCGCCGGCCAGGTGCTTCTCTCTGCCAAGAAAAACCCCCGCTTCCTGGGCTTTGAAGGCGGCGTGGGGGCCAAGAACCGCCTGGTCGCCGGTACGGCCACCTACGCGGTGGTCTACAACGGCGACGCCCTCAAGGCCGCCGACGAGAACAAGAATGTGGGCTTTGTGGTGCCCAGGGAAGGGGCCGCGTTATTCCTGGACAACATGGCCATCCCCGCCCGTGCCCCCAACCCCGAGGCCGCCCACCAGTTCATCAACTTTATTCTGGACGCCAAAATTGGGGCCCAGCTCTCCAACTACAACCGCTACGCCACCCCCAACAAAGCCGCCCTGCCCTTCATCAACCCCGCAGACCGCAAGAACCCGGCCATCTACCCCGATGCCGCTACCATGCAGAAGCTCGAGTTCGTGCTCGACCTGGGCAAAGACACCCGCCTCTACGACGAGGTCTGGACGGCCGTCAAGAGCCGGTAATACAAGATTCAAGCAGAGCAGGACGTAGCACAGCTCACTTCCTGGCCCCAACCCACCTAGCTACCACCTCGATAAATGCGTGTACCATACTGGCATCGAGGGTCAGCCCGGCCTGTTTTCGTAGCTCGCGCAAAGCGTCCTGGTGTGTCCAGGCCGCTTTGTAAGGGCGCGAGTGAATCAGTGCATCGTAGACATCCACCACCGCAAACAAGCGGGCCTCGAGTGGAATTTCGTCGCAGGTCAGTCCGAAAGGATAGCCGGAACCATCTATACGCTCGTGATGGTAACGTACAATATTGCGGGCCGTTTGCGACAGGAAACCCAGGTTTTCCAGCATACCGAACCCGATGTCGCAGTGGCTTTGCATGATGCGCCACTCGGCGTCGGTGAGGGTTCCGGGCTTGAGTAAAATGGAGTCGGGAATGGCCAGTTTGCCCAGGTCGTGCAGGTAAGCCCCCATGCGCAACCCCTCGAGGTCGAGGAAACCCAGGTGCCGGCCCAAGGCCTCGGTCAGGGCTACCACCCGGTCGGTATGGCCTCTGGTCTCCAGGTCGCGCAACTCCAGGCCCAGCCCCAAAGCCCGTAAGGCATCCTCGCGGGTGCGAGTAATTTCCTCGAGATGCGCTGCTCGTTCCAGCGCCCGCTCGAGGCGCCGCGCCACCGCCTCCAAAAGGGAGATGTGTTCCTCCAAGATGTGCGCTTTGTGGTCGAAGCTGGCCAGGATGAGGGCCCCATACGGCTCACCCCGTAAAAACAAAGGGGCGGTCAGCAGGGTTCTTAACTTGTAAACCTTCAGCTCCGGCCAGGCCCCTTCCCAGTCCTGGTAGTCCTCGATGCGCTGCACCTTACCGCTGGCCAGGGCCTTACCCATAAACCCCTGGCCCAGGGTAACGGGCAGGTTGGCGAAATGCTGTAAGCGCCCCTCCCCGGCCCGCTCATGCCCCAAAACCAGCCGCATCCAACCCCTGCCCCGGCTTGCGTCCTGCAGTTCCAGGCGAAAAAAGCCACCGGCAGAAAGCCCCGTCAGGTCGATGAGTGTCTCCAAAGCCCGCTGGGCCATGCAAGCAGGCTCGTCCAGGGTCTCGAGGTCGGAGGACATCTGCACCAGCCTGCGGTAGCGTTCCATCTCCCGGTTGGCCTGCTCGAGGGCTTGCAAGCGCGAGAGCAGAACCCCAGCCATCCTGGCCAGCGCTTCTAGAACATAGCGATCCTGGGGGTGTATCTCCCCACCTGCCCCGGCTGTATCCACCGACAGCACCCCTACGGTATGGCCCTCGAGATCGCCCATCGGCACGCCTAGGTAAGCAGCCCCGACCCGGTGCCCCGAGATAAATACAGCGTGAGGCTCGAGAGCAGCGTTGGGCAAATACAGGGGGCTGCGTTGCTCCAGCACCCGCCAGGCCAGGCCTTCACCCCGCCTGTGCCGGGTACCCGCTGCCTTTTCGGCGGCATGACCGGCTGCCGCAACCACCTCGAGCACATCGTCTTTGGGCCGATAAAGCGTCACAAGGCTGGTCGAGACCTTGGTCAACCCCAAGGCTTCCCTCACAATAAGCTGCAACAGCTCGTGGGTGGTTTGCGCTGCCGTAAGGCGCTGGCCAGCCAGGGTGAGACTTTGCAGGCGGGCCAATTCACGTTTCTGGGCCGCCTGCGCTTCTAGACGGGCTAGGGCCTGCCCCACCCCACGGCCAAATGATTCGAGCACAGACGCATCTTCCGGTACAAAAGGGGTATTTGAGTACGCCACCACCACCCCAAAACCCTCACCCTGAGCATCCTGAAGCGGCACAAAAGCGGCGTACTCCTCAGGATTAATCGAAGTGTTTAGGCAAAGGCGGGGGTCGTCGAGGCGCACCATCTGTACCCGTCGCTCCTTGAGGGCTACCCAGGAAATCCCCTTGCCTTTAGGCACCAAAAGGCCGGTGGCTTCGCTCCAGTTGATGGCAGCCTGAACCCTTAGGTCGCCGCCCTCCCGTCGCAAGGCCATCGCACGCTCCACGCCCAAAATTTCCAGTATTAGATGGGGCAGCGACTGCCATAGCAAATCGGCTTCGCGAAAGGTGGAGAGCACCCCCAGTACCCGGGCCAGACGCTCTTCACGCTCGAGGCGAGCCTGGGTGTTCTGCCGCTCTTTGAGCGTTTGCAACACCACACAGAGGCTCTGCCCCAGCTCCCTAGCTAAAGGCAGGGCTTCTGCAGGGTATGGGGTGGCCTCGAGGCGATCCAGGCACAGCCAGGCCTCTACCCTGCCCTGTAACGGGATAGGAACGTTGAGTGTCCAATAAATACGGTGCAGGGATTGGCGATCCTGGGGCGATAGCCCACTGAGTGAGGATTGCACCTGAACTATCGTGGGCCAGCCGGACTGAGCCTCCTGTAAACTGCCACCATACCAGCGCAGTTCATCTTCTAGACTTAGGAGATAGCTGGGCAGGGCAATGTTGTGACCCCGCATGGCCACAAAACGATACTCGCTACCCTCACGCAGCAGAACCGAGCCGGCCTGAGCCCCCGGAATCAAGCGCATGGCCCCTTCAAGGGCATCTGTAAGCAAATCTTCCAGGGTGGGGCTTCCAACCAGCGCGCGCAATAAGGCCAGCATGCCCTGATAAAACCCCTGCATCTCCAGCCCAGCCTAAAGCCGAATCGGTTGCAAAAAAGTTTATGTATCACAGACCTCGCTTGACGCGCGGCAAAAGTGGCGAAATAGGCCCTCGTGCCGGATTCAAGCGGACAAAAACCGAAAGTTATATACCCGAGTCCAATACCAGATTCGGTTAGCTCGGCGGCAAACCAACCCGGCCAAAGTTACCCGCCTAGCGGAGGGCGATACCACCCCTTGGGTGTACCAGGTGTACAAGTTTCACTCGTTACCAAATGGGGATTGTTTAATTGACTTGGGTGGCCAGTCTTATAGCGACTGACCACCCAGCCACCCCATCTCGGGTCTACACCTTTACCCGCAAAAAGCTGTCCACGTAAAAGGGGCCCTCCCAACGCTGACTGCGGGGCTCATTGAGAATGGTAATGCGATTTTCTAGGCGCGGCTCCCAGGAAGGCTGGGTGCGCAGGTACTCGATGAGCACCTCGGCATCGCCAAAACCAGTATCCACCCGGAAGCCTTTGGCGTCCCGCAAGACGGTAAAGCCATCCCCACCGCTGGCGATAAAGTTGTTGGTGACAACCCGGTAGGTGGCGTTGGGGTCGAGCGGCTGGAAACCTGTAGGGGTCTGCACCTGAACCTGGGTTACCCGGCTACCTGCCGGACGGGAAAGGTCGAAGGTGTAGCGAATGCCGGCCACCCCCGACAAGAAGCGGCCTGCGATCTGCTCCCACTGGGAAACGCCGTTTTCTAGCGCAGCCAGAACTTCGCTGCCCTTGAGCTCGAGCACCACCAAGGTATTGCCGAAGGGCAATACCTCGTTGACCTGCCCAACCGTAATGTTCCCCACCGGGATGGTTGCACGTATGCCCCCACCATTCTGCAGCGCAATGGTAGTACCAGCCTGACGGGTTTTCCACAGCATGGCATCGGCAATCAGGTTAGCTAGGTTGGTCTCGCGGCGGCGTACGTCGTTGCGCTCGCCGTTGAGCGCAACAGCAGCCCTGGAAATCACCTGGGCCCGCAGTGCTGCAATGGGCAACCCGTAGGCAGAAATGGCGTCGAGAGCGAAACGATCCTCCGGCAGATTGGCGGTCATGGGGATAACCTGGCCTTGGTGAGCCACCAATTCACCCCGCTCATCAAAGGTAACCTGCAGGCGGCCTACCACCTTGGCCCATTCCCAGGCCTGCACCACCAGCACATCTTTGTTTTCGGGGTTTTTCACGATGGTAGGGTAAGCCCCACCAGGGCGTAGCTCGGGGAAGGGGGTCTGGCCCAGCAGGGTATGGCTGTGACCGCCCACAATTACCTGAACACCCGTCACCTTGCGGGCCAGTTCCTGGTCTTGCAAGTAGCCCAGGTGGGAGAGTACCACGATGTACTTCACGCCCCTGGCTAACAACTCCACCACAGCCTGCTGGGTAGCCGGAACCGGGTCGGTAAAACGAACGTTGGGGCCAGGGCTGGACATAATGGGGGTGTCGGGGGTTGTCAGGCCAATGATGCCTACCCGCTGCCCTCCCACGCTCACCACCGCATAGGGCTTGATGCGTCCGGCCAGCTTGGGCTCCCTCGAGACATCGGTATTGGCCGAGACCACCGGGAAACGCACCCCGTTCAAAAAGTTAGCCAGTCCATCGGGCCCCAGGTTGTACTCGTGGTTGCCAGGTGCCATGGCCCGGATACCCATGCGATGTAGAAAGTGCCGGTCGGCCAACCCCTGGTACTGGTTGAAATAGAGGGTTCCCTGGAATACATCACCCGCGTGCAAAAACAGGGGGTTGGTCGCAGTTGCACGTAAGCGGTCAAACAGCGAAATCACCCGAGCAAAACCACCCAGGCGCTGGTCTCGCTGACCCCCCAGGGTAAGGCCGCCGGTGGGCTCGAGGTGGGCGTGGGTATCGTTGATGTGAACGATGGTCATGGTGAAGCTGCCCCCCTGGGCCCGTGTCAGGCCAGCCAGCGCGGCTCCACTCACCAAACCCGCTTTGAGTACTTCTCTACGGCGCATAGTTCCTCCTCGCTAATATTGCAAGGCTATTCTATACCGCCACCAGGTCAACATCATTTCAGTGCATTTTGCCCTCGTATACACCGCAAAAGTTGAGGCAATTTTCAGCCACTCCTCAGAACGGTTCACTACGTTGGGTCGTGTAAGGAATTATGTGTAGGGGTTTGTGTAAAAAGAGGGGGTACCGCAATCAACAAGGAGGTACCCCATGGATCAGGATACCCTACAGATGATTTTGCGCGAAGCGGTAAGGGAAACAGCCACCGAGGTCTTGCAGATTCTGCTGGACGCCGACCGGGAGGCCTTCTTGCGGGAACACGGAGGACGCAAAAACGGCTACTACCCCAGGCGGCTTTCGACCCGCTTTGGTTCAGTGAACCTCCAGATGCCCAGGGATCGCGAGGGGTGCTACTATCCCAGCTTCCTGGAACCTTATGCCCGGCGCCTGGTGGACGTGGGGGAGGTGGCCGTGGCCCTGTATGCCGCCGGGGTGACGCAGCGCAAAGCGGCGGAGGTGCTGAGCCTGTTGCTGGGGCACCGCTATACCCACGAGACCCTTAGCAGCCTGACCGACCAGGTCTTGCGGGCGGCGGAGCAGTACCGCCAGCGGCCTTTGCCGGAGGAACTGGCCGTGGTCTACCTGGACGGTCTGTTTCTGAGGGTCATGCGGGACGACCTGGGGGTTCAGCAAGAGGCGGTGTATGTGGCGCTGGGCATCACCCCCAGCGGGGAGCGGCAGGTGCTGGGCTTCTGGCTCCTGCCCGCAGAGAGCGCTCTGGCCTGGGAGGAGGTGTTGAAGGGCTTGTGGCAAAGGGGCCTACGGCGGGTCTTGCTCTTCGTGACCGATGGCCTTCCCGGCATGGAGGCGGCCATCCAAAGGGTCTACCCCGGCGCCGAATGGCAGCGCTGCGTGGTGCACATGGTGCGCTCCAGCCTGGCACAGGTGCGTGCACGGGATCGGGGGGCGGTGGCCGAGCATCTACGCGGGGTGTACCGGGCGGAAAGCCGACAGGAAGCCCTGGAAGGCCTGGAGCGGCTGCGGCGAACCTGGGGGTCGAGGTACCCGCGGCTGGTGAGCGGTTGGTGGGAGGACTCCGCGGCGCTGCTGCGGTTCTATGGCTATCCCAAGGTGCTGTGGCCCTACCTTCGGAGCACCAATCCGATGGAACGGTTTATCCGGGAGATAAGACGCAGTACCAAGGTACGGGATCACAAGTTTCCTACAACGGAGGCGGTGTTCAAAGTGCTGTATCTGGAGAGCGAAAGGCAGGAGGGCAAATGGACAGAGCGTACACTCAGAGGCTTTGCCGAGGCAAAGGAGATGCTAGAACAGATGCTGAAGGAGCGGTACTTCCCCTCTACACAGACTGCTACACATAAATCTTGACACGACCCTACGTTGGTTGTATTTGGGCTCGAGGGAGGTTTTTATGCGCTATTGGCTAACCAGTTTGGTGGCGGTATGTACGGGTTGTCTAGGATTATCCCCCGATCCATCCGACCCGCCCACTTCAGGTGAACCGTCGCTTCACCTGAGCTTGCTCGTCTCTTCCGGCCTGAGCCAGCCGCTTTATCTGACCCATGCTGGCGACGGTAGCGGAAACCTGTATGTAGTGGAAAAAGCCGGGCGTATTCGGCTCATCGAAAACGGGGCCCTGCGCACCCAAGCTTTCCTCGACATCACCGCAAAGACCTCCAAAGGCGGCGAACAGGGCTTGCTGGGCCTGGCTTTTCATCCCAACTACCGCAACAACGGCTTCATCTATGTCAACTACACCAACAGCGCCGGCGATACCGTCATTGCCCGCTACACAGCCAACCGCAGCAGCAAAATGGTCGACCCCAGTTCTGAGCAGGTGGTGCTATCAGTAGACCAGCCCTACGACAACCACAACGCTGGCTGGCTGGGTTTTGGCCCCGACGGAATGCTCTACATTCCACTGGGGGATGGGGGCTCAGGTGGTGACCCGCAAAACTACGCCCAGCGCCTCGAGCCCCAGAGCGGAAATCGACATCTGCTGGGCAAAGTCTTGCGCATTGACATTAATGGCAGCGAGCTGGGCCGTAACTATCGCATTCCCCCCGATAACCCCAGCCTGGGCGGGCGGGTTTCGGAAATCTGGGCCTACGGACTGCGCAACCCCTGGCGGGCCAGCTTCGACCGGCAGACCGGCGATCTCTGGATCGGCGATGTGGGTCAGAACAACCAGGAAGAAGTCAACCGGGGCGTGGGCGGCGGCAAGGGGCTCAACTACGGCTGGAAAATCATGGAAGGCACCAACTGTTACGACAACAGCATAGCCCCTGGTTGTGGCAGCAGTAACCTAACCCAGCCCGTGCACGTCTATGGGCGCAGTGATGGCTACTCGGTGACTGGCGGTTACGTTTACCGTGGCACACGCTATCCCCGGATGCGAGGCCGCTATTTTTTTACCGACTTTGGCTCGGGCCATCTCTGGAGCCTGTACCAGGTCAATGGGGCCTGGGAGCGCAAAACCGAGATTACCTCGGCCGGAGGTGGCTTGGCTTCCTTCGGCGAAGACGAGCAGGGGGAGCTATATGTTATGAGTCTTTTCGGGGGACAGGTCTGGCGGCTGGAGGATCGGCCCTAAAACAGACCCCGCACCAAACCTGGCGAGTCAACCTGTAGCCTGCACACACCGACCTCAGAAAAAGCCTGGCTACACTGCGTTTATGCGACAGATTGTTTGCTTTGCTCTGGTGTGGTTCGGCCTGGCTTCCGCGCAATCTATTAACCTGGTTCCAATCGCCAACAACCTGAGCCGCCCGCTGTTCCTCACCTATTCCCCAGACAATACCGGGCGGCTTTTTATCCTCGAGCAAGGCGGTACCATCCGCATCTGGCAAAACGGGCGGCTGCTTGCAGAGCCATTCTTAGACATAAGCAACCTGGTTTCCTGTTGCGGTGAACGGGGTCTCTTGGGACTGGCCTTCCATCCCAATTTTCGCCAGAACAATTTGTTCTTTATCAACTACACCAACCGCAACGGCGATACCGTAATTGCCCGCTACCGCGCAAACGGCAACCGCACCGAGACAGGATCAGCCCAGATCCTGCTCACCATCGAGCAGCCCTATGCCAACCACAACGGCGGCATGATCGCTTTTGGCCCGGACGGCATGCTGTACATCGGTATGGGCGATGGGGGCGCGGCCGGCGACCCCCTCAACGCCGGCCAGCGGCTCGACACTCTGCTGGGTAAGATCCTGCGCATAGATGTGAACCGTAGCGAGGGCAACCGGCCTTATGCTATCCCCGCTGACAACCCTGTTCTGGCCGGTCGTCGCAGCGAGATCTGGTCGTATGGTTGGCGCAACCCCTGGCGGTTCAGCTTCGATCGTCAGACCGGCGACCTGTGGGTCGCAGATGTCGGACAAAACGCCGTGGAGGAGGTACACTTTCAACCTGCTAACAGCAAAGGCGGTGAGAACTATGGCTGGCGCATTATGGAGGGGAATCGGTGCTTCAACCCCCCACAAAACTGCGACCGCAACGGTCTGGTAATGCCCGTGCTGACCTACACCCACGACCAGGGCCGCTCCATCACCGGGGGCTACCGCTACCGCGGCAACGCCATGCCAGCCTTTCGTGGGGCTTACTTTTATGCCGACTACGTAAGCGGTCGCATCTGGGCTGCTACCCCTCAGGGCAGCGGCTGGCAGAGCCGGGAGGTGCTTAAAACCGATCTAAACATCAGTTCTTTTGGCGAAGATGCTGAGGGTGAGCTGTATGTGATAGATCACCGCGGTACGATCTATCGAATGACCCAGCGCTAAAAAAAGCCTCCCGTAAGGGAGGCAAACTTGCTTCATCCAAGCTCAGGGCAGGTAGTTACCGGGCGTACCCAGGGTCTCGGGTTTTTCTGTCCACTCACCCGCAATGCCCAGCTTCCAGGCACCCGCCGCGCCACTGGCGTTGGCGTAGCCCCCATAGACCCCCAGCCGCAGCCCACGCAAAACGGTGTAGTACAGCGAAGCGGTCACATCGTAGCCCAGGCTCAGGCCAAAGGGGTAGCGAAGGCCGCCCTCCAGGTAGGCATTGAGGTCGCGGGTGAGTTCCAGCTTCAAACCGGCATAGGCGTTGGCTGCAGCGTTTAGCGATACCGATGGCACCACCACCAGGGTGGCGTCCAGGCCCGCCCCCCCATACAGCACCGCCGCATCGGCCACGCGCTGGGTAATAAAAATTTCCGCACCTGCGTCAAAGTCGAAACTAAAGGGGCCGGGCAGAATGACCTGGTTGGAGCCAAAACGAACGGCCCCTTCCACATAGCCGCTACTGGACTCGTTCAGCTTGGCAACCCCCACCAGCCCGGCCCGGCTGGCCAGCACAAACTGTCCGGCAAAAAAACCTGGGCGCAGGCTGGCTCCGGCCACGATGTTATCGGTCAGGTTGAAGGTGTAGTTCAGTGCAGTACCCCGGTAGCTACGGTAAGGGGTTGTGAACTGCCCGCCTACCAAGCCAAACTCGGGCAGGAATTGCAGGTTTCCCGTGATGGAAAAGCCGTCGGCCATTGCGGCCCCTCCTATACCCAACGAAGCCAAGACTGCTAGCAAAGTTTTTTTCATGATTCCTCCGGGTGGCTCGTGCGCCACAAACGGCCCAATCATAGGGGCTGGGTACGCCCCATAACTGAGAGGGGTTGCAAATTTCCTTAATGCAATGGGGTTCGTTTGTGCGGGCGAGTCGCTCATACGCATTCCGGCAATATCGCTCACTTTTGAGAGCCTGAACGAACTGTTGGAATGTACGCCTACTTTCTTCGGTCGGCTTGAACCCCTCACCTTTGATTACACCCAAAGGTAAGAGGTTCGGGCGGAACCGGTATCAAAGGCGGTCGCCACAACCGGTATGCTGTATATATGGCACGGACCAAGCAAGACCTATTGCAGGAGCTCAAAGACCGCCAGGTGCGCTTCCTGCGTTTACAGTTCACCGATATCCTGGGCATCAACAAGGTAGTCGAGCTGCCGGTTACTCAGTTCGAGAAAGCACTGGACGGCGAAATTATGTTCGATGGCTCCTCCATTGAGGGCTTTGGTCGTACCGAGGTGGAAGAGTCGGACATGTTGCTAAAGCCCGACTACAACACCTTTGTGGTCTACCCCAGCGACCTCGAGCCCACCACCAAAGGGGCGGTGGCCCGTCTCATCTGCGATATCGCCTACCCCGATGGCAAACCCTTTGAGGGCGACCCCCGGCAGGCGCTCAAGCGGCAGATCGAGCGGGCCCAGAAAAAGGGCTTCGACAACCTTTATGTGGGTAGCGAGGTGGAGTTCTTTTTGTTCAACCGCAGCCCGGAGGGTGGCCCCACCATTCATACCTACGACCGGGCCGGTTACTTCGACCTGGCCCCCACCGACAAAGGCGAGGAGGCCCGCCGGGATATGGTGGACATGCTGGTGCGGATGGGTTTGCAGCTCGAGGCCGCCCACCACGAAGGCGCTCCCGGCCAGCACGAGATAGACCTCAAGTACACCGATGCCCTGCAGGCGGCCGACAACCTAACCACCCTCAAATTTGTGGTCAAGCGAATTGCCATCAACCATGGGCTGCATGCCACCTTTATGCCCAAGCCCATTGCCGGCATTAACGGTTCGGGCTTGCATTTCCATCTGTCGCTCTTCAAAAATGGCGAGAATGCCTTTTATGAGCCAAAGGGGAAGCTCGAGGTCTGGCCCCACCAGCTTTCCAAAACTGCGCTGCAATTTATCGCCGGCCTCTTCGAGCACGCCGAGGGCATGGCCGCCATCACCAACCCGCTGGTCAACTCCTACAAGCGCCTGACCCCTGGCTACGAAGCCCCCACCAGTGTGGCCTGGTCGGTCTCGCACCGCAGCGCCATGATTCGGGTGCCCAAGCGGCGCGGCACAGGCACCCGGGCCGAGTTTCGCTTCCCCGACCCCTCCTGCAACCCCTACCTGGCCCTGGCGGTAATCCTGGGGGCGGGCCTCGAGGGTATCGAGAGCAACCTAACCCCCCCACCGCCCATTGAGCGCGACGTATACGAGCTTTCGGTGCGCGACCGGCGCAAGTACCGCGTAAGCGAGATGCCCGGAACCCTGCACGAGGCCCTCGAGGCCCTGCAAAAGAACCGGGTCATTCGGGCGGCATTAGGCGAACAGATATACAAAGACTTCCTCCATGCCAAGCAGGTAGAGTGGAACTCCTACCGAATCGCCGTTCATCAATGGGAGCTCGACCAGTACCTGGCCGAGTACTAGCCAGCCTTCAATGCGGCCTGGCCAGCTGGCTTCTGTGCCGTCGTAATTTCAGCCGATGTCGCTCCATCAAAAGGCGGATTGGTGGCCTGGATATCCGCGCAGCTATCTGCAATAAGGAAGCTTAGCAGCTCCGGAACGCTGGTTGAAGATTAACTAAAATTGTGTACGCTCAAAATGGCTGGAAAACAATAAAACCACCCAGATTGACACACCACGGCATGGGTTGGGTAGAATAGGCCAGCCATCTAAGGCTAAACTTTTGGTTCTTTAGGAGGAATCGGCATGAAAAAGCTCGCAATTCTAGCACTGGGCGCATTGGCTCTGGGTGTAGCCTCGGCCCAGTCCAACGTGATCAAGATCGCTTCGGTCTCACCCCTGTCCGGGCCCCAGTCGGGTCTGGGCACCGCCATCCAGCAAGGTGCTCAGATGGCCATCGAGGATGCTCAAGCCCGCTTCCAGCAGCTTGGCTTCCAGCTCCAGTTCAGCCCCCAGGATGACCAGGCTACTCCGGACGTGGGCGTAGCGGTCGCCCGTCGTATCGTCAACGATCCCGATCTGCTGGGCATTGTGGGCCACCTCAACTCGGGCGTGGCTATCCCGGCTTCGGAGATCTACAAAGACACCAACCTGGTCATGGTCTCCCCGGCCAACACCAACCCCCGTGTGACCGACCGTGGCTACCTGAGCGTTAACCGCATCTGCGGTCGCGACGATGTACAGGGCCCGGTGGGTGCTGAGTACGCCGTTAAGGTGCTCAAGCGCAACCGGCTGTTCGTGATTCACGACAAAACCCCCTACGGCCAGGGCCTTGCTGAAGCCTTCGCGGCCCGCGCCAAAGAGCTGGGCGCCAATGTGGTTGCCCTGGTAGGTACCGAGGAAGCCTCCAACTTCCAACCCCTTATCCTTCAGATGCGCGCCCAGCGCCCCGACCTGGTCTACTACGGTGGCATCTACGACAAGGGCGGCGTCCTGGTCAAGCAGATGCGTGAGCGCGGCATTACCGCTACCTTCATGGGCGGCGATGGTCTGGATGCCTCCGACCTGGTCAAAATTGCTGGCTCGGCCTCCAAGGGTGTAATCTTTACCACCACTGCCGGCCCCATCAGCACCCTGCCCAAGGCCGCGGCTTTTGCACAGCGCTACAAAGCCAAGTTCGGCAAAGACCCTGAAGCCTATGCGGTGTACGCCTATGACGCCGCCAACGTGATCCTGACTGCCCTCGAGGCCGCCATTAAAGCCAACAACGGCCGTAAACCCACCCGCGAGCAAGTGGCCCGTGCCGTACGTGAAGTCAAGCTAGATGGTCTGACCGGCCGTATCGAGTTCGACAGCAAGGGCGACCGCAAGCTCTCTGACTATTACATTGTTGGCATGAAGGAAGCCAAATATCCTGGCGAAGTGCTGCGCGTGATTCAGTTCGCACCCCCTGCTGCCCGCCAGTAAGCTTTGCGTTTGCCTGAGGCTCCCGCGTACGCGGGAGCCTTTCTTACTATTTGGTCTACGTCATACGCATTCCGGCAGTATCGTTCACTTCGGCAAGCCTAAACGATACTACCGAAATGCTTTTCTACTCCCTTCGATCGGCTTGAACCCCTCACCTTTGATGACACCCAAAGGTGAAGCGTTCAAGCGGAAGCGGTATCAAACTGACCATTGGGTCAGTTTGCCTTTTGCAGACGCCATTTCATACTGTTGTCAGGTTTGCGTGCAGCCTATATACTCTGGCAGGTTAACGCTGAAAAAGAACGCATACCCTAAATGAACCCTATATGTGCGTTCGTATAATCCTAAAGACCAGGAGGTTTACTTGACGGTTGCAGATCTGTTTGCCATCCTGCCGCAAACCCTGCTCGAGGGTTTGCTGTTGGGGTTTGTGTACGCTATGGTGGCCCTGGGGTACACCATGGTGTATGGGGTGTTGGGGCTGATTAATTTTGCCCACTCCGAAGTGTTCATGATTGGGGCGGTGGTCGGCCTCGAGGTCTTCCGCTTCTGGGGCAACCCCGAAGCGCCGGTAATCGCCAATCCCTTGTTGCTGTTGCTGGTAGCCCTGGTCTTCGCCGCGGCAGGCTCGGGCATTGTGGCTGTGCTGGTCGAGCGTTTCGCATACCGGCCTCTGCGCAAACGGGGCAGTAAAAACATCCTGGTGCCCATGATCACCGCCATCGGGGTCTCGTTCTTGTTGCAAGACCTGACCCGTATCTACGCTGCGCTAAGGCACAACGAGTTCAATATGCAGTACCGCACCTACGACGTGCTCAACCAGGTGTTTGAACTGCCCCTACAAACCACCATTCAGTTCAAGGGCGTTATCGTTATTGTGGTTTCCATCCTGATGCTGATTGGGCTCACCTACCTGGTGAATCGCACCAAGCTCGGGAAGGCCATTCGGGCCGTCTCACAGGATATGCAAACCGCCGCCCTGATGGGCATCAACCCCGACACCATCATCTCGCGCACCTTCCTGGTTGGAGGTTCGCTGGGTGGGGTGGCCGGGGTGTTGTTCGGGCTGCTCTACACCAATGTAACCCCTTACTCGGGGGTGCTGCCAGGCCTCAAAGCCTTTACTTCGGCGGTGCTGGGGGGCATCGGGAACATTCCGGGGGCCATGGTCGGGGGGCTCATTCTGGGCCAGCTCGAGACCCTCTCAGGTACCTACCTCCCCTTCCTAACCAACGGCAACTTTGGCACGGAGTACAAGGATGTGTTCGCTTTTCTCACCCTGGTGCTACTCTTGCTCTTCAGACCGCAAGGCATCTTTGGTCAGAATGTGAGTGAAAAGGTATGAATCAGTTCATCTTTCCTTTCACCCTGGCCTTCACGGCCCTTTCGATTCTCGGGGCCTTTTTAGCGCCACAAAACGGACTGACCAACCTGGCCTTGCTGGTATCGGTGGGCTTGGTCAGTTTGGGTAAGCTACCTACTGCCTGGCGCTCGGGTCTCCTAGCCGTGCTGGCCCTGGCGCTCACCATCTTGCTACGGCTTAACCCCAACGACAAACTGGCCTTTTATGGCCTGTTGGGGGTACTGGTGGCAGCCTTCTTGCTGCCCAACCTGAGCAAGCTGGTGCGCATTGCTTTGGCCCTGGCCATCCTGTTTATTGCCGTACCCATTGCGGGTCTTACCAACTCCTTCCTGTTTGAGCTGGGCATCCAGATCGGGATTTTTGCGGCGCTGGCCCTGGGTCTCAATGTGGTGGTCGGGCAGGCTGGGCTATTGGATCTGGGTTTTGCGGCTTTTTTCGCCATTGGGGCCTATACCTGGGGTATTTTCGGCTCGCCGCAAGCCGCCCAGTTCATCCCCGGTTACCCTGCGGAGGGCTTACCAGGCAACTACCTGTACCTGTTCATGGCCCTGGCCGTTATTACGGCGGCCATTACCGGGGTCTTGATTGGCCTACCAGCCCTGCGGCTGCGGGGCGACTATCTGGCCATCGTGACCCTGGGCCTCGGCGAGGTGGTGCGGGTCTTCGCCAACAACCTCGACAAACCCCTCAACATCACCAACGGCCCCCAGGGCATCACCCCGGTCAACCGCCCCGATGTGGGCCCACTCACCGAGTTCCTGCGGGCCATTGGGGCCGAGCGCCTGTATGGTCGCCCAATCGACGAGCCCATCGCCTATTCGTTCTTCTTCTATCTGTTGGTGCTGGTGGTGATCGGCATCGTGGTGCTCGTCAACATCCGGCTGGCTAACTCCCGCTTCGGACGGGCCTGGGTAGCCATCCGTGAAGACGAGATTGCCGCCAAGGCCATGGGCATTCCACTGCTGCCCACCAAACTCCTGGCTTTTGCTACCGGCGCAGCTTTTTCCGGCGCTATGGGAGCAGTGTTCGCCGCTAAGCAAACCTTCGTGAGCCCTGAGTCTTTTACCCTGCAAGCCTCTATTAATATCCTGGCCTTCGTGATTCTAGGCGGCATGGGTTCTATTGGCGGGGCGGTGGTGGGCGCGGCAGCGGTCACGGTGCTCAACATCGGTATCCTCAAGGATTTCTCCGACCTCTTGAATACCTGGCGGCAGACTGGAGTGACCATTCTGGGCTACAACATGGCCAACCTGCCACCCCAGCTCAACCCTGCTAAGTATGAGCGCCTGGTCTTCGGATTGATTCTGATTCTGATGATGATCTTCAGGCCCGAGGGGCTTATACCCGAGCAAAGACACCGGGCCGAGCTACAGGAAGCCCGTCAGGAAGCCAAGGAAGGCGGTGGCAAATGAGCGAACTCGCCCTAGACGTACAAAACGCCACCAAAAAGTTTGGCGGCTTGGTGGCGGTCAACGACGTAAGCCTACAGGTACGCCCCAGAGAAATCTTCTCGGTGATTGGCCCCAACGGGGCTGGCAAGACCACCTTTTTCAACCTACTGACCGGAATTTACAAGCCCGACACCGGCAAGGTGGTGTTCTTTGGCAAAGACATTACCGGCTACTCCCCGGATAAGGTAGCCCGCACCGGCATTGGTCGCACCTTCCAGAACATCCGGCTGTTCAAGGCTATGACCGTACTGGAAAACGTACTGGTAGGGCACCACAGCCTCACCCATCAGAGCTACCTGGACGTGCTGTTGCATACGCCGCGATTCCATACCTCGGAGCGCAAGGCAAAAGAGCGGGCCATGGAGCTGCTGGCCTACATGAACCTGGACAAGCGGGCCGAGGAGCTGGCCTCGGGGCTTTCGTATGGGGAGCAGCGTCGCCTCGAGATCGCCCGGGCCCTGGCCCTGGAACCCAAGCTGCTGTTTCTGGACGAGCCGGCAGCCGGCATGAACGAGCAAGAGACCGAAGACCTCAAGGTGCGCGTACGCAAGCTGCGCGACGACCTGGGCCTGACCATCGTGCTGATCGAGCACGATATGGCCATGGTGATGAGCATCTCGGATCGGATTGCGGTGCTCGAGTACGGCTCCAAGATTGCCGAGGGGCTGCCGGCTGAGATCCGCAACAACCCCAAGGTGATTGAAGCCTATCTGGGCAAAGGCGCCGCCGGGCAGGCTGGAGGGGGTACCCATGCCTCTGCTTGAAGTCAAGGACATCCACACCTACTACGGCCACATTCACGCACTTAAGGGCGTCTCGCTCACGGTTGAGGAGGGCGAGATTGTGACCCTGATTGGCGCCAACGGCGCGGGCAAGAGCACCACCCTGCGCACCATCAGCGGGATGAACAAGCCCCGCAAGGGCGAGGTGGTGTACCGGGGCAACCCCATCCACAAGCTGCCTGCCGATAAGATTGTGGGGCTGGGCATTGGGCACGTACCCGAGGGGCGGCGCATCTTCCCACGCATGACGGTGGAGGAGAACCTCGAGATGGGCGGCTTTCTCATCCGCGACCCCAAAGTGGTGCAGGAGCGCAAGGAGCAGGCCTTTACCCTCTTCCCCCGCCTGGCCGAGCGCCGCAACCAGAAAGGGGGCACGCTTTCGGGCGGCGAGCAGCAGATGCTGGCGATTGGCCGTGCTTTGATGCAAGACCCCAAGCTTCTGCTGATGGACGAGCCCTCGATGGGCCTGGCCCCGGTGCTGGTGGATTTTATCTTCGAGATTATCCAGAAGCTCAATCAGCAGGGAAAAACCATTCTGCTGGTAGAACAAAACGCCCGCCTGGCCTTGCAAATTGCCCATCGGGGCTATGTGCTACAGACCGGCCAACTCACCATGAGCGGCCCGGCTAAAGAGCTGGCGACCCGGCCCGAGATTCAGGAAGCCTATCTGGGCGGGCACTAGTTTTCTGGAGCGGGTCATGAAAACCAAATACGCCCAGTCCGCCAACCTGAAGGGCCTCGAGGTGCCCGGCGCGGTGCTACGGCCCTTTGCTGGTGAGCAACTGATGCTCATGCGGGCCGAGGGGAAAGCAGGCTCACCTCTGGCCGCTCACACCCACCCCCACGAACAGATCACCCTGGTGGTCTCGGGGCGGCTGCGGATGCGGGTCGGGGAGGAGTGGCTCGAGCTCGGCGCGGGCGACCTGGTGCACATCCCCTCCAGCGTGGAGCACGAGGTGCTCTTCCTCGAGGATAGCGTGGTGTTCGACGCCTTTCACCCGGTGCGGCAGGACTTGCTCGAGCGGCTCGAGGCCCAAAAATAGTCCCATGCAGAAGGAGGTCACCACCTACTACCTCGAGATGCGCTCCCCCCATGAGCTACGCCCTAAGCACCTTGAGATAGAGGGGTTGCAGCTTATCAAAGCCGAAATTCCCAGCGCCGAGTTGCAGCACTTCCTCTACCGCAGCGTGGGCGGCAACTGGTACTGGTACGAAAAGGCCGACTGGACGTATCAGCAGTGGCTCGAGTACGCCCAGAACCCCCACCTGCACACCTGGGTGCTGCTGCTAAAAGGTACGCCAGCGGGTTACTTTCAGCTCGAGGTGCAGCCAGAGGGAAACATAGAAATTGTTTATTTTGGCTTGCTGCCGCAGTTTAGCGGGATGGGGCTGGGGGGCCACTTGCTAACCTGTGCGCTCGAGGAAGCCTGGCGGCTGGGGGCCCAAAGGGTCTGGGTGCATACCTGCTCACTCGATAGCCCAGCCGCCCTGGCCAACTACCAGGCCCGGGGGATGCAGCTCTACAAAACCGAGACCAGGCTAATGGAGATCCCCGACCAAACCCCCGGCCCCTGGCCCGGGGCTTATGGCTAGCTGGGCGACGGCTCGCCAAACCACTCATCCGCCTTGCGCCGGGCCTGTTCCTTAATCGCAGGGGTAATGTGGGCGGCTACCGTAGCGATGGCCGCTAGCAGAACGCTCAAATCGTCGGTAAAGCCCACCAGCGGGGCCAGATCGGCCACCAGATCGAAGGGCAGAAGGAAGTAAGCCAGCGCCCCCACAATGGTGCGCTTGGCCCAGGCCGGGGTCTCCGGGCGCTTTAGGGTGTAGTACAGCCAGAGCGCTTTTTCCACCACCTCGCGGCCTGCTTTGCGGGCAAACCTGCGCAGCTTGCGCCAGAAGGCGGCCTCGCTGTAGCGCTCAGTGGGTTGGATGGGCACGGCCTCGATCTGCTGTAGTTCTCCCATAAAACCCCTCCTCTAAATGGTAGCAACACCTCGACCGGATGGATGAGCTGGGCTTAAGAATGTAAGCCAAGCTGCAAGATCGGGCCCCCTCTTTTCCTTATGCTAACCTCGTCTTACAAGCAGCGTTTACCTGCAGCTCGGATGCCAGAACAGTTCCCTTTCTTTGGAACCTTGCTGAGTCCTGTGGGCCGATGTTGCAGGCAGCGACTGTAAAGGAGGAATGAACATGCGAATCCGGTTCTGGCTCACCTTAGGGTTGGTTCTCTTGTTATCCTGGGCCCTGGCCCAGACCCGCACCCTGATAATTGCCCAGGGCACCGACCCCACCTCGCTGGATGCCCCCCTGGCCACCGACTCGCCTTCCGGCACGGTGGTGAGCCATGTGGTGGAGACCCTGTTTGAGTACACCCCCGACGGCAAAATTGTGCCCCTGCTGGTCGAGCGCTATAGCTTTAGCAGCGACCGTAAAACGCTAACCCTGTTCCTTCGCAAAGGCATCAAATTCCACGACGGCACCGATTTCAACGCCGAAGCCGTAAAGTTCAACCTCGAGCGACTGATCTCCCCCGAGCTGGCCTCCTCGTTTGCCTTCTTGCTACGCGGTCGGGTTAGCGCTTTCGAAGTGGTGGACAGCCACACCCTGCGCCTGCGCATGCCCGAGCCCTTTGCCCCGGTGCTGGCGCACCTCTCGCATGGCTCCACCGCCATTCAGAGTCCAGCCGCCATCCGCCGCTTGGGCACAGGCTACCGCGACAACCCGGTGGGCACCGGCCCCTACAAGTTCGACCGCTGGCAGAAGGGTCAGTTTGTGGAGCTGGTGCGCAACGAGGAGTACTGGGGCAAAAAGCCGGCTATCGAGCGCCTGCGCTTCCTGGCCGTACCGGAGGCCACCACCCGGATGGCCCTGGTCGAGACCGGGCAGGCCCATGTGGCCGTGCGGGTGCCACCCCAGGACGTGCAGCGCCTGAGCGCCCGCCCCGAGATCGAGGTGGTCAACACCCCGAGCGTGCGCACCATCTTCTTCTACTTCAACCAGGCCAAAAAGCCCTTTGATGATGTGCGGGTGCGCAAAGCCATCAACCACGCCATCAACAAGGAAGAGATTGTGAAGTTTGTGCTGGGCGGCTTTGGCCGACCCTCCGACGCCCCCATCAGCCCCGGTATCTTTGGATACACCAAGATTGGCAGCTACGAGTACAACCCCAACCTGGCCCGGCAACTGCTGGCCCAGGCCGGCTACAATGCCCAAAACCCCCTGCGCTTTACCATACACAGCCCCAACGGACGTTATCTGCAAGACATCCGCGTAGCTGAAGCGGTGCAGAGCCAGCTCCGGGCCGTGGGGGTACAGGCCCAGATCCAGACCCTCGAGTGGGGCGCCTACCTGGCCGCCAGCAACCAACCGCGCGACCGCAACGAGTTCCAGATGGCTATGCTGGGCTGGGGCACGGTAACGGGCGATGCCGACTACGGCCTGTTTGGCCTCTTCCACTCCTCGCAACAAGCCCCCAACGGCTTTAACCGGGGTTTCTACGCCAACCCCCGCCTGGATCGCATCCTCGAGCAGGCCCGGGTTGCCACCAACCCTCAGGCCCGGCAACAGCTCTACAGAACAGCCATGCAGATCATCTACAACGATGCCCCCTGGGCCTTCCTGCACTCTGAACAGCAGGTCACGGCCATCCGTCGCGAGGTGCAAGGTTTTATCGTACACCCCATCGAGCGCCTTATTGCCACCCAGGCCAGCTTCCGGACTTCAAGCCAGCGCTGAAAGATATGCAAGCCTACCCCGCCACAAAGGGCTGTGGCGGGATTCTTCTTGCAGGGCGAACAGCCCTTGGGTAGGATATCCAGCGACGTCAACCAGTCCCGCACCTCAAGTCTGGTGAAATCTACGCATGACCACTTATATTTTCCGTCGCCTGCTAACGGTCATCCCCACCTTGCTCGGGGTTTTGCTGGCCGTATTCCTGATGGTGCGGCTGGCTCCCGGCGACCCCGCCCAGCTCCTGGCTGGCGAGTTCGCTACCCCTGAGACCCTGGCCGACATCCGCCAGCGCTTTGGTCTGGATCAGCCCTGGTACACCCAGCTTGGGCTTTACACCCTCAATGTGCTCCAAGGTGATCTGGGCGAGTCGGTTCGCACCCGAAAACCCGTGACCTACGAGCTAAGCCAGTATTTCCCCAATACCCTCCGGCTCACCCTGGGGGCCATGCTGGTTGCGCTTTTGATTGGCATACCGGCGGGCATCATCGCCGCCATCCGCCCCGGCACCATCTTCGATCTGCTCGCCATGCTGGGGGCCTTGATTGGGGTCTCGATGCCGGTCTTCTGGTTTGGCCTGATGGCGATTCTGATCTTCTCGGTGCAGCTCGGCTGGTTTCCGGTGGCCGGTACGGGTACTTTGCGCCACCTGATCCTCCCCGCCATCACCCTGGGCATCGGCACCGCTGCCATTCTGGCCCGCATGACCCGCAGCGCTATGCTGGAGGTGCTCTCGCAGGACTACATCCGCACGGCGCGGGCCAAAGGGGTGGCGGGTCGGGTGGTAATTTTCAAGCACGCCCTGCGCAACGCCCTGATTCCGGTGGTTACCATTACCGGCCTGCAGTTTGGCGGACTTCTGGAGGGTGCGGTTATTACCGAAACGGTGTTTGCCTGGCCGGGCATTGGACAGTTGCTGGTGGGTTCGATTCTGGCTCGAGACTACCCGGTCGTCCAGGGGGCTGTGCTCCTGATTGCGGTGGCCTTTATCCTGATTAACCTGATAGTAGACCTGCTGTACGGCGCCATTGACCCGAGGATCCGCTATGACTAAACCAGTGGCGAATACCTCCACCCCGACCAGGCGCGAGCTACCCCGCTGGCGGCGGCGCTTGTTTCGGAGCCCCTTGGCGCTCACGGGGTTTGTTTTTATTGGTGTTTTCGTGCTGGTGGCAGCTTTCGCACCTTTCATCTCACCGTATAGCCCGGTTGAGCAAAACCTGCGCGGCACCTATGTTCCCCCCATGCGTGTGGAGCTGAGGGGCCCCCAGGGCCAGCCCGGCCTCTGGGTGCGCGAGGTTAGCCGTACCCCACTGGGCCAGCTCGAGGTGGGGCAGGAGCTGTATCCCATCCGGTTCTTTGTGCGCGGTGAGCCCTGGGTCTGGTGGGGCGGCCTGCTGCGCAGTGACCTGCACTTGTTTGGGGTGGACGGCCCGGTTAAGTTTTATCTGCTGGGGGCCGACGAACAGGGCCGCGATATCCTGAGCCGGCTGGCCCATGGAGCCTGGATCTCGCTCTCCATCGGGCTTATCGCAGTGACCATTGGTCTTTTGGTAGGGGTTCCGGTGGGGCTTTTTTCCGGCTACTTTGGCGGCACCTTCGACCTAATCACCCAGCGCATTGTAGAGGTGATGCTCTCCTTTCCCGGCATCCTGCTGGCCATCGTACTGGTGGCCACTCTGGGCACCGGCCTGACCAACGTGATGATTGCGGTGGGTATCGCGGCTATTCCGGTATACGCCCGGCTGGTGCGGGGCTCGGTGCTGGCCTTGCGCGACCGGGAGTTTGTGGAGGCCAGCCGCGCCCTGGGTAGCCGCGATCTGCGCATCATGCTCCGGCACATTCTGCCCAACGCCCTCTCCCCCATCATCGTGCAGTCGAGCCTGCAGATGGCGGTGGCCATTTTGTTTGCCGCTGGACTGGGCTTTCTGGGCCTGGGGGCGCGTCCCCCCGAACCGGAATGGGGGCTGATGCTGGCACGGGGGCGTGAATACCTGGCCACGGCCCCACACGTAGCAACCTTTCCAGGGCTGGCCATCATGTTCGTAGCCCTGGGCTTCAACCTGCTCGGGGACGGCCTGCGCGATGCCCTCGACCCCAGGGCTTTGCGGTAAGATACTTTTATCAGCTTCTCACGGCGATCCAACCCAGCCCCCCTCTTGTTGAGCAAAGGTTCACCCAAGACCCGGTACATCCGCAAAGCCGCTAATATGGGGGTATGAAACCTTGGCTGGGTCTTATCCTTTTGGCCCTGGCAGGCTGCATCCCCGAGCCGGGTCAGCCTACCTACCGGGCCACCGAAATTCAGGTGCTATTCCCCGAGAACACCGAGCGCTGGACGTACTTTTACGGCGAGCCCCAGGTGGTGCAGCTTGGTGGGCGTACGCTGGCCCTTACCAGAGGCACCTCCAGCAGCCCCCTGGCCGTGCCGGAGGCCTTGCTGGTGGATGGCGAGGCCCTCTACCGCGAAATTGGGCCGGCGCAGCCGCGTGTAGCCCAGACCAGTCGCACCTTCTTTGGCTCGCAGTTTGTGGTGCGGGCCAGCCGCAATGTGCAAAGCGCCTGGTTGTTCGATGGGGACTGGTCGAGGCTAGGGAGCAGCTTCGCCAGCGATAGCGCACAGGTCGTAGAGAACCGGCCCGGCATACCCCGTTTCGAAGAACTGTCCGCGGCCGAGAACGCAGTGGTGCTGCGGGAAATCCTGGCCCGCCGCGGGGGCCGCCCGGTGGTGCTGTACGAGGTTCAACCGGCCCTCGAGCCCAACCGCTACACCCCCGCCCCCAGCCAGAGCCGGGTGGCGGCCCTGGCCGTGCAGTACGGCCTCGAGACGGAGTTGGTCTTTATGCCCCCTAACCCCAGTCCCAGTCCCCGCGTCCTGCGGCAAGGCAGCCAGTCGGCCTACACCGCCCCAACCCCCGCTGCTTTCCTGGTTAGCAGCACCGAGCAACTCCTTAGCGTCTGGCGGCTGGCCACTGGCAACCAGATTCCCCAGCCCACCACCCCATCGGTAGATTTTAGCCAGAACCGGGTGGTGGCCTTCTTCTGGGGCCAGAAGCCCACCGGCGGCTATGGCGTGCAGTACGTGAGCAGCCAGCTTTCGGGCAGTACCCTGCGGGTCACCCTGCGCCTGGTGAGCCCCGCGCCAGGGGCCATCCTGACCCAGGCCCTGACCAGCCCCTTCGTGATGCTCGAGGTGCCCGGGCGGTTCAGCAGGGTTGAGTTCGTAGACGCAAACGGGCGGCTCCTGGCCAGCGCGGGGAACTGAGCCCCAAGCGCTGGCGCGTCTCGTTACTCCCTCTCTCCTGCTCCTTTGCCTGGCTGCTCCCGACGCCCACGGAAGACCATCCGGAAGGGAATCTCGCGCAAACCCAGGTCTTCGCCGATGCGGTTGCGCAAAAAACCCTCGAAAGCCCGCGTGACAAACTCGGGGTGGTTGCAAAAGAAGACGAAGGTGGGGGGGGCCACCTCGGGCTGGGTGAGGAAGAAGAGCTTGAGGGGTTTGCCCTTAAAGTTGGGGAGCATGGTCTGGGTACTCCAGACCGAAAGCCAGCGGTTGAGTTCGGCGGTCTCGAAGCGAACCCGGGCCAGCTCATAGAGCCGGGCGGCCTCGGAAAGAAGCTTGTGCAGGTTCTGCCTGGTCACCGAGGAGACATACAGGAGGGGCAGGTGCTGCACGTGTGAGAGTTTGAGGGCCAGGTCGGCCCGCACCCGCCTGGCCTCTTCCTTGGTCTCGATCAGGTCCCATTTGGTGATGGTCAGGATGACCGGCTTGCCAGCCTCGAGGGCCTCGTTGGCTAGCTTAAGCTCGTGGTCGCCCAGCTCCTTGGGGTCTATCACCAGCAGCACCACATCGGCGTCGCGGATGGCCTGGTGGGCCCGCACGATGGCCTGTTCCTCCACCCCGGTCTCGGGCCGCTTGCGGATACCAGCGGTGTCGACCAGCAAAAACCGGCTACCCCCGTAGTCGAACTCCACATCGATGGAGTCGCGGGTGGTGCCGGGTATCTCCGAGACGATCACCCGTTCCTCGCCCAGGATGGCGTTGAGCAGGCTGGACTTGCCCGCATTGGGCCGGCCCACGATGGCCAGCCGGATGGGTACGACCTCGGGCTCGCTCTCCCCCTGGCGGATGGGCAGCAGGGCCCAGATACGCTCCAGCAGCTCATCGAAGCCCCGGCTGTGGGCCGCGCTGGTGGGGACGGGCTCGCCAAAACCCAGGGCATAGAAATTCCCCAGGTAGGCCTCGTGTTTAGGGTCGTCTATTTTTGTGGCTACCAGCAACACCGGCTTGCCCTGGCGGCGCAAAAAGTCGGCGACCTCGAGGTCGGCAGTAGCAATATCGCTGCGCCCATCCACCGCAAACAGCACCAGGTCGGCGTCCTGGATGGCGCGCTCCACTTTTTGCTTGATTTTCTTCTCCCACACATCCCCCGACCACAAGCCGCCGGTATCCACCAGCTTGAAGCGGCCCTGCTCGCTTTCCACCACGCCCTCTTTGAGGTCGCGGGTCACCCCCGGTACATCGGCCACCACCGCGAACTGGCTCCCGGCCTTGGCGGCTTTCTCCGGGGCGGTACGCAGTCCCAAAAGCTTGTTGAACAGGCTCGACTTACCCACGTTGGGGCGGCCCACAATCACCACTCTATACATAACTCAACCCGCTTTCGGTTCTAGCTGGCCCACGTTACATAAGGCCATAAACAGCATTCTTGATGTTACCATGCGCCATATGAAGCCTAAAGTCTGCCTGGTGGTTGGAATGGGGCGGGGCCTTGGGCTCTCGGTGGCCCGGCGCTTTGGCCGCGAGGGGTACCGGCTGGGCCTGATCGCCCGCAGTGTGGCCAGCCTGGAGAACTACGCAGGGGCGCTGGAACTCGATGGTTGCACGGTTCAAACCTTTCCTGCCGACGTAGCCCGCACCTCCCAGCTCATCTCCGCCGTCCGTGAGGCCGAAAAAGCGCTCGGCCCCATCGAGGTATTGGTGTACAACGCCTACGCCGCCCAGGGCAGCCGGGCCTCGGAGCTGAGCCGGGAGGCCCTCGAGCAAACCCTCCAGGTCAACCTTTACGGGGCTTTGCTGGCAGCCCAACTGGTCATCCCCGGCATGCTCTCGCGCCGCCAGGGCACCCTGCTCTTTACCGGGGGCGGCCTGGCCCTGAACCCCCAGCCCGACCAGGCCGCGCTCTCCATTGGCAAAGCCGCCCTGCGGGCCCTGGTGGGCGCCCTGAGCAAAGAGCTCTACCACGAAGGCATCCATGCCGCTACCGTGACCATCGCCGGCCCGATCCGGCGCAACACCCCTTTCGACCCCGACCTAATCGCCGAAAAGTTCTGGGAGCTGCACACCCAGCCTGCGGGCCGGTGGAAGACCGAGGTGGTCTACCAGGGATAAGGCCCACTTCATCAAAGCAAACTTCTTGTAGCACCTCTCCGTAAAGCTCGCTCGGCTCTGGATTTAAACAGGGGATACCGTCTTAGAGAACATGTTTGTATTACCCAGACTTATTCCTATGCAGAGGGCCTATCTGGACGTGCACCACGGAGCAAAGCCAACACCGCGAGTGCAGCGTTCAGACTTAAAGCGAAAAATACTATGACCCATACTGCAACGGCTAAGCCTGAATTCCAGTTAATAACCACATCGCCTTTCACCGTAGCGATGACCAGTGCAAAAAGTGATATCAGGATCCTGGTTAGATTTTTTTCCAAATGACGGTTGGATTTACTTTTCCCCAGCATGCCTACCCTCCGCCGTGAAGCCTTCCTGTCCGTTTATTGAATTGCTGCTCTTGCTCGAACGACGCAAGAACTGAAGAAAAATCCCACCCAGCCACCCTGACAGAAACAAAATCATTGTGTAAAGTGGCAGAACCAGCAAAACCCCAGGTAGGCTAGCAACTCCCAGGCTATTGTAAAGTGCAGGGAACTGCACCACAACAGCCGCTGTTGCCCAGCCAACTGACCAGGCAACCACCCAGAGGCTCATCTCGATGAGCGTATGGTGAACGGTTCACCTTTCCAGTCTATGAGGCTGCACGCCCGGCCAGGAGGTTGCCAGAGCCTATACTTGGGCCTGTGAGTGCCTCTACACCCAATCCCCTGGGTCGTCTGGTGGCGTCGGCCGCCTTCAACCGCTTTGTTACCGCTGTTATCGTGTTTGCTGCCATACTGGTGGGCCTCGAGACCTACCCGCCCCTCATGGCGCGCTACGGCCCCGCCCTCCACCTGCTCAACAACCTGGTGCTGGCTATTTTTGCCCTCGAGGTGCTGCTGCGCATGGGGGCGCTGTGGCCCCGGCCGCTCCGCTATTTCCTCGACGGCTGGAACGTCTTCGATTTTTTGATCGTGGTGGGGAGCCTGCTGCCGGGGCTGGGGGCCTACGCGGTGGCGGCCCGCCTGCTGCGGCTCCTGCGGGTGTTGCGCCTCGTCCGCACCCTCCCCGACCTGCAAATTATTTTGGGCGCGCTATTGCGCAGCATCCCCTCCATCGGCTACGTCTTGCTGCTGATGCTGCTTTTGCTCTACGTCTACGCAGTGGCCGGGGTGTTTTTGTTCGGGGCCAACGACCCCTTCCACTTCGGCAACCTGCACACCGCGTTGCTCACCCTCTTCAGCATCCTGACCTTAGAAGGCTGGGTGGATGTGCTGCGCGTCCAGTACTTTGGCTGCGAGCGCTTCGAGCTGCCCGACCCGGCCCTGTGTGTCCAGCCCCAGGCCCAGCCGCTGGTCGCGGTGGTGTATATGGTCTCGTTTGTCCTGCTGGGCACCCTGGTGTTTTTGAACCTGCTGGTGGGCATCATCGTGAATAGCATGGACGAGATGCGCAAGAGCCTGCAGGAGCGCAAGGCGCCATCCTCCGACCTCGAGGCCCGGCTGGCAGAGCTACAGGCCAGACTGCGCGAGGCCCAGGCCCTGCTGGATAACCTGGCCGGGCGCCGCGGGTGAGCTGCTCGATGCCATCCTTTATGCTATACCGGTAGCATGAAGCATCCTTACGCAATTCAGCCCCGGACGCCCTGGCAGCGTTTTGGGGTATGGGCCTTGCAACGGCTGGGCTGGACGGCCGTGATGGCCCCGCCTCCCGGCCAGAAGTTCGTGCTGGTGGGCTACCCCCACACCTCCAACTGGGACTTTCTATATGCCTTGCTGTGGGGCATGGCCTCGGGCACCCGCTTTCGCTGGGTGGGCAAGAAAGAGCTCTTTCCGCCGGTGCTGGGCGCGGTAATGAAGTGGCTGGGGGGCATTCCGGTGGATCGGGCCAAGGCAGGCGGCGATTTTGTGGGCCAGGTGGCGCGCATCTTCGAGCAGCACGACAACCTGTGGGTGGTGGTGGCCGCCGAGGGCACCCGCGGCCGCGCCCCCTACTGGAAAAGCGGGTTCTATTACATGGCCCTCAAAGCCCGCGTGCCCATCGCCCTGGCCTACATTGACTACCGCAAGAAAGAGGTGGGGGTGGGCGGCTACCTCACCCCCACGGGCGACCTCGAGGCCGACTTCGAGCAGATCCGGGCCTTTTACCAGGACAAGGTGGGCAAAGACCCCCGCAAACAAAGCCCCATCCGCCTTAAACCCAAAGACGGCGAACCACCCGCCTAACCCACAATGCAAGGTCGCGCCTACCCGCGCCCACGCTTCCGCGCTATTCTGGTAGATAGTGACCGTGTATGCTGGAGAAACTTGAGTCCTTAGAAGCCGAGTACCAGGCGCTCGAGCGCCAACTGGCCGACCCGGCGGTGCTCACCAATCAGAGCGAGTATCAGCGCATCAGCAAGCGCTACGCCGAGATGGGCCACCTGGTCGAAACCATTCGTAGCTACAAAGAAGCCCTGACCCACCTGGCGGAGGCCCGCGAACTGCAGTTCGACCCCGAGCTGGGCGAGATGGCCCAGGCCGACATCGCGGCCCTCGAGCCCCGCATCCGCGAGCTGGAAGCCGAGCTCGAGCTGCTGCTGCTGCCCAAAGACCCCCTCGATGAGAAGAACGCCATCGTGGAGATCCGGGCCGGCACCGGGGGCGAGGAGGCCGCGCTGTTTGCCGCCGAGCTGCGCGACATGATCATGGAGTACGCCCGGCAGGGCGGCTACCGGGTCGAAGTCCTGGACACCTCGCTCACCGACCTGGGCGGGGTCTCCAAGGTTTCCTTCGAGGTGACCGGGCCGGGGGCTTATGGCTACCTGAAGTACGAGGCCGGGGTGCACCGGGTGCAGCGGGTGCCCGCCACCGAGACCCAGGGCCGCATCCACACCTCCACCGCCACCGTAGCGGTGATGCCCGAGGCCGAGGAGGTGGATGTCCAGATCGACCCCGCCGACCTCGAGATCACCGTCTCTCGGGCCTCGGGGCCGGGAGGCCAGGGGGTCAACACCACCGACTCCGCGGTGCAGGTTCTGCACAAGCCCACCGGCATGATCGTCTCCTGCATGGAGTCGCGCAGCCAGATCAAAAACAAAGAAAAAGCCCTCTCCATCCTGCGTTCGCGCCTCCTGGAGATCAAGCGGGCCGAGGAAGCCGCCCGCCGCCGGGAAGACCGCCTGGCCCAGATTGGGGCGGGCGAGCGCTCGGAGAAAATCCGCACCTACAACTTCCCCCAGTCGCGCGTGACCGACCACCGCATCGGCTTCACCACCCACGACCTGGAAGGGGTGCTGGCCGGCGACCTCTCCAAGCTGCACGAGGCCCTGCGCAAAGCCGACCAGGAACGGCAGCTCGAGGCTCTGTCCGCCGCACCCAAGACCGCCTAGGCGCAGGTGGTCTTATGCATGGGTTGCGACGTGACCTATTGGTGGCGGCCGCCATCCTGATGGACAGGCAGGGGCGGGTCTTGCTGGTCGCCAACGACTGGAGCCGCCGTGGCCGGGTACGCTATACCCTGCCGGGGGGGATGGTCGAAGCTGGGGAAACCGTGCTGGCCGCCATCGTGCGCGAGGTACAGGAAGAAACCGGCCTGCGCATCAAGGCCATCCAGCACCTGGCCTACGTGGTGCAGGTGGAGGACGCCCGCAAAAGCGAGCGCACCATCGCCATGGCCTTCCGCGCCGATTACGAGGGCCTGCTCAACCCCAAAGACCCCGATGGGCACATCGTGGAGGCCCGCTTCTTTACGGCCGAGGAGGTCGCGGTCAAGCTGGATGAGCACCGGCCCCTGCTGGAGCCCCTCATGGACTATATCCGGGGGGAGCGGGGCCGGTTTTATGCGTACTCGAGCTGGGGCGGCGAGGGCACCCGGGTATAAGCCTCAGCGGCGAATGGCAAAACCTTTTTGCTCGAGCGCGGCGATGATGTTTTGCATAAACCCATCGGTCTCCGGGTCGGTCAGGGTGCGCTCGGGGTGGCGGAAGGTAAGGTGGAAGGCCAGGCTTTTTTGCCCTTGCTCGAGGGGCTTGCCCCGGTATACATCGAATAGCTCGAGCTTTTCCAGGTATTCCCCAGCGCCCGCACGAATCAGCCGCTCGACCTCGGCATAGGGGGTGGCGTCCGGTACTACCACGGCCAGGTCGCGCATAGAAGCCGGGTACTTGGCAATATCCACGAAACCTCCAGAACCCTTGCTGAGGGGGAGGGTCAGTTCGAACAAGAACACCTGCGGCAGCTCCAGCGCCGCGGCAATGGCCGGGTGCAGCGCGCCGATCTGCCCCACCTTTTGCTCGTTCCACCAGACCGCGCCGCTGATGCCGGGGTGCAGGTAGGGCACAGTCTCTTTTTCGACCCGCACGCGGCTCCCCAGGTTGTGTGCAGCCGCCTCGAGGAGCCCCTTAAGGGCAAAAAAGCTGCCTTCCAGGCCCTTTTGCCACAGACCCGGAACCGGGTCACCGCACAGCAAAGCCGCCAGGTGCAGGGATTCGACCTGCCTGAAGACCTTACCCACCTCGAAAAGCAGAAAAGGCCCCTCTTCTCCCTGGGTCAGGGCAGTTTGCAGGTTCTTGAGCAGACCGGGGTAGAGAGCAGTGCGTAGGGCGGTGCGGTCGGGGGTCTGGGGGTTCTGCATGAACACCGTGGGGGCCGGCGCTCGCATCAGGGTGCATTCCTCGGGGGAAGACCAGGAGTAGTTCAGCACCTCCTGAAAGCCCAGCCCAGCCATCACCTGCTTGAGCCGCTCGTTGGCCTCGTAGGGGGCCTCCACACCCAGGTTGTCGGGGTGTGGGAAGAAGCTGGGCAGGGTGGTGGGAATCTGCTCGTAGCCCACAATGCGGGCCACCTCCTCTATCAGGTCTTCCTCGATGTTCAGGTCTACGCGGTGGCTGGGCGGGGTCACAGCCCAGACGCCGGCCTGATCGGTGGGCTCCACAGTGCAGCCCAGGCGGCGGAGCACCTCGGCCTGGGTGGTCTCGGGGTACTCGAGCCCGACCAGCCTCGAGGTGTAGGCGGGCCGGAAGGCGATGGGCGGGTGGGGCCGGGTGTGGTTGAGGTCGAGCCGATCCTGAGCCACCTGCACCCCAGGGCCGCCCCAGGCCTGCAAAAGCTCCATAAAGCGATCGGCGGCTAAAAGCTGCCCGTCTTTGTCCACCCCGCGCTCAAAGCGGTAGGAGGCCTCGGTCTTGAGGCCCAGCCGCCGGGCGGTGCGGCGCACCCGCACCGGGTCGAAGTGGGCCACCTCGAGGGCCACCGCGCTGGTGGTTTCGCGGATCTCGTCCTCGAGACCCCCCATCACCCCAGCCAACCCGGCGGGGCGGGTCTGTGGGCCGTCCTTGACCGCAATTAGCAGGTCGCGCTCGTCCAGGGTGCGCTCCTGCCCGTCCAGGGTGACCAGTTTTTCGCCCTTCTGAGCCCGGCGCACCACCAGGCCCTCCCGAATGAAGGCGGCGTCGTAGGCGTGCATGGGGTTGCCCAGCTCGAGCATGGCGTAGTTGGTAGCGTCTACTACGTTGGAGATGGGCCGCATCCCTGCGGCATACAGGCGGCGCTGCACCCAGAGCGGGCTGGGCCCCACCCGCACCCCCTGCGCATAGGACAGGGTAAAGCGGTCGCAGCCCTCGGGGTCTTCGATCCAGACTCCAAACGGCAGTGGTAGGGGCATGGTCTGGGGCTTGGGGCTAGGCCGCACCAGGCTCAGGCCCAGGGCGGCCAGGTCGCGGGCCACCCCGTAGACCGAGAGCCAGTCGGGGCGGTTGGGGGTGATCTCGACCTCGATCACCTCGTCGGGGCCCCAGGCCTCGGCCAGGGGGGTACCGGGCGGCAGGGCCTCGGGCGCAAACTCGAGCAACCCCCCGGCATAATCGCCCACCCCCAGCTCCTTGGGCGAAAGGGCCATACCGTAGGACTCGAGGCCGGCGATGGTGCGCACCCGCAGCTCACTCCCATCGGGCAGCAGCGTACCCGGCAGGGCCAGGGCCACCCCCATGCCCACTTTGGCGTTGGGCGCACCGGAGATCACCTGCACCTCCTGCCCAATGTCCACCACAAGCCGGCGCACCTCCTTGCCCTCGAGGGGCTCGACCTGCAGCACCCGGCCAAACACCACCCCGCTGGGCGGTGGGGCCAGCCGGGTGATGGACTCGGTCTCGAGGCCCAGTCCGGCCAGAAGCTCTTCCAGGCGCTCGCTGCTGGGCGCATCGGGTAGAAATTCCTTGAGCCAGCTATAGACAATTTTCATCTGCAAACCCCACTAGCCTCTAAACTGCCGCAAAAAGCTCAGTCGGTTCTGGTAAAAGTAGCGGATATCGGGGATACCGTAGCGCAGCAAGGCCAGCCGCTCGACCCCCATCCCGAAAGCCCAGCCGGTCATGCCCTGGTAGGCCCTGGGCAGGCCCTGCCGCTCGCGGTAGTCGTCCACCGCTTTGAACAGGTAGGGGTGCACCATGCCCGCCCCGCCCAGCTCGAGCCACTTCTGACGCTCAGGCCACCACATGGCAAACTGCACCCCTGGCTCCACAAAAGGGAAAAAGGTGGGCTGGAAGCGGGCCTTGCCCTCCTTGCCAAAAAGCCCCCGGGCCAGCTCGCTGATGGCTCCTTTGAGATCGGCCATGGTGATGCTGGGCCCCACCACCAGGCCCTCGAGCTGGTGGAACATGGCCTCGTGCGAGGCGTCGGTCTGTTCGTAGCGGAACACCCGACCCGGCACCACAATTCTGAACGGCGGGGTGTGCTGGATCATGTAGCGGATCTGCATGCCCGAGGTATGGGTGCGCAGCACCGCCCCGCCCAGATCGGTCACATCCTCGCCAAAAGGCCCCTGAATGTTAAACGCTTCTTTGGAAGCGGACGCCGCACGATTGAACTCAACCCAGAAAGTGTCCTGCATGTCCCGCGCAGGGTGCCACTCAGGCATGTTCAGGGCGTCGAAGTTGAAGAACTCGCTCTCCACCTCGGGGCCTTCCACCACGCTGAAACCCAGCCTGCGAAAGATGTTGACCAGCTCTTGCATAATCAGGCTGGTGATGTGCAGCCCCCCTGAAGGAAAAGCGTAGCCCGGCAGCGAGACATCCAGGGCTTCCTGCTCGAGCCGGGCCTGCAGGGCCTGTTCCTTTAGCTGGGCTTCGCGCACCTCCAGCGCCTCCTCGAGGGCCCGCTTCCACTCATTCAGCACCCGGCCCTTTTCCTTGCGTTCCTCGGGTGGGAGCTGGCCCAGGGTTTTCATCTCCTGGGTCACCCGGCCGTTTTTGCCCAGGTACTGCACCTTCAAGCTTTGTAGGCTCTCCAAATTGGGCGCATTGCCGATTTCTTCTAGCGCTGCTGCAATATCCATGCGACCTCCAACAAACCTCGCCCAGTCTACCCAAACGCGGTGGGCGGCACACAGGCCGCCCACGAGAGAATTGCGTCTCCCGCGGGCCTAGCCAAAAAACCACCTCCTGGCCATACTTGTGGGTTAGCCTATCACCCGACCGAAATCCCGGTCAATCGCAGCCCTTACTCGGGACTACCACGTCGCCCGGCCTTGCTGTCACCCAACAATAAACAACAGCAGCCCCAGCACAGCCGTCCCCACCGCACTGACCATCAGGATGGGGAAGGCTTTGTTGAGGTTTGGGTTGCGCGGGGCCAACACCCGCCAGAGCGCTACTTCTACTGCACTTATCACCAGCAGCAACAATCCAGCCAGTTGGAGGGGTTCCACTGGCCCATTGTAAACAAACCTGCTTTGGTCAAAGTAGCACTGTGGCAGTACACCGGGCAGGTATACTTCGGCTTGATGCTTAGCTGGCTCGATTTAATGGCCCTACTGGTTCTCTCAGCGGCCCTCGGCGTAGGCATTCGCCAAGGGGTTCCTTTCACACTGGCAGTTATACCCGCATTGGTACTGTATGTGTTGGTGATGTCTTGGGTAGGGCCACTGCTTCCCCTTGCAGCGCTGCCCTTTCTGGCGCTGGCCCTGGGTTTGGGAATGGCTTATGTGAGCCACCTCATTCCGGTAGCTTCTCTAACCCCTATCCTCGAGGGAATCATTGGTGGTGTGGGGGGGTTGGTATGGGGCCTGTTCTTGGCCTTTGTCATCTGGGTCGGCTTCCCCAGCGAGTTTGTGGCTTCCACCGGCGCGCTGCGCTATCCTTCCGAACAAATTCCCAGCGGGGTCAAAGACGGTATTGTCAGCAGCCCCTTTGCCCGCCCCCTGTTCGACTGGGCGGCAGGAAATCCCGTGATCAAGAGAGCTTTGCTCCCACACGTCAACCATCCCTGAGCCCACCTATTTCCTTCCAAAATCTGCCGGGTTTTCTCCCCAGCTATCGGTCTGCCATTTGAGAATTGGGTTGGGGTAGGTATGGGAGCGTAGCCAGGCCTCGGCCTGGGCTATGCGCTCGAACAACTCGGCGTTTTGCTCGGTGCGCACCAGGTTGGTACGGGCTTTTTTTGCCTTTACCCAGGCAATCGCGTTAATCGAGTCGGAGTAGATGGGCCAGGTCTGGCCCTTCTCCTTGCACAGCATCAGGGCCTCGACAATCGCCAAAAACTCGCCCACGTTGTTGGTGCCCTGGGCAAAGGGCCCCCGGCGAAAAATCTCCTTGCCCGAAGCGGTCTCCACACAGCGGTACTCCAGCAGCCCCGGATTGCCACTGCAGGCTGCGTCCACACAGTAGCTGGGGGTAATCGGCGGAGGGGCTTCTAGTAGCCGCTTCTGCGTGGCTCTCTTGCCCAGGTAGTCCTGGTATCTGCCTGCAAAGGCCTGGCGGGCCTCATCCAGGTTTTCAAAAGATTTGTACTCGGCTCCCACAAACCCCTTGACCTGCGCCTCGGCTTCGGGCCAGGAGGAGAATATACCGGTCTTTCGGCCCTTCCAGACCACGTAATGCTTGTTTTGATTCTTTGCTGCTCGAGCCATGCCCCAGGAGTCTACCCTGAACCCCACTCAAACCGCGCGCTTGAGCCGATCGAAGTACTGCTTACGAAACTTGGCCACTTTGGGGCCCACCACCACCGTACAGTAGGGCTGGTAGGGGTTGCGTTTGAAGTATTCCTGGTGGTAGTCCTCGGCGGGGTAAAACCGCTCAAACGGCACCAGCTCGGTCACGATGGGGTTTTCCCACACCCTGGCCTGGGTCAGGGCCTGTATGACCTCCTGGGCCACGGCCTGCTGCTCCGGGGAATGATAGAAAATCACCGAGCGGTACTGCGGCCCCACATCGTTGCCCTGGCGGTTGGGCGTGGTGGGGTCGTGGATGGTGAAGAAGACCTCGAGCACCTCCCGGTACGAGATGACGCTGGGGTCGAAGGTAATCTGCACCACCTCGGCGTGGCCGGTCTGCTTACTGCACACCTGCTCGTAGGTGGGGTTGGGCACATGCCCCCCCGAATACCCCGAAACCACATCCACCACACCTTTTAGCTCGTCGAAAACGGCTTCAAGGCACCAAAAACACCCACCGCCCAGGGTGGCGACTTCTAAAGTCTGCATGATTGCATTCTTACGCCGAAGCCGCGCAGGCTGATGTGAGACAGGCAACGGTCATACGCATTTCGGTAGTATCGTTCACTTCGGCAAGCCTAAACGATACTACCGAAATGCCTTTCTATTCCCTTCGGTCGGCTTGAATCCTTCATCTCTGACTTCGTCCAACGGTGAAGGATTCAAGCGGAAACGGTATCAGAGACTGTCTTAATACTTTCTAGGAGGCCAATCTTCTGACCATAAGCCGAATCATCGCTGTGTGGATGAAGGTCTCTGAGCTCTCGGGCAGAAGCTCATAGTCCCGGTTCAGCCTCCGATTGAAGCTCAGCCAGGCAAACGTCCGCTCCACCACCCATCTGCGGGGAATCACCACAAACCCCCGATGCCCCCGCGTCCTCTTCCGCACTTCCTCCTCCAAGTCCTCCGGAAGAGGCTGGTCTTTAGGCCACCAAATACCCCGGAAGTTGGCATCCGGCCTGCGCACCACCTCCACCGTCCAGCCCAAGGTGCGCCGAACCCATTCCTCAAACCTGCGCTTGTACCCCCCATCCACAAACAGATGCGACAACCGCTTCGACAGCCCCCTGGCCCCCTCCAGCACCTCTCGCCCCCCCTCCGCATCCGTGAGGTGGGCGGGCAGCACCTTGACTCCCAGCACCAGCCCCTGGGTATCCACCAAGAGATGTCGTTTGCGCCCCTTTACCTTCTTGCCCGCGTCATACCCCCTGACCCCCCTTTTCCCGAGGTCTTCACGCTCTGGCTATCCAGAATCCCCGCGCTGGGTTCGGGCAGGCGTCCTGCTTTACGGCGGGTTTTCTCGCGCAGGGTGGTATGTATCTGTTCCAGAAAACCCGATTTGCGCCACAAACGGAAGTAGTGATAGACGGTTTTCCAGTGGGGCAGGTCATAAGGCATCATGCGCCAGGCGCAGCCGGCGCGGGTGATGTAGAAGATGCCGTTCAGGATTTCCCGCCAGGGATTCTCCCGGGGGCGATGGGGGGCGGCGGAGGGCTGGGGCATCAGGGGTGCCAGAATAGCCCACTCCTGGTCGGTCAGATCGCTGGGGTAGCGGCTTTGTCTGAGTTCCATGCGTGACTATAGCATGAGGGAGGCTATTAAGACAGTCTCTCATAAAGCCAGCACTTTAGCCAGCTCGTATTTCTTGTGGTTGATATCCTTACGCTTCTCGATGGCTTCCTTGAAAGGGGTGAGGCGGATTTCATCGTTAACTTCGCCAATCGCAACCCCGCTGGCCCCGCTTAGCAAGGCTTCTACGCAGGCAGCCCCCAGGCGGCTCGCCAGCACCCGGTCTTTGGCGGTAGGGCTGCCGCCCCGTTGGATATGGCCCAGCACCGTCACCCGCGCGTCGAAGCCCGAGTACTGCCGCACGTCCCTGGCCAGTTGTTCGGCGCCGCCCTCGTAGCCCCCCTCAGCCACCACCACAATGGAAGAGCGTTTGCCCTTCTCCGCCGATTTATTTATAACCTCGGCACAGGCCTGGGCGTCGGTGGGTATCTCGGGAATCACGATCACCTCGGCCCCCCCAGCAATGCCCACCTCGAGCGCAATAAAACCCGCATGGCGGCCCATCACCTCGATAAAGAAGACCCTCGAGTGGCTGGCTGCGGTATCGCGGATGCGGTCAATGGCTTCTAGCGCGGTGTTCACCGCCGTATCGAAGCCAATGGTGTAATCGGTGCCGTAGAGGTCGTTGTCAATAGTGCCGGGCGCGCCCACCACCGGAATGTGGTGTTCGGCCAACAGCTTCGCCGCGCCGGCATAGGTGCCGTTGCCCCCAATAGCGATGACCCCGTCTATGCCGGCCCTCTTCAGATTCTCAGCCGCTCTGGCCCGGCCTTCGGGGGTCATAAACTCTTTGCTGCGGGCGGTGAGCAGAATGGTACCCCCCCGCTGCAAGGTATTGGCCACGTCGCGGGGTCCCATCGGCACAAAGTCGCCCTCGATCATGCCCTGGTAGCCGCTCCGAATGCCGATGACCTCGAGGCCGTGGGCCACACCCGAACGCACCACCGCCCGAATGGCCGCGTTCATGCCAGGCGCGTCGCCTCCACTGGTAAAAACTGCTATTCGCTTCATCAATCCGTACTCCTAGAGAAGAACTTGCCAGCGCCTTCAGCCAAAAACTGCCTGTTAGTTTACCCAGAAAGTGTATTTGTAGCACCCACCGTCCAGGCATCGGCGAACGACTGTGTGCCCTTAGGCTAATTGCCCCTCATCCTGGGGCCCTCAGAGGGTACTTAGGGCGCATCCGGCTTATGAGCGAGTTCGTAGGCCCGGTTGCGGGGAACCCCGGCCTCGGTCAGGGCTTTGACCAGGGCTTTGCCTTTCAGGCCCTGGGCTTTGAGATGCTCGAGCACTGCTTCTGCTTCTTGCCCAGGGGCTTCTGTAGGCTCCGCTTTGGGGCCCAGCACCAGCACAAACTCACCCCTGGGTTCTTTGAAGTGTTCCAGCGCGTCGGCCAGCCTGCCCCGCCAGACTTCCTCGTGCAGCTTGGAAAGCTCCCGCGCCACCGCCACTGGGTGCTCGGGGCCGTAGATTTGTAGCAGATCCTGCAGGGTCTCGCGCAGGCGGTGGGGAGCCTCGTAGAGCACCACGGTACGGCCGGCCACCTGCGCCAAGCGGGCCCGCCGTTCCGAGCGCTTCTGAGGCAGGAATCCCTCGAAGGCGAAGCGGGCAGTTGGCAGGCCCGAGGCCACCAGGGCCGGAATTAGCGCGGTGGGGCCGGGCAGCACCTCGAGCTGCCAGCCTTCTTTTAGGGCCAAGGCCACCAGTTCGGCGCCGGGGTCGGAGATACCGGGGGTACCAGCATCGGTCACGTAGGCCACCCGTTCGTACCCCTCCAAAAGCTGCCGGGCCTGGCCCACGGTGTGCTGGTCGAGGCGCACCATCGGCTTGGAGATGCCAAAGTGTTTGAGCAGAATGCCGGTGCGCCGGGTGTCCTCGCAGGCCACCACCTCGGCCTCCCTGAGCACCCGCAAAGCCCGCAGGGTGATGTCCTCGAGGTTGCCGATGGGGGTGGGTACCAGGCTCAGGCGCATGGGCCTAGTCTACCCGTTGTTTGAGGGGGTTTCTTGCAGGGTAGTACTATACGTCTAAATGTTCGCCAAAACCATCCGCCTGCCCTTCCGGCTCCTGGGCATTCCCATCTCGCTCGACCTGAGCTTTCTGATTGTGCTGCCCCTTTTTGCCTTTCTGATCGGCAGTCAGCTTCCGGTCTATCTGCGACTGCTACAAATTAGCGCCCCTCCGGAACTTTTGCAGGGCCCCATCCCATATCTGCTGGGATTGCTGGCGGCTTTGGGCCTTTTTCTGAGCGTGCTCGTTCACGAGCTGGGGCACGCCCTCACGGCGCGGGCCTATGGCGTACAAACCCGCGAGATTACCCTGTGGCTCCTGGGTGGGGTGGCCCAGCTCGAGCAGATCCCCCGCACCCGCGGGGCCGAGGCCGTCATCGCCATTGCCGGCCCCATCGTGAGCGTGCTGCTTTCGGGCCTGTTTACCCTTCTGCGCAGCATCGCACCCCCCGCTGCCGAAGGGCAGTTTTTGCTGGGCTACCTGAGCCTGATTAACCTGAGCCTGGCCCTCTTCAACCTGCTACCGGCCCTGCCCCTCGACGGTGGACGCATCCTGCGCAGCCTGCTGGCCCTGTACAAACCCTACCTCGAGGCCACCCGCACCGTCGTCGCGGTCAGTAAAGTGATGGCCTTTGCCCTGGGCCTGCTGGGCCTGCTCATCGGCAACCTCTTCATGCTCCTGATCGCCTTTTTCGTCTTTATGGCGGCCAGCGCCGAGGCCGAGCAAACCGTGCTCAGTCGCACCCTCGAGGGCCTCTGGGTGCGCGATCTGATGACCCGCGAGGTAAGCACCGTGTCGCCCGCCCTGACCGTGGCCGAACTCCTGGAAAAGATGATGCTCGAGCGGCACGTGGGCTACCCGGTGGTGGAAGAAGGACGGCTCCTGGGCCTGATTGGCCTGGAAGACCTGCACGGGGCCTCGCCCCAGACCCGGGTGCTCGAGCGGATGCGCCCCCCTTTGCAGGTAAACGAGGACACCGAGGCCCTCGCCGCCTTGCAGCGCATGGCCGAACAGGGATTCTCGAGGCTCCTGGTTACAGATGAGCAGGGTAATTTGGTTGGCATCCTGAGCAAAACCGACCTGCTGCGGGCCTTGCAACTCCGTGCTGCACAGATAAGTTTGTCTGCCCACTCCAACCCGCACACCGGGAGGGCTTGACAGTTTTTGGGGTAGTCGGTACACTTCTCGTTGCGCTGCCACGAGGTAGCCAAGCACCTTGACAAAGAAAGATCAGCAGAAACACGAACCATACGTCGTTTTCTCGGACGTTTATAAACGAGAAAGACCTTCGATACAGGTCTACTCAGTCTCGCCTCAGGGCGAGCATATATGGAGAGTTTGATCCTGGCTCAGGGTGAACGCTGGCGGTATGCCTAAGACATGCAAGTCGCACGGACTGTTTCGGCAGTTAGTGGCGGACGGGTGAGTAACACGTAGGTGACCTACCCCAAAGTCTGGGACAACTAGGAGAAATCTTAGCTAATCCCGGATGTGAACCTCGGTTTTGACCGATGTTTAAAGCTTCGGCGCTTTGGGATGGGCCTGCGGCGCATCAGGTAGTTGGTGGGGTAATGGCCTACCAAGCCGACGACGCGTAGCTGGTCTGAGAGGACGATCAGCCACAGGGGTACTGAGACACGGACCCCACTCCTACGGGAGGCAGCAGTTAGGAATCTTCCGCAATGGGCGAAAGCCTGACGGAGCGATACCGCTTGAAGGACGAAGCCCTTCGGGGTGTAAACTTCTGAACTCGGGACGATAATGACGGTACCGAGGTAATAGCACCGGCTAACTCCGTGCCAGCAGCCGCGGTAATACGGAGGGTGCGAGCGTTACCCGGATTTACTGGGTGTAAAGGGCGTGTAGGCGGTCTTTCAAGTCCGATGCTAAAGACCGAAGCTCAACTTCGGGGGTGCGTTGGATACTGTGAGGCTAGACGGTCGGAGAGGGTAGCGGAATTTCCGGAGTAGCGGTGAAATGCGCAGATACCGGAAGGAACGCCGATAGCGAAAGCAGCTACCTGGACGATTTGTGACGCTGAGGCGCGAAAGCGTGGGGAGCAAACCGGATTAGATACCCGGGTAGTCCACGCCCTAAACGATGAGTGCTGGGTGTCCGACATCTGTTGGGTGCCGTAGCTAACGCGTTAAGCACTCCACCTGGGAAGTACGGTCGCAAGACTGAAACTCAAAGGAATTGACGGGGGCCCGCACAAGCGGTGGAGCATGTGGTTTAATTCGAAGCAACGCGCAGAACCTTACCAGGTCTTGACATCCTGGGAACCCTGGTGAAAGCCGGGGGTGCCCGCAAGGGAGCCCAGAGACAGGTGCTGCATGGTCGTCGTCAGCTCGTGTCGTGAGATGTTGGGTTAAGTCCCGCAACGAGCGCAACCCTTGTTGCTAGTTGCCATCAGTTCGGCTGGGCACTCTAGCGAGACTGCCTACGAAAGTAGGAGGAAGGCGGGGATGACGTCTGATCCGCATGGCCCTTACGACCTGGGCGACACACGTGCTACAATGCCTGCTACAAAGCGCTGCGACCCGGCAACGGGAAGCCAATCGCACAAAAGCAGGCTCAGTTCGGATTGGGGTCTGCAACTCGACCCCATGAAGCTGGAATCGCTAGTAATCGCGGATCAGCCATGCCGCGGTGAATACGTTCCCGGGCCTTGTACACACCGCCCGTCAAGCCATGGGAGTGGGTTTTGCCTGAAGTCGCCGGGAGCCACAGGCAGGCGCCTAGGGTAAGGCTCATGACTGGGGCTAAGTCGTAACAAGGTAGCTGTACCGGAAGGTGCGGCTGGATCACCTCCTTTCTAAGGAGCATTTACGCAGCGTGTCTGCGTCATCTTGTAATACCTCTGGTATTGCAAGCAAGCTCGGCTGATCTTTCTTTGTTCAAGGTAAGCGCCCTTCGGGGCGCTTTTTTGTTTGATCTCTCGTTGTAAACCAACCTTGCTCTACCTGCCGAAGCTTCCGCTTATGTGCCTTCGTGCACGACAAACACCCATGTTTCATGTACACTAAAACCAGGTACCCATTTTTGGGTCATTGGAAAGTTGCTACAGTATGCGTTATTCAGTTGGTTCGCGCCGTCGTAAACCCAGACGCGGCGTGGCTGGGGTTAGAGGATCCCAGGCACTGCCACAATCCCGCCGCCGTGTAACTTCGGCGGGAGGGGTGGTATTGCGGGAGCGGGCCGGGGGCAAGGGCCTCGAGGTGCTTCTCATTGCCATCAAGGACGGGCGGGTCTGGAGTCTGCCCAAGGGCCAGGTAGAGCCTGGCGAGCGCTATCCACAAACGGCTGTCCGCGAGGTGCGCGAGGAAACCGGTATCGAGGCCAAAGTGCTGGCCCCACTGGGCAGCATTCGCTATCACTTCACCGTTAAGGACGACGGTATACAAACCACCGTTACCAAAGAGGTGCACCACTTTTTGATGGGCTACGTGAGCGGAACCCCCCAGCCGCAAAAGGAAGAGGTAGACGGAGTGGCCTGGTTCCCCGTACGCGAGGCCCTAAAGCGGCTTTCGCATCAGAACGAGCGCAACGCCGTTCTCAAGGCCCTGGCCGCCTGGGATGCACGGGTGCCCATCGGCGCGCAACCGTAAAGCTCAATCTTTCTTTTTAAACACCTCGGCAAACGGGGCGGTGATCAAAAGAATGATCAACAGCAAACCCAGCCCCACCACGCCGCCCAGCATCCATTCCATTGGGGTTACACTCGAGAGCATCGAACATCCTCCGTATCGCCAGGAAGCATATCATACCCCCCATGGGTATTTGAAGCCCGCCTATGCCCAGGCCGGTCTTTGACCGAGGCGAAAAGGGCTTAAATCCAGGGTGCTTTTTCCGTGTAGGGCCAACTCGGCCATGATCTCCCCTACCGCCGCCGAATGTTTGAAGCCGTGGCCCGAGCAGGGTGAGGCCACCAGGATGCGCTCGGAATCGGGGTGGTGGTCGAGGATGAAGTCTCCATCGGCCGTGGAGGTATACAAGCAGGTGGCGCTTTTGAGGCAGGCAGGGCCCAGCCCTTTCAACCGGCCCTGCACATAGCGCTCGAGGAAAGCCTGGATCTCGACCCCCTGCACGCTGCGCTCGACCCAGTCGGGGTGGGTGGATACCCGCGACTGCTCGGTGGCTACCTTCACCCCTTGGGCCACCTGGGGAAAGCCATAAAAGTGCTCGCCCTCGCCGCTGCCAAACATCCAGATAAAAATGGGGAAACGCCCCGGTGCGTAGGTGTGGGCATCCTGGGCCTCGAGCCAGAACAACACCTGGCGGTAGACCCGGAGCACCCGCTTAAAGGGCTCGCCCAGCAGGTCGGCTGCCCAGGCCCCCGCGCTTACCACCACTCTGGCCGCGGTGTAGCGGTTCTTATCGGTCTCGAGCCAGACCCCATCGGCTTGGGGGATAATCCTCTGCACCCTTTCGCCTGTGTGCACGCTCGCACCCAGGCGCTGGGCCTGCTCGAGCTGAACCTGTATACAGCGCTCGGGGTAGAGCAGCCCGGCCCCCGGCTCGTAGTAACCGGTCTCGTCGCCCTTCAGGCCAAACTGGGGAAAGCGCGCCTCGATCTGGGCCGTGTCCAGCACCTCGTGGGGAATCCCAAACTGCCGGGCCGCCTGGATGGTGCGCCGCAAAAACTGTGGCTTGCCGTGGTGCAGGGCCTCGCCCACCGAGCTGCTTAGAATCAGGCCCCCGCAGGCCAGGAAAAGCGAGGCCCCGCTCTGGGCCTCGAGCTCCCGCCAGATCTCGTGCGAGCGCAGCACCAGCGGCACATACGCTGCCCCCTCCCCAATGGCCTGCCGGGTGATGCGGGTCTCGCCGTGGCTGGAACCGTAGGTATGTGGGGGCCTGTGCTGGTCCAGGCCGATCACCCGGGCCCCGCGCCAGGCAAGCTGGTACAGCGCAGCACTGCCCATCGCACCCAGGCCCACCACCACTATATCGGCGCTGTTCATGGCTCCAGAATCACCTTCCCGGTGTTCTTGCGGCTCAGCACGAACCGGAAGGCCTCGGCGGCCTCTTCCAGCTTGAAGCGCTCCCCCACCACCGGCCTGATCTGGCCCGAAGCCACCAGGGGCATCAGGAAGGCCACAGCGGCCTGCATCTCGGCGGGGTCGCTCAGGAACGGGGTGAGCCAGACCCCAATCACGCTCTGGTTGCCCTTCATCAGGCCCACCGGGTACATCTGGGCCATCTCGCGTGAGGCCGAGCCGATTACCAGCAAGCGGCCCCTGTAGGCCAGCATCTTGAGGCTCTGGGCGAAACCCGCGCCCCCCACCACCTCCATCAGGATGTCCACCCCTTTGCCCTCGGTGGCGTTCCTGACAGCCTCGACAAGGTTGTCCTGGGTGTTGAGCAGGGTCACGTCGGCCCCCAGGCGGCGGCACAGGGCCAGCTTTTCTTCGCTGCTAGCCAGGGCGATCACCCGCAAGCCCATCTGCTTGGCAATCTGAATGGAAGCCGTACCCAGCGCACCGGCAGCCGCCTGAATGAGCACCCATTCGCCGGGCTGGGCCCGGGCCTGGGTTCTCAGGGCAAAGTAGGCGGTGAAGTAGGAGACCGGAAAGGCCGCGGCCTCGGCTGCGCTCATCTGGGGCGGCAGCGGCAGCACCGAACGGGCCGGCACCACTGCATACTCGGCAAAAGCGCCGCTACCCCCCAGGGCCGCCACCCGCGCCCCTGGCTGCAACCCATCCACCCCCTCGCCAAGGGCCTCGATAACTCCCGCGAACTCCATGCCCGGCACCGTGGGGTAGCGGGTGCGCACCAGGTATTCACCGGCCACGTAGAGGATATCGGCGAAGTTGAGCCCTGCGGCCTCGACCCGGACGAGCACCTGCCCAGGGCCGGGGCTGGGTTTGGGAAGGTCGGTAAGCTCCAAGACCTCGGGGCCGCCAGCGCGCTGTACCTGAATGGCTTTCATGTTGCACAGCATAAATCCCAAGGCCTGTTGCCGCCACCGGAAATAATCTGGTAGGTTCGATTATCTCCGCAGAATGTAGCACCGCCGAAAAATGTCCCTGGCCCCAGGGGGTATCCTTGGCGGTGATATGACGAAAACGGCCATTGTGATTGGATCGGGTATTGGGGGCCTGGCCATGGGCCTCCGCCTGCAAAGCCTGGGCTTCGATACCACCATTGTAGAAAAACTGGACGGCCCCGGCGGGCGGGCCTACGTGCGGCAGGTGGACGGCTTCACCTTCGATATGGGGCCCACCGTAATAACCGTGCCGCACTTCATCGAGGAGTTGTTTAGCCTCGAGCGCGGGAAACCCAACCTGCACCTGCCCGACTTCCCCCCCGAGGTGCGGGGCGAGGACAAGCGCATCAAGAGCGGCCTCTCGGGGGGGCCCAACACCAGCAAGTACGTGCAGATCGTCCCCATTCTGCCCTTTTATCGCATCTACTTCGACGACGGCACCTTCTTCGACTACGACGGCGACCCCGAGAACACCCGCCGCCAGGTCAAGGAGCTGGGCGAGCCGGGCGACCTCGAGGGCTACGAGCGCTTCCACGCCGACGCCAGGGCCATTTTCCAGCGGGGGTTCCTCGAGCTCGGCTACACCCACTTCGGCGACCTGGGCACCATGCTGCGGGTGGTGCCCGACCTGCTACGGCTGGATGCGGTGCGCACCCTGTTTAGCTTTGCCAGCAAGTACTTCAAGTCGCCCAAGCTGCGCCAGGTCTTCAGCTTCGAGACCCTGCTGGTCGGGGGCAACCCCCTCAGCGTACCGGCCATCTACGCCATGATTCACTTCGTGGAGAAAACCTGGGGTATCCATTTTGCCCTGGGAGGTACCGGGGCTCTGGTGCGGGGTTTCGTGCAAAAGTTCGAGGAGCTGGGCGGCAAAATGCGCTACAACGCCGAGGTCAAGAAGATTAACGTGGTGCGCGAGGGCCGAAAGAAAATTGCCAAGGGCATCACCCTGGCCGACGGCAGCGTGCTGCACGCCGATATTGTGGTCTCCAACGCCGACTACGCCCACACCTACCTGAAGCTAATCGAGCCCGAGTACCGCTTCTGGCACTCTGACCTTATCGTGAAAAAACGGCCCCAGAGCATGTCGCTGGTGGTGATCTATTTTGGCTTCAAGGCCGATGGCACCGAGGGTCAGAAGCTGCGCCACCACAACATCATCCTGGGGCCGCGCTACGAGGAGTTGCTACGCGACATCTTCGGGCGTAAGGTGCTGGCCAAGGACTTCAGCCAGTACCTGCACATCCCCACTCTCACCGACCCCAGCCTGGCCCCGCCCGGCCACCACGCGGCCTACACCCTGATTCCAGTACCCCACAACGGTAGCGGACTGGACTGGGATCTGCTGGGCGAGCCCTTTGTGAACAAGGTGCTCCGCTTCCTGGACGAGCGCGGCTACTTGCCGGGCCTGATGGAGCGCCTGGTACACAAGAGCTTTATCACCCCCGACTACTTCGAGCACACCCTGAATAGCTACCTGGGCAACGCCTTTGGGCCCGAGCCCATCCTGGCCCAGTCGGCCTACTTCCGGCCCCACAACCGCAGCGAGGACATCGCCAACCTTTACCTGGTGGGCGCGGGAGCCCAGCCCGGCGCGGGCACTCCCAGCGTGATGATGTCGGCCAAGATGACCGCCCGGCTGATTGCCGAGGACTTCGGAATTGTGGATAAGCCTGTGGAAAACCATTCACACAGAGAGCCGATAAGCGTTTAGTATTGGTGGATGAATTTTGAAGGTTTGCTGGAGGTGGCTCACAACATTGTCCGTTCCCTTAACCGTCCCTGGGATGGCCGCCTCGAGGTCATTCTGCGCTACTGTGCAGAGCACAGGGCCTTCCCCAAGATCGGCAGGTTAAGCCCGGAGGGCGAGGATTTGCCCACTTATTTGAAGCTTTACATTACGCGCTATTACGGGGCTCGAGAGCAACGCCTGGAGTTTCGCGCCGTTGGAACCACCCCTGATCCCGCTGTGGACGTGATTCTCCAGGCATTTGCTGGGCTAAGGGATCTGTCAGTCGTATCGGAGCACCACCGCCAATCGATGGCAGCAGAAAACCTGCTGGGCCAACTACTGGAACGCTACATTGCCGAGCAGCTCGAGCCACAGGGCTGGGTATGGTGTGCTGGCAATACCGTGCGTTCGGTTGACTTCCTGTCTGGCGACCTTAGCACTGCGCTGCAGGTCAAGAATCGAGACAACAGCGAAAACAGCTCTTCTTCTGCTATCCGCCAGGGCACTTCCATTAAGAAGTGGCATCGCATCAATTCGAAAACGGGCAAAACCAATTGGCCCAGTTTCCCCGTTAAGGAAGTGAGTTTGAGCGAAGAAGGCTTTCATCGCTATATTGAAGCTTACGCAAATAGCCTAAAATAGAGCTGTGCATAACCTATCGCATATTTCTCTGTTCTCCGGGGCGATGGGTCTAGATCTGGGCTTGGAGCAGGCAGGTTTCATTACGCAAGTTTTGGTTGAGCTAGACCCGATAGCTCGCCAAACCATTCAGTACAACCTCAAGCGCCTTGGTCGCACAGCGGCCATTTTTGAGGACGTAACGCAGGTGACCGCAGAGATACTGCTCGAGGCCGCTGGCCTGCGCGTAGGCGAGGTTACCCTCATTTCCGGCGGCCCCCCCTGCCAACCCTTCAGCACTGCAGGGCGCCGGGCTGCTATACAGGACCCTCGAGGGAGCCTTTTTCGAGACTTCGTTCGTCTTATCGAGGGGGTGCAACCCCGCTTCTTTGTGATGGAGAATGTGCGGGGCCTCCTGTCGGCTGCCATCCGCCACCGCCCCATCAAGGAGCGGGGGAAAGGGGCTCCCCCTTACGAACCCGATGAACTTCCAGGCTCAGCCTTTCAGGTCATCCTTGGGGAGTTTGATCGCCTTGGTTACTCCTATGTATACGGCCTGCTCAATGCGGCCGACTATGGTGTGCCCCAGGTGCGCGAGCGGGTGATTATTATTGGTAGTCGAGACCACGAACCTATTGCCCTGCCCCGACCTACCCACCACAAAGATGGTCTGCACTTACCCCGCTGGCGCACAGTACGCGAGGCCTGGGATGGGTTAGACGATCCATCTCCGGAGTATCCACCTTACCCCGAGTCGCGGTTACGTTTTTTGCGCCTGATTCCTGAGGGGGGCAACTGGCGCGATCTACCCCCCGAACTCTGGCCGGAAGCCATGGGGGGGGCGTTTACCTCTGGGGGAGGGAAGGTGGGTTTTTATCGCCGGCTGGCCTGGGACAAACCAGCCCCCACCGTCACCACAAGCCCTGCACAAAAAGCCACCGACATGTGCCACCCCTCTGAGCTAAGGCCCATTAGCGTCCGGGAAGCAGCCCGGCTGCAAGGCTTTCCCGACGAATGGCTGTTTTGTGGTTCAATGGCAGATCGCTATCGACAAATTGGCAACGCCGTTCCGGTGGGCCTGGGTAAAGCCATCGGCGAGAGCATTGTGGCAACCATGCGGGGGGAATCGCGAACCACCATCCGGCAGGGCCGTCTGTTCGAATTGGCGGGCAAACCCAGCTCTTAATCCGGCCACTCCCCCACCCGTTCCCGCTCGGGGTGGTAGCCGGCCTGCTCGAGCCGCGCCAACACTTCTTCGCCATGCTCGGCGTCGCGCACCTCCAGCACCAGCTCCACCCCCACCTTGCCCAGCGGGGCCAGCCAGAGGGCCCGGCGGTGGAAAATATCGATGATGTTGGCCCCGGCGGCGGCCACATGATCCACCACCCGCGCCAGCGCCCCCGGACGATCCACCACCGCCAGCTTGAGCAGCAGGTAGCGGCCCTGCCGCACCATCACCTGCTCGATTACCCGGGAAAGCAGGTTGCCGTCGATGTTGCCCCCGCATAGCACCGTGGCGACGGTCTGGCCGGGCCGCACTGGCACCTTGCCGGCCAGGATGGCCCCCATCCCGGCAGCCCCGGCCCCCTCCACCACCAGCTTGAGGTTCTGGGCGCAGTGCGCAATGCCGCGGGCGATCTCGTCGTCGGTGACCTCAAGCACCTGGTCTACGTACTGCTGAATGAGGGGCAGGGTTAGCTCGCCTGGACGTTTGACCGCAATGCCGTCGGCGATGGTCTGGGCCACCGGCACGCTCACCGGATGCCCGGCCTTGAGCGAGGGGTTGACCGGCGCACAGCCCGCCGCCTGCACCCCCACAATCCGGGTCTGCGGGCGCAGGCTCTTGACCGCTACCGCGATGCCGCCAATCAGGCCGCCCCCGCCGATGGGCACCACCAGCACGTCCAGGTTGGGCAGGGCCTCGAGCAGCTCGAGGCCAATGGTGCCCTGCCCGGCGATGATCTTTTCGTCGTTGAAGGCGTGCACGTAGGTGTAGCCGTGCTGCTGCTGCAGCTCGTGGGCGTGGGCCACCGCATCGTCGAAGCTGGCCCCATAAAGCACTACCTCGGCCCCCAGGCGGCGGGTCGCCACCACCTTGGTGAGGGGGGCGTGCTGGGGCATTACGATCACCGAGCGGATGCCCTGCAGGGCTGCGGCCAGGGCCACCCCCTGGGCGTGGTTGCCCGCCGAAGGGGCGATCACCCCACGGGCTTTTTCCTCGGGGGTGAGGGCGGCAATTTTGTTATAGGCCCCGCGAATCTTGAAGGAACCGCTCTTCTGCAAACACTCCGCCTTGACAAAAACCTGCGCCCCAAGCTCGTCGGAGGTGAGCGGGTCAGGCAGGGTGGGGGTGGGAGCGACGATCTCGCGGATTACCTCACGGGCGGCCTGGATGTCTTCTAAGCGCACTGCCATGCGGTGATTGTATCGCTAAGTGCCCTACCACTGAATTTTCTTCATCCCGGGGCCCCGCGGGGAGAAACAAATAAGAGACTGTCTTAATAGCCTCCCTCATGCTATAGTCACGCATGGAACTCAGACAAAGCCGCTACCCCAGCGATCTGACCGACCAGGAATGGGCCATACTGGCACCCCTGATGCCCCAGCCCTCCGCCGCCCCCCATCGCCCCCGGAGAATCCCTGGCGGAAATCCTGAACGGCATCTTCTACATCACCCGCGCCGGCTGCGCTGGCGCATGATGCCCTATGACCTGCCCACTGAAACCGTCTATCACTACTTCCGTTTGTGGCGCAAATCGGGTTTCTGAACAGATACATACCACCTGCGCGAGAAACCGCGTAAAGCAGACGCCTGCCGAACCAGCGCGGGATCTGGATAGCCAGAGCGTGAAGACTCGGAAAGGGGGTCAGGGGTATGACGCGGGCAGAGGTAAAGGGCGCAAACGGCATCTGCTGTGGATACACAAGGCTGGTGTGGAGTCAAGCGCTTGAGAGGAAGTGCGAAGGACGCGGAGAGGGTGGTGAGCGACGTTTGCCTGCTGACTTCAATCGGAGCTGAACGGGACTATGAGCTCTACCTGAGAGCTCAGAGACCTCATCACACAGCGATGATCCGCTTATGGTCAGAAGATTGGCCTCCTAGAAAGTATTAAGACAGTCTCTAATACCGTTTCCGCTTGAATCCTTCACTGTGGGGCGTAGTCAAAGGTGAAGGATTCAAGCCGACCGAAGGGAGTAGAAAAGCATTTCGGCAGTATCGTTTAGGCTTTCAAAAATGAACGATACTGACGAAATGCGTATAAGTGTTCGAGAAGGAAAGCTCAGGTTGCTTTTGCGGGCCAAAGGGCAAATCTTCCGGTGGAATACTTAGAGCAATCGGCCCACCCGCCTCACAGCATGGTGGAGATTCTGGCGGAATGCTTGATCAGATCCGAAAGATATAACGTCAGTGTGCCTGGACTCACGCGGTAAGCATGGGTGATTTTTGCAGGCCGATGAGCACTCGAGAAGTCTGTGCCAAAGGTCAGGGCCTGCCCCACCTCGAGAACGGATGTTCTACCAGGTTGGCATTCAGGTAGCGAGGGTCGTGGGTGACCTCCTCTCCCACCCAGTCGGGCAGCTCGAGGGGTTGGTCGGGCGACTCGAGCTCCACCTCGGCCACCACCAGGCCCCGGTTCTCCCCCATAAACTCGTCCACTTCCCAGACCCGCCCGCCAAACTCAACACGGTAGCGGGTTTTCTCGATCAGGGGCTTTATGCAAAGCCGGTCGAGCAGTTCGCTGGCCTCGGCCAGGGGGATGGGGTACTCGTACTCGAGGCGGGTCATCCCCAGGGCCTGGCCCTTGATGGTCAGATAGGCTTCATCGCCGGCGATGCGCACCCGCACCGTGCGCTCTTCTTGTCGGCACAGGTAGCCCTGGCGGTAAGGAGTGCCCACCGCCCCCTTCTTCCAGACCGAGGAACGCACCAGAAATTTACGTTCGATTTCCTGGCCCATGCCTGATTGTATGGGGCGTGCGCTACCCCGCTTCAAGCACTTTATTGAGGGTCTTCTCGTAGACCTCGAGGTACCTGGGCAGCACCACCTCGGGCCGGAAGTGCTCGATAGCCCGCGCGCGGGCCGCCTCGCCCATGGCGCGGCGACGGGTGCGGCTGGTGAGGATTTCCAGGCTGGCCTCGAGCATCGCCGGTATATCCCCCATGGGCCGCAGGAAACCGGTTTTACCCTCTTCAATCAGCTCGGGCAGCCCGCCCACCCGGCTCGCCACCACCGGCACCCCACTGGCCATGGCCTCGAGGGCCACCAGACCGAAGGACTCCTGCTCGGAGGGCAGCAAGAACAGATCGGCCACGCTCATAAACTTCTCGATGCTGGGCGTGGATTCCAAAAACTGCACCCGCCCGGCAATCTCCAGCTCATCGGCCAGCTCCATGCACTCCTGGCGCAGCGGTCCATCGCCAATCATAAGCAGGCGGGCCGGCATGCGCTCGAGAATACCAGCAAACACCCGTAGCGCATCCAGCGGGCGCTTGACCGGGCGAAAGTTGGAGACATGCAGCACGATGGCCTCCTCAGGCTGGGCAAAGCGGGCCCGGTAGGCCGGGTCTCTGTTGGGCTGGAAGCGCTCCGGATCCACCCAGTTGTAGATCACCTCAATCTCGCGCTCCACCCCCAGCTGGGTGCGGGCCTCCTCGGCCAGTGCACGGGAAACTGCTGTCACCGCGTCCGAGCTGCGCACCGCGTGCTGGGTGGTTTTGGCAAAAGCCGGCTCACGCCCGACCAGGGTAACGTCGGTGCCATGCAGGGTGGTTATCACCTTGATGTCCAGCCCCATCTCACGAGCCAGGATGGCGCTCGTCGCATGTGGAATGGCGTAATGTGCGTGCACCAGATCGATTTTGAAGCGTTCGATGAGCTCGGCAATGGAGTTGGCCGCCGTAAGGGTGGTGAGGGGCTCCTGGAACAAGGGGTAGTCGGCGCTCAGCACCTGATGGAAGTTGAGGGAACCAGCCCGCAACGGCTTTTTGAGCAGACCCAACCAGCGGGCCACGCTCTGTTTGGAGGCCTGAAAAATGCGGCCCAGCCCACCCACCGGGTTCTGGCCCATCGAGCGCAGGTTGCTGCTAAGACCAAGCTGGTTGAGCCGTTCTTCGGTCAGGCGGAAGGGCCGTTCGGTAGCCACCAGATGCACATCATGCCCCAGACCCGCCAGGGCCAGGGCCAGCTCAGTTGCCACCACACCCGAACCCCCTGCGCTGGCGTGACAAAGAATTGCGATGTTCATAAAACCTCCTGTTCGGGTTAGCTCAAGATTCGGAACCGGACACCCCTAAAAGTCGTGCTCCATACTGCATGCATCGGGTCAGCGCAACTTCAGGTAGGGGGCCTATCGAGCTTAAAGTGCAGATGTGAGAAAATGCCGAGAGCCCCACCCCAATTTTATTAGGATGACCAGATCCAGGCCACCATGGGAGGAGGGCTGGTTTTTCCGAGAAGCGTTCTATGGCTTGGGATACAGCGCCAGCCCATTCACCACCGGGCGCACCCCCAGCAGGCCATTGCCCGGATTGCGCAAGCGCCCTTGCACCCAGAGCTGGGCCGAGCCCCCGCCGTCCATGCGGATGGCCCCCCAGAAGCCCTGCCCCTGTAGCACCCGGGCCAGCGCCTCGGGGCGCATGGGCTCGGTCACGATAAAGTACAGCGCTCCCTCCTGCGACCAGGCCACCACCGACTGGGCCGCCACCGCCTCTACCGGGGCGCGGTCGCGGAAGGGCTCGGCGTTGGGGTCGAACACATTGGCCCCGCTTTGGATGAGCAAAGGGCCAGCCTCGAGCGCGTGGTTTGCCGGTGGCTCGAGGCTCACCAATAGCCGCAGGGTCTCGCCAGTACGGGCGATGGGTTCTTCCACAGGAAATGTAAGCGCCCAAAAACCTTCGGGGAGCTCGTAAGGTGCGGGGTAGGTGGCGATAATCTGTTCGCCCTGCACGACATGTACCCCCTCACCGGCCCTGCCCACCAGCCCCGGCAGGGTATGCACCGTATAGCGGGCCCGGGCCAGGTTGAGCCCCACCCGCAGGTTACGCCCGTCCATGAGTTGCACCGAGGCCGCAAACCGGGGCCGTCCGGCAAACAAACTATCCTCCTGCCAGAACAGCGCGCTGCGGCCAAAAGGAAGGCTGAGGGGCACCCCCCCGCGCACCCAGAGGCCAATGGGTGTCCCGGTACGGCCATCGAAGTAGCCGCCATTCAGGATGGCCAGGGCCCCGGGGGCCATCTCCGGCAACACTTTGCGCTCGCCGGGGCGGCCCACCGGCTCCATGCGCCAGCGGCCCGGCAGGGCCTCGAGCCAGTACATGCGCACCGGCTCGGGCGTCCAGGCCCACACTTCGCGGTAGCGGAAGCCTGGCATAAGGGCCTCTTCGCGCTCGGGCTCGAGGTAGTAGACATCCAGCACGTAGCGGCTGGGATTGGAAAGCAAAAAAGTACGGTAGCGGTAGAAGCGGCCCGGCGGGGCTTGTAGCACCAGCTGGGTGCTTTGCAGTTCGTAGCGGGCCTCTACTTCCACCCCTGCGGGCCGCACCGCCTCGAGCCCCGGCGCAAAGTAGGGCAGACTCAGCTCGAGGGTACCTGGGTACGGGGCCAGATCGGAAGGCACGGGCTGCACCGCGTCGCCCTCGGGCAGATCGAATACCAGGCGCAAGCGGTTGGCGCTGGCAGAATAGCGCACCCCGGCTTCCGGTGCTGCCACCAGGCCCACCGCCCGGGCTACCTCTACCGGCAGCATGGCCCCCTGGGGTGGGGGCAGGCCGGCCTCCAATGGGGGGATCCAGCCCAGACCCTCCACATAGGTAAAGCTCAGCCCATCCTTGTGAAAGGTGGTGGCCCCGTTCTCCTGGGTCACGCTCAGCCCCAGCCTGGAAGCCGGCAGCATCGGCGTCGAGGAAAGGGGGGTTTGCGCGTAGACCACCCCCCAAAGCACCAATAGAATCATCCACCAACGCACCATGGCTCTATTTCAAACCATATTGGTCACATAAAGATGGGCAAAGGCTCAATCGGCCTTTTATGTCAAAGGCGCAAAGAGACAAAAAGGTAGTCCCTGAAGCTGCGATCCGGCACCGATCAAGGAGCAACCCGACGCTTGGGCAAACTATCCGATCACCCTGCGATCAACCAGTCCTGCTCGGGGTACAAAAACACATCGTCCAGGCGCATCAGCCTTGCAGCCAGCAGGGGCACCTTGTCGAGTTCGTAGAGGAAAAAGTAGCGGGCGGCCTCGAGCTTGCCCCGGTAAAAAGCCCCTTCCTTTCCCAACGCTTTGCGCGCCTGCTCCAGCCACAGCCAGGCCAGCGTCACCGTGCCGAACAGCTCCAGATAGGCAAAGGAGTTGGCAAAAGCCCGTTCCACCTCCCCCTGGGCCGCCTTGTTCAGCAGGTGCTGGGTGACCTGGGTGGTGGTCTGCAGGGCCTGCTCGAGGGCTTCGGCGTAAGGCCGCAGGGCCTCGGTGTCCCGGCTGGCCTGGATGGTTCGTTCGACCTCCTGCGCCCACAGCCGGAAGCCCTGCCCTCCCTGCATCCCCACCTTGCGCGCCAGCAGGTCGAGGGCCTGGATGCCGTTGGTGCCCTCGTGAATGGCGTTGAGGCGGTTGTCGCGGTAAAACTGCTCGACGTTGTAGTCGCGGGTGTAGCCATAGCCCCCGTGCACCTGAATAGCCAGCTCGTTGGCCCGCATACCCAGCTCGCTCGACCAGCCCTTGACCACCGGGGTGAGCACCTCGAGCAGCAAACGGGCCTGCTCGGCGGCCTCGGGGGTGGGAGCGGTACGCTCCTCGTCTACCAGCCGGGCCGCATACAGGCACAGGTGCAAGCAGCCCTCGGCGTAGGCTTTTTGCATTATCAGCATGCGGCGCACATCGGGGTGCTGGATGATGGGAACCGCGGGGCTGGCCGGGTTCTTGTCGTACAGACGACGGCCCTGGGTGCGGGTCTGGGCATATTCCAGCGCGTGCAGGTAGCCGGTGTAGGCCAGCGCCATCGCGCCCATGCCCACCCCGATGCGGGCCTCGTTCATCATGGTGAACATGTAGGAAAGACCCTGGTGCGGCGCGCCCACCAGCTCACCCACCGCGTCCTCGAGGCTCAGCAAGCAGTTGGGAATCCCCCGGTAGCCCATCTTGTGGTTGAGGCCGGCCACCCGCACCCCGTTGCGGGGCCCCAGGCGGCCATCCTCGTGCACCAGGTACTTGGGCACGATGAATAGTGAAATTCCCTTGACCCCCGGTGGCCCGCCCGGAATCTTGGCCAGCACCAGGTGCACGATGTTCTCGGCAATCTCGTGGTCGCCCCCGGAAATCCACATCTTGGAGCCGTTGAGCCGGTAGGTGCCGTCTGCCTGGGGTTCGGCGCGGGTCAGGAGGTCGGTGAGCGAGGAGCCAGCGTGGGGCTCGGAGAGGCACATGGTGCCAAAGAAGCGGCCCTCGAGCTGGGGCAGCAGGTATTTCTTCTGCTGGTCTGGCGAGCCATACTTGCGGAGCACGTTGGCGTTGCCCGCGGTAAGCAGGGCGAAGCTGGCGGTAGCGATGTTGGCCGCCTTGAACAAAGCGCCGTAGGCCGTGGCAATCACGTAGGGCAGCTGGATGCCGCCCAGCGCGTAGTCGTGTGTGGCTGCAAACAGGCCGGCTTTGCGGTAGGCCTCGAGGGCCGCCTTGACCTCGGGGTTGGTGTGCACCCGCTCGCCGTCGAACCAGGGCTCTTCCTGGTCGTTTTTCTTGTTGTGGGTGGCGAACTGCTCGACTGCGATGCGGTAGGCCACATCCAGGGTATCTTTGAAGGTCTCGCGGCTGTGGTCGCGGTAACGCTCGCGCTGGGTGAGGGCCTCCACGTCCAGCACTTCGTACAGCAGGAACTCGAGGTCGCGCCGGGAGATGAGCTTTTCCATATTGAGGCGATTGTACCGCCTGGGGTTTACCGCACCACCGTACCGGCCCCCGCCAGCGCTGCCGAGATGGGCTGCTCGATGCGGGCATCCCCAAACACCACCCGGCCCACCCCACCCTGCACCGCCTCTACCGCCCCCAGCACTTTTTTCTTCATGCGGCCCTGGGCCACGCTCATGTACTGGGGGTCGCCCACCCGGGCTGCCGGAATCTCGCGGATCAGGCTCGACTCGTCGGGGAAGTTGGCCAGGAGGCCCGGAATGTTGGAAAGGAGCAGCAGCGCCTCGGCTTTGAAGGCCGTGGCCAGCAGGGCTGCTGCGGTGTCGCCGTCGGTGTTGATGGCCTCGCCCTGATACGAGACCGCCGGCGGGGTGAGCACCGGCAGGTAGCCCGCCTCCAGCAACAGGGTCAGCAGGGCCGTGTTCACCTTTTCCACCGAGCCCGTGTAGTCGCCCCGGTGAATTTTGATTTTGCCGTTTTCGATGTACTTGACCGCGTCCTTGCGCTTGCCCTCGAAGATGCGCCCATCCAGCCCCGAGAGGCCCACGGCATTGACGCCCTCTTTTTGCAACAGCTCCACAATGCGCTTGTTCACCAGGCCGCAGTAGACCATCTCGAAAATTTCCAGGGTCTTCCGGTCGGTAAGGCGGCTGGTAAGACCGCCGGGGTGGGTCAGAAACTGCGGCGGGTGGCCCAGGGCCTCGGCAATTTTGTTGGTCTCGCTGCTGCCCCCGTGCACCAGGATGAGCTTCTGGCCCGACTTCCAGAGCGAAGCAGCGTCCTTCGCCACCGCCTCGTAGTTGATGCCTTCCGAACCGCCTACCTTGACTACAATCATCGCCCAACCTCTAGCCCGCCATCATACCGATTTTCCCTGGGTGTCGGGGAACAGGTACGCCACACCCTCTAGTGGATAAAGCTCCGGGCGCAGAAAAGGGGGCAGGGCCAGCTCGAGGGTGTGCCGCCAGAACTCCATCCGTTCGATGCGCGAAAGGGTGAGGATGCCCACCGCACCGCTGCCCTTCTTGGTGTCTTTTTTTCCCACCAGATCGTCCATGATCAGGCCCAGCTCCTCGCCTCTGAAGAGGCGCTCCCCCACCCGCGGCGGAAGCAAAACCGAGCCGCCGCGGGCCATACCCCGCCGCCCATCGGCCCGCAGGATCACCGCTATGTTGAAGAGCCAGCTCCCCTGGGCGTTGAACTCCACCCCGGCTTCCAGCCCCAGCCCCCAGACCGCACCGGGCTGGGCCAGGGCCGCCCGGGCCCGGTTTAGGGCCCCCTGCAGGGTTTCATCGTAGCCAATCGGCTGGGCCCGCACCCCGCTGGGCACCTCCACCCCGCGCACCTCCAGGCCCGGAAACATTTCCGCGAACACCAGGCGCACGGGCTCGAGCTTGGCCGGGTTGGTGCTACCGACGACAACCATAGCCTACGGATGCAGCCCGCTGAACTCGAGGCCGGTGGTCTCGGGCCAGCCCATCCGCACGTTCAGGCTCTGGATGGCGTGGCCCGCAGTTCCCTTGACCAGGTTGTCAATGGCCGCAATCACCACCAACCGCCCGGTATCCTCTTCCAGCTCGAAGCCCACATCGCAGTAGTTGGTGCCCTCCACCACGTTGGGGTCGGGGTAGCGGTGGATGCCCTTCTTGAGCTTCACCAGGCGGATGAAAGGCTCCGCCCCATACACCTTGCGGTAGGCCCCCCAGACCTCTTTTTCGCTCAGGCCCTGGCGCAAAAAGGTCTGGGCGGTCATCAGGATGCCGCGCACCCGGTCGGTGGCGATGGCAGTCAGGTGAAGCTCGGGCTGGCCCGGCAGGTTCTCGCGAATTTCGGCGGTGTGACGGTGGCCGGTGGGCTTGTAGGCCCGGATGCTGCCCGCGCGTTCGGGGTGGTGCGAGGCCAGGCTGGGCTCGGCCCCGGCGGCGCTGGTGGAGATCATCACCGTGGCGAAGATGGGCCCAGGGGCCAGCAGGCCCTCTTGCAGCAAGGGGTAGAGGCCCAGGATGGTGGCGGTGGCATTACAGCCACAGCAGGCGATGTAGTTGGCGGTTTTGAGGGCCTCGCGGTACAGCTCGGGGTTGCCGTAGACCCACTGGCCCACAAGGTCGGGACGGGGGTGGTCTTCGCCGTAGTATTTCCTGTACAGATCCAGGTTCTTCAGGCGAAAGTCTGCCGACAGATCCACGATCACGGGGGCCAGGTGCTGGTATTTTTCGAACTCCTTGGCCGCCACCCCGTGCGGCATGGAAAGCACCAGAATATCACAGGGCTCGAGGCTGGCCGGATCCACAAACTTCAGGTTGGTGCGACCCCGCAGGTTGGGGTGCACCAGCGTGACCGGGTCGCCCATCATGCGGCGCGAGGTGACCTGTTTGACCTCGAGGTACGGGTGCCCCAGGGCCAGCCGCAAGAACTCCCCCCCGGCGTAGCCGGAGCCCCCCACAATCGAAACCGTCTTTTTCTCGCTCATAGCCTAACGCAGTCGCAAGCTCCAGGCGTACTCCAGAATCCTGGCCGGGATGTCCACCCCGGTGGTGCTCACCGAGTTCTTGAACTCCATGGTGTGGTTGACCTCGTTGACCAGCAGGCCTCGAGGCGACTCGAACAGGTCGATGGCCACCACCCCACCCCCCACCGCCCGGGCCGCCCTGACCGCCAGCTCGGCCAGCTCGGGCGTCACCGGGCAGTTGGAGGCCTTGCCCCCGCGGGCGGTGTTGGTAATCCAGTGGGTCGAGGAGCGGTAAATGGCCCCAATGCAGGTATCCCCCACCACAAAGGCCCGGATGTCCCGGCCGCCTTTGTCCACCAGCTCCTGTATGTAGAAAAGCTGGTGCTGGTAGCCCCCCAGCACCTCCTTGTGCTCGAGCACCGTCTCGGCGGCATCGCGGTCGCGGATCAGCGAGAGCAGGCGGCCCCAGCTCCCCACCACCGGCTTCATCACCACCGGGTAGCCCATCTGCTCGATCAGCTTGAGGGCTTCCTCGGCCTCGGTGGCCAGGGCGGTCTTGGGCTGGGGCACCCCATGGGCCTCCAGGGCACAGCTTGTGGCCCATTTGTCCCCGCACACCTCGATCACTTCCGGGGCGTTCACCACCGGAATCCCCAGGCTTTTTAAGTAGCGCGAGACCGCCAGACCCTTGCTCTGGGAGACCAGGCGCTCCACCGCACAGGTAACGCCCTCGAGCTCCGGCGGGCGTTCCCCCAGGCGCATGGGCATCTGCTTGGCGTAGATTTTCTTGAAAGGAATGCCCAGCCCCTCGGCAGCCTTGAAGAGCATCTCCTCGTCGGGGCGGATGCGGTCGTACAGAATCGCCAGCATAAAAAATCAGGGGTCGGGAGCAGGCCGGCGGGCCCGCTCCCGGGTGCTATTTACTCGCCCCAGTCCTCCGCTTCCTCGGGGGCCGTCTGTAGCCTCAGGGGCTCCAGCCCCACCACCTCGAGCTCCGCACCACAGGTCTCACAAACCACCAGCTCCCCCAGCTCAGGGCTCTCCAGTTCGATCGGGCTTCCACATTCCACACACTCGGCTGTCATAATCCCTCCTTCTACCTCGTAGCTATTCCAGATCGTCTTCCTCGTCTATCTCCGACCAGTCCGGCGCAAAACGGTGCCCGCACTCGGGGCATACCACCTCTTCTTCGCTGCCATCCACCTCGAAGGTCAGGCCGCACTCGGGGCAGTCTACAAAAAAACCTTCTTCACCATCTTCGATTGCCACCACCTCGAGCGGGTCGGTCGAAAGAACTTGCAGATAGGCCCCGCAGGACTCACACTCCAGGTAATCATCGGGTGTGAGCTCCTCGAGGTCTTCGGCGAGCAGGTAGTTGGGCTCGTTGCATACCGGACAGATCACTTCTATATCCATAAAGGCCTCAACCGCCCCAGTTTACCCTTCAAGACCTTCACCAGGAAACCGCCCATACTTGCGGTAGTACTCCAAAATGCTGCCCTCTTTGAGGGCTTCCAGCAGAAAGGCCGGGGGCGGGCGGAGCCGGAAGGTCTCGGCCCCGCGCCGCAAAAGGCCCTGCTCGAAGTCCAGCTCCACCTCGTCGCCATCCTGCAAGGCCTCCACCACCTCCGGGGCCTCAAAGGGCATGATGCCCAGGTTAACCAGGTTGCGATAAAAGATACGGGCGTAGCTCTTGGCGATAATGGCCTTCAGACCCAGCTTGCGCAGGGCTTCCGGGGCATACTCGCGCGAAGAGCCCAGGCCGGTGTTCTTACCGCAAACCAGAATATCGCCCGGCTGGTAGTTGGCGGCAAAATCGGGTCGAAGGTGGGCAAAAGCATAGGTGTGGAACTTATCCTCACCCACCATAAAAGGGGCATACTTGCCCGGCAAAATGTCGTCGGTGTTGATGGCATCGCCAAACTTCCAGACCCTAGGCATGGGTCACCTCCAGTTCTTCCGGGGTGGTGATGTAACCGGCAACCGCCGAAGCAGCGGCCACCCGGGGCGAGGCCAGGTAAATTTCGGCATCGGCCGCCCCCATCCGACCCCTAAAGTTGCGGTTGGAGGTGCTCACGCACACCTCGCCGGGGGCCAGCACGCCCTGGTGCCGTCCCATACAGGGCCCACAGCCCGGGGTGCCCAGCGTGGCCCCGGCCTGCAGCAGGGTGAGCAGGGTGCCATCGGCAGTGGCCTCCTCGAGTACCTGCGAACTGGCCGGTATCACCAGCAGCCGCACCCCCGGCGCCACTTTACGGCCTTTGAGAATTTCGGCCACCTGGTGCAGGTCGTCCAGCCGTCCGTTGGTGCAGGTGCCCACAAACACCTGATCCACCTTCTTACCCCTCACCTTGGCTACATCCTCCACGTTATCCACATAAAACGGCACCGAGACCCGGGGGGTCAGGGCCGCCAGATCGATCTCGATCTCGCGCACGTAAACCGCATCGGGGTCGGGGTAGAGCCAGTCGGGCACCTCGTACAGCTCCAGAATCTCGCCGCTGGGCACCACCAGCCCACACTTGGCCCCAGCCTCCACCGTAAGGTTGGCCAGGGTCAGGCGCTGGCTACGGCTCAGGGCCTCGGCCCCATCTACCAGGTGCATCTCAATGCTCATGTAGGTAGCCCCATCGGCGGTCAGCACTCGAATCATCTCGAGGGCCGCATCCTTGGCGGTCACGCCCGGTGCGAGCTGCCCCCGGAAGGTGACCTTGACGGTTTCCGGCACGCGCAGCCAGGTGCGCCCCGAGGCCGCAGCCAGTGCGATGTCGGTGGCCCCCATCCCACTGCCAAAGCAGCCGATGCCGCCGTAGGTGGTGGAGTGGCTGTCCGAGCCCAGCACAATACCCCCTGGCAAGGCCAGGCGCTCCTCCACCAGCACCTGGTGGCAGATGCCCCGCCCCACGTCGAACACCCGGCAGCCATACCGGTTGCCCCACGCCCGAATTTCTTTCTGCGCCTTGGCTACCTCCACGTTGGCCGCAGGGGCCACATGGTCAATCACGATGGCGACCTTTTCCGGGAAACGCGGTGTGGCGCCCAATTGCTCCAGTCGCTTGAAAAAACTCCCGGCGATGGAGTCCACCACCATCACCTGGTCTACCTCAACCACTACCAACTCACCTGCTCGCACCTGACGCCCGGCTCGTGCAGACAGGATTTTTTCGGCCATAGTCAGCCCCATCACAACCTCCCATCCAAACATGTTTTACTGCAGCACTTAAGCATAAAAAACCTCAGTCCAGGTTTTCCAAACGTGCGGTGGGCACTTCTTCGGGCAGGGTATGGCGTGGCAGGCCATACGCCTCTGCAATTTCCAGCAGGAGTTCCTCGGGTTTCTTCTGGCGCCCAATCTCGCCGGTGCGGCCCTTGAACTCTTGCGCAATCTGCTTGGCCTGCTCCTTGCTAATCACGAAACCTTCCACTTCTTTCAGATAGTAGTAAATCAGGTTCCAGCCCGATAGCGGCCCTAGCAGCAGTTGGTTTTTATCCACCCCAAAGTCGTGCAGGTTGTGGGCCTCGTAGACTTTCTTTTCATTCAGAACAGCTTTCTGGTGCACGCCGGCGGTATGGGTGCGGTTGGTAAGCGAGACCGGCTCGGTGTAGGGCACCAGCGTACCCAGAATAGAGGCCATCAGCACATTGAGGGGATAGCACTGGCTTAAGTTGTACTGCTGGGCAATCTCAGGGTAGCGCTTCGAGAGGTTGAAGAGCACCCCCGTGACCGAGGGGATGCCCGAACGCTCAGCCAGGCCCCAGATGGAGGCGTCCACATAGCGCACCCCCGCCCGCACCGCGGCAATTACGTTGGCCAGGGCCAGGCCCCGGTCGTTATGGAAGTGGCACTCGAGTGCCACCTCAGGATAGCGCTGGCGTAGCTGGGCCACCACAGCGCTCACGTCCTCGGGCTCGGCGATGCCCACGGTGTCGGGCATGCCCAGGGTATTCACGTAGGGGTAAACCGCATCGTAGAGGCAAAAAATGTCCTCGAGCGGGGTACGAAAGGCATCCTCGGCGCTAAATCGGATATACAGGTCGGGGTGGGCCGCGCGGGTAGCAGCAATCACCTCCTGGGCCAGTTGAACCGATTCCTCCAGGGATTTTTGGGCATTGTGCTGCTGGGCCAGAGGCGAAACCCCCAGGTAGAGGTTCAGACCGTTGCAGCCGATCTCGAGCGCCCGCCCAATGTCTTCCAGGTTGCAGCGGCAGTGGGCCAGAAAGCGAAGGGGCTTCTGGCTAAGCGCGCTGGCATGGGCTATCAGCTCCCGCACATCCTGCGCCTCGGCCACCCCCACCACCGGCGAAAAAAACTCGAAGTGGGTAACCCCCAGCTCGAGCAAGCCGGTCATCAGCACCTTCTTCTCTTCCAGTGTGAAGCGATACTTCTCAGTATCGAACAAAAGCGGTGACTGCTGGCCATCACGGAAGGTGGTATCCACAATTTCAATGCGGTGGGCTTGGGTGGGCGCTGGCATAAACTCCTTTATAAAAAAAACCGCCCGCAAGCTGTGTGCGGGCCGGGATACGCAGTGCGCGGGCTAGCTCAGACTAGCCTCCCGGCACTGGGTTTTTTTGCACTTAAGATCATCCCAGGGGGAAGTGTACCCACGCACCGTATTGCTGTCAAGACGGTGTAATGGATCGACCAGCATGAACTTCACTCATACCAGGTTCCCGAGGATCCAGCCACGCTAAAGCCCCGGCTCATCCCAGATCAGCGGCGCTCAACGCTGTTGGCGCGGCGCTGGGCCTCTTCCAGCACCTGTCTGGCGTTGGCGTTGCCTTTCAGGGCGCGCTCGAGGGCATCCTCCAGGAAGCTATACCAGATGGTAAACTCGGGGTCTTGCAGCCACACGTCGGCGTGCTCTACCTGGCTGAAGGCCACCCGACGACGGGGATCTTCTTTGTAAAAGTCTTCCAGCAAAGGCTGAGCAGCCCGGCGCATGGGCATGTAGTAGGTGGCCTTGACCCATTTGGCGATGTTAGCCGGCTCCATAGCGAAGCGCCAGAAGGCCACTGCACCGCGGATCTGCTGCTCGCTAGCCCCGCGGAGCACCACCAGGGTGCCACCCGCCAGCGGTACTTTTCCACCTTCCACGCGGGGTACCGCTGCAACTCCCAGCCTGAAAGGGATAGGGGCGCGGTTCTCGATCAGCGGCCACAGGGTAATGGGCGCAACGCCCATAAAGGTTTTGGTGCGCAAAAAGTCGGCTACAGAGAACTGGGCCTCGGCGATGTTCCGGCTCTGGGCGATGTTCTTCCGCACCATGCCCTGTAAGAACTCGAGGCTCTCAACCACTTTGGGGTTGGCGAAGTCGGGGCGGCCCTGGCTGTTGACGATGGATCCCCCGCGGCTCATTACCAGCACCACAAAGCTGTAGATGTCGCTCGAGACCGTGTAGCCTTTGGCGGCACGGGTAGTCAGGCGTTGGGCCGCAGTTACCACATCGTCCCATGTGCGCGGCGCGCTCAATCCCTTAGAGCTAAACTGGTCGGCGTTATAGAACAGCACCGGAACCGAGAGGCCTATGGGCAGCCCGTAGGTGCGGCCTCGCAGCTTGCCGGTCTCCAAAAATCCAGGATAAAAATCTCCGGGCAGGCTTCCCAAGTATTCATCCAGAGGCTGGGCTACGTTATCTTGAACCATCCGCCCCAGGAAAGAGATCTCGGCGTGAAACAGCGCTGGCGCGCCACCGGAACGCAGCGCCGCCAAGAGCTTTAACCCCCCCTCGCGGTAGTCCCCCACAAAGCTAGGCACAATCCGGTAGTCCCGCTGCCGAGCGTTGAACTCGCGAATCATCTCCTCCAGAGGCTCCTGGCCTGGAGGCCCCGCCGTATGCCAAAAAGGGATATCGATCGGGCGCTGGGCCAAAGCCCACCCCAGACCCACCAACAGCACGATCAAAAAACGCATCTGCTTTATCCTCCACGGTCTGCCACTGGGCAAACCCCGTTTCAGTTTGCCACACCCTGCATGAGAAAAAAGTTCACTCAAGCGAGCGGGTTTAAGTAGCAACGATCACCCAGGGAATCCGGTATGGCTCACCCTTTGAGGCCTTCCTCGAAAGTCTCAACTATTCTCCGCTCGTAAAGCAGGTAAACAATGATTAAGGGCAGGGTTGCAACCAGGGCCGCTGCCGATAGGGGGCCCCAGTCGGCTGGGTTTTGGCGCTGTAGGTCGGTAATCCAGGTTTGAACGGTTTTTAGTTCTTTACTGCCAGCCACAATTCGCGGATAGAGCACCAGGTTCCAGTGGGCGGCGAAGGCCAGTACGCCCGCGGCTATTAGTTGAGGGCGCAAAAGCGGGAGCAGGATACGCAAGAGCAAAACGCGGTGGCCGGCCCCATCGAGCCGGGCAGCCTCGAGCAGCTCTTCCGGAACGGTGCGCATCCCCTGGAACAGCAGGTACACAATAAAGGGGCTAGCTGCAAAGGGCAGCACCAAGGCCCAAATAGTGTCCAACAACTTCAGTCCTGCCAGGACTCCGTACAGGGGCACCAGCAGCAGTTCAACCGGGATAGCCAGCAATACCAAAAAGAACGGCAGAATCTTAGCGCCCTCCTTGATGGCGTAAGCGGCCAAAAAGCCGGTGGTGAGCTGTAGCAGGGTCACACTCCCGGTCAGGAGTACCGAGAACAGCAAACGCCCCCAAAAACCTTCCCAGAAACCCTCCCGGCCCAGCACTTCGAAGTTGGCCAGACTAAACCCCATTCGCCCAAATATCTCGCCACTAAATACCGCCTCGGGCGGAATAAAAGCTGCATAGGCCATCCAGATAAAGGGCAGGGCCACCAAAAAGGCCACTGTCCATACCAGCATGTGCCCTAGCCAGCGCATGGGTACACCTCCAGGTGGAGAACAAGCCCAGCCATCACCTTTCCTCCCGCAAGAGCCGGGCTTGGGCCAAGGCAAAGCTCAGGGTTAGCAGAAGTATAACCACCGTAAGGGCCGCCGCATAACCCAGACGCCCTGCTTCAAAGCCGGTTTTGTAGAGGTAGTAGCCGAGTACCTCGGTACCTCCAAAGGGGCCCCCACGGGTCAACAAAAATACCGCGGTGTAGCCCTGCAGGGTTAGAACGGTACCGATCACCATCAGAAAAGTAATGGCCGGGCGCAGTAGGGGCAGGGTAATGAAGCGGAAGGACTGGGCCGGGGTAGCCCCATCTACGGCGGCAGCCTCGAGCAGGGCCTTGGGAATGGCCTTTAGCCGGGCCGAGACCACCAGCACCCCATAGCCGATGTGCCGCCAGATAGTAAAAAGCATTATCAGTACCAAAGCCCAGAAGGGGCTCTGATCCCAGCGCGGCACCGGAACCAGCGAGGCCAGCGCGCCATATTCAGGTGAAAATAGGGTGTACCAGGCCACCGCGGCCCCCCCCAGCGTAACTAGCCCCGGCAAAAAGAGCAGGGCCTTGATGGGGCGTTCATAGGGCTGGCCGTCCAAAGCCAGAGCTAGCAGCACCGAAAGCAGGACAAAAGGCAGCAGGGTCATGGCACCAAAAATCAGGGTGATGCGCAGGCTCTTGTAAAAATCGGGGTCGCGCAGAATATTGTGGTAGTTCTCGAGGCCAATAGGTCTGGGCTCGGATAAACCCGACCAGTCCCAGGTTGAAAAGCGCAGCACATCTAAAAACGGGTACAGCAAAAACAGACCCAGCGTAACAACTGCTGGGAGAGCAAACGAGAAAGCATTATTGCGGCCCATGGGTCATCCCCTGTCTAGCCGTAGCCAAACAGCACCAGGGTACTATATCAAAACAGCTTCTCATCCTCGTGTGTTTGCTACGCATTTTTACGCAGAGCTGCCCAAAGCCGAGAGTCTACCCGACCAATGTGTCTGGCAACAAAACATCCCCGGCACGAACACACCGCAAGAACGCCTCAACCGTTGCGGGATCAAAATGAAGACCTGCCTGGCGCCTAATTTCTGCCACGGCCTCCGGCACAGGCCAGGCTTGTTTGAAGGGTCGTTGGCTCACCAGGGCATCAAACACATCCACCACCGCTACAATGCGGGCTTCTAACGGGATGGCCTCACCCTTCAAGCCGTCTGGGTAGCCGCTTCCATCAAAATGTTCGTGGTGGGAGCGGGCAATTCGCTGGGCCATTTGCAGGTAAACCGACTTGCCCCCCTCGAGCATCGCCGCACCCACCACGGTATGGCTTTTCATAAGTTCGTACTCCTCGGGGGTGAGCCGGGAGGTTTTGCGGAGAATGGCATCTGGTATGGCGATCTTTCCAATGTCGTGCAAGGGCGCAGCCCGCCGGATCACCTCGACCCAGCCAGCCTCCAAGCCTAAACGCTGGGCCAATCGGCTGGCATTTTCCGCCACCCTGTGTACGTGCGAGCCCGTATCGTCATCGCGAAACTCCGCTGCATAGGCCAAACGCCTTAGCACATCCAGGTGCGCCTCTTGCAGCTCCTGGGTACGGGCCTGCACCGCCGTCTCCAGGCGCAGGTTTTCGTCCTTTAGCCGCAGGTGCAAATAGCGGATCTCCAGCAGATGGCGCACCCGGAGCACCACTTCGAGCAGATCAAAGGGCTTATGCAAAAAATCGGCAGCCCCAAGGTTGAGGGCCCGGTGCTTGGCCGCAGCGGTGGCGTCGGACGTGAGCACCAGAACCGGCAAATATCCGTTGTCCTTCCGGTGTTCTTGTAAAAATCTGAGTATCTCCAGGCTGCTCCGCTGCGGCATGTGCATATCCAGGAGGATGACGTCGGGATTAAGCCGGTGCAAAAACTCCTCGAAACGGGTTGGGTCGGTGGTTGCGTATATGCGGGAAAATCCTACACGCTCGAGGGTTCTCTGCAATAACGCCACGCTGGATGGCTCATCGTCCATAATAAAAACGGTCATGTCTACCAGTTGCACGGAAAGCCCACCCCTCACAACAACACAACCTTAGCGCTTGTTGGCACATTCAACCAGGATCTTTTCACAAGCTGAAATGTTTATTGTACCAGGTTTCAGAAAGCCTGGTGGTTTATTTGCACAAGTGGAAGACCATTACAAAGCCAAAAGCCTCCTACACTGTATTTTTAGCCCATCACCCACCCCATAGCCCGGAGGTCGCAAGCGGGAACTCCCATGGGAGTTTTACTGTTTGGGAAGGGATCGAGGCCTTCAGCCGGTTCTGTGTGCTTTCTGAACCCAGCCCACACCCCCGCCCCTCTATACTGCTTCTGGGTGGTCAGCCATGCAAGCGCTTGTGGGAAAGAACACAACCAGAGCCAACCCTATATTTTGCTCAGGGCTGACCTTGGCGGCGTTAAAGGCTGTTTTGCGGGATGCTGATCTCAGCACCCCAAACCAAAAACCAAGTTCGGAGGTGATGATCCGTGATTCCCAATCTGGGCACCAAGGGAAACGGGGAGCCAGTGGTGCAACCGGCCGAACCCAAAAGTACTGCCGTTGCTTGCTGGAGAGTCCCCAAAGTAAAGAGTTTTATCGGCCTGGCTATTGCGGGCTGGATCGGTCTGGCCCTAACCTCGTGCACAACCACCCAGGGCCTTGAGGTTAGCCCCCCCTGCGGCGATGTCGGGGCGCGAAGCCAACAAACCACAGTCAGGGCGTTTAGTAAGGTGGGGCTGGGCCGCTTTGATGTTCCGCACGTGGCGGGGCGGCTGCTGGTGTATCACAAACAAGGGCCGAGCCTGCAAAGCCACAACGCCAGCGCGCAAAACCTGGGGGCCCAGCGGGTGCAGGATCTGGGCGGAGGCTGGAGCCTGTACCGCACCCAGCCGGGGCAGGAAGCCAAAGCCGCCCAACAACTGTACCAGCAGGGCCTGGGACAGTACGTGCAACCCGAATACCTCTACCAGCCCACCAGCCTGGCCGTACCCCCCAACAACCCCAGCTACCTGGCGGAGCAGGCCCCCCTGTTCCAGCAGATGAAGATCGAACAAGCCTGGCAAAAGCTAAGAGCGGGCAATGCGAGATGCCCAACACCGGTCATCGCCGTGATCGACACCGGCGTGTACACTCAGCGGAGCGATCTAGCCCCCAACCTAACCCCCCCGGATAGCTGGCTGGATGTGGTGGGTAAAGACCTCAGCAATCCCCGGCCCATCCGGGGTACAGTGGAGCCTGAGCCCGGCACCGGTGCCAGCCATGGAACGCAGGTAGCCAGCATCATCGCCGCCACTACCAACAACGGAACGGCCTTGGCCGGTGTGGGCTATAACCTGTTGCGCGTACTGCCCATCAAGGTATTTGACGCCAACCAGCAAACCGGCGCGCTGCAAGTAGCCCAGGCGCTGGAATATGCGGCCGGAGCAACCCAAATTGCCGGTCAGCTCTTTGTCAATCCCACGCCAGCCCAGGTTGTCAACCTGTCCCTTTCCATCTCTGCCCCCGGCTTTAGCGACCCGTACCTCGAGCACGTCCTGGAGCAGGTGACCCAGCAAGGTCTGGTGGTGGTGGCCTCGAGCGGCAATGCCGACCTGCCCGCAGTGGGTTACCCCGCCTCCTCACCTTTTGTCATCGCGGTAGGGGCCACCGATGCCAGCCAGGCCCGGGCCCACTGGCTGAGCGGCTACGCCTCCAACTATGGCGAGGGGCTCGAGTTCGTGGCCCCGGGCACCGGGGTGCCGGTAGCCCACGGGCCCAACCCAGGGGCGTATGCCCTGGCCTATGGCACCTCGGCCTCGGCACCTTTCATCAGCGGGGCCATCGGTCTGTACCTGCTGCAGCAGCAACTGCTGGGCCAGACACCCCCCAGCAGCCCCAGCGCCCGGCTGGCCCAGGTGCGCGCCTGCCTCACAAGCGCCGCGCAAAACTCCGCAGCCTGGGACAGTCAGATCGGCTATGGCCTGGTCGATGTGGGCAAAGTGGTGGAACCCAGCAACCCGCCCTGCTTCCCCAGGGGGTAACCATGACTCATCACCCCGATTTGCAACAGCAGCAGGAAACCCCCCACCAGCTTGCCTTGCTATCCCACGCCTTGCAGGCCCTGCTGGCCGCAAACCACCGCGAGCAACTGCTAACGGCCATACCCAGGCTGCTCGAGCCACTGGGCGTTCAGGTAGGGGTATGGTGGCTTCAGCACAAGGAATTGCGGCTGCATAGCATCAGCGACCCACGCGAGACCGAGCCCCTCGAGCAAGTGGCCATACAAGCCCACGCCCAGGGCGCAGTGGTGTATACGCGATGCGGGCGGTCTTCTCACAACTGTGCGGCAATTCCCCTGTACGAACGCAACAGGATAGCTGCCATAGTCGTTCTGAAACGCCGCCAGGCTTTTGGGCCTTCAGCGCAAGACTACCTCGAGCAGCTTGCCCAGGCCGCAAGCAGCCGCCTGACCTCCATCACTGAGCAGGCTGAAGCCCATCTGATGCACCAGCTCTCCATGGCTCTGGTCACGGCCGATTCGGTTACGGCGCTGGCCGAACGGGCTCTAGCCCTGCTGACCTCGGCGTTGGGCGTACAGCATGGAATTATCCTGCAACAACAGGGCAGCCGGATGCGCGTCCTGGCCCGGCTTGATGTAAAGCAGCCCCCAGACGATTGCTGGCAGGCCCACATCTCCGATAGCCAGGGGCTTTTTTGGATAGTTCACCGCACCGAACAGCCCATCTTTATTGACCAGCTAGAGCAAAATCCCTCGATACAGAGCATTGCTGTTCATCCCGTTGGCGTTTCCAATCGGCCTCGAGCCCGCGTACTGCTGGGTCTGGCCCACCCAGAACCACACCCCTGGCTGCCCTGCACACAGGATTTGCTGGCTATGGCGTGCCGATCAATAGGTCTGGCCCTGGAGGGTGCCATCGCCCGGCAGCGCCTGGAGCGCGTGCTGGAGCTCTCACACAAAGCCGCACTGGAAGACTCCGAGAGCCTCTACCAGCAGGTGTTAACCTCGGCTGTTGAGCTGATACCGGGCGCCGAGGCCGGCAGCCTGTTGGTGCGCAAGGGCGAATGTTTCCGCTTCCAGGCGGTGGTTGGATACGACCTGGAAAGCCTGCAAGGCCTCCGTTTTAGCGAGCAGGATCACCTCAAGTGGTACGGCCAGCACCCCGCGGGGTGGTATGCCGGTGAGCCGCGCATCCTCTCCAGCGAACTGGCCTCCATTCAGGAGCGCAGCGCCAGCAGCTCTGCAGGACAGACACACCTGGTCGCCCATACCAGGCGTATTCAGTCCAACCTGGCCGTCCCGGTGCTTTATCAGGGCCGCGTGCTGGCTTTGCTCAATCTGGACAACTTTCACGACCCCCAGGCGTTTGGTTCGGATTCCCTGGAGGTCGCCCGCTTCTTCGCAACCCCGGTTGCAGCCCTGCTTCATCAGACGCACATCCGCCAGAGCCTTGCCGAGGCTGCCCTGAGCGATGCGCTCACCGGCTTAGCCAACCGCCGGGCTTTCAACAAGTTTTTCGATGAGGAACTGGCCCGCTCGAGGCGGTATCAGCAAGCATTTGCACTGCTGGTGCTGGATCTGCAAGGCTTCAAAACCATTAACGACCAACTGGGGCATGCCTCCGGCGATGAAGCCCTGGTGCGGGTGGCCCGGGCCCTCCAAAAAACGAGCCGCAAGAGCGATGGCCTGTTCCGCCTGGGCGGGGATGAGTTTGCCGCTATTCTGTCCCGCACCACGGCCGATCGCGCCATACAAGTGGCCCAGCGCTATGCTAAAGCCATTCAAGCCATCCAGATCGAGGGGATGGCCTTGGGGGTTAACATCGGTCTTGCGGTTTATCCACAGGATGGCACCAGCAAAGAAACCCTCCTCCGACTCGCCGACCAGCGGATGTATGCCGCTAAAGCCCAGCGCACTAGCATTTTGCGCCAGGAGGACTCAATTTCATACAAAACTTTGAGTCTGGCGATACCCTGAGCTTAAAAGCACACCCCCTGAAGCCAGGCCGGGTGTAGGCTTGAAGCAGGGTGAACAGCATGCGTTGGCACAACCTGTACCGTCGCTGGGTGCTACAACGGCATTTTCGCTTTGCCAAAGAGCATCTGGGCGATTATTTTTTCGATGCCCTCACGGCCTATGCCCTGGGCCTGGGCAAGCTCGGCATTGTGGAGGCCAAGGAGGCCGCCTGGGCCCTCAGCCAGTTGCGCAAAGACCCCATTCCAGGGTTTAGCGGGCAGCTCGAGGATGTGTTCTTCACCATAGACTTCTACCTGCGCGAGCGCTTTGGCTCCGAGGTCGCCAGCGCGCTGCGCCGGGGCCTCTCCCGCAACGACCTCGACCTGACGGTGTTCCGCGCCTATGCCTGCGAGCGGCTGCTGCGGGTTCTGACCTCGCTATCGGACTTAAGGCGGGAACTGCTGGGCCTGGGCCAGAACCACCGCCAGACCCTCCTCACCGCCTACACCCACCACCGCCCGGCCCAGCCCACCACCCTGGGGCACTACCTGACCGGGGTGGAAAACCTGCTCTCGCGCGACTACCAGCGGCTGCGCTCGGCCTTCCAGACCACCGACAAGTGCCCGCTGGGAGCCTCGACCCTGGCCGGGAGCCCCTACCCGGTGGATCGCAAGGCTTTAGCCCAGTGGCTGGGGTTTGGGGGCACCCTCGAGCACACCTACGACGCCATCGCAGCCGGCGACTGGGCCCTGGAGATCGCCTATGCCCTGGCCGGCATGGCTACCAGCCTCTCGCGCCTGGTGGCCGATCTTTTGTTCTGGGCCGAGCAGGGGGGGTTCCTGGTCGCCGAAAAAATCAGCCAGGGCTCCTCGATCATGCCGCAGAAGGTCAACCCGGTGGTGCTGGAGCACGTGCGGGGCTTCCTGGCCGAGCTGATGGGCGGCCCCACCACCCTGGGCCACCTCAACTACAGCACCCCCTTTGGCGATGTCAACGACCACGGGCCGGGGGTGCTCGAGCCCCTCTACAACCTGTTCTATGCCGCCGAGGGGGCAGTGGCGCTTTTGCGGGTGGCCCTGCAGGAAAGCCGCTTTGTGCCCGAGGTACTGGCCCAGGGCCTGCGCGACCGCAGCGTCCTGGCCTCCGAGCTGGTGGATGTGCTGGTCGCCGGAAAGCGCCTTTCGCTGGCCGAGGCCTACCCCAAGGTGCAGGGCATGCTGCGCGAGCTGAGCAGCAAAGGCCGCACCGTAGCCGAGCTGGGCCTGGACGACCTGCAAAGCCACCTGGGGTTTGGCGACCCCGAGCTGTTGCAGGCCCTGGAGCCCGAACGCTTTATTTCCCGGCGCAAGGTGCTGGGCGGAGCTGCCCCCGAGGCCCAGGCGGTCTATCTGGACTACGCCCTCAACCGACTCAGGCTCGAGCGCCTGGAGCTCAAGGAGCTCAAAAGCCGCCGCCGCAAGGCCCTGCGCACCCTGGCCCAGGAGCCTTTGAGCCTGCTGGGGGACACACGTCTACAGAGCTCAACCCAACTGCACGGGGCATAATCGGGCTCCACCCGAATTTCACACCCTCCCAGCAGAGCCGGCCTGGCGCATAGGTAACCACCTCGAGGCCGAAGTCTCAAGAGTGTTACTCACCCCTTTAGCCACCGAAGCCCTGGTACAGCGGGCGCTCGAGGCCAGTGCGCTCGACAATGCTACCACCCCCAAAATATAAGCCTCATGCCTATCGCTTGAGCTCCGGTCAGCATAGTGCTACATGGCCATATAGCCTATCAGGAAAAGATATACGGCGGCTTCCTGCAACCAGCGCTTCTCGGTGTAATCCGACGTGGGAACCGGCTGAGTCCGTCGAAGCCAAACCACCCCAGATATCGGTTATTTTCGGGAGCGGCTGTAAAATAGCCAGGGTGATACTGTGAGCAAAACCTACAAGATTTGTTTGATTGAAGGCGACGGCATCGGTCACGAAGTGATTCCCGCAGCCAGGCTGGTACTGGAGGCCACCGGACTCAAGTTTGAGTTCGTCGAGGCCCAGGCCGGCTGGGAGACCTTCGAGCGAATAGGTATCTCAGTGCCCGAAGAAACCCTCGAGGCCGTTACCCACACCGACGCCACCCTCTTCGGCGCGGCCACCAGCCCCACCAAAAAAGTACCGGGCTTCTTCGGGGCCATCCGCTACATGCGGCGCAAGCTGGATCTGTTTGCCAACGTGCGTCCAGCCAAGCACCACCCCGTACCGGGCTCGAGGCCGGGGGTCGACCTGATCGTGGTGCGCGAGAACACCGAAGGGCTCTATGTAGAGCAGGAACGCACCTACCTCGAGGGCGAGATTGCCATTGCCGATACGGTCATTACCCGCAAAGCCAGCGCCCGCATCGGCGAGTATGCCGCCCGGCTGGCGGCCAGCCGCCCCCGCAAGCAGCTCCACGTAGCACACAAGGCCAACGTGCTACCCATGACCCAGGGCCTGTTCATGAACACCGTGCTGGCCGAGGCAGCTCGTTTCCCCGAGGTCAAAACCCAGGACATCATCATCGATAACTGCGCCATGCAGCTCGTGCGCAACCCCGAGCGCTTCGACGTGATCGTGACCACCAACCTGTTCGGCGACATCATCTCCGACCTTACTGCTGGGCTGGTGGGCGGCCTGGGCATTGCCGCCAGCGGTAACATCGGCACCAGGCACGCCGTGTTTGAGCCAGTGCACGGCAGCGCACCGGATATCGCCGGGAAGGGCATTGCCAACCCGGCAGCCACCATCCTCTCAGGCGTGATGATGCTGGAGCACCTAGGCGAGCACGAGATCGCCCGCCGAGTAGAGGCCGCCGTGGACAAGGTACTCGAGGAAGGCCCCCGCACCCCCGACCTGGGGGGCAACGCCACCACCCTCCAGTTCGCCGAGGCTGTGGCCCGGGCTCTCTAGGCAACAACCAGCCCCCCTGCGCCTAACTTCCTGGGCGAGGAGCATTAAGATTGAATGTGCAAATGCACGGCCCAAAGGTTAAAGCCTGGGCTAGAGTGGGCAGTATGACCGCTGCAGCGCAGATTTACCGTGCTATACTGACACGTAGTCTTGGATTTATGTGGGAAAGGGGGCAGCGTGCGTGATTTTTTTGGCGGGTTGCTGAGGCCCAGGGTCGAGGCGCTTGGCCTCGAGATCGGATCGGCCAATATCAAAATGGTCGAGCTGTCCGGAACTCCCCCCAGCCTGAAAAGCCTGAGTATCAGGCCTACCCCGCCAGGGGTTGTTCAGGAGGGCTCGATCATCGAGCCGGGGGCCCTGGCCGAGGTTATCAAGGAAATGCAGGCCGAAATGCGTACCCGCAAGCGTTATGTGGTTACAGCGGCCAGCAACCTAGCGGTCATTACCCGTACCTTGCAGGTACCCAAAATGCCCCTCAAGCAATTGGAGGAAGCGGTGCGCTGGGAGGCCGAGCGCTACATTCCCTTCCCGATTGACGAGGTGGTATTGGACTATGCGCCCCTGGATACCCTCGAGTCCATACCGGACGGTGAGCAGATGGACGTGGTGGTGGGTGCTGCCCGGCAAGAAACCGTGGCCAGCTTGGTAGAGGCCCTCAAAGCGGCTGGCCTGGAGCCGCTGGTAATAGACGTAAAGCCTTTTGCTGGGCTGCGTACCCTGGCCTCCCGGCTGGTAGCTACCGACCGCGAACCAATCTCCCTCTTCCTCGAGATTGGGGCGGAGTCCTCGGCACTGGTGCTTACCCGCGGCGAGCGGCTGCTCTTGAACCGGGTTATCAACCTCTCTGGCAAGGACTTCACCGCCGCCATTTCAAAGGCCTTCAACCTTGATCTGGTGGCCGCCGAGGAGGCCAAGAAAAACTACGGCCTGGCCACCATCCCCACCGAAGACGAGGACTTGCTGCTCGACTTCGACGCCGAGCGCGAGCGTTTCAATCCAGCCCGTATGTACGACGCAATTCGGCCGGTGTTGGTCGAGCTGACCACCGAGTTGCGTCGCAGTCTGGAGTTCTTCCGGGTGCAAGTAGGCGACCTCGGTGTAGACCAGGGTTTTGTGGCCGGAGGTGGCAGTAAGCTGCGAAGCTTGGTGCCGCTTTTATCTGACACGCTCGGTATCCCGCTGGAAATCGCCGATCCTTGGCAGGGCCTCCAGATCGACAAGAGTCGCTTCGATCTAGAGTACCTGCGGGGTCTGGCGCCAGAGTTCACGGTACCGGTGGGTCTGGCCCTACGGGGGGTGAATCCACTTGATTAAACTCAACCTCCTGCCCAAGAACCTGCGCCGTCGGGTTGAGCCTGGCTGGTGGCGCCTGGCCGCTGTGGCGGTGGTGCTCGCGATGCTGGGGACGGTGGCCTTTCTCCACTTCTCGACTCTCTCGAAAGTGCAGGCACTGGAAAATCAGCGTGACCAGCTACAAGTAGAGGTGGATGTGCTACGCCCCTTCATCGCCGAGCAAAACCGCCTCAACCAACAGCAGCGCGAACTCGAGCAGCTCCTCGCAGTGCGTAACCAACTGCGCGAGCGCTTTGTGCCCTGGTCAGACAACCTGGCCCAGGTCATCAATCAGATCCCGCGGGAAGGCCGCCGGTTTGGGGTAGCCTTGCGCAGCATCGGCACCAAAAGCCTTACTCCCCAGGAGATTCAGAGCAACGTACAAAACGGCCTCTACGATGGCAAGCCGGTCAGCGTAGAGTTCAACCTGCAAGGCGAAGCCATTGGGCAAAACGCTCTGATTCGCTTCGTCGAGGCCTTCGAAAACTCGCCGCGCTTTGGTATCAACTTCCAGAACGCCAGCCTTGATCAGACCCGACAGCTTTACACCTTCGGGGCCACCATCGGCCTGGTCGGCCAAGCCGCGGCAACCGCCAGCAACACGACGGGAGGTGAGGACAGTGGTAGCCCTTCTCGCTAGAATGGGCCAGCGTGAGTGGGCCATCGTCGCCATAGTGGCGGCCTTGTTGCTTGGTGCGATGTGGTACTTCCTGGTAACCCAGCCCCTCCAAGGGCGCATACCGGAGCTACAGGCCGAAGTAGACCGTCTTACTGTCGAACGCGACCGTGGCCGTGCAGCCCAGCGTGCGCTGCCCCAGTTGCGCGAGACCATCGCCCGCCTGGATGCCGAGCGGCAACAGTTTTTGCGCGAGCTACCTCCCACCGAACAGCTTGGCCGGGTTCTGAGTTCTCTGGCGCAAACCGCTCGGGAAAGCGGGGTAGTACTGCGAACTCTAAGCCGCAGTGCTGGCGATAGTCAGGGTGTCGCCAACGTACGGGCCACCAACCTGGCCTTGCAGGTCGAGTCGCCCTTCCCCGAGCTGTATGTGTTTTTACGGAACCTCGAGGGGCTGCAGCGGTTCGCCACCGTCTCGGGCCTCAACCTTACCCTTGGTGGCAGCGGGCCTGCCGCTACGGAGGCCCAGGCCACCAACCCCATCATCAACACCAGCCTAACCATGACGGTGTACACCTATACCGGCCAGGGCCAGCCCGCCCAGGGAACCCAGCAAGGCCAGCCCAATCAGCCTGGAGGTCGGCCATGAATTTCCTCCAGCGCATGCCCCAGTCGGCTAAAGTGGCGCTGGTCGCAACCCTGCTAGTAGGGGCGGTCGCGGCCTGGTATGTTGGCTTCTTCCGCCCAAGCCAAACAGCTCAGCAGCCAGCAGCGCCAGCCCCAACACCGGCGCCGGTAGAGCCCACAGCACCCGTGACCACCGCCCGGCCGCTCGAGGTGCTTCCCGTACCCTTCTTGGTCACCGAGGCCCCCCGCGACGAACAGCCCACCAGTCAGGGTGAAGCAGCTACCGGCACGTTGGCGGCCCAGCCTCGCGTCACGGTGCCACCCAACCCCTTCGTACCCTTGATCATCGAAACCGCCCCGCCCACCGTGGCTCAACCGGCCCCAACCGCTGCCAGCCGTCCGACCACGACACCGCCGGTGGCCGCCCAACCTATCCCTCGCCAAACCGCCCAGGTACAGGTGCGGCAGCCCACCACCCCACTACCCCGTCCCAGCCTGCCCGGTACCCGGCCTACCCCAATACCACCCTCTACTCCCACTGCCCAGCCTCGCCTGGCCCAGGGTACGGCCCGCGCCAGCCTACCCGGTGCGGTCAGCCTGGGGTCGGGCACCCTGCCCATCCGGCTCGCACCCCTGGAGCGTGAGCTAAGCGACACTGCCAGTCCGATCAAGGAAGAGGCAGCTTTGGATGTGGCGCCAGCTGCCACGGCCCCTAGCAACCTCGAGTTCGCACGGGCCGAAATCAACGCCCGGCTGGCCCAGGTGCTCGAGCCTAAAAGTGACCTGGCCCGTGGGCAAGAAACCGTTCAGGAAAGCCCCCTGGCTCGATTTGTGCGCGAACAAAACCTAAAGCTCTCGGGGGTGGTACTGGGCCCAACCAGCGTAGCCATTTTCCAGAGCAAGGACGGCTTTACAGTGCTGCCAGTAGGCCGCACCCTTCCCGGTAGCGATGTACTGCTCAAAAGCCTGAGCGCGAAAGAAGCCCTTTTGGTGCAAGGTTCAGATAGCCTGAACCTCACAATGGATAACCCCTAGGCGGTGAATATGAAGCGTTTGTTTGCTCTTTTGGTAGTGTTGAGTCTGGCGCTGGCCCAGGGTACTTTGCCCAGGGATGCCCGCTTCGATCAACCGGTAAGCAACATTGGCACCAACCTACCCCTACCCACCCTTCTGGATGCGCTGGCCCGCAGTGTGGGGCTCTCCCCTATTCTTCGCGATATCCCCAACGTCAACGTTAGCGCAGATATCGACCGCAAGCCCTTCCGGCAGGTATGGGATCTACTCATCAACACCTACGGCGATGGCCGCATCACCTACGCGCTGCTCGAGAACAACGTGATCGTGGTAGGGCCTAAGGAAGTGGTGGATCGGGCCCGCGGTCAAGCCGCCCAGCCTGCCCAGCCCAGCGAGCCGGCAGTACGGGAGTTTTATCAGGTACGCTCGGGTGATCCTGCAGCCCTGGCCACCTTTGTTCAGCAGGAGGTGCCTGGCGTTACTGTACGCGCTGTGCCTGGGCAGAACGTGCTCTCTATTAGCGGCCCATCGCGTTCGGTAACGGATGCCCTAAACTTTCTGCAGCGTATAGATGTGCCCAAGGCTCCTGCTGCAACCATTCCGCTTGTACAAAAGTCGTTTGCCCTCTCACATGCCCGGGCCAGCGAGCTGGCCGATGTGCTGGGCAAGGCCATTGCGGCCCAGGCGCAAGGCCAGGCAGCACCCGCGCAGGCCCAGGCCCAGGCCACGCCCCAGGTGACGGTGGTGGCCGAACCCCGTACCAACACCCTCATCGTCACCGGTTCCGCCGACCAGATTGCCCTGGCCGAGCGCCTAATTCCCACCCTGGATCGGCCTGTGCAGCAAGTGCAGCTCCAGATCCGGGTGCAGGCAGTCTCGGGCGAGGTTATTCGCAACCTGGGTATCAAGTGGGAGACCGTCTCGGGGGGCAACCTGATCGCCAGCTTCCTGTCCACCGGTCTGAACCTGATTTTCGATGCCACCCGCAGCCTGGCCTCACTCAATATCCGGGCCGTGCTGGACGCGCTGGAAAAACAGCAGCTTTCACGCCGCCTGAGTGATGCCAATGTGCTGGTAGAGGACAACTATGGTGCCGATACTTCCGATCTGCGGGCTACCGGAGCCAAGGGTGCGGAAATTAAGGTAGGGGGCCGGCTGCTCATCCCTATTACCATCGGCGACCAGGTCTCGGTGCGCGAGTTCGATTACGGGCTGCTGGTGCGGGTGCGTCCGCAAATCTCGACGGATGGCAACATCCTGCTCGAGGTCTTCACCCAGACCGGCGGCGACCCCGCCGATGGCCCGGCAGGCAGCATCCGCATTCCGCAGCAGTCCACCCTGTCAAAACTGCGCATCCGCGACGGGCAGACCGTGGTGCTGGGGGGTCTGATTCAGAAAGTCACCGATACCTCCGAGACCAAAGTGCCTCTGCTGGGTGATATCCCCTTGCTGGGTGAACTCTTTAAGCAGCGCACTTCCTCGATCAAAGACGACGAGCTGATCGTGATTATCACCGGTAACATCGTCAAGGACACCGCTCAACGTTAGGTGGTATCCACATGAAGGCCGGGCGCTGGCCCGGCTTTTTTCTGCAGGCCCCTTAGCAGCAGCGACCTGGTTTTGGACTTGGCCGCGGTTATGCTAGATTCTGTTCATGCGTTTTCTAACTGCTGGAGAATCCCACGGGCCACAACTTACCGGCATCGTGGAGGGCCTGCCCAGCCAGCTACCTTTGACCGTTGAAGATATCAACCCTTGGCTCAAAAAACGCCAGGGTGGGTACGGGCGCGGGCGGCGGATGGTCATCGAGACCGATACGGTGGAGTTCGTAAGTGGTGTGCGGGCCGGGCGCACCACCGGAGCCCCGGTTACGCTGGTCATCAAAAACACCGACTACCGCAACTGGCTCGAGATCATGGATCCGGCCCCCGGCAACGAGCCGCGCAAAAAGGCCCTTACGGCGGCCCGGCCTGGTCACGCCGACCTTGCGGGGGGTGTCAAATACGGGCATAAAGACTTACGTGATGTGCTCGAGCGCGCCTCGGCCCGCGAAACCGCCATGCGGGTAGCGATAGGGGCCATCGCTCATAAGCTGCTCTCGTTTTTTGGGGTGGAAAGCGCCTCGTTCGTGGACGGGATGGCCGGGGTCTGGAGCGAGGTTCCCTTCGACTGGAGCCTCAAGGAACGCATCGAAACCAGCCCGGTGCGGATGACCGACCCCCAGGCCGAGGCCGAGGTGATCCGCCGCATAGACGAGGCCAAGGCCGCCGGCGATACCCTGGGCGGCGTCATCGAAGCCCGCTTCAAAGGGCTGGTGATGGGGCTCGGCTCCCAGATGCACTGGGAGCGCAAGCTCGACGGGCGCATCGCCCAGATGGTCATGAGCATTCCGGCCATTAAGGGGGTGGAGATTGGCCCTGGTTTTAGCAACGCCATGAAGCCGGGATCGCAGGTTCATGACCCCATCTACTGGGAGCCCGGCCGGGGCTACTACCGCCAGAGCAATCGTTCCGGAGGCACCGAAGCCGGCATGACCACCGGAGAAGAGCTGGTGGTGCGCGCCGCTCTTAAGCCCATCGCCACCCTGATGAAGCCCCTACCCACGGTTGATGTGGTGACACACCAGCCAGCCGATGCCGCCCGGGAGCGCTCCGACGTGACCGCGGTACCGGCGGCCAGCGTAATTCTGGAGGCCCTGGTGGGCATCGTGCTGGCCCAGGCCTACCTGGAGAAATTTGGCGGCGACACCCTGGGCGAGCTGGTCGAGCGGGTCGAGCGATACAAGCAACGGGTGCTGGAATACTAGGTTTTGACGGCTATCGAGCAAGCGCGCATCCTGGGAACAGCCCCCTTTTATGATCGAGATTGAACGCCCCGTTACCTGGGTAGCCCTCACCGGCTTTATGGGCGTGGGCAAAAGCCGCATTGGGCGGGAGCTGGCTCGCGAGCTGATGCTGCACTTCATCGACCTCGATCGCTACATCGAGCGGGAGATGGGGCTTTCGGTAGCCGACATTTTCCGCCACCTGGGGGAGGCTACTTTTCGGCAACTCGAGACCGAGGCGGTAAACGAGCTAACCCAGAAAGATTTTTTGGTGCTCTCGCTGGGGGGCGGTACTTTTGTTAACCCAGAGAATCGGCAAAAACTGTTGCAGCGGGGGCCGGTGGTGGCACTATGGGCCAGCCCCGCCACCATCTTCGAGCGCATCAGCCGTCGCCCTGGACAGCGCCCCATGCTCGAGAACCCCGATCCCTTCAAACGCATCCAGCAGCTACTGGCCGAGCGGGAGGCCATCTATCGCCAGGCTACAATTCACGTCTCTACCGATAATCGGCCCGTCGCCGAAGTGGTAGATGAAATTATCGACCAACTGTGGGCGTATGCAGAAACTGCAGATTAGATACCCAGTTCCCTATCCGATTCACATCGGCTTCGACCTCGAGCTCCCCCAGGCCCCTGGCCCCCGGGCCCTCCTCTACGACCTGGCCGTACGGGATTACGCCCAGCGAGTAGCTGCCCGCCTGGATGTTCCGCTAAGCCTAGGGCTGCCCGGTGGCGAAGGCGCAAAGAGCCTCGATAGCTATGGCCGGGTGCTGTCCTGGCTGGCCCAGCAGGCCCTCCCACGCAACACCACGCTGTACGTGGTGGGTGGAGGCTGTCTTACCGATCTGGGCGGGTTTGTGGCCGCCACCTACCTGCGCGGAATACGGTACATCAGCCTACCCACCACTACCCTGGCCATGGTAGACGCCTCGGTGGGCAACAAAACCGGCATTAACCTGCCCGAAGGTAAAAATCTGGTCGGCGCTTTTTATGCCCCGGCAGGGGTATATGCCGAGCTACACACCCTTCGCACCCTTCCACCCCAAACCTTCAAGGAGGGGCTGGTAGAAGCCTTCAAGCACGGCCTTATCGCTGGTGACGAGCTGCTGGTCAACGTAGAGCCGGTCTCACCCGATTGGGAAGGCCTCGAGCCCTACCTGGCCCGCGCCGTGATGGTCAAAGTAAGGGTGGTGGAGGCCGACCCCACCGAGCAAAACGAGCGCCGCAAGCTCAACCTGGGGCACACCCTGGGCCATGCTCTCGAGGGCGCCACCCATGGGGCCATACCCCACGGGGTAGCAGTGGCCTACGGGCTGCTCTACGCCGCCCTGCTGGGCCGGGCCCATGGCGGGGCGGATCTGGTACCCAAGGTGCTAAAACTCCTGCAGTGGCTCACCCCTCCGCCACCCCCCCGCCTGAGCTGGGCAGATCTCACCCCTTTCCTCAGCCGCGACAAGAAGAAGGTGAGCCAGGCCCTTAACTGGGTCATCCCCATGGGCATGGGGCGGCTCGAGATTCGGCCCGTATCAGAAGAGGTGCTGGTGCGCTGCTATGAGGAATTCCTCGAGTTGCTGCTTTCCCTCGAGCACGGCACTACAAAGCCGCTTTAGGTTCGACATAGGGCAGGCCAAAGGCCTCGGCCACCCCCCGGCAGGTCAGTTGGCCCTGGTGGGTGTTGAGACCCTGCAACAGGGCTGCATCCTCTTGCAGCGCGCCCAGGCCCTTCTCAGCCAGCTTGAGCAGGTAGGGTAGGGTCTGGTTGGTGAGGGCAAAGGTGGAGGTGCGCGGCACTGCCCCCGGCATGTTGGCCACCCCGTAGTGCACCACTCCGTCTACTACATAGGTGGGCTCGGCGTGGGTGGTGGGGTGGATGGTCTCGACACAGCCCCCCTGATCCACGGCTACGTCCACAATCACCGCACCTTCCTTCATGGTGGAAAGCATCTCGCGGGTAACCAGCTTGGGGGCTTTGGCCCCCGGAATCAGCACCGCCCCAATCAACAGGTCGGCGTGGCGGATGGAGGCCGCCACGTTGGCCTCGGTGGAAGCCAGGGTGATCACCCGACCGCCAAACACGTCGTCGAGGTACTGCATGCGGGCTTTGCTCACGTCCAGAATGGTCACCTGAGCACCCATGCCCAGGGCGATTTTGGCCGCGTTGGTGCCCACAATGCCACCACCGATGATCACCACGCTGGCCGGGGCCACCCCCGGCACGCCCCCCAGCAGCACCCCGCGCCCGCCGTGGGGCTTCTCCAGGGCCGCTGCCCCCACCTGCGGGGCCATGCGCCCGGCCACCTCGCTCATGGGGGTGAGCAGGGGCAGGGAGCCATCCTCGAGCTGCACCGTTTCGTAGGCGATGGCGGTCGTACCCCCAGCCAGCAAAGCTTTGGTAAGCGGCTCATCGGCGGCCAGGTGCAGGTAGGTGAACAGGATCAGACCCTGGCGCAGGTACTTGTACTCCTCGGCAATGGGCTCCTTGACCTTGACCACCAGATCGGCGGCCCAGGCTTCCTGGGCGCTTACGATCTCGGCCCCCGCCTTCTGGTATTCGGCATCGGATAGGCCCGAACCCACCCCGGCCCCTTGCTGCACCAGCACCTTATGCCCGCGCCGCACCAGGCTGGTCACCCCCCCCGGCGTAAGGGCCACACGGTTCTCGAGCGTCTTGATTTCCTTGGGAACACCAATCACCATAACAACCTCCTGTTTTCCCCAAGCCTAGACCGACTGACCTTCAAAAGAAAGTGAAAACTTAAGGATAGATGTCGAATCTATTTGATTTTCTTAAGGCATAATAGGCTCTATGGCTTCCAAACTGCTGGACAAATTCAATATTGCCATCCTGAACGAGCTACAGCGCGACGGGCGGCTCTCCTACAGCGAGCTAGGCCGCCGGGTGGGGCTCTCGACACCGTCGGTCACCGAGCGGGTGCGCCGCCTCGAGGACGCCGGCATTATCGTGGGCTATGGGGCCCGGATTAACCCCGAGGCCCTCGGCTACACCATCACCGCCCTGATCGAGGTGGCCACCCCACCGCACCGCTACCAGCAGATGCTCGAGTTTGCCCAGGCCACCCCGGCAGTGCGGGAGTGTTACTTCGTCACCGGCGAGTCGTCGTTTGTAGCCAAAGTACGCACCCCCTCGGTGGAACATTTACAGGAGCTAATCCAGCAGCTCGGCTTTTATGGCAGCACCCGCACCTCGGTGGTGCTGTCGCAGCCGGTCTTCAAAGAAATCTTCGAGGTGGGTTAATCGCTACGCCTTGAAGACCCGCTTAATACGCAGCTTGAAGCCATCGCCCTCGGCAATGGCCACCAGGCGGCGCTTGGGGCCCACCAGGGCCACCAGGCCTTTGGCTGGAATCGCCAGGGGAACCCCCTCCATCACCCGTTTGGCCTCGGCGTGTGTGAGTTCCACGCTGGGGCAGGAAAGGGCCTCGAGCTCGTCCAGGGTTCTGCTCACATCCAGGTGTTCGATCTCCTGGGCCTGCTCGAGGCCAATCTTCCCCACCCGGGTGCGCACCAACCCCGAGAGGAAAGCCTGGGTGCCCAGCCGTTGGCCCAGATCGCGGGCAAATGAGCGCACATAAGTACCGGGCCCCACCACTAAACGAATCACCGCGGTCGGGAAATCACCCAGCGGCCTGGGCAGTTCGACCGGGCGGCCCCGTGGGGCCAGTTGCCAGCCGGTGGCCGAGGGGGCAATGCGGTGGGGTATGGGCGCGGGGTCATAGGCCAGCAGCCTGGCCTCGTAGTATTTGACCGGGCGGGGAGTCAGCTCGAGGGCCTGCCCCTTGCGGGCCGCCTCGTAGGCCTTGACCCCCCCTACCTTTACCGCCGAGTAAGCCGGTGGGGTCTGTTCGGTCAGTTGCAAAAACCAGGGCAGGGCGGCTTCAATCTCGCGCTGGCTTGGATAGCTGGTCACAGGCCCCACAATAGGCCCCTCGGCATCCAGGGTCAGGGTGGTGACGCCAAAAGAAACCCAGGCGATATATTCTTTTTCTTCTGCGGACAAAAAAGGCACCAGCTTGGTGGAGGCCTCCGTGGCAAGGATCAGAACGCCCGTAGCCAGAGGGTCGAGGGTTCCGGTATGACCTACCCGGCGTGTGCCCAGCAGTTTACGGGCCATGTCCACCACGTCGTGCGAGGTGCGCCCCAGCGGTTTGTTCACGGCAAATAGGGCCATGCCAGCGGATTGTACCCATAAATAAGCCGGCACGGCTAGTCAGCGCATTGCGTAAACTTTTAGCATGAACTGGCGACAACGCTACCAGCGTCTGAAGTTTGCCGAACCCGGCGAGGGCGTGCTCGAGGTCATCCTCTCCAACCCAGGCCGCCTCAACGCCGCCGATAGCCAGATGCACCGCGAGCTGGCCTATGTCTGGCGGGATATCGACGCCGATGAAAGCATCGGGGCGGTGCTGGTGCGGGGCGAGGGCGGGGCCTTTAGCAGCGGCGGCGACTTCGAGATGATCGAGGCGATGATCCGGGATTACGAAACCTTGCTGCGGGTCTGGAAGGAGGCCCGCGACCTGGTGTACGGGGTGGTGAACTGCGCCAAGCCCATCGTGGCGGCCATCGAGGGGCCGGCGGTAGGGGCTGGGCTGGCCGTAGCGCTACTGGCCGATATCAGTGTGGCTGGGAAAAACGCCCGCATCGTGGATGGGCACGTGCGGCTGGGGGTCGCGGCCGGCGACCACTCGGTGATGATCTGGCCCTTGCTCTGCGGTATGAGCAAGGCCAAGTACCACCTTTTGTTGAACGAGCCGCTCACCGGGGAGGAGGCCGAGCGCATTGGGCTGGTCTCGCGCTGCGTGGAGGATAGCGAGGTCTATAGCGAGGCCCTCAAAATTGCAACCCGGCTGACCCAGGGCGCGCCTTCGGCCATTCGCTTTACCAAGTATGCCCTCAACAACTGGCTGCGCATGATGGGGCCCAATTTCGACACCTCGCTGGCCCTCGAGTTTATGGGCTTCCTGGGCCCCGATGCCCAGGAAGGTCTGCGCTCGCTGCGCGAAAAGCGCCCACCCCACTTCCAGAAGAAGTCCCCTCTGTAGCAACACACCCTGATACGCTTTGACCCGGCAAGTAATACTATGGTGGGTATGCGTTTACAGCAATTTTTAGCCCGTGCGGGGGTCACCAGCCGCCGCAAAGCCGAGGACTTAATCCGCGCGGGAAGGGTGACCATCAATCAGCAGGTCGCCACCATCGGTGCGGTCGTGCAGCCCGGCGACATTGTGCGGCTGGACGGTGAACGGGTGCGTATGCCGCAAAAAAATGTGGTCATCGCGCTACACAAACCCAAGGGTTACACCACCACCCACGAGGATGAGCACGCCGAAAAAATTGTTTACGAGCTGGTTCCCAAGCACCCTGGCCTGCATACGGTCGGGCGGCTGGACAAGGACACTGAGGGGCTGCTGCTCCTGACCACCGACGGCCATCTGACCCAGTACCTCACCCATCCCCGCAACCAGGTGCCCAAGCTCTATCGGGCCTGGTGCAAAAACGGCAAGGTTAGTAAAAAGGCCTGCCAGCAGCTGGTGCAAGGGGTCATGTTGGGGGATGGGCTGGCCCAGGCCCTCGAGGCCTACCCGGTCAAAGACGGGGTCAAGCTGGTGCTAACCGAAGGTCGCAAGCGTGAGGTGCGCCGAATGCTGGGCAAGGTGGGTTATCCGGTAGAGCGCCTGGTGCGGCTGGCCGTGGGCCCCATAGAGCTGGGTGAGCTCGAGGCCGGTGAGTGGCGCTACCTTACCCCAGAAGAGATCAAGTTGCTGTATAGCAGTGCCGAATTGCGCAAGCCAGCCCAAACCCGGAAGCCTGTCCCAACCGCTCCTCTGGTCAAATCCAAAGCCCACTCCAGCCCAAAAAACTCGCAGGCCGATGTACGAGTCCAGAAGAGTGCCGTAGAATCGAGCAGTGAGCATCTTTCGACCCGGAAACGGCAAAGTACAAATCAGCGAAACCCAAATCGCCGCCCGCATACGCGAGATGGGCGAACAGATTAAACGCGATTACCAGGGTCAGGAACCTCATCTGGTCTGTGTGCTCAACGGAGCCTTCGTCTTCATGGCCGACCTTGTGCGGGCCATTGATATGCCGCTAACCATGGACTTTTTGGCAGTCTCCTCGTATGGCGACAGCCAGAAAACCAGCGGCGAGGTGGAGCTCATAAAAGACCTGCGGCTTCCGATTGCGGGCCGGCATGTAATTGTGGTGGAAGATATCGTGGACACCGGTATCACCATCAACTATCTGTTGCGTATGCTGGAGGCTCGGCAGCCTGCCTCGCTAAAAATTGCCGCCTTGCTGTCCAAACCCTCCCGACGCCAGGTCGAGGTTCCGATCGACTATCTGGGCTTTGAAATCGAGGATGCCTTTGTGTATGGCTACGGCCTCGATCGCGGCCAGTTCGACCGCAACCTACCCTTCATCACTTCGCAGGCCTAGAAGTAGGCTGTTGCCGGGCCAGTCAAACCCAACCCTACGCGCCTCTGCAGCGCACGCCAACTTGCTATGAAAACCTATCGTTACATCGACCTCATTACAGCCCTGTTTGTGGTGGTGTTGGTGGTCTCCAATATCGCCTCGACCAAAGTGGTGCTTTTCGGCCCGTTTACCTTCGACGGCGGTACCCTGCTGTTCCCACTGGCTTACATCTTTGGTGACGTGCTAACCGAGGTGTATGGCTATAAGCGAAGCCGCCGGGTGATCTGGACTGGTTTTTTCTTATTGCTGCTCTCTGCGCTCACCTTCGGCCTGGTGAGTGCGTTGCCCACACCCAGCGACGAGTTTAGCCAAAAATCGGCGGAGGCCTTCTCTACCATCCTGGGCCTGGTACCCCGCATCGTGCTGGCCAGCCTGGTGGCCTACTGGGTGGGTGAGTTTGCCAACAGCTATATTCTGGCCCGGCTCAAAGTGGCTACCCAGGGGCGCTTTTTAGCTCTGCGTACCATCGGTTCTACCCTGGTAGGACAGGGCTTGGACACCGCCATTTTTCTGTTGGTGGCCTTTTATGGCATTTGGGACAACAACCTGCTCTGGACAGTGTTTGTCTCAAATTACATCTTTAAGGTTGGTGTGGAGGTGCTCTTCACGCCCATTACCTATGGTGTGGTGGGCTTTTTAAAGCGAGCCGAGAACGAAGACTACTACGACCGCGACACCCGCTTCAATCCATTTGCTTTGCGCTAGGGCCCCAGCTTACGCTTGAGGTAGAGCAGCAGATCTTCCAGCGCCGTTCGCAAAGCCCGTTGCTCACGCAAAATCGCCTCGATGCGATCTTCGGGAGTAGCCAGGGTCAGGGTCTTGAAAATCATGTTGGTGTTACCGCAGCGGGGACAGGGCACCGCCGGAGGCGAGCTGGCCGGGGCATAAAAGATGCGGGTGTTGTCGCGGGTACACAGCATGTACTTGGCCCCCGCTGCCTCACCGCGGCGAATGGCCTCGGCCAGCTCTTTAGCTTCCTCGGAGGCATAGCCTAAGAAAAAGTCCCCCCCCATCTCTTCAATCGAGGGCAGCACTTCGCGGGTGGCCGTCAGGTCGGCCTTCAGGCCCCGGGCTGCCGTCCAGGAAATGCCGTTCCACTTAAAGTGTCGCAGGTGGCGTTTGCGGGCTTTGTCTTCAATCTCGACAATTAGGTTGACTTCGGGGTCTTTGGGGTAGTAGTACAGGCGCACTGCCGCCACTCCACTCAAGGCTGGCTCCGGGGGCAGGGTGTACGAGAGCGGGCCGTCGGTTTTGACGCGGCTGTTGTAGCCCACCAGATTCTGTAAATCGTAGAGGGTCAGGCCTGGGTGTTCAAAGTCGCCCTCCAGGAACGCCCGTACCTTGGCAAAGGCTTGCTCGAGGCCCACATCTACCATAGCTGGTTCAAGTCTACCACCCTCTGTAGGCACCGCAACGCCAGCCATCGGACTTTGTTTATCGTGACCCACGGATGCAGGTGTTGCGGGGCTCTCGCTGGCAAAAAATGCGTCTTGAAAAGCACTTTTTGCGTCCGGGGCTGTACCACTCTTTCTGAAGGCCGTTCTATAATGGCTCCTTGTGTTGATTCGTCTGGGCGAGACCGAGCTTCCTCTACCTGAAGCACCGCAGATACTCGAGGTCGGCTTTGGCGACGGGCGATTTACCGCTCAGATCGCCCAGCTATACCCCGAGTGGAAGATCCTGGGGGTGGAAGTTTCGGCGGGTTCGGTAGCCAGAGCCCTGAAGCGCTTTCGGCGCGAGGGTCTGACCAACATACGGGTTTACCACGGCACAGCCGGTTTCGCCCTGCGCAACCTGGTCGCGCCACACAGCCTGAGAAGGGTCTATGTGAACTTCCCCGACCCCTGGCCCAAGTCCAAGCACCAGGAGAATCGCCTGTTACAGCAACACTTCTTTCGCCGTCTTTCAACCCGGCTGGCCGAGGGCGGCGAGTTACTGCTCACCACCGATCACGAGGAATACTGGAGGTTCGCCCAGGCCGAGGGCAGGGCCAGTGGACTATTCGATGTCCAGACCCCACCACCCCCTGCACATCACCTCACCACTAAGTATGCGCTCAAGTGGAAGGAACAAGGGCGTCAGTTTTATCATGCGGTGTTTCGCAAAATCGCCGAGGATTCCACCCCCTGGCTTCCCCTTCCGAGGTATCCCATGCCCCATGCCTTGCTATCTGGTACACTGCCCGAAATTAAGAGCTTCGAGAAAACTGTGGTTCGTTTTGAGGGCGGCACAGCGGTGTTGCTCGAGGCCACCCGTACTTTGGATCCCCAAGGCGGCTACTATTTCCACACTCACCTCGAGGAAGAAGACCTGATTCAAGATGTGCTCCTGGAGGCCCGCCCCAGCGCCCACGGCCTGTATGTGGGCATAGGCCGTTTTGGCGCGCCACTTAGCACAGTCGGCGTTAAAGCGGCGGTGGAATGGCTGGTAGGCTGGCTCGAGGGCCAGGGGCTTCAGGTGATGCAGCGCTCGTACTAATTTCATGTGTGAGTTCCGCCCAAAGCCCCTCTTGCCGCGCCACAAAGGTTTCGGCTCTGCCGAAATCGCGTAAGCGACTCTGCCTTGGGTTTCGGCTCTGCCGAAATCGCGTAAGCGACTCTGCCCCAGGTGCTCGAGCCGCCTCCCAACCAGCTTCCGTAAGGCTACCGTGCGGCCCAGGCCAGCAGGTACTGGGCTGCGTAGTAAAGCGGCAGGCCCAGCAACGGGTTCAGCGGCTGCTGCACCACGAAGCGCTGGCGGGCCACGAACAGGTCGGAAAGGTAGAAGAGCAGCGCCCCCAGCCAGATCTCGCTCTGGGCAGTGCCCAGCCCAGCCCAGAGCATCAGGCTGATGACCACCCCGTAGGCCAGCACCGGGGCCTTCCAGCCTCCCAGATGGGGCCATAGCCAGCGCAGCCAGCCATACCCCATCGCCAGCACCAGCAGCAAACCCCCCAAGGAGGGCGTGCCTACCTGCGCGAAAGCCCCCAGGTAGGCCAGGTGGGCCAGCAGAAAGGCCCCCAGACCGGCCAGAAAAGCCCGGCTCGAGCCAAAGAGCAAAAGCACATCCCCCACCGCCGAAAGCAGCAACCCCACCAGCACAAGCTGTGCGAACCAGCCTTCCACGCCCAGGCTAAGGGCGAAGAGCAGGAAGCCCAGCGAGCACAGGGATTTGAAGAGGGCTCGAGCCGCGCGCCGGTTCTGCCACTCTGCCCACAGCAGCCCCACTAGGCTGAGTCCCCCCAGCCCAAGCACCCCCCAACTCCAGTCGTTCATAACGTTCCACACCGCCTTGAGCCGGCCTTTAGACGGCCTCTAGCTTACCCTGGGTCACGCTACAATCGGAATTGGTCATGAAACACCGGGCCAGCAGGCAGTGGGTGGGGCTACTAGGGTTGATTCTGACGGTAGGTCTGGCCGCGCCGTCGTCTAACCTTGCCGACCTCGACCAGGACGGCTACCCCGACGTTGCCGAGTTCCACAGTGCCGCCCAGCGCGAGGCGTTTTTGGAGTGGTTTGCGGCCATTGCCGAGGCCCAGTTCACCGCCCCCTCGCCCGCCTGGCCCCCCCAGGAGCAGGACTGCGCCGGCCTGCTGCGCTTTGCCTTTTTTGAGGCCCTGAAGCCCAAAACGGCAGCCTGGTTCCAGAAATTTCCCTACCTGCCCAGGGTAGCAGCCCCGCCCCTGAGCGCCTATCCCCTGCCCCAGATTGGCCGCGCGGTCTTCCGCATCGAGCCGGGGGCCTACCGCCCGGACGATGTGCAGGCTGGCCGCCTGGTACCCTGGGCCAGCGCCATGTATCTGATGCGGTACTCGAGCGTCTTCCTGGGCCGCACCCCCGACAAAGCCCGGCGCGGCGACCTCTTGTTTTTCGTGCGCCCTTTGGCCCGGGGCTCGGCCTATCACAGCATGGTGTACCTGGGAAATAACCTGGTGGTCTACCACACCGGCTACGCCCCCTCCGAAGGGGGCGAGGTGCGCATGGTGAGCCTGGAAACCCTGAACAAGCACCCCCAGAAATACTGGCACCCCCGGCCCGACAACCCCCACTTTTTGGGCTTTTACCGCTGGAAAATTGTGAGTTATTAGGAGGCTATGGAGATGAAGCGTTTTGGGCGAGCAGGGTTCGGCATATTTGGGTTGTTTTTGTTGAGTCTGATACCAGGGTCGGCCCAGCGCCCGGAACCCCAGTTGTACGGCGGCGGAACCTACAGCCCCACCCAGCCGGTGCGGCTGGAGTACTATCTGCCGGGGGGTGGCCACAGCCAGATCCGTATCCTGCGGATTCGCAACCCCGAGAAAGTGGTGGAACTGGGCGGCCCGCGCGACTTTCAGCGCACCGGCGAGCTGGATCTGTCGCCGGTGCGTACCGTGCCGGTCTTTCGCACCCAGAATAGGCCCTACGGCGAGGTGAGCCTGGGGCGGCTACCCGAGGGCCTGTACCTGGCCCAGATTGGCGCCCCCCGCCCTACCTCGGCCACGCTGATCCTGGTGACCAACCTGGGGCTGGTGGTCAAGTCGGAGCCGCAACGAATCCTGGCCTATACCGCCAGCCTGGATAGCGGACAGCCGCGCACCGCCCAGATTTTTGTCTCCAAGGACCGGCGCATCGTGCAGCAGGGGCGGGCCGAGGGCGGGCTGGCCCTGCTCCAGAGCAACCTACCGGATACCGAAAATCTGTTTGTGGCGGCCCGCTCGGGCAGCTCCTGGGCCTTTAGCAGCGCCTACTGGCAGCGCTGGAACCTGGAAAAGAACCGGCTTTATCTGGTCACCGACCGCCCGGTCTACCGCCCCGGCCACACGGTGTTTTTCAAGGGTACCGCCCGCAGCGCCAGCGGCCTGCGCCCCATCACCAATCAGCCGGTGGAGGTGGTGGTGCGCGACTTCGACGACAACGAGGTGTTCTCGGGCCGCTTCAGCACCGACGCCTACGGCAGCTTTTCCGGGCAGTTTCGCCTGGGGCTGGACGTGCGGCTGGGCGGGTATACGGTGGTGGCCCGTCTACAGGGCGAGGAGCACACCGGCGAGTTCGAGGTGCAGGAGTTCGTCAAGCCCGAGTACCGCGTGGAGGTGGCCCCCGAGAAACCCGTAGCGGTGCAGGGGGAGAAGGCCCGCTTTGTGGTGAAAGGCGAGTACCTGTTTGGCGGGCCGGTGGCGGGCGGCAAGGTCAGCTACGCCCTCATCCAGCGGCCCTACTACCGCTTTGCCTACGTCTCGAGCTTCGGTTTCTACGAGAATTTCGACTACGAAGACACCTACGAGGGCCGGATCATCGAGCGGGGCGAAGGGCGGCTCAATGCCCAGGGGGAGCTGGTAGTGGAGGTGCCCTTGAAGCCCCTGGGGGAAGACTACCGGCTGACCCTCGAGGTCGGTGTCACCGACGAGGCCGGGCGGGAGATCAGCGGAACCGGGTTTCTCACCGCCTACCGGGCCGGCGTGGTGCTCAACGTCCGCACCGACCGCTACGCCTACCAGACCCAGGACATCCTGACCGTCACCGTGCAGGCCGAGGACCTCGAGGGCAACCCGGTCGCGCTGCCCTTCACCCTGAGCGCCAACCGCGCCTACTGGGCGCGGGGCCGGGGCGAACAGCAGGAACGCACCGCCCGCCTCCAGGGGCGCACCGACGCCAGGGGCCAGGCCACGCTACAGCTCAGGCTGCCCAGGCAGGGCTCGTATGCCCTGGTGGTGGAGGCCCGCGACAGCGCCGGGCGGGCCACCCAGGCCCAGGAGGGGGTCTGGGTCTCGGACGGTTCGTACTGGTTCTGGGACTATAAAAGCCTGAAGATTACCCCCGACAAGCCCCAGTACAGGGTGGGCGAGACCGCCCGCTTCGTGGTGCAGTCGCCGGTGGCCGACGGCTGGGCCCTGGTGAACCTGGAAGGCCCGGGCCTCCGCAAGCCCGAAATAGTGCGCTTCCGGGGCTCTACCTTCACCTACGAGCTAAAGCTCACCCCGGAGATGGCCCCCAACGGCTACCTCGCGGTCACGGTGCTGGGGGGTGGCGAGTACTACAGCGAGGTAGCGGGCTTTTTGCTGCCACCAGCGGAGAAATTCCTGAACGTGGCGGTGGCCTCCAACAAAACCACCTACAAGCCGGGCGAGACCGCCATCTACCGGCTCAAAGTGACCGACGCCAGCGGGCATCCGGTGAAAAGCCAGGTCACGCTGGGCCTGGTGGACGAGGCCATCTACCTGGTACGGCCCGAGAAAGCCCCGGACATCCGGGCCTTCTTCTGGGGCCTGAAGTCCAACGTGGTGGGCACCCAGACCGCCGGAGGCTTCTACTTTGGCAACGTGGCCCCAGCACCTGCTGTAGCAGGCCGGGCCCCGATGGACAAGGCCGTCTTTGGGCAATCCAAGGAATCGCTGGCGGCGCCCAAAGTGCGGGAGGACTTCCGCGATACCATCCTCTGGCTGCCCGCGGTGGAGACCGACGAACAGGGCGAGGCCACGGTAGAGGCCCGCTTCCCCGACAACCTGACCCAGTGGCGCCTGACCGCCCGGGCCATCTCGCTTGCAGATACCGTTGGGCAGGCCACCCAGACCGTAACCACCACCCTGCCGGTAATCGCCCGGCTGAGCACCCCGCGCTTCTTGGTTCGGGGGGACGAGGCTACCTTGCGGGTGATCGGGCAGAACAACCTGGGCCAGAGCCAGACCGGCCAGCTACGGCTCGAGGCCACCGGGCTCAGCCTGTTCACCCCCCCTACCACACCGGCCCAGCTACCCGCAGGGGGCCGGGCCGCCGCCGGCTACCTGGTGCGAGCCCCGCAAAGCGGCACCGCTACCCTGGAAGCTGCGGCCCTCACCCCGGCCGCCTCCGATGCCCTGCGCACCCGGCTGCCCATCTTCCCAAAGGGCCTCAAGCAGGAGCTGGGCTGGGCCGGGCAGTCGGGGGATCGCTGGGCGTTTAGTCTGCCCCCCGCCACCGACCCCGGCCAGACGCGGGGCCGGCTCTACCTCACCCCCTCGCTGGCCGCCGCCGTGACCCCGGCGCTGGCCTACCTGGCCGGCTACCCCTACGGCTGTTCCGAGCAGACCATGAGCCGCTTTTTGCCCAGTGTGCTGGCCCGGCAAGCCGGCCCCCTGGCCCAGCTCCCCGAGGAGCTCGTGCAAAATCTGGACGACTTTGTGGCGGTGGGCCTCAAGCGGCTCTACGACTTCCAGCACGACGACGGCGGCTGGGGCTTCTGGCAGCACGACGACTCCTCGCTCTACATCTCGTCCTATGTGCTGACCGGGCTCTTGCAGGCCCAGGAGGCCGGTTACCGGGTGCGGCCGGAGGTGCTCGAGCGGGGCGTCGCCTACCTGCTCAAAACCCTGAACCGCCCCGACGCCCCCACCTATGCCGCCGACGCCGTGGCCTACGCCGCCTATGCCTTCGCCCTGGCCGGGCCCGCGTATATGCCCAGGGAACGTTCCTCCATCGGTACAGACTTCGTTCGTGCGCCTGGTGGCTTGCAGCGCTCCAATCAGCCGCAACTGACCCGAACCGCCTATCAACAAACCCCGCCGCTGGACTTTAGCTACCTGCAAGACTACCTGAAAAGGCCCGACCTCACCCCCTACGGCCATGCGCTCATCGTGCTGGCCTACCACCACAACGGCAACCGAACCCTGGCCGAGCAGGCCCTCGAGGGTCTCCTGGCTAAAATAACCGAACGCGAACGCACCGCCTACTGGGAGGTGCGGGCCCCGCGCTGGGCCTGGAACGACGACCGCATCGAGGCCACCGCTCGAGGCCTGGAAGCCCTGGCCAAGTTGCGCCCCAACCACCCTGCCGTCCCCAAGGTTGTGAACTGGCTGATGCAGGAGCGCCGGGGGGCCCGCTGGGTCTCCACCAAGGACACCGCCGCAGTGGTGATCGCTGCGCTGGCCCTTGCGAAGGCGACCGACGAACAGCCCGGCGAACAGGAGGTGCAGGTTCGGGTCAACGGACAGACGCAAACCCTGAAGGTTCCGGCCCGAGGGGCCGAACTCGCCCTGGAAGGCCTGAAGGTGGGCGAGAACGAAGTACAGGTCATCAGTAACAACCGCCTGTATACCAGCGGCAGCGTGAGCTATTTCGAGGAGAAGGAGTATCTGCGTCCGGAGTCCCGCGGCCTGCGGGTGGCCCGTACCTACCAGAGGCTCACCCCCCGCTACGACGCCAAAGCCGAACGTTTTGTCTACGAACAGAGCCCCCTGACCGGCCCGGTCAAGGCCGGGGAGCTGGTGCTGGTAACCCTCACCGTGCGCCCCGAGCAGGGCGCGCTGAGGTATGTGGTGGTGGAGGAACCCACCCCGGCGGGCCTGGTGGTGGTGGAAAACGACGACTCCTTCCGCATTGCCGGGGTGCGCTCGCGTTTCGGCGACGACTACTACGGCTGGAACTACTGGTTCGACGGGCGGGAGATCCGCGACCGGCAGGTGGAGTTCTTCTTCAGCTACCTGAGCGGCCCCGTCACCTTCACCTACGTGCTGCGGGCCGAGACCCCTGGCCGCTTCACCGCGCTGCCTACCCTGGCCTGGATGATGTACGAGCCGGAGGTGCGCGGGGTGGGAACGGTGCAGACGCTACAGGTGAGGGAGTGAGGTGAGCCGGTGCGCTGGCGCTGGGTGCTGCTTGCTTTTGGGGTCTTTTCCCCCCTTGCCCTGGCCCAGACCTGGCAGACCGCCAGAGCGCCCGGCTTCGTGGTAGAGACAGCCTCGCCGGAGGACGCCCGGCACCTACCCGAGGTGTTCAGGGTGCTACAAAAAGCGCGGCGGGATCTGATCGCCGCCGGCTACCCGCCGCCCCCAGCGGTGCGGGTGGTGGTGCACCCCCACCTGAAGTCCTACACCGCCGCAACCCGGTTGCCCTGGTTCATCCTGGCCGCAGCTAGCCGGAACAGAAAGCAGATTGACAGCCAGCGCTTGCGGCTTCTACTGGAGCGGGGCGCGCTGGAACATACCCTGCGCCACGAGCTCTTTCACCTGGCCCAGCCCGCGGGATGGCCCCGCTGGAAGGCCGAGGGGATGGCCCTGCGCTTTGCCGGCGACCGGCCCCGGGCCAGGCCGCTGGAAAACATCGGCGAGGCCGAGCTGGAGCGCTTGCTGGCCAGCCCGCCCGATCCGGCAACCCTGAGCCGGGCGATGGCCACCGCATTTTGGTGGGTGGGGCGCTGGCAAGCTGGCCAGAATCTGCGCCAGCGGCCTTGATGGGCGGCTTGTTTAATCCGCTCATACGCATTTCGGCAGCATCGTTCACTTTGGCAAGCCTAGCCGATACTGCCGAAATGCTTTTCTACTCCCTTCGGTCGGCTTGAATCCTTCACCTCTGACTGTGTCCAACGGTGAAGGATTCAAGCGGAAACGGTATCAATCTTGTGTCATAAGAAATCTTCAAGACTCTTTCCACTAAAATGGAGCCATGCAACTGGCCCAACATCAGCGCCGCCCCCGGTTGGAACTCCAACTGCGACACCATCCGGATAACCTCCACGCCCTCTACCGGGAGTCCCAAGACCACACCGAACGCGCCCGCTGGCACGCTCTCTGGCTGCTGGCCAGGGGTCAGAGCATCCCCGAGGTAGCCAGGAATCTGGGCTATACCGATCGCTGGGTGCGTCAGGTAATCCACCGCTACAATCAGGGCCTGCCCATGAAGAATCTGCGGCACGAGAACAAAGGCCGGGCCCCCCTCGTACCGCCCGAACTCCAGGAGGGCTTCCGCCAGGCCCTCCTCCAGCCCCATCCCAGGGACGGGCTTTGGAGCATACGCAACGCTGCGGAGTGGCTGGCTGAAAGGCTGGGACGTCCGGTGGATGGGCGGCGGGCCTGGTACTGGATGCGTCGCCTGGGCCTGGCCCCGCTGCGCCCCCGGCCGCGCCACCGGGAGGCGGATGCGAAGCGGCAGGAGGCTTTCAAAAAAAGCTCTTTCTGATGGTTTTCCTGTTCAGGTTGCTCTTTCCTGAACTGGAGTTGGAGGTGTGGGGCTTTGATGAGCGCCGAATAGGGCTGAAGCCCATCCGCCGACGGGTATGGGCCTTGCGAGGGAGGGCGCCGCTAGCGCAGGAGCGGCCCCGCTATCGCTGGCTGTATGTGTACGCCTTCATAAGACCGGGTACGGGGGAAAGCGAGTACTGGCTGCTGCCCTCGGTCTCGGTGGAGGGGTTCCAGTTGGTGTTGGAGGCCTTTGCCCGGCTACGGGGGGCGGGGGCGGGCAAGCTGGTACTGGTGGTGCTGGATCAGGCTGGCTGGCACACCTCGGGGCGGGTGGAGCCAGCCAAGGGCCTGGGGCTGTGTTATCTGCCACCCTACTCGCCCGAGTTGCAGCCGGTAGAACGAGTCTGGGGGCTCATTGACGCGGTCGTGGCCAATGGGCAGGTGCAGGATGAAGAGGAGCTGTGGGCCAAGGTGGAAGCCCGGTGCGCTTACCTACAAACCCAGCCCGCGCTTATCCAGAGCTACACCCTATTTCACTGGTGGCCGGGGGGATGTTAGGGGAATGAATCAAAAGGATTTCATATCAGAGACTGTCTTAATAGCCTCCCTCATGCTATAGTCACGCATGGAACTCAGACAAAGCCGCTACCCCAGCGATCTGACCGACCAGGAATGGGCCATACTGGCACCCCTGATGCCCCAGCCCTCCGCCGCCCCCCATCGCCCCCGGGAGAATCCCTGGCGGGAAATCCTGAACGGCATCTTCTACATCACCCGCGCCGGCTGCGCCTGGCGCATGATGCCTTATGACCTGCCCCACTGGAAAACCGTCTATCACTACTTCCGTTTGTGGCGCAAATCGGGTTTTCTGGAACAGATACATACCACCCTGCGCGAGAAAACCCGCCGTAAAGCAGGACGCCTGCCCGAACCCAGCGCGGGGATTCTGGATAGCCAGAGCGTGAAGACCTCGGGAAAAGGGGGGTCAGGGGGTATGACGCGGGCAAGAAGGTAAAGGGGCGCAAACGGCATCTGCTGGTGGATACACAAGGGCTGGTGTTGGGAGTCAAGGTGCTGCCCGCCCACCTCACGGATGCGGAGGGCGGGCGAGAGCTGCTGGAGGGGGCCAGGGGGCTGTCGAAGCGGTTGTCGCATCTGTTTGTGGATGGGGGGTACAAGCGCAGGTTTGAGGAATGGGTTCGGCGCACCTTGGGCTGGACGGTGGAGGTGGTGCGCAGGCCGGATGCCAACTTCCGGGGTATTTGGTGGCCTAAAGACCAGCCTCTTCCGGAGGACTTGGAGGAGGAAGTGCGGAAGAGGACGCGGGGGCATCGGGGGTTTGTGGTGATTCCCCGCAGATGGGTGGTGGAGCGGACGTTTGCCTGGCTGAGCTTCAATCGGAGGCTGAACCGGGACTATGAGCTTCTACCTGAGAGCTCAGAGACCTTCATCCACACAGCGATGATTCGGCTTATGGTCAGAAGATTGGCCTCCTAGAAAGTATTAAGACAGTCTCTCAGCTCGAGCATCTTCGCTACGCTGGTCACCTTGACCCGCGGGCGGCCCTGGGCCTGCCCCTGGGCGCATTCGTGCTGGTCGAGCTTGAGCCAGCGCTCGAGGGTCACGTACCGCACCCCGCGCGACTGCAATAGCTGGGTAACCGCCTCGGGGCTGGGCTCGGGGGCCCGGGGCAGGCGGGGGGCATCCTCCAACAGCAGCTTGATGGTCTCGGTGGCATCGGCCTTGTTGGTGCCAATCACCCCGCTGGGGCCGCGCTTGATCCAGCCGGCGGTGTACTCACCCAGCGCCACCTGGCCCTCGCGCAAAACCCGCCCGCCCTGGTTGGGGATGACCCCCTTGCGGCTGTCGAAGGGCACCTCGGGTAGGGGCACACCCTTGTAGCCCACTGAGCGCAGCACCATCCCCACCTCGAGCTCCTCGAACTGGCCCGTACCCACCGCGTTCAGGTTCTCGTCCAGGCGGTTTTTCTCCAGGCGAATTTTCTGCACCCGGCCCTCGCCCAGCACCGCCACCGGCGAAACGAAAAAGCGAATATGTATCCGGCGGGGCTTGCCGCTGAGGGGCCGGGCCGCAAACTCCCGCAGCACCTCGAGGTTCTTGAGCATGGCCGGATCGTGGGCGATGGAAGCCGCGCTTTTTTCGTCGAGCTCGAGCTCCTCCGGCCTGACCAGCACATCGGCGTTGAGAAGCTCGCCCAGCTCGCGCAGCTCCTTGGTGGTGAACTTGGCCTGGGCCGGCCCCCGCCGCCCCAGCATGTAGATATCGGTGACCTGGCTCTGGGCCAGCACCGGCAGGGCATGGTCGGCAATGTCGGTTCGGCCCAGCTCCTCCGCCGTCTTAGCCAGAATGCGGGTCACATCCACCGCCACGTTGCCCATGCCCACCACCGCCACGCCCCGCACATCCAGCCGGATGTCCAGGTTCTGGTAGTCGGGGTGGCCGTTGTACCAGGCCACAAACTCAGTGGCCGAAAGGCTTCCCGGCAGCTCCTCACCGGGAATGTTCAGGTGGCGGTCGCTGGAGGCCCCCACCGTGTAGACCACTGCATCGTAGTGGCGCTTTAGGTCGGCGTAGGTCAGGTCGCGGCCATACTCGACGTTGCCCAAAAACCGCACCCGTGGGTCTTGCAGCACCTTCTGCATCACCTTGGTCACCGACTTGATGGTCTGGTGGTCGGGGGCCACCCCATAGCGCACCAGGCCATAGGGGGTGGGCAGCCTGTCGAAGACATCCACCGAGACCGCCACCTCGCTCTGTTTGATCAGGGCCTCGGTGGCATAGATGCCCGAGGGCCCCGCACCAATGACTGCTACCCGTAAGGGGCGGTTTGCGTCCAACTGCTCTGCCATCTATCTCCTCCGGTTTGGGTTTGGAATCGGGCCGCGGATGCACCGCGCTCAGATAGCGCAAATCATATCCCATCATCCCGCTGCGAACACTACGGCCTGAGCAGTGCGACCAGTGCAGCGTATAACCCGGCCCCTACCCCATACAACCCCAGCCAGAGCAAATCGGCCACCCGCAGCCGCCAGCGCAGCAGTTGCACAACCCCCACCCAGAACAGCCCCAGCGAAACCACCAGGCAAAACAGGCTCAGGTAGGCGACAAACAGCGGGGCCGCTACGCTGCGGGCAAGCAGCCAGGAACCCCCCGCCATGACCAATGGGAGCCAGAGGAGCAGGGTGGCGTAGATCAGCCAGCGGCGGCCTTGCACCCCTTCATTATCGCAGGATACCGCCCAGCTCGAGCCCCCACCCGAGCCGCAGTTGCTCCCCGGTGGCCTGGAGGCTCAACAGACTGGCAAGCTGCTGTTCGGAGCGGGTCTCGAGGGTGTAGGTGGTTTTGAGGCGGAGTCCAGCACTTGGCAGAATCAGGGGCTCGAGGCTCAGCCCCAGCTCGCCCGCGAGCTGCATGCTGATCCGTTCATTAGCCACGAAACCCGTTCCCAGCGTGAAGGATAGCTGGGTGGGCCGCTCATCCAGGGCATCGTTGAGGCTTATCTGGGCCACCAAGACCACGGGGTCGCGTATCAGGCTGAGGGAAAGGCTGTACCGCAAAGCCCAGGGATAGCCCAGCGCTACTGCGACGCGGGGCTCGAGCCCACCCCACTCCGGCAGCCGGGCTTCCAAACCCAGCAGCCCGCCCAAGGCCAGTTCATACGTGCCCAGTCGCTCGAGCTCCTGGGCAAAACGCCGCTCGGTCTGAAAGTACACCAGCTCTGGTGACAAGCCCACAAAGGCCTTCCAGGTCGCATCCAGGGTAAGCTCGAGCGCGCCCGACAAGAGCAATCCGTGCTCCACCCGCGTAAATGCAAAAATCCCCCGTTCGGCCTCCTCCCCTAGCCCAGAGGTCTGCAGAGGGGCATAGCGTAGGGCAAGGCTGTAACGAAGCTGGCCCGGCCTATCCTGGGGCCGCACCAGCGAGTCTATGGGTTGGGATTGCGCCAGCGCCAGCCCGCCCAAAACAAGCAGCACACACCAGAGCCTTCTCATGGCAGCCCCCGCACCAGGCCGCGCAGACGCCCCAACCGGGCTTGCGCCCATTCCAGGGCCTGGGCCTGGCGAGCCTTAGCCAGCCCCGCCGTCCGCTCTTCCGGTAGCGGCACCAGCACCACCCCGCTGAAGCCCTTTTCCGACAGCAGCCCCTCCAACGGAAGAAGCCGCCGACCCCAGCTCGGGTCAGCCAGCATCACCTGCCCCTCCACCACCCCCACCGCCACCACGTAGTGGGGTTCGGGCTGGGTGGTGTGCAAAATCACCGGCAAACCGTCGCGTTCGAAATAGTCCCTGAGCTGTTCTAGGCTCAGCCGAAAACCCCGGCTCTCTATGCCTAAGGCCTGCATGGCCTGGCGCAGCGCCAGGACGTGGATGCCCACCTGCCGCACCTCCCCCTCGTTTTTCTGCATAGCCTGCAAGGCCAGTTCCAGCACCCTGGCCTCGTCCACATCCGCCCGGTCGTAGTAGTGGCGCAGCAGCGTAGCCACCGCCGCCGGGCCACAGGTAAACCAGTCGGTCTGCCCTACCACACCCTGGTATCGTGACACCCGATACGGTGTGGGCTGCGCCAGGCCATGAACACAAAACAGGAAAAACAGAAGTATCAGGAAGTTACGGTTCATGCTTTACTTTTTCCCAAAGAAGGTTTCCCCCACCCACAAAATGAGCCCATGCAAAACAGACATCAGCACAACAGTGTTCCAATCGGCGGGCCTCCCGAACAAAACTTTCGAGGTGGCGTAGCCTACAAATGTTAGCCTGATGTAATTACGAAGACTTTCGACAGATCCCCTCATTTTTTTTCAGATAGCTATGTCCCTTTCCCGAATAAGGCCAAGCAAGACCTTGGAAGCCACTAAGGCCAGTAAAGTAGTCGCTACCATAGCGGCTAAATATGTGGGAATGCGTGCAAGACCAAACTCCTCCCGAAAATAAACCGCCAGCACCAGTCCAGCAAAAATACCCACCAGTAAGCTAAAAACATTTCTCCGCCATGCAGGAAAGAAGACGGTCGGGTTTAGGCCCTGGGACGTGAGGGTAAGGGTAAGCGCGATAACGGTGGAAACGAGCAAAATAGTGTCCAGATTGCCATAAATAACATTTTCAAAGCTCTGGGAGCCAAGCAATGCGAAAACCAGTCCAACCAGCGCATGGCCGGCTAGACTGGCAAGAAATGTGTACGACAGAAGGAGGAGTCTATATTTCAAAGTTAGGTTACCTCAGGAGGCGCGTGAAGCTATCAGCCAGTTGTGCTGTTTAGCCAGAGGACAAGGTAGTATAGCAGCAAGTAACTAGCAACTCCCACAACAAGCAAAACGAGCCAAAATACGCCCGGCCACAGCAGGTAAACAAGAACTACGACCGCAAACGTAATAAACGACGCTTCATAGGCAGCAAATTTTCTTTGACTTCCGCGCGCAAATTTTCGCAAAAATTTCTCCTCAAGATAGGTAATGAAAGGGTGTAGGAAATATACCAAGGCGAATACAATCGTCGATTGCAAAACCAATACTCCAAGGTCACTTGAAGGCGATATAAGCTCTCGGGCAACAACTATGCCCGATGAATAAAGAAGGCTTTCTCTGAGGCGCTTCATAGGGTTTCTTATAACTTATGGACGACGACGATCTAGTGCGCCCCTAACAGTACCCGTGCCCACTGCACCACCTGCAAATTCCACCGCGTTTCCAGTGCCTCTAGGAACGTATATAGCCCTTTCGACGGCTTTACCAACCATACCAGCGGCTTTACCAATTCCAGTACCCATCGCCCCAGCAATGGCATCTTTGGCAGCATCTTTCCACGTGTAGGCTTCACCCGCGGCAGCTTTTTCCGCATAACCAGCCGCAATTGAGACAACAGCTCCCCCTATTGCCCAAAGCCACTTCCCCTCTATCTGGCTCAACTCTGCATCACTCAGCTCCTACCCCACCGGCAGCACCAGGGCCGGGTTGGTTGGCTTCAAGCTGGATTGGCTGCCCTGGGCCAGGGCCGGGGTAAGGATCAGCAGGGTGAGTATGGTTAGGACTTGAACAACTCGCTGCATGGTTCCTCCTTTTGGGGTTTCGATACCAGCGCTGGCACTACTGGTATAGCAAAACAACACACCCCCCCCCAGTGTGATTTGGACTACTTTGGTCGGCCATAACTAAAGCCTTCATTAAGGCATTGTAAGCACCGCATGGACAGGCGCCATCCGGGTTTTTAGCATGGTTCTTATGACTGTTCACCTGTTGTCATCCCTCCCCCGCACAAACCTAGAGGCTCCTAGGAACCTATCCCAAACGCGGTAGGCAGGTTATGTTTAGGACATGGAACCGACAACCCGCAAACCCTACCCATCCGACGTAAGCGATGAGGAGTGGGCCAGGGCTATACGGGCTCCGAGGCTCAGCAAGCTGCCGCCTGGGCACTGGGAGCTTTGCCTGGATGACTCGTTTTCGCCGTCTGGCCCGTGACTACGAGCGTCTTACGGAGACCCTCAAAGGTTTTCACTGGCTGGCTTTCTCCATTCTGCTTTTACCAAAAGTTCTGGATGGTTTACGTTTGGCTTCCTAGCAGGCTCTAGAAAGCAGTTTGGGAAGATCAAATAAGAGCCAAAGTGGAACAGACATCCACACAGCGCGGGAGAGGATCTCCTCCCATGTTTCAGGAAAACCAAACAACCACATGGACAACGCCTGTAAGACTACCATGAGTACAAAACACAAAGTGATTCTTCCAATCATCTTCAAAACGATGAAAAGAATCCTACCGCCTACCCTTTTGAGCGTTGTCATAGTGTCCTCTAATCGTCCCTGCCATACCCCCCGCTACGAAGTATGCCCCAACCCTTGCCGAGGCAATAGCCTCCAAGACCGAACCTCCGATCCCACCAAGAGCAGCATTACCAGCCGCACCGAGAGCCGTGCTCAAAGCTACTGCTCCCCAGTCCTCAATTCTTCCACGAGTTGTGAGCTGATGATAAACCTCCTGACCCGCGCCAAAAGCCGCACCCAATAGAAGATTAGCTGGCAAGAAATGCGTACGACAGAAGGAGGAGTCTACACTTCAAAGTAGCTTACCCCAAGGAGATGTATGTGGTTATCGGTTGGTTGCACCGTTAGAATCTTGTGCATTTCGTCTTACTTACGCTGTTTTCTACGCAATACATATCGAATCCGTGCCCAGTCGACATGTGTGAAAGAAAGAACAATCGCTAGCAAAAACAAAGATAAACCGACTGAGGCAAAAAAATTCCAATTGAGAATTAGGAAGGTGTACATCTGAACACCTGAAATAGCTAGGGCTACGAAGATCGTGTATACCTTCCACAAAAAAGTGCTTTCGTTCAGGACTTTCTTTGGAGGCATACCTTCCTCGGGTCGTAACGTGCTGATTCCTATGGTGTTACTCATAGGCCGAATTTCGGATCCACTGAAAGAAGATGATTAGCAACACTACCAGCAAAAGAGGAAAAACGATCATCCAAACAATGCCAATACCCCAAATATAAATCACTATAGGCGCCGCTAGCAGGAGAGCCGAAATGGCGTCGAACATAAGAAAAAAACTATTCTTGGCGTTAGTTTTGAATATTGCATCTGACCTATGGTAGAAAATAAATCCGAACACAACCCCCAGAACAAACGCCAGTGGCATTCGAGCGGCCAACTCACTCCATATATCTGCACCTCGCAGGTAGTAAACTAGGCATAGTAGAATGCCCCCAGCCATAGTGTACAGAACTACGGCCGAGGAAATTAGAAGCTTTCTGATCATGTTGACTGGTGGCATCTCAAGTATACCCAGTACGTGAAAAAGTTACACTAAGCAAGGCCGACTCTATCGGTTCGGTTTCGTATTAGGGTTTTGTGTGGCTCCTCTAGCGGCTCCAACCACTGTACCTGCGCTTGCAGCAAGTGCTGTAGCATTTACACCCTCAGCAGCACCTTTGATGACTGTTGCTGCTCTACCATAGGCAGCTACAGCCGGAAAAGCGCCCATCGCTGCACCCTCGAGAGCCGACACCCCTATTTTCCTCCAGTCCGGCTGCTCAAAGCTGAACGCTTGTCGAGCAATTTCGTAAGTTGCACCCGCTACAGCTCCTGCCACCGCAAACCAGAATATTTTTCCCTCCACCTCCGCCAGCTCCCCATCGCTCAACTCCTGCCCCACCGGCAACACCAGGGCCGGGCTGGTTGGCTTGAAGCTGGTTTGGCTACTCTGGGCCAGGGCCGGGACAAGGGCCAGCAGGGTGAGTATGGTTAAGACTTGAACAACTCGCTGCATGGTTCCTCCTTTTGGGGTTTCGATACCAGCGCTGGCACTACTGGTATAGCAAAACAACCCCCCCCACCCAGCGTGATTTGGACTACTTTGGTCGGCCAAAACTAAAGCCTTCATTAAGGCACTCCGGGTTTTTAGCACGATTCTTATGACTGTTCACCTGTTGCCATCCCTCCCCCGCACAAACCTAAGCAAGCCCCTGCAACCAGAACTCAACTCATCTCTCTCGCTTATGGAAAAACCCAATTACCAGCAGTAGCAAGGCCAAGGGAAGGGCCTGAATTAGCATTCCTCCGATGCTATCTCGGTTGTCGTTGACCAGATCAATCAGCCAAACCAACGCCAGGGCAATGGCAAAATTCAGGCTCAGCTTCGGAATCCAAAACGCGAAAAACCTCTTGCGGCCAACCCGAGATTCTCGCTTTGCTCCAGAACCCGCCCCAGCAATCACGGGTTTTGAAAAGTTTGTGTTTGCAATTTCTTTTTTGAGCGAGATAAAATCAACAGCGACAATAAGCAGACTAAACAGCCAGAGTATCCGAATGGAAGGAGAATTAAGCGTACCCTGCTGGAGGAATAAGGCATAGGAGATTACGCTATTTATCAAAGCGAGAATCGAAACTATCAAAACCTGTCGCCGTACTAGGTCTCTGGATGTAATCGAAATCCGGAGATCCGAAAAAACCCTATCTACCAAAAGGCTCTTACCGAAGAGTAGGCTGTCTATTATGTCTATTAGTACCCAAACATAAATTCCTGTTAGAACAACAGCCAGCAAGTTGTTCAGAAAGTCGGCATCCAAGTTCTCTACCTTCCCCCATTCGTATCCAGGGGAGTTACCCCCTGGACACAGCTACACATCGGAAACTAAGCCAAGACCATCTCCTGCACTTGCATCCTTAGCGTCCCTGCACATAGCCTGCCACAAAACCGCCGGCCACAGCCTGGGCCGCTGGATTTCTAGTCAAAGTTGTCACTGCACCCCCAGCAGCACCAGCCGCTGCAGCGCTTGCTAGCTGACCCATACTGGTTTGACCAGATCTAACCGCAGCACCTACTTCTTGTGCCACCCCACCCACAGCACCATAAAAAGCCGACTTTGCAACCTCAACAGCAGCTCTAGCCGCTGCGCGCGCAACCACGATACCAAGAACTACAAGGGCTGGATTTCCACCCTCAATGGAAGCCAGCTCCCCATCACTCAGCTCCTGCCCCACCGGCAGCACCAGGGCCGGGTTGGTTGGCTTCAAGCTGGATTGGCTGCCCTGAGCCAGGGCCGGGGCAAGGGCCAGCAGGGTGAGTACGGTTAGGGCTTGAATGACTCGCTGCATGGTTCCTCTGTAACTTGGTCAGATGTAAGTATGCGTTGGCCAAACAGATATCGAGCACCCCTCAAATGGCACTTGAGACCATCTACCAAAAGAGCAATAAAAATCAGCACAACCATAATGGAAATATGCCAAGAAAAAGCCTGCAATGTCAGGGGCGTGTTTCTTAGAAACACTAACACCAGCCAGCCAACCACAACATCTGCAATGAATAGAGCCAGAATCGATGATAACATCACAAAGGAGCTCTTTTTACTTGGTGTTCGCGATACGTGAAAAGCGTTGCAGTATCTTTTCGCTAATCCGTCGTTCGCCTCAAACGCGAATGCAATCGCGTGGGCAAAATATACCTTTGAAAACAACCCTGTTAGACCCGCAGTAATTTCTTTGGTCACAACAAAACCCACACCAAATATAAACAGCAAGGTCTTGAACAACCATTGGTTGGCGGGATCGTGCCAGAGTCGGTGAATCCCGCCAGGTGATTTTGCGCGCTTGCTCCCATGAGTTTGGGTTTTATTCATCTTCGGGGTTCCTTGTAAGCGCCAATGCCCTCTTGAACAGCGCCATAGCCTACACCATTAATGATGTGAGCTACGGCTTTCGCACCTCCGGCCATAGCTTTTTCTATTACTTCGGCTTTTCCAGCAAAGAAAGCTCCCGACACAGCGCCCGTCGCGACCTTTACTACAACCTCCCTTGCCGAGCAGCCTTCTCTACAACTCCGAGCAGCATCTATCGCTAGCATGGCGTCATATCCGCATCAACTGTCGTGAGGCCTCAAACTGGTTGAATCGCCAATCCAGAAATAGGCCTAGTAAAACCACCAATGATGTCGCTATTACGTTTGTTAGTATTATGTCTATGTCTAAATCACCTCTCACCAAGCTTCTTCCGTAAACGTATAGCAAGATTGCGGCGACCCATACCAAAATCGCCAGTAACACCCCAGCCATCAGCCCCCGCCTTTGAGATGGTGCCGGACTCGGCCCGAACAACGCCCGGTACTCAGGATATCCCTTGAACGAGCCACAGTTGATAAAGGTGAGAATGTGAGCGAAATAGTAGCCAACCAAAAGAGTACTGACTTTAATCAGCACCTCCCCAAGCGTCCAATCAAAAGTTTTGTCCTCCACATATGGGTTGAATGCGGTAGATGTCCAACTAGTTATCAGGAGGAACCCGATGATGTGAAATACTGGAAATAGTCTGCCGAGCTTTTTTAGCATCCGAATCAGATCCTCCAGCTCCATCTGGTTGCCCCCGTTTGGGGGCAACCGTTTCTCTCACAAAACTATCTATTGGAACTCCAAGCCCTACCTGCCGCTTGCACACCCACTTCGGTGCTCCATGCAGTTCCAACACCCACACCTGCCATCGCTGCCTGGCCCACCTTGGAGCCAAGCTGCCTCGCCGCATTAAACGCTATCTCCACAAGCTCACCTTTGCCTCCACCCACCACGCCTAGCGCCGCACCGCTTACGGCTGCACCTACTGCTCGCCAACCGCTGCATTCACAAGCACTTACGGCAGAGTGAGCTCCCATTGCTGCACCTATAGCGGCCCAAAGCCACCGTCCCTCCACTTCCGCCAGCTCTTCATCGCTCAACTCCTGCCCCACCGGCAGCACCAGGGCCGGGTTGGTTGGCTTCAAGCTGGATTGGCTGCCCTAGGCCAGGGCCGGGGTAAGGATCAGCAGGGTGAGTATGGTTAGGAATTGAACGATTCGCTGCATGGTTCCTCCTTTGGGGGTTTCGATACCAGCGCTGGCACTACTGGTATAGCAAAACAACACACCCCCCCCAGTGTGATTTGGACTACTTTGGTCGGCCATAACTAAAGCCTTCATTAAGGCATTGTAAGCGCTGCATGGACAGGCGCCATCCGGGTTTTTAGCATGGTTCTTATGACTGTGCGCAAAGCCCGCGTCACCTGCCCGCTGGACTGCCCCGATGCCTGCTCACTGATTGCCAGCATTGACGAGGAAAGCAACACCCTGCTCAAAATTGAGGGCGACCCCCACCACCCCATCACCCAGGGCTTCGCCTGCGTCAAGACCTACCGCTACCCCGAGCGCAACCACCACCCCCTGCGCCCACTCTACCCGCTGCGGCGGGTGGGCAAAAAGGGCGAGGGGCGGTTTGAGCGGGTGAGCTGGGAAACCGCACTGGACGAGATTGCCGGGCGTCTGCGCGAGGTGATTGGAGCGCACGGGCCCGAGGCCGTTCTGCCCTACCACTATGCCGGCACCATGGGGCTCATGCAGTACGAGCATTCCCTCACCTTTTTCCGAGCGCTTGGGGCCAGCGAGCTTCAGACCACCATCTGCGCGACGGCGGGCCGGGAAGCCTGGGTGAGGAGCTACGGCGACCGCTATGGGGTAGACCCGGAAGATGTCCCCCAGGCCAGGTTTATTCTGCTGTGGGGCATCAACAGCCTGCACACCCACACCCACCTGACCCCGTTTTTGAAAAAAGCCCGTCAGAACGGGGCCCGCATCGTGCACATTGACCCCTACGAAAACCTGACCAGCCGTTTTGCCGACGAGCACATCAAGATTCGCCCCGGAAGCGATGCGGCCCTGGCCTATGGGATGGCTCGAGCCATTGTGAAGGCCGGGCTGCACGACAGGGCCTACATCGCCCGCATGACCACCGGCTTTGAGGCCTTTATGCAGGTGGCGGAAGAATGGACGCCGCAGAGGGTGGAGGCTGTCACAGGGGTAGCCGCCGAAACGGTGGAGCGGCTGGCCCTCGAGTTCGCCCAGGCCAGGGCCAGCCTGATCCGCACCAGCTACGGCCTGACCCGCCACCCCGGCGGGGCCAGCGCTTTGCGGGCGGTGATTCTGCTACCGGCCATTACCGGGGCCTGGCAGTACCCGGGGGGCGGGGCCCTGCTCACCACCTCGGGGGCCTTTGCCCTCAACCGCCGCTACCTGGGGGGCGCCCACCTGCTGGCCGCCCGGCCCACCCCGCCCCGGCAGGTCAACATGACCCAGATTGGCAGCGCCCTCACCGCCCTGGAACCGCCCATCCGGGCCCTGTTCGTCTTCAACTCCAACCCCGCGGTGGTGGCCCCGCGCTCCGACCTGGTGCAAAAGGGCCTGCAGCGCGAAGACCTTTTTACGGTGGTGCTCGAGCAGGCCCTCACCGAGACCACCCGCTACGCCGACTACGTGCTGCCCGCCACCACCTTTCTAGAACACCCCGACCTCTACACCGCCTACGGCCACTACTACCTCTCCTGGAACGAGGCGGTGATGCCACCCCAGGGCGAGGCCCGGCCCAACACCTGGGTTTTCGCCGAGCTGGGCCAGCGGCTGGGCCTGGAGGAGCCCACCCTCTACTGGGACGCCGAGACCCTGGCCCGCTCGCTTCTAGACACCGACCATCCCTGGCTAAAGGGCATCACCCTCGAGCGCCTCAAGGCCGAGGGCTTCCTGCGGCTCAACATCCCCCGCGGCTTCCAGCCCTTTACCGAGCGGGCCTGCACCCCTTCGGGCAAGGTGCAGTTCGACCCCCCGCCGCAGGTGATTCTGACCGAGCCCACCCCGGAGTTCCCGCTCATCCTGATGACCCCCCCCGCCAAGCACTTTCTGAACAGCACCTACGGGCACATCGAGCGCCTGGTGCAGGGCGAAGGGGGGGAGCCCACCCTGCTGGTACACCCCGAGGACGCACGGGCTTTTGGCGCGCTGGACGGCGCGCAGATGCGGGTGCGCTCCCAGCACGGCTCGGTGGTGCGGCGGGTGCGGGTGAGCGAGGCCCCCATCCGGGGCACGGTGGTGCTGGAGGGCACCTGGTGGGAAAAGCCCGCGCCGGACGGCAAGGGCATCAACTGGCTCACCGGCGAACACCTGACCGACATGGGCGAGGGTTCCACCTTCCACTCCAACCCGGTGCGGCTCGAGGCCCTGGACTGAATCCTCAAGCGGCGGGCGTAGGCTCCAGAGCAACCCGCCACAGCGCTTCATCCTGCATGGCCCATGCCGGGTATTCCTCCTGGGCCAGAAAGCGCCGGGCGTACAGGGCCGCCAGCCTGGCGTGGCGCTCGCTGCCCAGCTCGTAAAGCAGGGCCACGGCGGCCGCATCGGCCAGGGTGCGCAGGGCTTCTTTGGCGTGCCACTGGGCTTCTTCGGGGGACAGGGTTTGTAGGTAATCCAGGGTATGGCGCAGGCGGGCCAGGGCCTGTCGGGCCTCCTCGCTTGGTATGGCCTCGAGCTTGGCGCCAAACTCGGCCAGGAAGGGTTCAGCGGCGCCTTTGCGGAAGAGCACCTCGAGGGTGTCCAGGGCCTGCACGTTGGCGGGGCCTTCCCAGATGGGCGTGATCAGGGCCTCGCGGGCCAGGCGGGCAATGGCGAAGTCCTCCACGAAGCCCACCCCGCCGAAAAGCTCCATGCCCAACTGGGTGCAGTAGGTGCCGTGCTCGGCAGTGCGGGCCTTGGCCAGGTGGGCCAGCAGCCGGGCGTAGTGGTAGCGGGGGCTGTAGGGCGGGGTCTCCTGCCAGGCCTCGTCCCAGGCCGCCACCGCGCGGAAGGTCAGGGCCAGGCCGCCGGCGATGCGCACCGCCAGGTCGGTCAGGTCGCGGCGCACCAGGGGGTGTTCCTCCAGTTTTTTGCCGAAGGCCCGGCGGGTCTGCACCCGGAAGAGGGCCTCGAGCTGGGCCTTTCGGGCCAGCCCCATGGCCCCGCAGGCATTGGCCAGGCGCGAGAGGGTAAGGGTCTCCAGGATGTAGTAGATGCCCTCCTCGGCCCGCCCGATCAGGTGGGCCTCGGCCCCTTCAAACTCCACCTCGCCCGAGGGCACCGCACGGGTGGCGAGTTTGTCCTTGAGGCGTCGCACCCGGTAGTTGAGCCGGCCCTGGCTGTCCAGCCGTGGCACCAGGAACAGCGCGACGCCCTTGGGCCCTGCCGGTGCGCCCTCCGGCCGGGCTGAGACGATGGCGTAGTCGGTGAGGCCGGCCCCACTGGAGAAGTATTTGTCGCCCCACAGCCGCCAGACCGCCCCCTCGGGCACCGCCCGCACCTGGTTGGCCCCCAGGTCGGAGCCGCCCTGCACCTCGGTCATCCAGGTCGCGCCAAAAGCCCGGCCCGCTAAGAGCTCCTCCTTCCAGCGGGCAAACTGGGGGGCGTATTTGTGGATGGCGTAGAGGGTGGCGTTGGTGATGGTCTGGATGCAGTAGAGGCCGGGGTCGGCCAGCAGGTAGCCCTGGGCGAAATGCAGGTGCCAGCTTCCCCCCTGGTAGGGGGCCCGGTTCATGGCGGCCAGTTCGCGGTTGAGGGCCTCCTGGGCCGGGGATAGCCGCACCCGGTCAATGCGCTGGCCGTTCAGGTCGTGCATCACCAGCACCGGACGGGCTTCCTTGTCCACGTGGTCGGCGATGCGGTAGGCCGCGCCCCCGGCCAGTGCCCCAAAGCGCTCGAGCTCGGACTGGTGCGCGCTCCAGCCCTTCCAGTAGCGGCTCAGAATGCCGGGGAGGTCGGGCTCCAAAGCCCAGTGGTTCTTGCCATAGGCATAGGACTGGTGTTCCATAACAACCCCGCTTTCAGCAGTAGTATAGGGCCTATGCGCACCATTGACCTCCGCTCCGACACCGTAACCCAGCCCACCCCGGCCATGCGCAAGGCCATGGCCGAGGCCGAGGTCGGCGACGACGTGTACAGTGAAGACCCCACCGTGAACCGCCTCGAGGCCCTGGCCGCCGAGATGCTGGGCTTTGAGGCCGGCCTCTTCATGCCCAGCGGCACCATGACCAACCAGGTGGCCCTGATGCTGCACCTGAAGCGCGGGCAGGAGGTGATCGCCCCCAAAGGGGCCCACATCTACGAGTACGAGCCGGGCTCGCTGGCGGTGCTCTCGGGCGGAACCATCCGGCTGGTAGAGGCCCCCTACGGCATACCCGACCCCGAGGCCGTGCGGGCCGCCATCCACACCTCGGTGCACCAGGCTCCCACCGGCCTGATTGCCCTGGAGAACACCCACAACACCGCGGGCGGCACGGTGGTGCCCATCGCCGTGCAGCGGGCCATTCAGCAGGTGGCGGAACAGGCCGGGCTGCCCACCCACCTGGACGGGGCGCGTTTTTTCAATGCGGTCGTGGCGCTCCACACCACCCCGCTCGAGCTTGCCAAAGGCTTCCGCACCGTCTCCATCTGCCTGTCCAAAGGACTGGGGGCGCCGGTAGGCTCCATCCTGCTGATGCCCAAGGAATACCGCGCCGAGGCCTGGCGCTACCGCAAGCTGCTGGGCGGCGGCATGCGGCAGGCGGGGGTGCTGGCCGCGGCGGGCATCCTGGCCCTGACCGAAGGCCCCCAACACCTGGCCCGCGACCACCAGATGGCCCGGGCCCTGGCCGAGGGGTTGTTGCGGCTTCACCTCGAGGTAGACCTGCAAACCGTGCAGACCAACATGGTGTACGTGCAGATACCCCAGGCCCCGGCCTTCGTCCAGCGCCTGCGCGGGCTGGGCGTGCTGGCCAACGCCATGGGGCCCCGCCGGGTGCGCTTCGTCACCCACCGCGACCTACAAGACGAAGACATTCCCCTGGCCCTACAGCGCATCGAGCAGACCCTGCAGGTGGCCTAGGTCTCCCCTACTCCTTCCACGCCTCAACCGACTTGTACTGCACCAAGGCGGCATAGGTGGTTTGCGAGCCGGTCTGGGAGGTGGAAAACTTCACATCTACCAGAAGGGCCTCCTCTGGAAGATTCTCTACAAAGCGGTTGAGGCGTTCCTGAAATATATCGGGATCGGTGGCGGCAATAAGTTTGAACTGCACTTCATGCATATCAAAAGACTAGCGCAAGAATCAGGTAAGTCAGGTGCAAAATCCGCGGTCAGATCAACCTCGAGCGGCCAGTAACTGCTCGGGCCAATCGCCGATTACCCCATCCACACCCCAATCCAGCAGTTCCCGCGCGGCTTTGACCTGGTTAACTGTCCAGGTGACTACAAACAGCCCTCGAGCCTTTAGGTGCTCTACTTTTTCCCGGCTCAATAAATTGGCCTGCGGATGCACCCCCTGCACTGGCAGGCAGGGCACCAGTTCCTCCATCTCGGGCTCGGAGTAGAGCAGGGCCAGCGGTACACCCACCCCTAAGCGGTACAGCCGGATCAGGGCCAGCGGGTCGAAGCTGCTAATCCAGGCCCGCGCGCGGCCCGGCCAGCCGTGTAAGGCCTGCACCAGCAGGGCTTCACGCCCATCCGAAGGGCCGGGCTGGCTTTTGAGCTCGAGGTTGAGCCAGGCCTGCGGAAACTCTTCGGCCAGCGCAAAGACCTGCTCGAGCCGGGGCAGCCAGGGTGCTTGTTGCTGCAAGGTAGGCCAGTCCAGCGCGGCGATGGGCTGGCCCTGTAGCTCAAAGTCGTGGTGCACCACCAGCACCCCGTCGCGGGTGCGGTGCAGGTCGAGCTCGATGCCGTCCAGGCCGGTCTCCAGGGCCTTGCGAAAGGACTCGAGGGTGTTTTCTTTGGCTCGATGTGGTGAGCCACGGTGACCTAGCAGCATTGGTCGGGCAAAAGTCATCTGGTTTCCTCTTTCTTAGAGTATCCAACAATACCGGCCCTTGTGCCCGGGAGGCACGGTTGAACCATCTTTGGCTGAAATTTGCGCGAAGTATGAAGCAAGCTGGCCTTGGTATGTTGTAGACTGCTATTCATGGGTAAATACGATGAGCGCCTTCTACAATTGGCCCAGTCAGAGATCATTGCTCGGCTCGAGGGCCCTGGCGGTCTTCTGGCCCTAAGCAGCCGTGAATTGTTTTACTTAGACGACAACGCCCACCAGAGCGCACAGCTTGCCCAAATCAAGCGCATTAGCGTCAATAAGCAGACGGGCACCGTGGATGTCATGAGCGACCAGGGAATCCTCATGGCCATCGCCCCAGCCGCTTTCCAAAAAGAGGAGCTAAAGCTCTTCCTGGAGTCGCTTAAGGGACATGTCCTGAGGGCCAAGGCCGAGGGGTCTTCAAAAGTCGAAACGCCCCCACCAGCGCCCGACGTGCGTGACGAGGGTGAGGTCAGGGCCTCCAGCACCCCCACCCCTCCTCCCACCTACCCTACACCACAAGAAGCGCCACCGGTAGTTGAGGCTGCTCCAAGTCAGATCCACATCACCGAACCAGCCAAAACCCTGCCCGACGAGCCCACCAACTCCATTTGGGCCTACGACGGCTCACCCAGGTCTGCCACGGCCACCGGAGTGTCCGAGCCCAAAACCACCCCCACCATCTCGACTCAAGAGGTGCAAAGCAGCGTAACCACGACGCCCATGGCGCACACTGCTGCCAAAAGTCTTAGCCCAACCCAGCGCATTATCTCGGTCTTGCTAAAAGTATCCGCGCTGATTACGGCCGTGGTTACAGTTGGGTATTTGGTGGTAAACATGGGCTTGACCAGCGATATTTGGGTTCCGCTAGGGGTAATTGCCGTCGGTCTTTCACTAGCGCTAATTCAGTGGCGCTTATCTGAGCCCTACTAACCTTGCCCAGCACCCGTGAGATAACCCCCTTTGGGTCTTATGAAGCGGTGGCTAAGCACAGCTTATGTGGTTGTGGTACTTGGGCTTGGATTAGCAAGCCTCTGGCCCAATCTGAGTGTGCGCTTTGCCCCCGTCGAGCTCAAAGCCTCCCCCACGGCTGCCTCGGCATCAGTTCCGCCAGCCCTAAAGCCCGGCCCCGCTTTGCCCGAGGTCGACAAGGTCAGTCTCAACACTGCTAGTCAAGCCGAGCTCGAGAGCCTGCCTGGCATTGGCCCTGCACTCGCCCAGCGCATCATCGAGGGTCGTCCTTACCGTTCCATCGATGAGCTCGACCGCATCAAGGGCGTGGGTTCGAAGCTGTTGGAGCGACTGCGTCCCTTGGTTACCCTATGATCCCCCTCGCCCTGGGGCTAGGCGCTTTGCTGGGGGCTCTTAGCCAGCTCACCCCCCTGGCCTTCGTGGGCTTACTGGGCGGGCTCTGGCTCTCGCAAATAGCGCGCTGGTTGGGTCTTCTGGCCTATATGCTGGTGATACTGCACCTGAACTGGGCTAAAGATCCGTGGACCCCTCAAATCGGGCAATGGGTGCGTCTCGAAGGAACTTTACAAGAGGGGTTTCTACACACATCGCAAGGACGGGTATATGTGCATTATTTCCCCAGGCTACGGGATGGGTTCTACACCTTGGAAGGCCATTTGCTGCGCCCCGTCACCAAGCGTAACCCGGGAGGGTTCGATCAGCAAACCTGGCTGCGCGGGCTGGGCGTCACTGCAGTCTTGCGTGCTGGTCGAGTGGTGCGTTATGAGTCCCTTCCATACAACCCCTCGCTACACCTAAAAAACCAGCTCCTGGCTGGGCTTTCCCCTTCTGTAGCCGCCCTGATCTCTGCCTTAACCCTGGGGGAACGGCGCGATCTAGGCGAGGCTTACGGAGAGTTCCAGCGAGCCGGTCTGGCTCATGCGCTGGCCCTATCAGGTCTTCACGTGGGGATTCTGACCAGCTTCTTCGTGCTGCTGCTTTACTGGCTTGGAGTCTGGCGCTATTTGGTAACCATTGCTTTACTTTTGCTATATCTGTGGCTAGTCGGGCCCCAGCCCTCGCTGGTGCGGGCAGTAATCATGGCCAGTCTGGTGTTGTTGGGGCTATTCATGGGGCGTGGCCGGGTAACGCTTCTGTCCGCATTGGCATTGGCTTTGTTTGTGCAATTGGTACTCGAGCCCCACGCCATCTTCAGCCTTTCCGCCCAACTTTCCTACTTGGCTGTACTGGGTATGGCCCTGGTGCTTCCACGTATACCGCGGCTCGAGGGCTGGAAGCAGTGGGTATGGTCTTCGGTGGCTGTCACGCTGGCAGCTCAACTCCTGATTCTTCCCCTCATACTTCACCACTTCCACCAACTCCCGTTGATATCCCCTATTGCAAACCTCCTGGTTTTGCCACTGCTTAGCGTTATAGTTCCTCTGGGCTTCCTCAAACTTGTGTTGGGTGGCTTACTAGCCATCCCCACCGAAATTCTGGGTACGTTTATTCTGAATATCGTCGGATGGTTATCTAACGGGCCCATGCTCCACTGGGGTGAGATCAGCCCACTGGGGTTCGGTTTGTATTACCTCGGCGTTTTTCCTCTGCTGCTCGGGCTATATGGTTATCTTGGTTGGTCACACGCCGGCGGACTTACTGCTACAGCGGTGCTGGCTTCTGTGTTATCTCAGTATCCGCCCCGCGCCGAGCTTTGGCAACTTGATGTGGGTCAGGGCGACGCGATTCTGGTGCGGCTTCCTGGAGGAGTGGAAATCCTGGTAGACGGGGGCCGTGGCTGGGCTTACCCGCGACTAGAACAGGCATTAAGGGCTTTGGCGGTAGATGATCTCGACCTGATCATCGCTACCCATCCCGACGGCGATCATGTGGAGGCGCTGCCAAAAATCATTGAGAATTTTCCGGTCGGTACCCTGGTCAGTGGGCCCCGGGTTCGGGGAGACGCGCTGGATGATGCTCTGCATCGAAGTGCTGAGTTGCACAGGGTTCCGGTTTTGTTTGCTCGTGCTGGAACCGAGCTGATGCTGGCTGGAGCCCGTCTGCGATTCCTTGGGCCTCAAGGCCTCGAGATCGAGGATAACGCACGTAGTCTGGTGTTTGTTCTGGAGTACAACGGCCGAAAGGTGCTGTTTACCGGCGATGCCCCAGCTTCGGCCGAGATCTACTGGGAGGCTCAACCGGTAGACATTCTCAAGGTAGGACACCACGGCTCCGAGACCAGTACCAGCACCCATCTGTTACAGAATTTTCAGCCTACGGTGGCATTGATTGGCGTAGGAAACAACCCTTACGGTCATCCGTCAGGCGCTGTTTTGGAACGACTAAACCAATATGGCTTACAAGTCCGGCGCACCGACGTGGAAGGGGCTATACGAATTCCGCTTCGGTGATTTACACCGAACTTGGTATCAGCCCTCGTAGCCCAGCGCCTGCAAGATCGCACTTAGTTCTTCTTCGGAGTGGTAGCTGATTTCTATCTTGCCTTTTTTCATGCTTGTAAAGCGCACCTTGGTGCCCAGTCGGTGCGAGAGATGACGTGCAATATCAGCATAGGCTTCTTCACTCTTGGAGCGCGTGCTCGAGGCCGCTAGCTTATCTTTGAGTCTTTCGGTCTCCCGCACACTGAGCTGTTTGGCCAGCACCTCCGACAATCCCCAGTTTCGCTTTGATTCTGGCAGCATCAAGAGGGCCCGGGCATGTCCGGCACTTATCTTGTTTTCTTCCAAGGCTTTTTTGATTTCGGGGGTTAGTTGCAGCAGACGAAGGGCATTGGTAACCGTTACGCGGGCTTTTCCCACCGCCTTGGCCACCTCTTCTTGAGTCATGCCCATTTCCACCAAGCGCTTGTACCCCTCGGCCTCTTCCATGGGGTTTAGATCTTCGCGCTGTAGGTTCTCAATAAGAGCTATCTCTAAGGCTTCACGTTCGCCGATGTCCTTAATGACCACCGGAACCTCACGTAATCCAGCAATCTGAGAAGCCTTGAAGCGCCGCTCACCGGCCACCAGCTCGTACATATCACCCTTTGGGCGTACCAGCAGCGGTTGTAGCAGACCCTTTTCTTTTATCGAGGCTGCCAGTTCTTCCAGGGCAGCTGGGTCGAAGAGGCGGCGGGGTTGCCCTGGATTGGGCTTAATAAGTGCGAGGGGAAGCTTGGTTAAAGAGGTTGTGGTTTTGGGTAGCAAAGCCTCCAAACCCTTGCCCAGACCGCTAGGCTTCTTGGACACGGCGCATCACCTCCTCAGCCAGGCGTCGGTAGGCATGCGCGCCACTACTGGTCGGCGCATACTGACTTATATCCTGACCGTAACTGGGAGCTTCGGCTAAACGAACGTTACGCGGAATCACTGTCCAGAAAACCTTTTCTCCCAAATTCGCGCGAATATTGCTCTCTACTTGCTGGGACAGTAGGGTACGGGGGTCGTACATAGTAATCAACACACCCAGGAGTCGCAAGGCCGGGTTCAAACTGGTACGCACTTGGTCGATGGTCTCCATAAGGCCGGCAATGCCCTCCAGGGCATAGTATTCGGCCTGCACCGGTACAATCAAGCCTTCCGCCGCTGCCAACACATTGATGGTGATAGGCCCAAGGCTTGGTGGCGCGTCCAGCAAGATCAGGTCGTAGTGGGGCTCGAGTGGCCGCAATACCTCGGCCAGTCGGGTGGGTTTTTCGAGGAGCTCAGCCGAAGCCCCAACCAAATCTGGGCTCGAGGGAAGCAGATCAAGCCCATCGGCCACATTAACCACCGCATCTTGAACCCGGCCTGATCCCATCAGTGCAGTATAGATATTATGTTGATGAGCAGCCCGTCCCACCCCCGAGGTAGCATTGACCTGGGGGTCAAGGTCAACCAGCAGCACCTTTTGTCCGGCTTTAGCCAAATATGCTGCCAGATTCACAGCCGTTGTGGTCTTGCCCACACCCCCTTTTTGATTTACAACACCAATTCGCTTCACCTTGCCCACTAGGATAACGGATTTTTTGCCGGAACCCCAGGTTTGCGTGGGTAAGCTGGTGGCGTGGTTGCAACTTTTCTGAGAATTATCAGGTTGCGTGCCTCTTTGGATATGGGCAACTCCAGTCGCAAAATCTGATCTATTTCCCCTCCAAGTTTACGAAGCGCTCCTCTGGCTCCCGCAATTTCCTGTTCAACGTTAGCACCCTTCTGCACCAGCACAAATCCCCCCACTCGCACCAACGGCAACGTCAGTTCAGCCACCGTTGCCAAGGAGGACACGGCTCGACTCAGGGCCGCCCCATATGTTTCACGTTTTACATTTTCATGAGCAAGCTCCTCGGAGCGCCCCCATAGAGCCCGGGCGTTTTGCAACCCCAGGGTCTGAATTGCTCGAGCGACAAACTCAATCTTTTTTTTCGTAGCGTCAAGGAGGTCAAAGTGCGTATCCGGTCGCACAATCGCCAACGGCAAACCCGGAAACCCAGCGCCGGTGCCTACGTCTATCACCGACATCGCCTCCAGCAACCCGGGATAGGTCAGGCAGGTTAAAGAGTCTACAAAGTGCTTTAGGATTATACCCTGTTCGTCCCGAATGGCCGTGAGGTTGGTTGTTTGATTGACCTCGGTGAGCAGTTCGAAAAGCTTGGAGAATTGAGGGATGTGGGTCTCGAGGTTCAACCCTAGCTCTGCTGCCGCTTTCAACAATAACTGTTTTCCTGTGGGCGTCATTTGCATGGATTATTTCCAGTGTGTGCTGCTCCAACCAACAGTCTTGTTTATGTAAAACGTGAAACACTCCTCCGAAACAGTCTATGCAGATGCAGGTATCTTGGTAATGTGTATCAAAAGCGCGGTAATGTCTGAGTCGCGAATCCCAGGAACCCTCGAGGCCTCCGCCACCGACTGTGGTTGAATCCGGCTTAGCTTCTCTATGGCTTCCTTGGAAAGGCTCGGTATTAGGGCGTAATTGAGGTCTGCTGGCAAGCGGTATGACTCTAGTTCTTTCAATTTTTCTCGCAGCTTGGCCTGCCGTTCCATATATCCGGCATATTTGGCCCGTACTTCGACTTGATAGGCCTCGTCTTTGCTCAAAGAAACCTCGGGTTGGCCTATGACCTGCAAAATCTGTGCATAACTAGCCTCGGGGCGGCGCAGGAACTGCAGGGCCGGTATCCCATTAATCTTAGTTTTCTGCAGCCGGAGCAGTTCGTCCTGAACCCGAGCGTACTTGGCCTGTACTGCTTCCAAGTCATCCACGGGGCGCAAACCCCAGTGAACCGCCAGCGGAACCAAGCGCTCATCGGCATTATCGGATCGGCACAGCAGACGAAGTTCCACCCTCGAGGTCATCATTCGGTAGGGCTCATCCACCCCCCGGTGAACCAGGTCATCGATCATGACCCCAATGTAGCCAGACTCCCGCGGTAAATGGGCCTCTGCAAGCCCCATCGCATAACGAGCCGCGTTGAATCCAGCCAACAAGCCTTGGGCGGCCGCTTCTTCATAGCCCGAAGTACCATTGATCTGACCAGCAGAAAACAAGCCTGAAAGCCTCCGAGACTGAAGCCCTGGCGTTAGTTCTAAGGGATCCACTGCGTCATATTCCACTGCATAGGCATAGCGCTGGATGATCGCTCGTTCAAATCCCGGTAGGGTTTGCACCATGCGCGTCTGCAACTCTGGAGGTAGGGAAGAGCTGAAGCCCTGCAAATACAGCTCTGTAGTGTGCAGCCCATCGGGCTCGACAAAGAGCAGATGCGTCTCTTTATCAGCAAAGCGAACCACTTTATCTTCGATAGAGGGGCAATATCTTGGGCCTATTCCCTCGATATCCCCTCCGTATAAGGGCGATAAGTGCAGGTTTTCCTGAATAAGCTGGTGGGTCGACTCAGTAGTACGGGTCTGCCAGGTGGGGCGTGCGGTCGCATAAGGCCCGGGAACCCCAGCAAATGTCTCGGGGGGATCGTCTGCAGGCACCACTTCTAGTTTGTCATAGTCAACCGAATCGGCCTGAATGCGGGGCGGAGTTCCGGTTTTAAAGCGCAGCAAGCGATGGCCGATGGTCCGCAAGCTATCGGAAAGAAAGCGGGCTGGCGGTTCGCCTTGTCGCCCAGCAGGGCGCGACTGGCGCCCGTACCAGACCACCCCCTGTAGGAAGGTGCCGCTAGCGATCACTACAGCCTGGGCCTTCAATCGGCGCCCGTCTACAGTCAGAACGCCCCGCAGTACTCCTTGTTCAACCCACAGCGCTGCTACCTCGGCCCGAACGCTTTCAATCTGGGGGTGAGCCAGCAGCACCCGCTGGGCCTCGAGGGCATACAGGTCACGATCTACTTGAACGCGCAGGCTCTGTACCGCAGGGCCTTTGGAACGGTTGAGAACGCGGGTGTGGATGGCAGTAGCATCGGCCAGCTTCCCCATCAGTCCACCCAGGGCCTCAATTTCCGCAACCAGCTGGCTTTTGCCAGGCCCACCTACTGCAGGGTTGCAGGGCATTAGGCCAATACGTTCAGGATTCGAAGTAACCAGCCCTACATTGGCTCCCAGCCTAGCCGCGGCCCACGCCGCCTCAATGCCGGCATGGCCTCCACCCACCACGATCACGTCATAAGCCTTCATCCAGATAAGCCCCTAGCCTTGTATTCTATCAGAGGTCTTTGGATACCAATCTCTGCCGAAGGCGCACGCCAATTATCCACAGGGTATTTCCCGCCTGTGGATAACTCGGTAAAATGTGTGAACTTGTCTATTACCGGAGGATTGACCTTGACCCAAAACACCGTTTGGCAGAATGTGCTCGAGTACATACGTCAAAGTATCACCGAGGTGGAGTACCACACTTGGTTTGAGAAGATTCAGCCACTGGGCGTGGTCAATGGCTCACTCGAGCTGGGGGTTCCTACCAGCTTCTTCAAAGGCTGGATTGAAGATCATTACGCCGAACTGCTGACTGAAGCTCTAACCCGCCTGGGGGCCCAAACCCCTCGTTTTGAGCTCAAAGTAATTCCGGGAAAACCCGTCCAGGAAGACATTTTCTCTGCATCAGCACCACCCAAATCGCAAGAGGCCCGTACCCGACTTAACCCCAAATACATCTTCGAGAATTTTGTGGTAGGGCAGAACAACAACCTCGCTCACGCCGCAGCCGTGGCCGTAGCTGAATCGCCCGGCAATGCTTACAACCCCCTATTCATCTACGGTGGCGTGGGTCTTGGTAAAACTCACTTGATGCACGCCGTGGGGCATTCGGTAGCCCAGCGCTTTCCCGAAAAAAAGATCGAGTACGTTTCCACCGAGACCTTCACCAACGAACTCATCAACGCAATCCGTGAAGATCGCATGACCGAGTTTCGGGATCGCTATCGATCAGTGGATCTGCTGTTGGTAGACGACATCCAGTTCATTGCTGGTAAAGAGCGCACTCAGGAGGAATTTTTTCATACCTTCAACGCCCTTTATGAGGCCCGCAAACAGATTATCCTGTCGTCCGATCGGCCTCCAAAAGACATTCTGACCCTTGAAGCCCGCTTGCGTAGCCGCTTCGAGTGGGGCTTGATTACCGATATCCAACCCCCTGACCTCGAGACTCGAGTGGCCATCCTCAAAATGAACTCCGAGTACCGCAACATGCGCATTCCCGAAGAGGTACTGGAGTACATTGCCAAGCAAATTACCTCCAACATCCGCGAGCTCGAAGGCGCCCTTATGCGGGTTATTGCCTATGCTTCGCTCAATGGTGTGCAGCTAAGCAAGGCTGTGGCCGTTAAAGCCCTTTCCGACGTGTTTGCAGCCTCTGAGGTAGGCCTAACGCCGGAGGAAATCCTCAAGGCAGTAGCTGAGCACTATAACCTAAAGCTAGAGGAGATACGGGGCGCTGGTCGGCGTAAGGAGGTAGTGATTCCGCGACAAATCGCCATGTACCTTATCCGTGAAATGACCCACGCCTCCCTGCCAGAAATAGGGCAATTCTTCGATGGGCGCGACCATACGACTGTGCTTTATGCCATACAAAAAATCCAAGAAAGCCTAGACATTGACTCGAGTCTCCAGCAAGCCATTAAAAGTATCAAGGAGCGGCTGCGATAGCGGGGCCAATTAATTAAATAGCATAATCAAAACCCCTAAAACTGTGGATAAATTAATTCAACCTGTGGATAACCCTGTGGATAACATGTGGATAACCCTGTGGATATACCTGTGGATAAATGTGTCTACACCAAGGTTGTGGATAACCATCCGATTTCTCCACAGCTTATCCACAGCTTATGCACAATTTTCCACACCCTTTATCCACAAGTCCAATTCGATAACCATGGGAGTAAAACTACCGTTATCCACATATCCACAGGCCCTATTACTACTACTATTATTTTTTAAAATTCTTTAAGAGAAGAAGTATTTAAATCTAGGAACGCAAAAAACAGAACGAGATAATCCCAAAAAGTCAACGCCAATCCAATCATCCATACGGTACCCAAATAGGGGGATTGGGAATTTACTATTCAAACCAGACTGAAACCCAGCAAAAATACCTTGATCGAAAAAAGCCTATGACCGATTACGGCAGGCTGCGTAGACTGATAGAATGTGTGGGCTTAGCGGGGTTAAGGCCCCGGATCATCGCCTAACACGGAGGCCAGCGTGGAAGTTCGCATCCCCAAACGTACCCTTGCCGAAGGACTCTCGATCCTCGAGCGGATCATTCCTAGCCGCAGCTCCAATCCCATTCTGACCTATCTGCCCCTCGAACTCGCCGATCAGGGTTTGATTTTACGTGGCACCAACGGTGAGGTGGATATTGAGATCAAATTGCCTGCCGAGATACAGGGTGTAGGCCAGGTGCTGATACCAGCGCAGACCTTTGCCCAGATCGTACGCAGTGCTCCCGGTGAAATGGTAGGGCTAATTTTTGGAAATGGAGAGCGCCTTGAACTGCACTCGGGGGCCTTCAAGACCCAACTTTCCACCACCAGCCCAGATGGCTACCCCGAGCTGGCTTTTGTGGCGCCTGGATCAGAGAAAATAGGCGCTGCACGTCTGGCTCAGGCCATTGCCCGCGTGCGTTATGCTGCCAGCTCCGATGAGTACCGCGCGATTTTCCGCGGGGTGCAGCTCGAGATGTCCCCCACCAGTTTGCGGGCGGTGGCCTCCGATGGTTATCGATTGGCCCTTTACGATCTGCCTATGCAACTCCAAACCCGAAAACTAGTCATTCCAGCCCGCAGCGCCGATGAGATCGTACGGGTATTCAAGGATGCCCAGGGTGAGGTGGCCTTGGCGGTGGGTGAGGGCACCCTGACGCTGGTAGGGGAGGCGATTCGGATGTCGGTTAGGCTGATGGAGGGTGAGTTCCCCGACTACACCCGGGTGATTCCGCAGAATTTTGTGCTGGAAGCTACTCTGCCTGCCGAGGCTCTACGTGAAAGCCTCAAGCGGGTTGCGGTGCTTTCTGACCGTAACAACCACCGTGTCAACCTACTATTCAACGATGGGAAGCTCGATATCGATGCAGAGGGTGATTATGGTCGGGGTAGAGAAGAGCTGCACATTGAAGCTTCGGGCGAACCCCAACTGATGGTGGCCTACAACGCTCAGTACATGATTGATGCACTGAACCCCATTGAAGGGGCGGTGCGGATCAAGCTGTCCGGCCCTACCAGCCCCAGTGTGGTGCAGGCCGTAGAAGACGCGGGTTATCTGGCAGTAGTGGTTCCCCTGCGGGTTTGAGGTTCACATTACAGCGAACGCAGCCCTGACCTCGAGGTGTAGACTCTTAAGCGGTTGCGGGAAATAGAAGCGTTTCCAGCAAGGAGGCACAGACCAATGACCACAATTGTTGAGCTAAAAGGACGCGAGGTACTGGATTCACGCGGCAACCCCACCGTCGAGGCCGAGGTGGTGCTGGAGTCGGGAGCCCGCGGGCGGGCCATGGTGCCTTCGGGTGCCTCCACCGGGGCCCACGAAGCGGTGGAGCTACGGGATGGCGGCCCCCGCTTTGGGGGTAAAGGGGTGCTGCGGGCGGTAGCGGCCATCAACGAGCGCATTGCCGACGAGGTGATCGGGCTGGATGCGCTTAATCAGGAGGCCGTGGATAAAACCATGCTCGAGCTCGATGGCACCTCCAACAAAGGCAACCTGGGGGCCAATGCCATCCTGGCGGTTTCGCTGGCTACGGCCCATGCAGCGGCCAGCGGGCTGGGCTTGCCGCTCTACCGCTACTTAGGGGGGGTGCAGGGGGTGACCCTGCCGGTGCCTTTGATGAACGTGATCAACGGGGGTAAGCACGCCGACAACAACGTGGACTTCCAGGAGTTCATGCTGGTGCCCGGCGGCCTGCCCACCTTCTCGGAGGCCCTGCGGGCGGGGGTCGAGACCTTCCACGCCCTCAAGTCGGTCTTGAAAGCCAAGGGCTACAATACCAATGTGGGGGACGAGGGGGGGTTCGCCCCCGACCTCAAGTCCAACGAGGAAGCGGTGGAGGTGCTGCTTACGGCCATCGAGAAGGCCGGTTACAAGCCCGGTCAGGAGATCGCCATTGCCCTCGACCCGGCCAGCTCGGAGTTTTATCAGGAGGGCCGCTACGTGCTCGAGGCCGACGGTAAGTCGCTCTCCGGCCCGGAGATGGTGGCCTACTGGGAGAACTGGGTCAACCAGTACCCCATCGTCTCCATCGAGGATGGGCTGGCCGAGGACGATTGGGAGACCTGGAAACTCCTGACCGAACGGCTGGGCCGGCGCATCCAGCTTGTGGGGGACGACCTGTTTGTAACCAACCCGGCCATCCTGAAGCGCGGTATCGAGATGGGGGTGGGGAACTCCATCCTGATCAAGGTCAACCAGATCGGCACCCTCTCTGAGACCCTGGAGGCTATCCGGCTGGCCCACCGCTCCGGCTACACCACCATCCTCTCGCACCGCTCGGGTGAGACCGAGGATAACACCATTGCCGATATCGCCGTGGCGGTTAATGCCGGCCAGATCAAGACCGGCTCGGCCAGCCGCTCGGATCGCCTGGCCAAGTACAACCAGCTTTTGCGCATCGAAGAGGAGCTGGGTACGGGGGCGCGCTTCCTGGGCTTTGGGGCCTTCAAAAAATAGGGCCTGAGACCGAGACTATGGGACTTTTGAAACGAACCAAAATTGTGGCCACCCTGGGGCCCGCCTCGCGTTCGCCCGAAGTGATACGGGCTCTGATCGAGGCCGGGGTTGACGTTTTCCGGCTCAACTTCTCGCATGGCCTGCCCGAAGACCACCGGGAGTCGGTGCGCATGATCCGGGAGGCCTCTGTGGAGCTGGGCCGCACCGTGGCCATCCTGCAAGACCTGCAAGGCCCCAAGATTCGCTGCGGACGCTTTCGCGAGGGGGCCGTGGAGCTGCAGGCCGGGCAGAAGTTCGTTATCACCGCCGAGCCTGTAGAGGGAGATGAAACCCGGGTTTCGACCACCTACCGGGGCCTGCCCAACGATGTGACCCCAGGACAGATTTTGCTCCTGGACGATGGGAATATCCGGCTGCGGGTAGACGAGGTTCGCATCAACGACATCCACACCACCGTGCTGGTGGGGGGGCGGCTGTCCAACAACAAGGGCATCAACATCCCCGGTGCCGACCTCTCGATTCCGGCCCTGACCGATAAAGACATTGACGACATCGCCCTGGGCGCTGAGCTGGATGTGGACTGGGTGGCCATTAGTTTCGTGCGCAGCCGCGATGATCTGCTGCTGGCCCGCCACTACCTGACCCGCCACAACTCCCGCGCCCGGCTGATGGCTAAGATCGAGAAGCCCAGCGCGGTGGCCCGCTTCGACGAGATCCTCGAGGAGGCCGACGGCATTATGGTGGCCCGTGGCGACTTGGGGGTGGAGATGCCGCTGGAGGAGGTGCCGGCGGTGCAGAAACGCATCATCCTCAAGTCGGTGCAGGCCGGTAAGGCGGTGATTACTGCTACCCAGATGCTGGAGTCCATGATTAAAAACCCCAGCCCCACCCGCGCCGAAGCCTCGGACGTGGCTAACGCCATCTTCGATGGCACCGATGCGGTGATGCTATCGGCCGAGACCGCCGCCGGCCAGTATCCGGTAGAGGCGGTCTCGTTTATGAGCCGGGTGGCCAAGACTATCGAGGCCACCCAGGAGTACAAAGACCGCCTCAACGCCCTGCGCCCGCCGGCTACCCGCACTGTGCAGGATGCCATCGCTCGAGCCGTGGACGACGTGGTGGAGTCTACCGGGGCCAAGGCCGTGGTGGTGTTCACCTCCACCGGCGGGGCGGCCCGCCGGGTGGCCCGCACCCGGCCCCCGGTGCCGATTCTGGCCCTGACCCCCAACCCCCATGTGCGCAACCAGCTGGCCCTGGTCTCGGATGTGCTGCCCCTGCTGGCCCCCGACCCCAAAGATACCGACGATATGGTGGAGATTGCAGTGGCCAAAGCCAAAGAGACCGGCCTGGCCGAGGTGGGCGAGTATGTGGTGATTGCCGCCGGGGTGCCCTTTGGGGTGCGCGGTACCACCAACATGATCCGGGTGGAGCGGGTTAGCTGAAGCCGGAAGGAATCTGTGCAAGGGATGCTGAAGCGCCTGGCAGCGGTGCTGCTTTTGAGCGGCTTAGCGATGGCCCAAGGAGTGAACGTGAAACGCCCGGACGCACCGCCCCTGGCAGCTCGAGGCAGCGCGGTGGTGGGGGTCAGAACCCTGCAACTCACCGACCCAGGCCGTCAAAACCGAAGCATTACCGTCGAGGTCTGGTACCCTGCCAGCGGAACCCAAGAGAACACGGTGTACCAGAGCGTGATCGGGCAGACCCCGGTTCGGATTGCCGGACGCGCCAACCGGGACGCCGCGCCCGCCAGCGGCAGGTTCCCGCTGATTGTGGCCTCGCACGGCCAGCCCGGCACCCGCTTTCAGTTTGCTTACCTGAATGAGCATCTGGCCAGCCGGGGTTTTGTGGTGGCCGCGCTCGACCACCCCGGTTCAACCTACCAGACCCTGACCCAGCCAAACTACATCAGCAGCATTGTGGACAGGCCGCTGGATATTCTGTTTGCCATCGGCGCGGTGGCCCAGCAGATTCCGAGTGCAGACGCCGGCAACGTGGGGCTGCTGGGCTACAGCTATGGCGGTTACAGCGTGATCAACGCAGCCGGTGCGGGGCTGGATGGTGCGGCCTTGAACGAATACTGCTGGGCCAGCAACAACGAGGGGCCCTGTTTTGCCCAGCCCTTTTTTGCGCAGCTCGAGGCCCAGCGCGGCCTGAACGCCGCCAAGCCCGACGCCCGTATCAAGGCGGTGTTCGCCATGGCCCCCTACGGTCAGCCCTGGATTGGGGCCCGCTCGCTAGCTAACCTCAGGGTTCCTTTGTTTGTAGCGGCGGGCGAAGCCGACGATGTGGCCACCTACCGGCGCGACGCGCTGGAGTACTTCCGCCAGGCCGGTTCGCAGGATAAGTACCTCCTGAGCCTGGCCGCCGCCCAGCACAACCCCTTTGTGGAGTGCCCCCCCGAGGTGCGGGGTAGGGAAGAGGACTACTGGCGCTGCTTTGAGCCGGTGTGGGACATGGAGCGCGCCCACGACCTGGTCAAGCACTTTGCCACCGCTTTTTTCGCGCGCTTTTTGCAAAATAATCTCGAGCCGGCGAATTACCTGAATCCCAGCTTGCCAGGATTCAAACCGCGTACCACCGTAGGGGTCAGGCTAGAAACGCGCTGATACCGGTTCCGCTTGAACCCTTCACCTTTGTAATCGAGGGTGAGGGGTACAAGCCGACCGAAGGGAGTAGGAGAGTGCGTATGAAACGGTTTATCTGAGATACCGACGCTCCTGGAGGGCTTTTGTCGCACTGCGCAAAAGCCCAATTTCTGCCCTGGTCAGCCGGAGTCCTTGGACAAGAACCACCTCATCGGCCAGGTTCTGGGCAGCCTCGATACGGCCCGCGCGCACCAGCGAGTCCAGCTCCTGGGAGAGGGCCAAAAGCGATTCTGGGGGCAGGCCGGGCGCGGCCAGCACCACTTTTTCTGCCTCGCCGGGCTCGAGCTTGAGCATCCCGCCCCCCATGGCGTGGCCTTCAATCTCGGCGCTCAGGCGGGTGAGGGAGGTCTGCCACAGGCCCGCCAGGTTACCCGCACGCCCTTGGGTTGAGCGAAGGCGCAGCACGTGAAGGCTATTGGGGGCTACGGCGCGGGCGTCGTTGGCCACCAGCCGCGGGTAGTTGCCGCTCATGTAGGTGAGAAAGGCATCCGGCGGGTAGACCTGGGGGACGCTGTACCAGGGTTCGCGAACGCGGCATTTGTAGGCCTGGTGTACGCCCTGGCTTTCGCCGTGTGCGAGGTAGCGCCGTAAACCATCTGGGAGATCTTCATTGCTGGATATATGCAGCAGATACCCTGCTTCTCCGGTTGGCAGGGCTTCCTGCCAGTCTCTTTCGCTAAACCTTAGACCCTTGAGCCCTCGAGCCCTTCGCACAGCGGGCTTGAGGTACTGGGGTGGAATGCCCCATTCTGCAACCTGGCCGGGGCTCAGGTGAAAAAACAGGTTGTTCCCGGTGACGTAGCCAATGCCCACATCTGCCAGTGCGCCCAAGCGCGTGGTCAGGGGGGAATGGCTTAACTCCTGGTAAAGCGCCCTGGCGTTGTGCGGAATTAAGTATTCGATGGCTCTCGTGCGGCCTGAGGCCAGCTCCTGTGCTTCGATAGGCTGGGTTTGACAGCGACCGGGCTCGAGTTTTTCCAGGTCGGAGGGCGCTGCTAAATCGAGCAGATGGAATTGGGAAGCCTGGCCGCCTTTTCCCTCGGCAAGCAAGAGCAGGGTGTCCTGGCTCAGGTGGGGGAAAAGCCGTTCTCTAAAAGTGACCAGGGTAATCCGTTCAAAACGGCCCGCCAGGTATTCGAGCAGCGGTCTGGCATAGGCGGCGTGCAGGAGTTCCGTGGGGATGACCATGCCCAAGCGCCCACCCTTCGAGAGCAGGGCCACCGAATGTACCAGAAATGGCGCCCAGGAACTCGATAGCTGGCTCAACGCAACACCCTCGGAGGCGGCTTTCGCCAACGCCCGGGCCCGCCCCTCCCCTGAGAAACGCTGATAGCGGATGAAGGGTGGATTGCCCACCACGGCGGTGGGGGCGGGTATCCAGCCCGGCGATACCTCGAAGAAATCGCTGCAAATCAGGTTGGAGGGGCAGATACCGCCCTGTTCGGCCAGAACTTTCTGGGTCTGGACGTGAACGGCAGGGTCAATTTCGATACCGAAGATCTGATTTCTCGGGTTGCCGCCCAGTTGCAAGAGCCGCCGGAGCGCTGCGTGCAGAAAAACACCCCCGCCAAAGGAAGGATCCAGGACGGTATCCGCCGGCGCACGCACCGCCCAGCGCACCAGAAAGTCGGCGACGGTTGCGTCGGTGTAGTAGGCCCCAAAAGCCTTGGCAGCCTCTCCAGAAGGGCCTTGAACCGTATAAGCCATCGGGTTCAGCCTATCATTACCAACCCCAGTTTGCCCGGCTGGCCGCGCCTGAGAGCAGGGTGTGATATATTACATCTCACCAAACCGCGAGGGTCTCGCTATAGCTCAGCACACCTTGGCGGAGTAGGTACAGGCACAACATTCCGAACCGAAAGGCAAAATATGCCCATCCCCGAAACCACCCTGACCCTCGAGCGCCCCATCCTGCGCGAGTCGGTGTATGCCCAACTGCGTGACTGGATTGTGCAGGGGGTGCTCGAGCCGGGTGAACAACTGCGTGACCAGGAGCTGGCCCTGCGCCTGGGCGTGAGCCGCACCCCGGTGCGCGAGGCCCTGCGCCGCCTGGAGGATGAAGGGCTGGTCGAGACCGCCAAAAACCGCTGGACACGGGTCAGGCCGGTAGACCTGAAAGAAGCCGAGCAAATTTATCCCATCCGGGCGGTGCTGGACGGGCTGGCCCTGCGGCTGGCTTTTCCGTGGCTGGATAAAGCCAGCTTGAGTACCATGCGCAAAGCCAACCGGGCGCTCCAGTCTGCACTCAAAAATGCCGACATTCCTGCAGCGGTAGAAGCCGATGCGGCTTTTCACGATGAATATGTGCGCCACTGCGACAATCCCGAACTGATAGAGATCATCCGCGGCCTGCGGGTGAAGCACCACCGCCTCGAGCTGGCCTACTTCGGCAGTCCCAAGCTGGGGCTGGTCTCGGTGGAGGAGCACCAGGGCATTATGGAAGCCATAAAAAGCGCTGATGTGGAAGCCGCGCAACAACGCCTGTACCGCCACTTTCACAACGCCCTGGCCCGGTTGAAAGGATAGTCCCATGGCAGAAACCAAGTCGGCCCAACCGGCATCGTATCTTCGATTGCGACCCCTGCTCAACCCCCTAGGCCAGGTGGTGCGCTGGCCTACAAAGCCCGCCGAGAAAACGGCGGTGATCGAATATCTGGCGGCGAAATTCCAGTCGGGTCAAAGTTATAACGAGACGCAAATCAATCTCCTCCTGAAAGCCTGGCACACTTTCGAGGACTGGGCCTTGTTGCGCCGCGAGCTGGTGGATCGGGGTTTCCTAGCCCGTGAAGCCAATGGCTCGAGCTATATGCGAACCGCGCTTGGGGTCTCGGACATTCCCCATCGGCTGAAGCTCGAAAACATCCAGCAGGCGGCCCAGGTCATTGATCCGGTTTTTCTAAACACGCCCCAGTTCCCCGCCGAAAGTTTGAGCGCGATGCTGGGCCTGGAGCTGGTGGTCAAGGTCGAGACCCTGAACCCCATCCGCAGCTTCAAGGGGCGGGGGGCCGATTACTTCATCTCCAAGGTCGTGGAGCGCGGCGACACCCGGCAACTGGTCTGTGCCAGCGCCGGCAACTTCGGGCAGGCCATGGCCTATGCCTGCCGCAAGCACGGGCTACCGCTGGTGGTTTATGCCTCGGTCAACGCCAACCCGCTCAAGGTCGAACGCATGCGGGCCCTGGGGGCCGAGGTGCGCCTGGTGGGCGAAGACTTCGACGCGGCCAAGCTCGAGGCCAAGCGCTATTGCCAGGAGACCGGGGCCTGGATGGTGGAGGACGGCAAGGAGCCCGAAATCTCCGAGGGCGCGGGCAGCATTGCGGTGGAGCTTCTGCAGTACCAAGGGCCGCTCGAGGCGGTGGTGGTGCCCCTGGGCAACGGGGCCTTGCTGGGCGGGGTGGCCCGCTGGGTCAAGGCCCTGGCCCCGGAGGTACGGGTGGTGGGGGTGGGCGCTGCCGGCGCTCCGGCCATGGCAGAGTCCTGGCGCTCGGGCACTCTTGTGCAGCACCCGCGCATCCACACCATCGCCGACGGCATTGGGGTGCGGGTGCCCATTCCCGAGGCCCTGCAGGATATGGAGGGGCTGGTGGACGAGGTACTGCTGGTGACCGATGCGGCCCTGCTCGAGGCCATGCGGCGGGCCCATACCCACCTGGGCCTGGTGCTCGAGCCCTCCGGCGCAGCGGGGCTGGCGGCCATACAGGAGAACCCCGCCCTATTTGCCGGTAAGCGGGTAGCGGCCGTTTTGTGCGGCTCCAACCTGACCGAGGAGCAGATGAAAGCATGGCTGTAGATGCGCTTCCCTCCACCCCTCGAGCGGCTTTCTGGCGGGGCGCGCTGGCCTCGCTGCCGGTTGCAGTGGGCATCGTGCCCTTTGGCCTGGTTACCGGCATTGCCGGCATCAAGGCCGGTCTGAACGCCGTGGAAGTGACCCTGATGTCGGGGCTGGTGTATGCCGGGGCCGCGCAGCTCGTGGCGTTGCAGCTCATGGGGGCGGGGGCGTCCATCTTCTTCGTCTGGCTGGCGACCCTGGTGGTTAATCTGCGCTACCTGATGTACAGCAGCGCCCTGGCCAAGCCGCTGGAGGCCCTGTCCGGGCGCATGAAGCTGCTGGCCGCCTTCCTGATGGTGGATCAGAACTTCGCCCTGGCCCTCAACCAGTACGACAAACTGGGCCCGCGCCTCACCCCCTGGTTCTACCTGGGCATAGGGGCGGTGCTCTGGCTGGGCTGGGTGGCCTGTACCTACCTGGGGGCGCTGCTGGGGGCGCGGCTGCCCGAGGCCTGGTCGCTGGACTTTGCGGTGCCGCTGTGTTTTTTGGTGCTGCTGGTGCCCGCGGTGCAGAGCCGGCCCAGCCTCCTGGCGGCCCTGGTGGGGGGGCTGGTGTCTACCGCCCTGATGGGCCTGCCCTACCGCTCGGGCCTGTTTATTGGGGCCCTGGCCGGCATCTGGGCGGGGGTCTGGCTGGAAAACCGGATGGGGGTGCGCAGTGAGTGACATAGAGCTTTGGATCACCCTGCTGGGCATGACCCTGATCGCCTTTGCCCTGCGCTACATACCCCTGGCGATGCTCGAGCGCTTCAGCCTGCCCCCCAGCCTGCAACAGGCCCTGCGCTACGTGCCGGCGGCTACCCTGGCTGGGCTGGTCTTGCCCGCGCTCCTGGCCCCCAAAGGGCAGTGGGCGCTGGGGCTGGACAACGAGCGCCTGCTGGCCGGAATTATTGCAGCCGTGGTGGCCTGGCGCTTCAAGAACATCCTGCTTACGCTTTTGCTGGGCATGGCGGCGCTGTGGCTGCTGCAGGGGATGGGGGTCTAGGTTGAGGCTTGCGACCATAGCGCCCCTTCTGTTTGTGCTCCTGTGGAGCACCGGCTTTGTGGGGGCCAAGTTTGGGCTGCCCTACGCCGAGCCCTTCACCTTTTTGTGGGTGCGGATGCTGATCGTGGCGGGGCTGCTTGCGGCGCTGGCCGGGGTGCTGCGCTCGGCCTGGCCCAGCGGCTGGGCCCTGAACCTGCACATCGGCGTCTCGGGGCTGCTGCTGCACGCGGGCTATCTGGGCGGGGTGTTTTTTTCCATCTCGAGGGGGATGCCGGCCGGGCTGGCGGCCCTGATTGTGGGCTTGCAGCCCATCCTGACCGCCCTCCTGGCCCAGCCGTTGCTACGGGAGCGGGTGAGCGCGGTGCAGTGGGCCGGCCTGCTGCTGGGCTTTGGGGGGGTGGGGCTGGTGGTGGGGGAGAAAGCCCTGGGCGCTCGAGTCCTGCACATCGAGCCCTCGGCGTTTGTGGCCATCGTCCTGGCCCTGCTCTCCACCACCCTGGGCACGCTGTACCAGAAGCGCTTTGCCGTACAGATGCCCCTAGTTGGCGGGACGGTGGTGCAGTACGTGGCGGCGGCAGCGGGGTTATTTGTCCTGTCCCTGCTCTTTCGCGAGACCATGCAGATCCAGTGGACGCCGCAGTTCATCCTGGCCATGGCCTGGCTGGTGCTGGTGCTCTCGGTGGGGGCCATTCTGCTCCTGATGTACCTGATCCGGCACAACTCGGCCAGCCGCGTGGCCAGCCTGTTTTACCTGGTGCCCCCGGCCACCGCGCTGGAAGCCTATTTTCTGTTCGGCGAGCGGCTGGGGGGGCTAGCCCTGCTGGGGATGGGCCTGGCCGCGCTGGGGGTGGCCCTGGCGGTGCGGCGCTGAAGCGTTCAGATCGTGGCAACGCTTGCGTTGCTTCTGGAGGCGATCTCCCTCCGCACCACCGGCGCTACCTCGGTGCCGAGCAGCTCGATGGCCCGCAGAACCTTGCGGTGCGGGAGGGTGCCCACGGTGAGCTGGAGCAAGAAGCGCTGGTGGCCAAAAATTTTGTGCTGGAACAGGATTTTCTCGACAATCTGCTCGGGGTGGCCCACAAAGTTGGCCCCGCGCAGGCCGGTGGAGGCCTCGTACTGGGCGCGGCTCTGGGGGGGCCAGCCGCGCTCCTGTCCGATGCGGTTCATGATGTAGCTGCTGCTGGCGTAGGCCAGCTCGAGGGCCTCCCGGGGGTCGTCGGCGATAAAGCCGTGCGAGTTGACGGAAAGGGGCTGGGGGGCGTGGCCCAGCCGCCGGGCGGTCTGGCGGTAGAGGTCGAAGAGGGGGGCAAAGCGCTCGGGCATCCCGCCGATAATGGCCAGGGCCATGGGCAAACCCAGCGTGGCAGCCCGCACCACCGACTGGGGTGTGCCGCCCACCGCCACCCAGACCGGCAGGGGGTTCTGCACCGGACGGGGATAAACCGGCTGGTCGTGCAGGGCGGGGCGGAAGCGGCCGCTCCAGGTGACGCGCTCCTGCTCGCGGATTTTTAGCAAAAGCTCGAGCTTCTCCTCAAACAGCGCGCTGTAATCGTCCAGGTCGTAGCCAAACAGCGGAAACGACTCGATAAAAGAACCCCGCCCGGCCATAATCTCGGCCCGGCCCCCCGAGAGCAGATCCAGGGTGGCGAACTGCTGGAAGACCCGCACCGGGTCGTCGGAGCTGAGCACGGTCACGGCGCTGGTGAGCCGGATGCGCCGGGTGCGCTCGGCAATGGCGGCCAGAATTACCGCCGGGGCCGAGGCCAGGTACTCCTCGCGGTGGTGCTCGCCCACCGCAAACACGTCCAGCCCCACCTGGTCGGCCAGATGGGCCTGCTCGAGCAAGTCCCGCATGCGCTGGGCGGGGTCTTGAAGCCGACCGGTGTAGGGGTCGGGGGTGTTTTCTACAAAGGTGTAGAGGCCAATTTCAAAGGGCTTGGGTTCCATGCTTGCAGTTTACTTTTTATAGCGCTAGTAAACCTGGACTGGATTACTATGGGCGGGCTTACGCCTCCCGCCGCACCAGGCTTTGCAGGATTTCCAGCACCAGCGCCCCATAAGCACCCCGTGGGGCCCCGCGCAGCACCGGCTCGAGCGCCTCCAGCCCCTCGGCCAGCAGCCGCTCGGCCACCTGCTGGGCATGGGCCACCGCCCCCGACTGCAACAGCCGCTGGTGCAGCCACTGCACCTCCGGGGCCGGCTTTTGCTCCCTGGGAATGCGCAGCAGGGCCTCGGCCCGGCGGCGTTCCTCGGGGCTGGCCTGCTGCAAAAAGCGCAGCAAAATAAGGGTGCGCTTGCCCTCCCACAGGTCGCCGGCAATTTCCTTGCCGTACTTGGCGGGGTCGCCCATCAGGTTGAGCACGTCGTCCACAATCTGAAACCCGATGCCGAGCTTCATCCCGGCCTCGCTGAAGGCGGCGGGCGGCTCTGCCCCGGCGGCCAGCGCCCCCAGCCGCAGCGGGGCCACCGCGGTGTAGTAGGCAGCCTTCTGGCCCACCATCTCCAGGTAGTCCGGCTCGCCTAGGTCGAAGCGCTGCCCCTCCATCCAGCTCATCTCCAGATGCTGCCCCTGGGCGGTTTGCTCCACCATGTGCACGAACTCGAGCAGCACCGCCCGGGAAGCCCCCGCCTCCACCAGCAGGGCCCACTGCCGGGCATGCAGCGCGTCACCGGCATTGAGGGCCAGCGGCACCCCGTACAGCTTGTGCAAAGCCGGTTTGCCGCGCCGTTCGTCGGAGGCGTCCTCGATGTCGTCGTGAATCAGGGCCCAGTTCTGGAAAAGCTCGAGCGCCGCCGCAACCGGCAGCACCCCCGCCAGCGAAGCCCCGTAGGCCAGCCCGGTGTACACCAGCAGCGTACCCCGCAGCATTTTGCCGCCGCGCTCGGGGTAGTCGCGCAGCATCCGGGCAAACTGGGCCAGCTCGAGGCGGGTAGCCGCCTCGGGCTTGGGCAGCGCGTCCAGCAGGTATTGCTGGATGGCCGCCCGCACCTGGGCCGGAGAAAGATCGGCAACCATGCCCAAATACTACCCCCACCCGCCCCCGCCCGACACCCGTTACAACGAGCGTAAACCCCGCCCAACCCGCCAAAAATGCCTGCGCGATCGCACCCCACCCCACACTAAACCTAGCCTGAAGCCAGTCCAGCACAGCATGGAAACACTTTCACCAAATAACCCATTATGTTTTGCGCAAAATGCTATAATGCTGTTGTCGAGCAATTCGACAGCGCACTTTGAAAGCCAGTTTTTGCGATGAAAAAGGCAAACCCACGCCACAAAAAATCTAAAAGTGTGGGAAAGTAAGCCCTCATCGCAAAAAACGCACTTTTTACCCCAGTTATCCACAGGGGGGCTGTGGATAACTCCATTTTCTCATAAATACCCCCTCCAGCACCCCTGTACAGCACGGCGTTTAACGGGGTATGCTGTTGCAAACAAAAAGCCCCGTAAGGGGATTGAAACACCCAAAGCCTCAGAGGCTTGTGCACCAGCACCCTCGGACCATGTGAGTTGCAAACAAAAAGCCCCGTAAGGGGATTGAAACGAACTGAGCCGGCTCATAGTGTCGATGGTTCGCTCTAACGGGTTCAGTTGCAAACAAAAAGCCCCGTAAGGGGATTGAAACGACGACGCCGAGCGCTTGCAGAAGTGGGCCACGGTGACTGGGGTTGCAAACAAAAAGCCCCGTAAGGGGATTGAAACCCGGTGCTGATTATGACGGCGACATTGGGTACATCTTCCCGTTGCAAACAAAAAGCCCCGTAAGGGGATTGAAACCACCTCCAACAACCGGTCTTGTTCCTCGTGTTTGCCGCCCGGCAGTTGCAAACAAAAAGCCCCGTAAGGGGATTGAAACCACAGTTTCGGGGCGCATGTCCTCTTCCGACCCTAACCTGCAGTTGCAAACAAAAAGCCCCGTAAGGGGATTGAAACGTGGGCAGCCCGCTTGTAGCGCCGGACGGTGGCAGGGCGCTCGTTGCAAACAAAAAGCCCCGTAAGGGGATTGAAACTACTGACTGGCGAGGCCAGTCAGTATGCGGTGTGGGCGCTGGGGTTGCAAACAAAAAGCCCCGTAAGGGGATTGAAACTTGAAGCCAGTGCGCTGGACAGAACAAGCCGGGATAACCGGGTTGCAAACAAAAAGCCCCGTAAGGGGATTGAAACGTGACGTGGACGAAAGCCCCCACGTGTACCGGCGCTTGCGTTGCAAACAAAAAGCCCCGTAAGGGGATTGAAACTATCCTCATCCCCCTCTTGGAGGTACTGGCGCTTGGCGATAGTAAAAGCCCCGTAAGGGGATTGGAGTCACCCCCTAAACGGCTGCCCTGGAAAGCTTGGCGGCCGTCTGGGGGCTGGCTGTTGTGACCAAAAAGCATCTTATGAGTGGAGTAAGCTTTAAAGATGGCAAAGTTGGTTCAGAAGTACAACCCCTACACAAATAAATTCGAGATGGTTCCAGAAGACTGGGTTTTGCGGTACAACCCCTTCCAAAACCGCCACGAGTTTGCCCCAGCGGGCAACGGGTTCTCGTATCTGCCAACCAACGGCGAGTTTTCGGCTATTCCTGCGCCGCCGAAATACAACCCGCACCAGGAGACCTTTTCGCCGGGCAAGAGGGACTGGGAGCCGGTGTACAACCCGCTCGAGGGCGAGTTTGAAATACGGCCAACAAAAAAAGACGACCCCGAGTGGTGAAGCGCCGTTTGGGGCGTTTGTCCGGCAAAACCCGGCTTTGTGCGCGGCGGAGGTTGTGAGGGGGGTGGGGGTGCGCTACACTGGGTTGCAGGAGGAACAACTATGGGTATTCTCGACCGCCTTTCCCGCCTGATTCGGGCCAATATCAACGATCTGATTAAACGGGCCGAAGACCCGGAAAAAATCATCGAGCAGGCCCTGGAGGATATGCGCTCCACGCTGCGCGAGGCCCGGATGGAGGTGGCCGAGGCCATGGCCGAGCTGAAGAAGCTCGAGCGCGAGCAGCAAAGCTACGCCGAGCAGGCGCGGGCCTGGGAGCAAAAAGCCGCCGAGGCCCTCAAGGGCGAGCGCGAAGACCTGGCCCGCGAGGCTCTCAAGCGCAAACAGCAGGCTCAGGCCCTGGCCGATGGCTTTGCCCAGCAGGTGGCCCAGCAACAGTCCCTGGTCAACCAGCTCACCACCCAGCTCAAGGCCCTGGAAGGCAAAATTCAGGAGTCCGAGGCCAAGAAAGCCCTGCTCATTGCCCGCAAGAAGGGCGTGGAGGCCGCCGAGACGGTGCGCAGGTTCGAGTCCAAGGTAGACGCCCACAGCGCGGTGGAGGCCTTCGAGGACATGGAGCGCCGCATCGAGGCCATGGAGGACAAGCACGCGGCCCTTTCGGAGCTGGACAAAAGCGACGTGGAGAAGGAGCTGGAAAGCCTGGGCAGCAACAAGGCCGTTGAAGACGACCTGGCCCGCCTCAAGCGCGAGCTGGGGATGGCGTAGGGCGCGTTACAGCATTGATTGCGGATAGTTGAAAGCAGGCAGAACCCCCGAGCAAATCGGGGGTTATTGCTTTTGGACTAGCTAGAGTTGTGGGTGGTGGCTTCGGCTAAAGCTAAAGCAAGACCGGCTTTGGGTGAGAGTCCCAGCGGCGGGTAGCCCAGGGCCTGAGCGGCGGGGTCGCCCTCGAGGGCTACCAGCAGGGTGGGGTAGTGGGTGCTGTCGAGGTGGGGCTCGAGCACCGCCCGCGTGTAGGCCAGCTCCTCGTCGTCGAGCCACTGCACCGCACCGGCAAACCGCAGGGCCTGGCCCTCGTAGACCAGGATTTCTCGTAGCGTTTTCGGTATCGCCTGGTGGTACGACCAAGCTGCTTGATAGAGGTGCAGCCGGGTCTGCTGGCGGATGTACTCGGGGGAGGGCTTCTCGGAAGTCCAGCAAGGAATTGAGACCCAGCCGTAGCGGTGGGCGAGGGCCAGCTCCCGCTCGCTCAGCCCCCATAACCCTTTTTGGGTGGTGTAGCGGTGGGTCCAGCCGCCCCTGGCATCGTCCAGCACCGTGAGCGAAACCTTGAGCTGGGCCTGAACTGCGGGTAGCTGCTGGGCGGCCTCCTCCATCGCAGACTGGGCCAGGGCCTCGGCCTGCAAGGCCAGCAGTTCCTGCACATAGGCCAGTGCGTGTTCTTTGGCCATGGGGTTGGCGGCAATCAGGGGCACCAGCTCCACGTCGTCGCCCTGGGCGTTCAATACCTTGGCTAGATAGGCCCGGAAGCGCGTGGGGTCTCGAGGCTTCCGATAGAGCTCCTCCAGGTGGTGCAGCAGGGGTACGTACTGCCAGGGCATACCTATAGCGTATCCTTAAGGCAACATGGCCGGTATTGCCCTGTTGGAGCTGATGCTCTTGTTGCTGGCGGTGGGGCTTTTGGTCTGGGTGTTTGGGGCCAGCCGGAACCTGCCACCCGCGCAAGAAGAGCAGGCCCACCGGCTGGAGGCCGCCCTGGCCGAGATTGGGCGGCTGGGGGGGCGGCTGCCCCATCTGCACGATGCGCTCAAACCGGCCCAGCAGTACGGGCGAGACCTGCGTAAGCTGCTGCCGCAACTGGCTGAGCTCGAGCGTTTTTTAGCCAAGCCCAGCACCGAAGGCCCCACCCGCGACCGCCTGCTGGTGCGCCACCACGAGCTTATGCGGGGCTTTGAGCGGGGTGTGGAGTACCTCGAGCGCCTGGGGGCCGAGCTGTTGCTGGTCTCGGGTTCCGAAGAGCCCCCGGCCCTGGCCGAGCTGCCGCAGCTCTTAATCGAATTGCGCGAGGTTTTACATCCACCCCACCCCACCCGAGGGTAAATTGGGGCGATGCGACGAATTGCCCTGCTACTACTGCTGCTGCTGGGGGCCTGTGCACCCCGCGCCACCGAACCCCAGACCAATACCGCCCTCATTCAGGGCCCGGTGGGTTTTTACCCTTCCCAGCCGGGGCTGGACTGGGTCTACCTCCCGCCCCGGGCTTCCCTGGGCGACCCGCCGGTGCGTTTATCGGTGCTGGGCCCCACCACCTTTGAGGGCCAGCCGGCCATCCGCTACCGCCTGAGCGGACGGGGCCTCGAGCGCTCCTACTACCGCCAGGTGGACGCCAGCGGGGTGCGGCTCCTGGGCATGGAAGACTTCGACCGGCTCCAGGTGACCCGCTACACCCCCCCCATCCAGGAATACCCGCCCCAGGCCAGCCTGGTGGCAGGGGCGCGCTGGGGCGGCCAGACCCGCGAGGTCATCGAGCTGCGCACCGGCAACAACGTGACCCGGGTGAGCGACCGGGTGCTGGACTACACCTACACGGTGCTGGGCAAGTCCAACGTGACCGTACCGGCGGGCAGCTTCGAGGTGTTCCGCATCGCCTGGGAGGTGCGCGACCCCCGAAACCCCAGCCTGCGGGAGGGCTTCGAGATCTGGTTTTACCCTGGGGTGGGCGAGATCTACAGCTCGGTGAACTTCAGCGACCAGGGTGGGCTTTCGCTGATTGACCGCAACTTCAAATAGACCAATCGCCAACCAACGGGCACGGCCCTTTGTTCCCTGGGGTACTGCAAGCGGCCCACAAACCCCTAGAGTTGTGAACAGGATACGCGCGACAGTCGGGTTATCACCGGGTCGTTTTGGGAGGCATATGTGATTCTGCAAAAGGTCAACCAACCGCAAGACCTAAAAACCCTCTCGCAAGAAGAGCTGCTGCAACTGGCCGAGGAGTTGCGTAGCGAGATTATCCGGGTGTGCGCCCAGAACGGCGGCCACCTGGCCTCCTCGCTGGGGGCGGTGGAGCTGATTGTGGCCCTGCACCGGGTCTTCGACTCGCCCAGGGATCGCCTGTTGTTCGATGTGGGCCACCAGGCCTACGCCCACAAGATTCTGACCGGGCGCAAGGAAGTCATCCATACCATCCGCCAGGAAGGGGGGATCTCGGGCTTTACCAAGGTCTCGGAGAGCGAGCACGACGCGATTACGGTGGGCCACGCCTCCACTTCGCTGGCCAATGCCCTGGGCATGGCCATTGCCCGCGATACCCTGGGCGAAAACTACCACGTGGTGGGCATCATCGGCGACGGGGCCCTAACCGGCGGGATGGCCCTGGCTGCGCTCAATGTGATTGGCGAGCGTAAGCCCAGGCTGCTGATGGTTCTCAACGACAACGAGATGTCCATCTCGGAGAACGTGGGGGCTCTGAACCGCTACTTCAAGGAGTACCAGACCAAAAAGTGGGTACAGGACACCCAGAAGTGGGGCAAGCATGTTCTGGAGGGCATCTCGCCCCGGCTCTTCAACCTGGTAGACCGGGCCAAGGAGGCCGCCAAGCTGATGCTGCACCAGGAGAACCCCTTCTACGCCTGGGGCATCCGCTACGTGGGGCCGGTGGACGGGCACGACCTGCCGGGCCTGATTCACATTCTGGAGCAGATTAAAGAACTCGACGGCCCCACCCTGCTGCACATCGTGACCCAGAAAGGCAAGGGCTACGGGGTGGCCGAGGAAGACCCCATCTACTGGCACGGGCCGCCCGGCTTCAACCCCCAGAACCCCGAGAAGGTGAGCAAGGGCTACTCCTGGTCGGCGGCCTTCGGCGACGCGGTGACCGAGCTGGCCCATAAGGAGCCCCGGCTTTTCGTTATCACCCCGGCCATGCGCGAGGGTTCGGGGCTGGTGAAGTACTCCCAGACCCACCCCGAGCGCTACCTGGACACCGGCATCTGCGAGGATGTGGCGGCCACGGTGGCGGCGGGTATGGCCCTGCGGGGCCTCAAGCCGGTGCTGGCTATTTACTCAACCTTTATGCAGCGGGCCTACGACCAGATCATCCACGACATCGCCATCGAGAACCTGCCGGTGGTGTTTGCGGTGGATCGGGCCGGGATTGTGGGGGGCGATGGGGCCACCCACAACGGGGTTTTCGATATCGCCTACCTGCGCACCGTGCCCAACGTGCAGATTGCTGCCCCCAAGGATGCTTTGGAGCTTCGGGCCATGCTCAAGAAGGCCCTGGAGCTGGGCGGGCCCATCGCCATCCGCTACGCCCGCGACAACGTGGAAAAAGTCCCCGAGGGGGCCTGGCCCGAGATCGAGTGGGGCCGCTGGGAGGTGCTGAAGGAGGGCTCCAGGGCCTATATACTGGCCTTTGGCAAGACCCTCAAGTATGCCCTCGAGGCCGCCCAGGATCACCCCGAGATTGGCGTCATCAACGCCCGTTTCCTCAAGCCGGTGGACAAGGGGATGCTGGAAGCGCTGGCCCTCGAGGGCTACAAGCTGGTGACCACCGAAGACCACCAGAAGATGGGGGGCTTTGGCAGCGCGGTACTGGAAGCCCTCAATGAACTGGGCCTGAAACCCGATATCCGCGTGCTGGGCCTGCCGGATGTCTTCTACGACCACGGCTCCATTCCCCGCATGCACCGCGAGGCCGGCATTGACGCTGCGGCCATCCGGGCGGCCCTGGCCGAGATGGGGGTTTCGCTTCAGACGATTGGCGAAGCAATAAAGCCTTGATGCAAGTTTTTTCGCTGACCGCCAACCTGTACTTGCTGGACACCCCGGAGGGTTTATTGCTGGTGGACTCCGGCATGCCGCAGGAGAACCAAAGGCTGCTGCGGCACCTGGGGGGGCGCAGGCCGGTGGCCCTGCTGCTCACCCACCACCACCTCGACCATGTGGGCGGGGCCCGGATGCTCTGGGAGCGCTACGGGCTGCCCATCTACGCCCATCCGCTCGACATCCCCTTCATTAGCGGGGAAGCGCGCCGCCCACCTTTTCCGCCCATTCCCTGGCTGGGTGACTGGATTGCCAACAGCCCCCGGCCGGTGCCCAGAGAAGCTCTGACACCCGTTGAAGAAGGCGCGGAAGTGATGGGCTGGCAGGTGGTGCACCTGCCCGGCCATACCCCCGGTCAGATTGGCCTGCTGCGCGAAGGGGTTTTGCTGGCCGCCGACGCGCTGCGGGTAGGTGCGAAAGGCCCCTGGGTTCCCCCGGCCATGGTCAACCACGACACCCAACAGGCCCGGCGCACGGTGGGGAAGATCGCCCGCCTCGAGGCCCAGAAGATCTACGTGGGGCACGGGCCGCCCACCACCCAACAGGCTGTAAAGGCGCTGGCAAAAAGACTGGGCTTGCCGGAGTAGTAGCTTTAGGTGGGTAAGCCGTCCCCAGTACTGCCGTTTAATTATTGATGGATACAATCGATCTGCACTCTGGATAGCGACTACAAGCCCAGAAGAGCTTACCTGCGTGCTCACCCCGGCTGGCCTGGCGTTTGACCATTGGGGCAGCACACTTAGGGCAGGTTGGGGTTGCAGGTGCTGTCGTGCCGGAGGATTGTGGGTTTGCTTCGAAGCCCAGCATACTTCGTACCTCTGACAGACTGTAGGCACTCTTGGCTGGGACACGAATTAAGCGCAAACCTGCTGATTCTAAAGCGGCATTCACAAAAGTGTCGCGTTGGACGCGTTTGTCGGAACTATGACTGCTGTCGTCGAGCTCTATGGCATACATCACTTCGGTGGTGCTGGGATCTACTAAAACGAAGTCCAGATGCTTGCGGTCAATGCGATTGAGCGCTGTACGCCAGTCTGAGCGGGACAGGCTTGAGGCCGGTTGGATAAGGTCGGCTAGACGAACCTTGGCGTGAATATGGTAAGTATTGCCAACGGCTTGTTGAAGTACACCATAAAACGAGCGCTCGGCAGGGCTGAGCAGGGCATGTTTCTTGGTGTAAGTAATCGAGGCGGATCGGGCGGAGCCATCCCGGTTTTTCCCCAAGAACACCCAGCCTAATAAAATCAAAAAAGCGATAAACGCTAAAAGCAATACTTCCATATGTCTCACTCTAAAGCTCGCTCGAGCAGGGTAGGGTTTTTCTGCACCAATAAGACCGCTTGAGGACTTTAGCGCTGCAAGTCGCCCTTCTTCACCGGCAACCCCGCGGCCTGCCAGGCCGAAATTCCCCCGGCCAGGTTGTAGACCTCGAGGCCCTTCTCGGCCAGAAACTCGGCGGCCTGCTGGCTGCGGCTGCCGCTCTCGCAAAAGCAGATGATGGGCCGGTCTTTGGGCAGGCTTTCCCAGCGCCTGGGCAGCTCGGCCAGCGGCAGGCCCTGGGAGCCCGGTATTTTGCTTAGTTTGCGCTCGAGGGGGGTGCGCACGTCAATCAGAAGCGCCCCGGCCCTGAGCTTTTCCTGGGCTTCTAGCGCACTAATCCGGGGCACCCTGGCCCCCAGACCCAGCAAATTTTTGAACCAACCCCACATGCTTTTCAGTCTAGTGGTCAACCACCCTTGCGAAATATATCCCCTGGGGGTATACTGAACATACCGGTAGGGGTATATGTGGCCCCTCGCCAAAGGAGAAATCATGTTTTTAGACGAGAAAATTCAAGCCCAGGTGCGTGAAATGCTGGCCCCCATCCAGAACCCCGTGGAAGTGGTGGTCTTTACCACCTCGGGCCTCGAGCTGCCCGGCCAGGAGGTAGGGCTGCAGGACGAAACCCTGGGCCTGCTCAAGGAAGTGGTGGCCCTGAACCCCCACCTGAGCCTGGAGCAGCGCTCCATCCACTCCGACCCCGAGGCCCAGGCCTTGGGCCTGAGCTATGCACCCACCATTCTGCTGCGGGAAAAAGGCTCGAACCGCAACAACATCCGCTTCCTGGGACTGCCGGCTGGCTACGAGTTCAGCACCCTGATCGAAACCTTGCTGATGCTGGGCACCGGCGAGAGCAAGCTGGGTGAAAAGTCGCAGGCCGATCTGCAAAAAGTTGCCTCGCCGGTACGTATGCAGGCCTTCGTGACCCCCACCTGCCCCTACTGCCCGCAGGCCGTGCTGGCGACCTACAAGCTGGCCTACCACAACCCCAATATCATCGCCGAAGGGGTAGAAGCCAGCGAGTTCCCCCAGCTCTCGAGGCGCTACAACATCTCGGGGGTGCCCGATACCATCATCAGCGGCACGACCCAGCAGCGCATTCTGGGTGGGCAGCCCGACCGGGTCTTCGTGGAGGCGGCCATCAAGGCCAGCGCTGGGGTGGTGGCATGAGGCTAGCAGCCCTTCTGCTCCTGACCTTGCTCTCCTGGGGGCTGGCCCAGCCTAAGATTGTCACTGTAGACGATCTCAAGGCGGCTTTGTCCAACCCCAAGGTGTTCGTGATTGATGTGCGTACGCCCCAGGAGTTTGCCCAGGGTCACGTGAAGGGCGCGGTCAACTGGCCGCTGCAGGAGATTGAACGCTGGTGGAACCGCGTGCCCAAGGATCGGCCGGTCTATATCCACTGCAACACCCAGAACCGCAGCGCGGTGGCGGTGCAGTACTTGATGGGCAAAGGCTACCGGAACCTAAACCTGGTAACCGGCGGCATTCAGGCCTGGATGTCCCGTAGGTACCCCGTCACCCGGTAGGATCTGCTATGTCCACCGCTTCTGAACCCACCCCCAACGCCAGCTTTGGCCCGGACGAAAAAACCCGTATTATCCACCGGTTGCGCCGTCTGGAAGGTCAGGTGCGCGGTCTGCAAAAGATGGTGGAGGAAGACCGGGAGTGCCGGGAAATTCTCACCCTGTTGAGCGGGGTGAAGAGCGCGTTGGAATCGGTGGGGGAGGAGATCCTGGAGGCCTACCTGGCCCAGTGCCAGGCCGACCTCGAGCCCCCCACGCCGGCGCAACTGGTCGAGGTGGTGCGGCTGTTGCGGAAGTAACTTTCTGTAATACGCATTCTGGCGGTATCGCTCACTTTTGAAGGTCCAAACGATACTGCCGGAATGCCCTCCTACTCCCTTCGGTCGGCTCGAATCCTTCACCTCTGACTACGCATGGCGGTGAAGGATTCAAGCGGAAACGGTATCAGATATTTACCACTTTGGAGCCCCAGATGGTCGGAATGCCGACAAGAGGGCCTTTTTCGGGGAAGTGGCAGTCCCGAATGCGCATGCATGCAGTTTGCTCGGGCTGGGATGCTGCGTTGTACCAAGCCACGGCCCCAATTGCAAACACCGAAAGTAAGGTCAAAACAACGACAACCTTCATAAACTCTCCTTTCGTGCGTTAGAATCTACAAACCACCTTACCCAAATCAGGCACTGCAGTTATGTTTAGAGCATGAACCGCCGTGCTTACCCATCGGACGTCCGTGATGAGGAATGGGCTCTGGTGCTGCCCTATTTGACCCTCGCCCCGCTGGAAGCACCCCAGCGCAAGTACGACCTGCGCGAAGTGTTCAACGCCCTGCGCTGGATGGTTCGAACCGGTGCTCAGTGGGACTACCTGCCCCACGACTTCCCACCCCCCCATATCGTTCAGGCGCAAGCCTACCGCTGGATGAACCGGGGGGTCTTCGAAGACCTGGTACACGACCTGCGCATGACCCTGCGAATGCTCCAGGGCAAAGCCGCCCATCCCAGCGCTGCCATCTACGATGCTCGCACCCTACAGTCCACCCCGCAAAGTGGGGAGCGGGCCGGATACGATGGGTACAAACGACGCAAGGGAAGCAAAGTTCACCTGGCGGTAGATACCCTGGGGCATCTGCTGGCCCTGGTAGTAACGGCGGCCAGTGAACAGGAACGGGCCCAGGTGGGAGCCCTCAGTCAACAGGTGCAGGAAGTGACGGGGGAGCAGGTGGAAGTGGCCTTTGTGGATCAGGGTTACACTGGGGAGGAAGCGGCACAAGCGGCAGAGGCGGAAGGCATCGCCCTGTGTGTGGTCAAGGTGGAAGGGGCCAAACGAGGATTCGTGCTGCTGCCGAAGCGTTGGGTGGTGGAACGTTCGTTTGCCTGGACATCCCGGTTTCGCAGGCTGGCGCGAGACTATGAGCGGCTGGCTGAGACCTTGCGAGGTTGGCACTGGTTGGCTTTTTCGATTCTGATGACAGCGAAAACTGTGGAGCTTTTACGAACAGCTAGTTAGCAGGCTCTAGGTTAGCTGTTTTTTTTTTGCGTGTCAAGGCCTAAGATAGTCTGAGGATTCGGTGCAGGTTTGAACCACTTATCCGCCGCTATGGGTTTTTTCGTTTCCAGACAAACAGTTTCAAATGAGTTGTTGGCTCGGTGGGCACTGGTGGTGGGGTTGGGGGGTGTTTTACTGGGTGTGGCCGCAGCAGAGCTGCGCCTGGGGCTGCTGTTGGGAATGGGGCTATTTGTGCTTTTGTGGCGTAGCCATTACCGGGATGGATTCCTATGGTTTTCCGCTTTTCCGGGTCTTTTGCACCTGCTCACTTCCCCGGCTTCCTGGGAACAGGCCTGGAATAATTGGTTCCAAACCACCTCTTTACTTTGGATATTTGGTGTGATGGTGGGCAAGATGCTGCGGCAGGAGCGCTGGGCTTTATGGCCAGGTCTGGGATTGCTGATTTTCTACCCTTCGGGTTTGGTTTTTGCTCTGCTGCTGGGGTTACATCTGGTCTGGGGGCTGGTTTGGGAGTGGTCCAAAGCCCAAAACGTCGGGCGCGGGTTTTGGTGGAACCCGGCAGGCCTTGGGGCCCTGGTGCTTTGTGGCGCTCTTTTCGTGCTTGGGATGGGTCATTTGGAACTGCGGCTGCCAAGCCCTGCAGCTCCAATCGAGCAGACGCGGCCCCTCGAGACACCTTCGGCCCCCGCCATCCGGGAAGCCCCCGAGGCCTCGGGGCCTGCGGTGCGCTGGGTACGCCCTGCTGGCTCGCCCCTCGAGTCCTGGTTACCTTTTTTGAACCGGGCCTTGGATGGGTTGCACCTGGCGATGCTTCTGATGGTGGCTCTGGTGCTGGTGCTGACCTTCTGGGGAAATAGAGCCAAGGGTGCGCCGGGCCGGGGCTCTTTTCTGCTGCCGGTTCTGGCGGTGGCCCTTACCTGGGCCCTGCTGCTCTCGGGGCTGCGGGGAAGTGGTTGGGGGGGTGGATGGGTTTGGCCGCGTGGGGAGGGACTGCCTGCTACCCCGGTGGTGGAGTGGCAGGCTCGCAGTGTACCCCCTGGCTTTACTGAAACCGGATATTTGCTGGCTTTCTTGATGGCTTTGGCGGGGTTCTTTTTGCTGCTGGGCATGCTGTACTGGGCGTGGCAGCTACAGCGACCTGAGGAACTCGATTTGCCCACGACCCCGGTCAAACACCACCCACCCAGGCCCCGCACCGCTCCACAAGACCCCATTCGTGAGGCCTACCGAAGTTTCGAGGAGCGCATGCAGGAATTGGGTTTGCCAAGGCCTCCTTCGTCGAGCCCAGCCCGGTTTGCGCAGGATGTTTTGGCCCGACAGCCCCAGGTCAGAGATGCGCTGATTCGGCTGCTCGAGCTCTACCAGCGGGTACGTTATGGCGGTAAACCATTGCCCGAGCATGGCCAGGAGGCCCGCCGCCTGGTCGAGGAGATAACCCGGAGGTTTCCACCCCTATGATTGCACCTTGGTACCAGCGTATTGAGCAACAGATAGAGCGGGTTATTGTGGGCAAAGCCGAGGTGATTCAGCAAGCCCTGGCAGCCCTTTTGACGGGGGGACACCTGCTCCTGGAAGATGTGCCGGGCACGGGCAAAACCACCCTAGCCCGGGCTTTAGCCCGCAGCCTGGGCCTATCCTTCCGCCGTGTACAGATGACCCCCGACCTGCTTCCCAGCGACCTAACCGGGGTTTACATCTACCACAATGGCGAGTTTCGCTTCCGTCCGGGGCCCATCTTTACGGGTGTGCTATTGGCCGACGAACTCAACCGGGCCACCCCCAAGACCCAGTCGGCCCTGCTCGAGGCCATGCAGGAGAGCCAGGTTACCCTGGAGGGACAGACCCATCCCCTGCCCCAGCCTTTCTGGGTGATCGCCACCCAAAACCCCATCGAACAGGAGGGAACCTACCGTCTTCCGGAGGCCCAGCTCGACCGCTTTATCTGCCGCCTGCGTCTTCACTATCCAGAACCCGAGGCCGAACGGGAGATTTTGCGCCGCCTGCGGGAAACCAGCCCGGAAGCCGCCCTGGAGCCGCTTTCCAACGCACAGGAGATCGTGCAGTTGCAACAACAGGTTCGGCAGGTGTACCTCGAGCCCGACCTCGAGGACTACCTGCTGGCCATCGTGCACGCCACCCGGCGGGCCCCCCAGGTCTTGCTGGGGGCAAGCCCCAGGGCGGCACTGGCTTTACAGCGCTTTGCCCAGGCCCAAGCAGCCATAGCAGGGCGTGACTTTGTGCTACCGGACGATATTCAAAGGGCGGCCGTGCCGGTGCTGGCCCACCGCCTGCTGCTGCACTACGAGGCTCGGCTCGAGGGGGCCAGAGCCGAGGGGGTACTGGAGGAAATTCTGCAAAGCCTTCCGGTTCCGGTTGAGGCTTGAGGCGATGTGGGTTTGGCTGCTACCGCTGTTGATTGTTTGCCTGCTGCTGCTGGGGCCGCGGTGGGCTCGAGCCCGGTGCACGGTAACCTCTAAGGCTTTTTTATTCTCGGGCCAGAAGGCCGAGGCCCAGGTTCAGATGGTGCTCCAAACCTGGGTTCCGCTTTTTGCCAGACTCGAGGGGGATGGGTCGGCCCCCTTGGGGGTAATGGCCTGGGGCGGACGGGCCTTGGTCTGGGGGAGATGGCGTCTGGAGGACAAGCTTTTACTGCTGGCGCGACGCCGGGGGGAGCATCACTTACCCGGTGTCCGGGTTTTTGTGCGGGATTTGCTGGGTGTACTCGAGCGCGAGGTGCACCTCAGCCTTGAGCGGGGTGCGGTGGTGGTCTATCCTGAGATACATCCGGCATTGCTTCCCCATCTTAGGCGCACCCTCCTGGCCGATGGTCACCCCGCCGAGGGGGGCATGGAGGATGCCACCCGGTTTGTGGGTGTGCGGGCCTACACGCCTGGCGATCCGCTTCGACACCTGCACTGGAAGGCCACAGCCCGGTACGGACAGCTAATGATGCGGGAGTTCGAGCGGGTCAAGAGCAGCGCAATCTGGCTGCACCTGGACTTGCAAGGGGAGGGCAGGGTAGGGGAAGTCTACCTCGAGCATGCCTCCAGCCTGGCGGCCAGTCTGCTCCGTGCGGCGTCCGAAGAGGGGCTGGCGGTGGGGCTATCGTTGGGAGGCAGGTCTATACCAGTAGGCTTTGGCACTATCCACGAGCAGCGACTGCTGGCTGAGCTGGGCCGAGCCCGGCCCCAGCAGAACCCTACGCCGGTGCCCGACCCGGAACCTGGTACCAACCTAATTCTCGTAACCATGCTGGCCTCGGCAAAGGTTTTGGAAGGTGCCTTACGTGCCCGAGCTCGGACATCCCAGGTGCACCTGGTGGCTTTGCCCGAAGGGTTTTTTCTATGGCCGGGGGAGAAAGGGCGCAGGGTATTTGGCATGACAGACGGGGTGCAGCAGCTTTTGCGAAAGCGAAATCATCTGGTCTCGGAGGGGGTGCAGGTGCACATCCTGCGTGGTAACCAAAGCGTTCTTGGGTTGGGTCACCAACCTTAAAGCTCGAGCAAATCCTCCAGGAACTGGCTGGAGGGTGGAACAGGGTAGACCCGATCCCGTCCGGCTTGCTTGGCCTCGTAGAGGGCCTGGTCGGCTTGCTCGAGCCAGCGCTGCACGGTGGCCATCGAAGGGGGGATTTCACCACCGGCCAGCCCCGCCGAGATGCTCAGCCGCCAGGCGATGGGGCTGATCTGCAGGGCCCGCACCTCGCTCTGGATGCGCTCCAGCACCCGGTAGGCGTCCTCGAGGTCGGCCCCGAACAGCACCAGCGCAAACTCCTCTCCCCCCAATCGCACTGCCAGGTCGTCGCTCCGGCTGGCCTTGCGCAGCACCTCGGCCAACTGTTTAAGCAGCTTGTCGCCGACCGGGTGGCCGTAGGTGTCGTTGATCTGCTTAAAGTGGTCTATGTCCAGCAGAGCCAGGCTTAGGGGCTTACCCTCTTCTCCTGCTCGCCGAAGCAGCCTTTGCACCTGACGCTCGTAACCGCGGCGGTTCAAGAGCCCAGTCAGGGGGTCGGTGTAGGCTTTGTTGCGCCATTCGTTGAGGGCCAGGGAGAGCCGCAGCCGTTCGGTGAGCAGGGGGGCCAGGGCCTCCAGCCCACGCTCGTCTTTGGGTGGGCCAGAAAAGTAGAGCCGTCCCTCGGTAGGGGTGTCGAGGGCCAGCTCGAAGGTGTGCACGTAGGGGCCGTTCTGCCCTGCCCGGATGGTTACGTCGGAGCGCACTTCGATCCCCACCAGGTTGCCGTACAGAGGTTGGAGCCCCTCCATCACGCTGTGCAGCACCCCTTGGGGCGTGAGGTTCTGGGTGGACTGGGCTTTGCTGGAGAGGCTCTCGAGCAGGTTGATCCAGAGCTCGAGCTGCCGCTCGGCACTGCTAATTCGCAAATACACCACCCATCCGATGCCGGCTAGGACGAACATCACGGCGTACCCCCAACCCACCAGGAAAAAGCTGTGGAAGGGTTGCTGGACGTGAGGCTCGAGTCCCAGCACCACCAGACTGCCCAGTAGTCCTACAAGTACCGAGGCCAATGTGCCTTTACTCAGGCGGGACTCGGTGGCCTCGAGGTAGCCCCCCCAGCCAATCAGGGAAAAGCCTAGAGCCCAGGCCAGATACGCAAACCCATGGGGGGGCCAGCCCAGCCCCAGGGCCCAGCTCCCGCCCGCCTTGAGCAATAGCCCCAAGCCCCAGACCAGGCGGCTTTCGCTGGCCTGCCCCCGCAGGGCCGCTTCCAGGAGGGGTAGCGCCAGCAACAAGGGCAGCAGGTCGGCCAGCCATACCATCTGAACCATCTGGGAAGGCTGGGCTGAATAAGCCAGAAACAAGGTAGCCGGTACAAGTGCGGCAAAGGGTAGCAGGGCCAGGGTTAGGCGGGGTGCTTCACGCAGGGGTAATGAGCGCAGAGTGGCTTTCCAGGCCAGCGCAGCTATGAGCAGTAGGGCGTGCGAAAGGGTAAGGGGCGCTTGGGGTTCCGCCTGGCGCTCGAGGAGACCTACCCCGATCTGAAGTCCCCAAAACAGCATCCCCAGGCTGGCCCAGCGCCAGACCGGCTCACTCCTGGCCAGCCACCAGGTGGCCAAACCGGCTACCGCAGCCAGCAACATGAGTCCGATCTCGGGGTACGCCGCCATCCTTCTTTTCTGAAGGTAGCAGTGAAAATTTGAAAAGATGTGCAGAAATGTGCACCCACACGTTACTTCTGGTCGCGAATCCCGTTAATTGGGGTTGCCAATCTTAATCTAACGGCTTTCAAGGGGCCGCCGCAAACCGAATTGATGCGATAAATTCGGGCCATGTTCAAGGTGGTGCTCTATCAGCCCGAAATTCCCCAGAACGCCGGCAACATCGCCCGTACCTGCGCGGCCACCGGGGCCGAGCTGCACCTGATTCGTCCGCTGGGCTTCCAGTGGAATAGCGCCAAACTGCGGCGGGCCGGGCTGGATTACTGGCCCGAGGTAGATTACGTTCTGCACGACTCCTGGGGGGCTTTTCTGGAGACCTTGCCCTCGGATGGCCGGATCTGGGCCTTTAGCAGCAAGGTGTCGCGGCTGTATACCGAGGTGCGCTACCAACCCGGCGATTACCTTTTGTTTGGGCCGGAAAGCCGTGGACTCCCCAGCGAGGTATTGGAGCGCTTTCCCGGCGTGACCATTCCCATGCCGGGCAGGGGCGGGCGCTCGCTCAACCTGGCGGTGGCGGTGGGGGTGGGGCTGTACGAGGCGCTGAGGCAGGTGGGATGGGGTCTTCCAGCCAAAACAGAGGGCGGCTGAGCGCGTCGAAACTCTCACGCTACTTAGCCAGCCGGGTAAGTGCAATGCGCAACGCCTCGATGGCCTTTAGGAACTCGGGTATTTCCACGTGCTCGTTGGGGGTGTGGTCGAGGGTGGAGTCGCCTGGCCCGTAGGCCACCATCGGCACCTTCCAGTGCGGGGCCACGATGTTCATGTCGGAGGTGCCGGTTTTGTATTTGAACACCGGCTCGCCCCCGGCCTGGCGGATGCCAATGCGCAGGGCGCGGGTGAGGGGGGTGTCCTTGGGGCCTACGTAGGGCACCTCGCGCCCGGAGAAGTCGAGATCCAGAACCGGTGGGGCATAGGCCGAAAGGTGGCGGATGGCCTCCTCGACCGAGAGGCGGGGCGGGAGGCGCAGGTCGAACTTCATCTCGGCGAGCTGGCGGGTGTCGGGTTGTTCGATACGGAAGTCGCGCAGGTTGTACTGCACCTGATTGAAGGGCCCCTGGCCGCTGTTCATGGCCTCGGCCCAGGCCTTGATGCTCACAAAGTAGCTGATGAGCTCCTCGGCGGCGTTGGGCTCGTGGTGGGCCGAGTGGAAGTTGTCCTTCTCGCGCCGCACCCGCACCAGCAGACGGCCCTTGTAGCCCAGGGTGATGCCCTGCCAGCTCGAGGGTTCCCCAATCACCACGTAGTCGGGCTTGAGCTTGTCCACCACGTAGCGGGCCCCTTTAGAACTGGGCACCTCTTCCTCGGTGGCCCCCACCAGGTGCAGGGTGAGCTTTTGCAGGACCTCCGGTGGCAGGCCGGCGGCGGCCAGAATGAAGGTTACAAAGGGCCCCTTGGCATCCACCGAGCCGCGGCCAAACAGCTTCTGGCCCTCGAGCCGCACCGGCACCTCGCCGGGTACGGTGTCAATGTGGCCCAGAAGCACCACCTGTACCGGCCCCGTGCCGATCTGACCGCGGGCGTTGTCGGCCTCGTCTACCCAGGCCTTGGCAAAGCCCAGCCTTCGCATGCCCTCGGCCAGGTACTGGGCTACCGCGCGCTCCTGCCCCGAGACCGAGGGAATCTCCAGGGCGCCTTTCAAAAACTCGACGGGGTCTAAGCTCAGGCCATTGTCCATAGCAGTTGTGGGGTCTTGCAGTCGGGCCTCTTAGAGCCCAAACGTTTTTAGAATAGCACCAGTGGGTTTTGAGGGTTCACAGCCGCTTGTACCCGATGCAAAACAGTCGCACCGCCCCTTGACTTTTGGCAAAATTCCTTAGAATAAGAGCCAGTTTGGCGCTTTGCCCATCTACCCAAGCCCAACCAACGGAGGAAAACCATGCCCCATGTGATTGTTGAACCCTGCATCGGCACCAAGGACAAGTCCTGTGTCGAAGTCTGCCCGGTGGAGTGCATCTACGACGGTGGAGACCAGTTCTACATCCACCCCGACGAGTGCATTGACTGCGGGGCTTGTGTGCCGGCCTGCCCGGTCTCGGCCATCTACCCCGAGGAAGACGTGCCCGAGCAGTGGCGCGACTACATCGCCAAAAACCGCAGGCTCTCGGGCCTCGAGTAAACCCCTTGCGTTTTGGTGGGCCGGGGATTACCCCGGCCCTGGTTTTTTTAAGATTCAGGTGTTTTGTTTTCGGCAGGCATGGAAGGCGCTGCTTTTGACTCCAGCGAGGCCCTTTTCCTATCGCGCCGGATGCGCCACCCCAGGTAGTAGACCGCCACCACCCGCAACCCCATCGAGACCAGGATGGGCAGGTGGTAGGCGCTGGGAAAGAGCTGGAGATTTTTGTGCAGGTTGCCCAGCGCCCCGCCCAGCAAAGAGCCCAGGATGCCCCCTACCGCAAAGGCCATCCAGTACCAGGCCAGGTAGAGGTTGCGCTTTTCCGGCGAGGCACTTTGCAGGGCCACGTTGGTCAGGGCGGTGCCAATTCCGCCCCAGGCCACGGCGTCGAAGACCGCGGCCATCCAGATGGTCTCGAGGCGGCCCGGCCCACCGGCCAGCCACAAAGGGGGCAGTACCAGGGCGGCCACGCTGCTGCTGAACAACAAAACCTGCCAGTGCCCAATGCGGTCGGCCAGCCGGCCCCACAAAGGGCTCAGCACCAGCCCACAGCTTGCGGCAATCACCGTCCAGAGGCCCACCTGGGTAAAGCTCATGCGGGCATACTCGAGGAAGAGCGGAAACACGAAAGGCCCTCCCACGCTCACCGCCCCCAAAAACAGCACCACAAACCCCAAAAACCCCCGGAAGCGCCGGTCGGAGAGGGGTTGCACGAACTCTGCAAAGCGAGGGGGTGTGCTTGCTACCGGGGGTTCAAACTGCCGCCGCAGGATGAAGGTGGCCCCAATCCCTGCCCCCACCGCCAGGCCCAGCACCAGCAAGAAACCCCAGGGTTTGCCCAGGGCGTCAATCAGGCCGCCGGCAGCCAGGTTGCCCAGGGTGCCCACCAGACCCAGCAGCCCGTTGCGCAGCCCGAAGTACCGGCCCCGTTGTTGCTCCGGCACCAGGTCGGCCATCCAGCTTGTCCACAGCACGTTGACCGGCGCCACGATCAACTGTGAAAGTGCGGCAATCAGCAACATGCCCGGAATGCGCCAGGCTTCGGGCATCAGGGGTACAAACAGCATCAGGATGAAGAGGCCCCGCCCAAAGACCGATAGGGTCGCGCTCAGATCCTTCCGGCTGCCCCGAAAAAACAGGGCCAGCGGCGCGGCCATCTGCCCCACCATGGGCAGCGCACCCAGGATGGCCAGGGCCACCGGGGGCGCTCCCAGCCACAGCGCATAGCCGGTCATGACCATGCCGGTGCTCCAGTTGATGAACAGGATGGCCAGCAGGCCTTCCCAGATGGCCAGGGTTTGTGAACGGCGGGGCTCGCCGGGGGGCAGTGTCACGAAAGCCCATTATTGACCGATGGGTCAGGTTTGCAAAGGGCGGGCTTCCCCAAATCTACATAAATCCCACCCCGGCCCTTCATGGCCTGCGGGCAGACTGGGGGCATGGCCGGGTCTGCCGATACACTGGAGCCGATGGCACTGGTACTGGTGGTGGAAGACGAGCCGGAGATCGCGGAAATTTTGGAGGGCTACCTGCGTCGGGAAGGGTTTCGCACCGAGCGGGCCTCCGATGGGCGGCAGGCTTTGAACCTGGTTCGAGTGGCCCGGCCCGACCTGGTGCTTCTGGACATCATGCTGCCGGAGGTGGACGGCCTCGAGGTGCTGCGCCGTATCCGCAGCAACGGCCACACCCCGGTAATCCTGGTGACGGCCCGCACCGAAGACCTGGATAAGCTGCTGGGCCTGGAGCTGGGGGCCGACGACTACATAACCAAGCCCTTCAGCCCCCGCGAGGTGGTGGCCCGGGTCAAGGCGGTGCTGCGGCGGGCGGTGCTGGCCGAGGCCCCCAAAGGCATCCTGCGGGTGGGGCCGTTGGAGATAGATAGTGAGAAGGTGGTGGCCCGGCTGGGCGGGGTGCGCCTCGAGCTCACCCCCACCGAGTTTCGCCTGCTGGAAACCCTGGCCCGCACCCCTGGCCGGGCCTTCAGCCGGGCCGAGCTGCTCGAGGCCGCCCTGCCCGACTCGGAGGCGCTGGAGCGGGTGGTGGACGTGCACCTCAAGAACCTGCGCCGGAAGCTCGAGGCCGCCGGGGGTGCGGGGCTTCTGGAGACCGTGCGGGGGGTGGGGTACCGGCTGTGGGTCGAAACCTGACGTAGGTAGCTTGTATGCGCCTTTTTGACCGCATTGAAGTCCGTCTGAGCCTTCTAATGGCCCTGGTGGCCGTCACCACCAGCCTGCTGACGGTGGCCCTCAACACCTTCCAGCGCGAGCGTACCTTTCGGGAACTGCCCGCCGAGGTGCGCGACTTTTTGCGGCGCAACGAGGGCCGCCCGCCCAGCCTGAGCCTGACCCCCGAGCTGCGGCAGATGCTGGCGGAAGGCCGCGAAATTCGGGTACAGATGCGCCCCTCCGATGACCCCGACAACCCCAACCCGGTGTTCTGGATCACCCCCCTGGACAACCCCGCTGCACCTCCGGTTCGGCTGCAGGCCCCGCCCCGCCTGCGCCGGCCCAGCCTGGAGGCCCGCTTACAGCAAAACCTGCTGATTGCGGGCCTGATTGCCACCGGGCTGGGGGTGCTGGTGGCCCTGGTGTTTGCCCGCCGAATGGCCCGGCCCATCGAGGCCATCTCGGCTGCAGCCAGCAGCCTGGCCCAGGGGAAGCTGTCGGTGCGCATTCCCGCGCCCAGGGGTGAGGACGAGATAGCGCGTCTGGCGCGCAATTTCAACCGCATGGCCGAGGCCCTGGAAAAGCTCGAGGCCGAGCGCCGGGCCATGATTGCCGATATCGCCCACGAACTGCGCACCCCCTGACGGTGATGCAGGGCCGCCTCGAGGCCATTCAGGATGGGGTTGTGCCCCTGGAGATGGGCGAGATAGACCGCCTGCACCAGCAGGCCCGGCTGCTCTCGCGCCTGGTTGAAGACCTGCGCACCCTTTCGCTGGCCGATGCCGGGCGGCTCAACCTGGCTTTGCAGCCGCTGAACCTGGCCGAGCTGGCCCGCCGGATGGCCGCTGCCTTTGGGACTGCTCTGGAGGCCAAGCAGGTTGCGCTCGAGCTGAGACTGCCCGAGGGGCCCGTCCCGGTGCGGGCCGATCCCGACCGGCTGGCCCAGGTGATCGGGAACCTGCTCACCAACGCCCTGGAGCATACCCCGGCCGGGGGTAAGATTGCCCTGGAAGTAGCCAAAGACACCACCCACGCCCACCTGCGGGTGCTGGACAGCGGCCCCGGCATCCCCGCAGAAGCCCTGCACAAGGTTTTCGACCGCTTCTACCGGGCCGAGGCCTCGCGCTCGAGGGCCACCGGCGGCAGCGGGCTGGGGCTCTCCATCGTCAAGGCCCTGGTGGAGCTGCACAAGGGGACGGTAGCGGCCCACAACCGCCCCGAGGGTGGAGCGCTCTTCGAGGTGCGCCTGCCACTCCATCAGGCCGGTTGAACCCGGATCCACAGCTCGGCTGCGAACCCGCGGGGCTCGAGGTTCTTAAGCTCCAGCCGACCCCCGTGTACCTGGGCTACCTGGGCTGCCACGCTCAGGCCCAGGCCGTTGCCGGGCACCCGGGTGCCGGGGGCGCGGTAGAAGGGCTCGGTGGCCCGCTGGAGTACCTCGGGCGGCATGCCCGGCCCTTCGTCCTGCACCCGCAGGATGGCGAACTGCCGGTCGTCGGAGTGGGCCAGCTCGAGCCGCACCGGGGCCCCTGGGGCGTACTTCTGGGCGTTGGAGAGCAGGTTTTCCAGGGCCTGGCGCAGCAGAAAGGGGTCACCGGAGGTTTCCAGGTGAAGGGGCCCCTGGTAGGGCACGCCCGCTTTTTGTGCGACCTCCTCGGCGAGCTGGGCCACGTCCAGCCCCACCCGCTGCCCCCGGCCCTCCCGCGCCAGGGTCAGGAGCGACTCGCTCAGGTGGGTCATGCGCTCCACCTCCTCGCGCACCACCGATAGGGTTTCCTCGGGCGAGGCCAGCCCCTGCTGCAGCGCGTCGAGCTGCAAGCGCAAAGAGGTCAGGGGGGTGCGCAGCTCGTGGGCGGCGTTGCGGGTGAACTCGGTCTCGCGCTGGCGGAAGGCCGAGAGCCGCTCGAGCATCTGGTTGAAGGTCTGGCTCAGGTGCAGGAGCTCCCCGCTGCCCTCGGCGGGCACCCGCAGGCTCAGGTCGCCTGAGTCGGCCACCCGGCGGGCGGCCTGCTGGAGGTGGCGCAGGGGCCGCAGGGCCGGCCCGCTTACCAGCCAGGCCACCCCGGCCCCCAGGAGCGCCACCACCAGGGCGGTGAACAGCACGGTCTGCTGGTAGCCGGCCAGGCTGGCCCGCACCTGGCTGGCCTCGAGCGCCCCCTGCAGGTAGAGCCCGGGGCCCAGGCGCACGCTACGGTAGAGCCAGTTCTGCTCGAGCCGGGCCGCGGGGTGGTAGTCCAGGGGAATTTCACTGGGAAAACTGCCCCACTCCCGCAGTACCACCTGCCCCTGCACCAGCCGGGCGTGGGCGATGGTGCCCACCGGTGCGGGGTTTGGAAGGGGAAGCAGGGGCGTGTTGTCCCGCAGGCGCTCCATCCACTCGGTGCCGGAATCGCCGTCCCGATCACGCCTGAAGAGCCGTGGGGGGCCCCGGCGGCCCTCGAGCTGGTCGGCGATGCGGGCGAGGTAGGCGTTCAGGTCGCGCTCGAGGTTGCCCATCTGCAAGCGTTCGAAGCTGGCGTACCCTAAAAACCCCTGCACCAGCAGGGCCAGGGCAATGGCCAGGGCGATAAACAGGGCCAGGCGCAGCCGCAGGCTCATGGCTCTACCCCCAGCCGGTAGCCCCCCGGTACCGTGCGCACCACGCTGCTATCCAGCTTGTTGCGCAGGTGGTGCACACACACCTTGACCACCCCGGTATCGGAGGCTTCCTCCCCCCAGATCAGATCGAGCAGCTCCTCGGGGCTGTAGACCCGGCCCGGAAACAGGGCCAGTCGTTCCAGCAGGGCGTACTCGCGGGGGGAGAGTTCCACCAGCCGCCCCTCCCAGCGCACGCTGCGCTGGGCGAGGTCGAGCTCGAGGGGGCCTCGCTGCACCCGGCTCTGCTTAACCTCGCTCACCCGGCGCAGCAAAGCCCGCACCCGCGCCAGAAGCTCGGGCAGGTCGAAGGGCTTGACCACGTAGTCGTCGCCGCCTTCGTCCAGGCCCATCACCCGGTCGGCCAGGGCGTCGCGGGCGGTCATGAAGAGAATGGGGCCTTTGTAGCCGGCGGCGCGGGCCTCACGGGCCAGAATAAACCCCCCATCCTCCGACTCAGGCAGGCGCACGTCCAGAACCATCAGGTCGGGCTCGGCCTCGGCCAGCAGCGCGCGGGCCGTGGTCAGGTCGGGCGCATGGCGCACCTGATGGCCCTGGGCCTCCAGAGCCCGCAGAACCGGGCGGGCGATGTTGGGCTCGTCTTCCACCAGCAAGAGCCGCATGCCTATAGCTTGCATTGTAGGGGTTATGGATGGGTTATGAGCGGGGTTACCATCAAAAAACCGCTAGGTACGGGCTTCTTGCACATGAGAGACCTTCTCAGCGATTCGTAACTGCCTCGTAACTGCCCTGCCGCAAACTTCTTCTCGGGAAAGCCAGAGGGCTTTCCGGAAGGAGGAGAGTATGAACAAGACGCTAAAAACCCTGTTGTTGGTCTCGAGCCTGGCGGTAGCGGGTGCCTTTGCCCAGCAAACCCCGGCGCCCCAGCCCGCCCCGATGCAGCCCAGGGCCATGCAGCGCATGATGGCCCCAAGGGGCTTGATTGGCAACCTGTACTGGAGCGCGGCCCAGTTCCTGGGGGTCACCCCCGCCGAGCTGGCGGTGCTGAGCGGTGGCACCAAGACCCTGGCCCAGGTGGCCACCGACCTCGGCAAGACCCCAGCGGCCCTCGAGGCGGCCCTGGTCACCGCCCGCAACCAGGCCATTGACCAGGCCCAGCAGGCCGGGCGGCTTACTGCCGAGCAGGCCAATACCCTCAAAGCCAGCAGCCAGGCTGTAGCCAAGGCCTTTGTGGCCCAGCCGGTGCAACTGCGCATGGGCCTGGGGGGCCGGGGTGGTTGGGACGGCCCCCGGGGGCGGTGGCGCTAGGCCCTGTCCGGTAGTAGAAGTCGGGCGTGTGGTTGAAGCTTCGGCCACACGCCCCTACTACAAAAGCAAAGGCTTACCCGGGACCACTTTTTTGCCGTGGGAGGCGCAGTATGTGGATGATGGATCACCGTGGACGTTGGGATGGTTTCGGCTACTACGGCTTTGGCTGGATGGACGATGTGCTGTGGGCCCTGCTGTTGCTCGGACTGATTGCGCTGGTGGTGGCGCTGATTGTGCGGCTGCTGCGCAGCCCCACCAATGGCAGCAAAGCGGCCCCCGACCGGGCCCTGGAGATCGCCCGCGAGCGCTATGCCAAAGGCGAGATCAGCCAGGCCGAGTTCGAGACCCTTAAGAAGAACCTGGGCGGTTAGGCATAACAGCGGGGTTCAACCCCTATTTTCCTAACCCGTTTGCCACCATTTGCGTCGAAAATGTTGGAAAAAAGGGAGGGCCAGGATGGACAGCGACGATAAACCGATTGGAACGATTTTGAACCGCCGTAAGGTGCTGATGGCGCTGGGCCTGGGCGGGCTGGCCGGGGTGAGCGGACTCCTGGGACAAAAGGCCGATGCGCAGGGCACGCTGCCTTCCTGCATTGTGCGCCCGGCCCTGACCGAGGGGCCCTACTTTGTGGATACCCAGCTCAACCGCTCCGATATCCGCTCCGACCCCACCACGGGGGTGGTGAAGCCGGGGGTGCCCCTGAGCCTGCGCTTTGTGGTCTCGAGGGTCTCGGCCAGCGGATGTACCCCGCTGCCGGGGGCCATGGTGGATATCTGGCAGTGCGACGCCCAGGGCCTCTACTCCGGGGTGCAGGATCGCTTCGCCGACACCCGCGGGCAGAAGTGGCTGCGCGGCCACCAGATCACCGATGCCCAGGGGGTGGCCCAGTTCACCACCATCTACCCCGGCTGGTATCCGGGCCGCACCGTGCACATCCACTTCAAAATTCGCTACCAGAACCGCGACTTCACCTCGCAGCTTTTCTTCGACGATGCCCTGAGCGACCGCATTTTTGCCAACCCGCCCTATGTGAAAACGGGCACCCGTACCCGCAACGCCAACGACGGCATCTACCGCAACGGGGGGAGCCAGCTCCTGCTCAACCTGACCCAGAGCGGGCAGGGCTATGCCGCTACCTTCGACATCGGACTGAACCTCTAGCCTTCACCAAAGCTTCATCCTTTGTTTACGCAAACCTTATGCCGCACGGGGATACTTCCCTGCGGAGAGGAGCACCCGTGATGCCGCTGGCCCTATTCAGACCACGCCCGTACCTGCATCAGGCCCACTACGAGGGGGTGCTGGGTACGACCCTGACCCTTCAGGTGCGAGCCAGGGCCCGCGGCAAGCCCGCGCCGCCGAGGCCGCCAGCTTGGCCGAAATTGAGCGCCTCGAGCGCATCTTCAGTAGCTTTTCGCCCGACTCCGAACTCGCGCGCTGGCAGGCCCAGGGCATAGCCCAGCTTTCGCCGGAACTCCATGCCTTGCTGCACGCCGCCGAAGGCTGGATGGCCTACACCCACGGGGCCTTTAACCCGGCGGCTGCGGCCATCCAGGCTTTATACAGGCAAAACCCCAAACCCACCGAGGACGAACTCGAGGCCCTGCGCCAGGCGCTCAAGGGCCCCCTGTGGCGGCTGGAGGGCCGTGTAGCCCATAAACTCACCGCGCTGCCCCTCACCTTAAACGCCCTGGCCAAAGGGCATATCGCCGACCGCGCGGCCCAGGCCGCGGTAGCGCAGGGGGCCGAGGAGGTGCTGCTCAACCTGGGCGGGGAGATCCGGCATATCGGGTCGCAGCCGGTGCGGGTTGGGGTGGCCGATCCCCTGGACGTGGCCGACAACGCCCCGCCGCTGGCCCGGCTCTCGGTCTGCAACCAGGGCGTGGCCACCAGTGGTCGCTCGCAGCGGGGAGCGCACCTGTTCGACCCCCGCACGGCCCGGCCTGCCACCCAGATGGTGCAGGCCACGGTGCTGGCCCCAGACGCAGCCACCGCCGATGTGCTGGCCACGGCTTTCTGTGTGCTCGAGCCCATGCTCAGCCTGGCCCTGGCCGAGGTATTTGGGGTGGGCTGCTTATTGGTGGAGGCCAACGGACGCACCCATACCAACCCCAGCTTTACACAGCAAATAACCGAGGTGATTCGATGAAACGCTCCTTTATCAGCCGTCGAAACTTTGTGTATTGGATGATTGGTCTTGTACTCACCCTGTGGGCTGGTAAAAGCCTGGCCCAGGCCCGGTGGGCGGGTATGAAGCTGGACATTACCTTCGAGTTTGTGGGAGGGGGTACGCGATACCGCGCACCTTATGTGGCGGTCTGGCTCGAGAACGCCCAGGGCCTGCCGGTGCGCACCCTGGCGGTCTGGTTTGAGCAGTCCCGCAAGGGCCCGCGCTGGCTCAACGAACTCCGGCGCTGGTACCGCAGCAACGAGCCCACCGAGGCCGTATCGGGCCCTACCCGGATGCCGGGGCGCTACACCCTGAGCTGGGACGGCAAGGACGACAAGGGCAACCTGGTTAATCAGGGCGACTATTACGTGTGCGTAGAGCTGGTGCGCGAGCACGGCCCCTACGAGCTGTTCCGCGAAAAAGTCACCCTGGCCCAGACCCCTTTCAAGCGCAGCTACAACGTGGCTGGCGAGCTTAAGGAGGTGAGCCTTTCCTATGATCGGCAGGGCTGAGATGCCAGTGGAAAAAGCGCAGAAACCACTGCGCTCGAGGGTCTATGCCCTGGCCCGCTGGCTGCATCTCTACGCTTCTATGTTGAGCCTGCTGGTGGTGTTGTTTTTTGCCGCTACCGGCATCACCCTCAACCATCCCGAGTGGGTGTTTGGCAATGCCCAGACCATCCACACCTACCAAGGCACCCTGCCCCAGGGCTGGCAGCAAGGGGGCGAGGTCAACTGGCTCGAGGCTGCCGAGGCCTTGCGGGCCGCCCACGGCCTACGAGGGCAGGTGAGCGACACCCGCGCCGACGACCAGGAGGCTTCCATCAGCTTCCGCGCCCCTGGCTATGCCGCCGATGCCTTCATTAGCCGGGCCGACGGCAGCTATACCCTCAAGGTGGTGGCCCAGGGGCCGGTGGCCGTCCTGAACGATCTGCACCGCGGGCGGGATGCTGGCCCGGCCTGGGCCTGGCTGATTGACCTCTCGGGCGGGTTTTTGTTGCTGGTGGCGCTTACGGGCTTCGTGCTCTCGCTGTACTTCCGCAAAACCCGCAGCGCGGCCTTGACCGTGGCACTGACGGGCCTGGGTGTTCTGTTGCTTCTGACCTGGCTGGCTATACGGTAGGCCCTTTGGGGTCTTTGCCCGCGGCCAGCGCGTAGGCAATAAAGCCGGCCAGCGCAGCAAACCCCACCCCGGTGCGGGCCTGGCCGGTCTCGGGGTCGAAGGACTCGCAGGCGTAGCCCTGGTCGAGGGGGGCCTGCTCGAGGATCATGAGCGCGTCCCCTGCCGGCCGCATCAGCCCCGAGAGAATCCGGTTGGCCAGGCCAAAGCCCGAGGGAAAGGGAAAATGGGCCGAGCCCTCGCCGGGGAAGCGCCCTTTGTAGTGGTGGGGGTTGTCGTTTCCCAGAATCCAGAGCGCGGTGGCCTGCCAGATGGGATCCTGGCGGCTGCAGAAGCCCAGGTGCGGGAGCAGCAGCAGGCTGCCCGCGGGTTCGTCGGCGAAGGTGTGGGGGCCCCCCGGCTCAAAGCTGAAAACGAAACGCCCGTTGCGCTCGGCCTGGCGGTAGAGGGTCTCGCGCAGGGTGCGGGCCTCGAGCCTGAGCGCCTCGGGTTCCGGCCAGAAGGGGGCCAGCCGTTCCAGCGCCACGCACCACAGCGCGTTGTCGTAGGTCAGGTAGGGCTCCCTGACCGGGTCGTCGGTGGGGGAGAGGAAGGTGCGGTAGAGGGTGAGGGAGGGGTGTTTTTCCTCGGCCACCCGTGCCAACACCCAGGCCAGGGGCTCGCGCAGCTCGGCCACCAGCTCGGGGTTGGGGCCGGTGGCCTCGAGGTAGCGGGCCAGGGCCAGGGGGTAGGCCGCGGCCTGGTCGAGCTCGAAGCCGGGATACAGGGGCGGCCCGCTCAGGTACTGGGCGTGCTCCCCCGGCCAGCGGGCCTGGCGCTGAAATACCGCTTTCAGCACCGCCTTGGCCCGTTTGCGGTCGGCCTTGAGCAGGGCCGGAAAAAACCACAAAAGCGCGTCGCGGGCCCAGTAGGCCCCCGAGACGTAGTAGTGCGGGCTCCTCGAGGTGAGCAGCACCGGCTCGCCCTCCAGGGTGTCGGCCTGGGCGTAGAAGTAGCTGAAAATCAGATGCCGCCGGTAGACCTCGTAGAGGGGGCCGCTGTAGTGGGTGGTCAGCAAGGCCAGCTTGTGCAGGGTCTTGCGCAGCAGGCTCTCCCAGCCCACCCGCCGCAGGTGCAGGGCGGTGGTGCGGGCCCCATCGCTTTCGGGGGCCAGGCCCAGGTAGAGCGTGACCGGGCCGGTGTCCCACTCGAGCACGAACTGCGGCCCCCAGTTGGTGCGACGGGGCGGGGGGTCGGCCTGCAGGCCCAAAGCCAGCAGGGTACGGTAGGTGCGGGCTTCCAGCACATAGCTCCCCGTCCAGCCGTCCTGCCCGCTGTGGAAGACGCAGTCGAGCGGCTCCTCCCGGAAGCGCCGCAGGCCCAGGTACTCGAGGTTCCCCGCCACCTGAAGGGGGCCCTTCTGTTTGGGCTCGAGGCGCAGCGCCAGCCCCCGCTCCCCCCAGGGGGCCAGCAGCGTAACCGTGAGGTGCTCGTTCTCCCAGCAGGGAATCCAGTCCGCGAGGCGCGAGACCTGCCAGCCCCGCCCGGACACTTCCAGCAGCGGTTCACCTACCCAGTCCAGCAGCCCATTGAGCCCCAGCGAGGCCACCCCGATGCGCGAAATGGAGGGGGCCTGGGGGCTGGCTTCTACGTGCACCTCGAGGTTCCCGGTGGGCAGGTGCTCGGGGGGTGCGTCCAGGATGGGGGCGGGCGTCATCAGCTCCATAAGGCGGCACACTGCTTCTTGAGCTTATCGAAGTAGACCCAGATGAAGTACATCGCCCCCAGCACCCCCAGCACGAACAGAACGGTCACGATGCTGCGCAGCCAGTCGGCGAACATCACGCCCACCAGCACCCCCGCGGCAAAGCTGACCAGATGCCCGCGGTACTGCTGCCATAGCCTCTGGCCCAGGCGCTGGTTCATGCCGACCAGATTACCAGGAAAACCCCTTCATCGCGGTTCCCTCTGTTTTTGCCGCTAGTCCTAGCGGCAAAAAACGAGTCCAGCGAAGCGGTGTTGATTTTTGAAGATTGCTCAGCTCTTTCCGAGAACCGCTCTAGCCCTTGACCCCGGTCAGCACCACGCCCTCGATAATCTGGCGCTGGAAGAACAGGAAGACCAGCAGCACCGGCAGCACCGCCAGGCTGCTGGCCGCCATAATCAGGTTCCAGGCGGTGCCGGCCTCGCTCGAGAACAGCGCCACCCCCACCGGTATGGTGCGCATATCGGCGGTCTGTACCACAATCAGGGGCCACAAAAAGGCGTTCCAGTTGCCCAGAAAGGTAAAGATACCCAAAGCCGCCAGGGCCGGGCGCACCAGTGGGAAGGCGATGCGCCAGAACACCCCAAACTCGCTCAGCCCGTCTATCCGCCCGGCATCTAGCAGGTCGGTGGGCAGGGTCTGGAAAAACTGCCGCATCAGAAACACCCCAAAAGCGCTGATGAGGCCCGGAAACAGCAGACCCCAGTAGGTGTTGCTCCAGCCGTACTCGGTGCTCATCACGTACCAGGGGATGATCAGCATCTCGGTGGGCACCATCAGGGTCGAAAGGATCAGCACAAAAATGAACCCCTTGCCGGGAAAGCGCAGCTTGGCCAGGGTGTAGCCCACCAGTGCGTCGAAGAACAGCACCGAGGCCGTGGTGATGAGCGCCACAATCAGGCTGTTGAGGAACCAGCGGGGAAACTGGGTTTTGAACAGCACCTCGCGGTAGTTGTCCAGGGTAGGGGCCTGGGGCAGCACCCTGAGCTCGAAAATCTCGGCGAAGGGCTTGAGGGAGGTCAGGAACATCCACACAAACGGAAAAAACATCACCAGGCTGCCCAGGATGAGCAGCAGGTAGATCAGGAGCGTGGACAGGCGTTTCATCAGTACTCCACCCGCCGAGACAAAAGCCGCAGTTGCACCAGGGTGATGGCCAGGATAATCACAAACAGCAGCACCGTGATGGCGGCGGCATAGCCCAGGTCAAACCGGGCAAAGGCTTGCTGGTAGATGTAGAGGGCCAGGGTCAGGGTCGAGCCCAGCGGCCCGCCCTGGTCGGTGAAGTTGAGGTTGACCACCTGGGTGAACAGCTGTAAGAAGCCGATGGTGCCGATCACCGCCGAGAAGACCATCACCGGGTTCAAAAGCGGAAGGGTGATGTGGCGGAAGAGCTGCCAGTTGCTGGCCCCATCTATGCGGGCGGCCTCGTAGTAGTCGCGGGGAATGTTTTGCAGGCCCGCCAGGAATAGCACCACCTGAAAACCCAGGTTCTGCCACACCACCACCATGGTCACGGTGACCAGGGCCTGGGAGGGGCTGGTCAGGAAGGGCTGGGGCGGGATACCGAACACCCCCAGAATTTCGTTGACAATGCCAAAATTGGGCGAGAGCATCCAGCTAAACACCCAGGCGATGGCGGCCGCAGGGGTCACGTAGGGCGCAAAGTAGATGGCCCGGAACACCTCCCGGAAGCGCGTTACCGCGTTCAGCAAGAGGGCGATGCAAAGCCCCAACAATAGCTGCAGGGGAACGCCCAGCAGGGTGTAGGCCAGCGTGTTTTGCAGGGCTTTGAGCAGGAGCCGGTCGTCCAGCATCTGGTGGTAGTGCTCGAGGCCCACAAAAGGCCGTTGGCTGGGGTCGGCGTGCCAGTTGAAGAGCGAGAGCCACAGGGCCTGGAAGGCCGGCCAGATGCGGATAAACAGGAAAAAGGCCAGCGGGATGGCTAGGAAGGCCAGGGCCCACAGCGCCTCGCGGGTCGCCAGCGATACGCCGCGTCGGGTGGGCTCAGAGGGTCTCATAGAAAATGCCATACCGGACTCCAAAGTCCCCTCATAGTCGCTTGTGTTGGGTGGAAAAGGGATTCCTCGCCCCCTGGCGAAGAATCCCTCGAGCCGGGTGCGCTACTTCCAGAACGCGTCCAGCAGCTTTTGCTCCTCGGCCACGGCCATGCGCCAGGACTCCGCCGGGTCTTTGTTTTCCAGCAGCACCCGGTTGATGGCATCGGTCATGACCTTGCGCTGCCCGATTTCATCCACAAAAGGCGTGGCTTTGGCATAGGCCAGCGAGAGCACGAAGGGGCCAAAGACCTTGTCCAGGGTGAGTTTGGGGTCTTTGATCAGGCTTTTGCGGGCCGGCAGCTCGCCCACCTTCTCGAGCCAGTAGCGCTGGGTTTCCTCGGAGACCAGAAACTCCAAGAACTTGAGCGAGGCCGCCTGCTTGGGCCCGGTGGCCAGGGGGGTCAGGCCGTGCATCCAGAAGGAGCCGTAGTTCACCTTGCGGGCGCCAATTTTTTCTACGGGCAGCTCGGCCACACCCCAGTTGAACTTGGCCCCGCTGCGGATGGTGCCGATGGCGAACGAGCCATCAATAATCATGCCCACCTTGCCGGCGATAAAGGCGTCGCGGTAGGCGTTGTTGCCGGGGAAGAACTGGTTGCCCAGGGTGCCCACGTTGTACTTTTTGAGCCAGTCGGTGTAGAAGGTGAAGGCCCTGAGGCCAGCGGCATCGCCGTAAAGTACCCGGCGCCCATCGTCGGAGTAGGGCCGCCCGCCAAACTGCCGGATCAGCACCTCGCGCACCAGGTGGTGATCCTGCCCGTCGGGGGCCATGGCGTAGCCCAGTTGGGTGAACCTGTTGCCGTCCTTGATGGTCAGCTTGGCTGCCATGCTCAGAAACTCGTCCCAGGTTTTGGGCGGGTTCTTGAAGCCGGCGGCGTTCAAGAGGTCACGGTTATAGAACAGGGCCAGCGAACGCACCGCGGTGGGCATGCCGTAGAGCTTGCCCCCTACCTTGGCGGCCTGGGCCAGGCTCGAGAACTCGCTATCCAGCACCTTGATGTACTCGGCGGGCATGGGTTGCAGATACCCGGCCTTGACCCAGGTGGGCAGCCAGCCATAAAACAGGTTGACCACATCCGGCCCCTGGCCCGCGGGAATCGAGGAAGCCACTTTTTGCTGGTAGGCATCGAAGGGGAAGGTCTGGTGCTGCACCTTGATGCCGGGGTTGGCGGCCTCGAATTTTTTGATCAGCTCGTTCACCGCCTCAACCTTGCTCCTGAAGTCGTACTGCCAGTAGGTGATGGTGACCTGACCCTGGGCCAGCGCCGCTCCCAACAAAACGATCAGGATGACTAGGGCTTTTCGCATGAACTGCCTCCTTTAACCTCGAGGGGTCGTACCCATTATATGACCAACCGGTCACCCCTCCAAAAAGAGCCCCGTGCCCCACAACGGATTTTTCCTCATTCTGGGGAACAAATAGCTTTCTGAACAGCAAAACTTGGTTGGCCGCGACGGGCCCCAAGGGCGAAGCTGCCCGTGGGGTGCTCAGGCCAGTTTCGGGAGCGGCGCGTGGCCGTGGGGGATGATCTCGAGCCTCCGTCCATCTTCGGTAGGGGTCAGGCGGATCTCCAGGCTATCCGGGAACACCTCAGGCTTCCCCCATTCAATCAGCACCAGGCGGGCCTCGGGCAGGTAGTCCTCGAGGCCCAGATTAAAAAGCTCCTCCTGGTCGGCCATGCGGTAGGCGTCGATATGCACGATCAGGCCCTGCGGGCTGGGGTATTCGTGAATCAGGGTGTAGGTGGGGCTGGTCACCTCGCCCTGGAACCCCAGGGCCTGGGCGATGAACTGCACCAGGGTGGTCTTGCCCGCGCCCATGGGCCCCGTAAGCAGCACCAGCGCCCCTTCGGGCAGGCTTTGTGCGAGCCGGTGGGCAACCGAACGGGTGTCTTCCAGATGCTTCAGCAGCACGCTTACTAGCTTATCGCCTGGATGAGCCTGTGCTTCCAATCCGCCCGGGCCGCGGGTGTCATAATGGCGCGGTCATGTCGAAGAGCGCCTCTATTCCCTTCATCCTGATTTCGGTACTTATCAACGTGATGGGCCTGGGTCTGGTCATTCCGGTCTTGCCCAAGCTCATCGAGACCCTGGCCGGCGGCGTGGAGGCGGGGGCCCGGCTCAACGGCCTGTTTTTTGCGGTGTACGCCGTGATGCAATTCGCCTTTGGCCCTATCCTGGGCATGCTCTCCGACCGCTACGGGCGCCGCCCGGTGCTGCTGGCCTCGCTGGTGGGCACCGCCGTGGATTATTTGATTGCCGCCCTCACCCAGTCCATCTGGGTGCTGTTTGCTGCGCGGGTGATTGCCGGGGCATTGGGGGCCAGCCTCTCGACCGCCAACGCCTACATTGCCGATATCTCCAGGCCCGAAGAGCGGGCCCGCAACTTTGGCCTGATTGGGGCCACCTTTGGGATGGGTTTCGTGCTGGGGCCGGTGCTGGGAGGGCTGCTGGGCAACATTGACCTGCGCCTGCCCTTCTACTTTGCGGCGGGGCTGGCCTTCCTCAACTTTTTGTATGGCTACTTTGTGCTGCCCGAGTCGCTCAAGCCGGAAAACCGCAACACCCAGGCCCGCTCGCTCAACCCGTTTGTGGCCCTGGGGGTCTTGCGGAAAACCCCCATCTTGCGGGGGTTATCCCTGAGCCTCTCGCTCATCTTTCTGGCTTTCGGGGCTTTGCAGAGCGTCTGGGTTCTGTATACCGCCTATAAGTTTGGTTGGAAGCCGCTCGAGGTGGGCTTCTCGCTGTTTCTGGTGGGCTTGGGCGGCGTGATTGTCCAGGCCGGGCTGGTTCGGCCTGTGGTGGCCCGCCTGGGGGAGCGCCGGGCGCTGATCCTGGCCCAGAGCGTGGGGCTGTTCTCCTTCACCCTGTACGGTCTGGCGACCCAGGGCTGGATGATGTACGCCATCATCGCCCTGGCCGCCCTGAGCAACCTGGGCCAGCCCCTCATCCAGTCCTTCCTGACCCGCGAGGTTTCGCCTCAAGAGCAGGGCACCCTGCAAGGGGCGCTGGCCGGTCTGCAAAGCCTGACGGTGGCGGTGGGCGGTCTTTTGGGTGGGTTCCTCTTTTCGGTGGTAGCGAGGCCCGAAGTGGCCCCCTGGCTGGTGGGGCTGCCTTTTTTTGTGGGGGCCCTGCTCTACGCCGCGGCAGCGGCCAACACCGCCCGGCTGTTTCGCGGCCTGCGAGGCGGTTAGTGGCGCCGGGCCAGGGCCTGCCGGATGGCCTCGGCGTCGGCCGGGCTGTAGCCGTACAGGGTGATCTCCAGCGGGTCGGGGGCGGCCTCGAGCTCCTCCAGCATGACTTCTGCCACCTGGGGCACGTCCAGCCCGCCCACCCCGGTGCCCAGCAGGGGAAAGGCCAGCCTGTAGAGCCGGTGCTCCAGGGCCAGCCGCAGGGCGGCCTGGGTAGCGCTGCGGACGGTGTCCAGGGTTGCGGGCTGGTCGCCTAGCACCGCCGCGTGAATTACCTTGCGCACGGGTAGCTGGCCGGCCCCGGTGAGGGCCGCCTCGCCCACCCGGATGGGCCCGTGGCGGTCGCATTCCTCCTGAATGCTGAGGCCGCCCCTGCGCCGGATGGCCCCGGCCACCCCACTTCCCAGAATGAGGTGGTTGTTGGCTGCGTTGACGATGGCGTCGCCGGCAAACTCGGTGATGTCGCCCTGGGCCACCTGGATGCGGGCCATAGGACTATTCTAGCTACCAGTGGCGGTTCCCACGGATGCCTTGTAAGCGTACATGGGTAAATCTCTGCTCACTGTGCAGCGTATTTGTGGGCATCGTAATGGGGTAGGTCTCCTATCCAGGTATACTCAAACCTGGTAGCGCACATAGGGGTTCTCGTGCGGGGGCCCGTCGGAGATCCAGAGCTCCTTTGTTCCCAGGTTCATAATCACCGAAACGATGGTGCGGTAGGGCTCGCCCAGCGCGTATTCCTCCGGGCTGGCGGTGCGGCAGACCGCATAAGGAGCGCCATCCCGGTCGGACAGGGCCGCTTTGAAGTCTTCCAGGCCGGGTTTTTCCACCTCGCCCAGCCGCAGGGCCAGGCGCTCGGCCCGGTGGTGCGAGCGGTCGAGCCACTCGATGGGCGGCACCTCGATGCCGTAGCGCTCGGGGGCCAGGTAGTGGTTGGCGTGCACCAGCTGGCGCTCGTCCTGCCAGCGGCAGACGCCCTGGGGGGAGACCTCGATATCCACAGCCTGGGCCCCCTGCCCCAGCAGGAAATTGCCCGAGGCGGTGCGGGGTTCTTCCAGCACCACGGCCTGGGCAGCCTCGAGGTTTTTCTGCCGCAACACCTCGTAGGTGCGCAGGTGGAAGGGCTTGCCCAGCCCGGCCCAGTTGTCGCCTACCGAGACCAGCCCGTTGATGCACAGGCCCAGACCGTGGGAGTTGAGCCCGATCTTGCCGCCGAAAATTCCGGCCTCGGTAAAGGCCAGGATGCGGGTTCCGTCGGGCTCGGTGACGTGCTGCAGGGCCCCCTGTACCCCTTCCATCCAGTCCCAGTTCTGGCCCAGCCACAGGTGGCCGTCGGCGCTGTGGGCGGGCATCAGGGCAAAGGCGGTGCAGCCGTTGGGGGCCTCGTGGGGCAGGTAGACCGGGGGGGTGTCCTGGGCGAACTGGTAGTAGACGATCTCGTAGCGCACGTTGAGGGTGGCGATATCTACCAGGGGTTGCCCCGACCCCGCGGCGATGCCCTCGATGCCCTGTGCGTAGGCTGGGCTTTGTGCCCGGATGGCCTGGAAGTAGCGAGCCCCCCGTTCACGGGCCTCGCTGGGGGAGAGCCTGCACTCCACCTCGAAGCGGCGAAAGTAGAGCTCGAGGTTGTGGGCGATTTGCCCGGCCCAGGCGGTTCCTTGCTGATGGCCTTGCTCGTAGGGCGGGCCGGAGAGTTGCAGATAAGGTAGCATACCCTCTGCCATTATGGGCCTAGGGGCCCAGGTGGAATGTAAACCCCGGCCCACCGCGCCACAGGGCGTGATCCACGTTGAAGCACAGGCCATCGTTGTACTCCAGCGGGTAGAACACCCTCTGGGGCGGGTAGCCAATCAGGCTGTAGATAGGGGTGTGGCCGTGTACCAGCCGGTGGCCGCCCAGTTGCCCCAGAAATTCCTCGGTCAGGGCGGTGCCCCCCTCGAGGAAAGCAAACCGGCTGGCGAACTGCTCGGCCAGGTGATCCCATGTTTCAACCCTGTCCGAGTGCAGGATGTCGCGCAGGCTGCGGTTAATCTGCTCCAGGCTGTCGCCCCATTCCAGATAAAACAAACTGTCGGCGTGCATCAGCAGCGTATTCTCGACCCGGGCCAGGGCGGGGCGGTTGGAGAGCCACTCGATGTGGGCCTCGTTCAGGCGCTCGAGATCCCGGGCCTGGCCGCCGACCTGTTTCCAGATTTGGTGAAAAGTCACGCTTTGGCCCTGGCGCTTGAAGCTGGGAATCTCGGTATCGGTAAAGTGATGTGCGGCCAGCAGCATGAGGTCGTGGTTGCCCAGGAGGGCATGCACAGCGCCCCCAGCGGCGGAAGCCTCGAGCTCCAGGCGCATCAAAAGCTCGATCACCCCCACCCCATCGGGGCCGCGGTCGGTGTAGTCGCCCAGGAACCAGAGCTGGGATTGGCCCCCGGTCCACTCGAGCCCCTCACCCAAAAAGCCCTCGCGCTGCAGGAGCCGGACGAGGGGTTGAAGGCAGCCGTGGATGTCGCCGACGACGTAATGCACCGCCCGACAGTGTATCATCCAAAGGGTGAAGGTGCCGCGCAGCCGACTTTTTCTGGCTTTTGTGCAGGTGGGTTTGGTGGCTTTTGGCGGGGGTGGACAGGCCCAGATTTATCAGAGCATTGTGCTGAAGCACCGCTGGATGGACGAGCGGGAGTTTTTGGAGACCACCGCGCTGTGCCGCATCCTGCCGGGGCCGGTGTTCGCCAACACCGCCGCCCACATCGGGACGCGGCTGGGTGGGGTGGTGGGTGGAATGCTAGCCCTGTTGGGAGTACTGACCCCTGGGGCTCTGCTGATGCTGCTTTTGAGCTTTGCCTATTTTCGCTTTGGAGCGGTGCCCGGCTCACTGGCCGAGAGCGCCCTCAACGGGGTGGCGGCGGCGGCCATCGGCCTCATTCTGGCCACCATGCTGCGCCAGGCCCCCATCGCCCTAGACTCCCTCAAGGCCGTGGGGCTGGCGCTGGTGGTATTTGTGACCTATGGCCTGCTGCACTGGCAATTGCTGCTGGTGCTGCTGCTCACGGTTCCGGTGGGAATGGGGTTGTACTGGCAAGAAGCCGCGCAAAAGCCTTCGGAGCCCGCCCAAAGTCGGCCAAGCCACGAGATGGGGGCCGATGGCCGTGGGTGAAACCCTCGAGGTCTTCCTGGCCTTCCTGCGCTTTGGGGTGCTTAGTTTTGGCGGAGGCATGGCCAACCTGCCCGAGATGGCCCGCGTCATCATCGGCAACGGCTGGGTAACCCGGCAGGAGTTTGCCGATGGTTTTGCTCTGGGGCAGTTTGTACCGGGGCCCAATATGCTGGCGGTGCTGTTCTACGGCCTGAGCGCGGCGGGGCTGGGCGGGGCCCTGGCCGCGGCCCTGGGCATGTTTTTGCCCGGCGCGGTGGGGGCCATGTGGCTGGTGTGGGGCTGGGCCTGGATGTCCAGAGCCCAGTGGAGCCGGGCCCTGCGCAAGGCGCTGGTGCCCATCAGCATGGGCCTGAGCGCCAGCATGGTTCTGGTGCTGGTTCAGCTCAGCGTGGACTCGCTCTTCTGGGGCCTGGGGGTGCTCCTGGCCTGTTACCTGATTTACCGCGGTGTGAGTGTGGTAATCGTAATTGCTGGAGGGGGGCTGTTGGGGCTGCTGACGGGGCTTTTGTAAGGCGCTGGTGTTATGCCAAGGCCCACTCGAGGGCGACCAGATGTTCGGTGGGTCGGAACCCCACCGAGGTGTAGAGGTCTTTGGCGAAGTAGTGCAGGTCGGCCAGGATCACCAAGTCCTTTGCACCCAGCTCACCAAAGCCGTATTGGGCAACGTGGTATAGCAGGGTTCCAGCCAGCCCCTGGCGGCGAAAGTCGGGATGGGTGTCCACGCTCTGAAAACGCCCCAGCCCGTCTTTGGCAAATAACCCCATCGAAGCTGCCAGTTTCCCACCCACAAACGCCCCGAACCAGTTTCCCCAACCTGCGGCAATCATGCGTCGGTACTCGGCAGCTTTGTGCTTCAGAAAGATTTCATACCCTTCGCCCTCACGTTCTTCGGCAGGCAGGGCGGCGTTTTGGATCAGCGCCATTTCCAGCCACTGCGCCCAGTCGGTGTCCGAATGGAAGGCGCGGCACTGGCAATGGGTGTTTAGGGTGCGGGGGGGATGAACCTTCTGCGTTGTTAGTACCACGGTTTGTTCCAACCAGAAACCCGCCTCGAGGAATTCCTGCGCTGCCCCTTGCTCACCGTTCACAAAATCCCAGGTAAACACAAAGTGGTTCAGCGAGCCCAACTCATCGTGAAAAATCTGCTTCCAGCGTTGCAAATCGCCGGGTTCGGGCGGCGCTTGGAAAATCAGGTAGTTGCCCCAGCGGTAGGTGGGGTTTTGCGGAGTGCGCACCACGATGTAGCTGGGCTTGACTTCGATATGGCTCTCGAAGCTACGCAGCATCAGCTCGGTGCGGAGGCCCAGTGATTTTAGCTTCATAGCCGTTCTCCTCAGCAGTTTTCGAAAAGAGATTTGGGTAGTACCCATTGCAAACCCCAGCTTCTTGTTGATGATCAACAGCGGGGCGTAGTTGGCGTAGCGGAGCGAAGCAGGGGGCGCGCTTGCATCGTGAAGGGGCGGATCAAAGCGTCTTGCTGAAGTCTAGCCATTGGTTGACCTCGGTGAATCCGGCGGACTGGTAGAACTCTAAAGTATCTGGCTCGCAGGCGACGCAAGCGGTCTTTGCCCCCAGCGCCTTCAGGCGGCGGAAACCTTCGGTCAGCACCGCCCGCCCCAAGCCCCTGCCCTCGAAGGTCGGGCGGGTGCCCACCGGCTCGAACTCTCCGATCCTATTAACCGGGTCGTACCAGATGATGCAGTACGAGGCGAATCGGCCTTCGGGGCCGACCGTCACCAGATCCAAGTCGGGGCGGTAGAGGGGGGCGGAGCGGATGTTGAGGTAACTCTGCATGGAAAACCGCGAAGGGTGCCAGACCTCGAGGTGGATGTCCACCCGCTCCCCCATTTCATGTGGCTCGAGGTGGCGCACCACGAAGCCCTCGGGCAGCCTGGGTGGGGGGATGTCCTTGTCCAGCGGGCGCTCGAGGAAGTACATCATGAAGGGGCTCTGGGCGTACCCGAGGGCTTGTAGGGTCTGGATGGTCTCGAGGTTGCTGCGGGCCGCGCTGGTGCTGACCCTAGCCGTGGGGTCGAGACGAAGGGCGTGTGTCTCGGCGTGGGTGACCATCGCTCGAAGCAACTCTGACCGTTCCTCCGGCGAGAGCCACGGGGCCATGTAGAGGTCGAACTTGGCTCGTTTCTGGAGCACGAAGCCCACCACCGCGCCGCCCTGTTCCCAAATGCGAATCCCCTCCTCGGGTTTGTAGCTGGCATTTTGAAGCACGCCCCAGACAAAGTCGCCGGGGCACATAAGCTCGCTGGGTGTGGGGGTGCGGCGCCAGCACTCGATCACGAAGGCGGTCAGCGGCTCTAAGTCGGCAGGCCTGTAAGGTCTCGAGTCGAAGGTCATTCAATAGCCCCGTGAATGCTTTGTACAAGGTTTGGAACTCATACTAAATCTGCGCTTGAGTGGCGCATAAAGCGCCACTCACTTGCCGCGCCGAATAGGTTCCGGCTTCGCCGGAATCGCGCAAGCGACTTGGCCTGAGGGGCGACCGAGGGTCTTTTCCGTTGCTTTTCGGTCAGTTATAAGCAGAATCGGTAGCACACTAGTTTTCCTTGCGCAGAACCTTTACCAAATCAATCCACGCGGGCATTTTCTCGAAGCCTAGGGCTTCGTTAATACCGAGCATCGAGCGGTTGGTCTGGGCGTTCTCGGTGCGGACTGCGGTTTTACCCAGATTTTTGGCGTGGGTCAGTGCTGCGACCTTGAGCGCCAGCGCGACGCCCTTGTGCCGGTGCGCCCGCTTTACTGTGGTGAAGCCGGTATTCAGGTCATTGTCGGCGGGGCGGTGGAAGAGCATCGAGACGCCTGCGTACTCGCCGTCCTTCACCGCCAGGAACCACAGCTCAGGGCGGAAGTCTGGGTTGGAACGGACGTTCTCCCAGTAGCGTTCCATGTCAGGAAAGGTGAAGCTCTCGCCGGGTGGCAGCGGCACATCAAAACTGCCCGCGTGATCTAGCTCATACATTTTGCGCTCGTAGTCGGGATCATCCTCGAGTTCAGCCAGGGTCTTGATTTGGTAGCCCTGAGCCAGCACTTTTTCAACGTCCTTGGCCCACTGCGCGGGGTCGAACTTGGCCAGCTCGAGCTTCGACTCCCAGGCCCTGAACTCCTCGATAAAACCACGTTTCTCGGCGAATCTAAGGGCTGCGGGTTTGTCAGCTCTGGTCGAAGCTACCAGTTTGATGGGGTCGTAGGGCTGCAACTCCTCCATCATTTTTTGGTACAAAGCCGTGCCGATACCCTTTCTTTGATGTGCAGGGTCAACGGTAAGGCCCACGTAAAACTTCTGCGGATGGTACATCCACTCCATGTGAAAAAAGAGTGCGTTACCCAGCATCACTCCATCGCGCTCAGCAATCAAACGCTGCATCACCAGCCCCGGCTTCAGGCGCTTGTCATTGGCCTCGAGGGTCTCGGGCAGCACTGGGTTGTCGGGCCAGTTGGCGTTGCGAATCTGGGCCAGCTCGGGGTAGTCGGCGGGCGTGAAGGGTCGAATCGAAAAGCTCATGATAACTCCTGTTCGGCGGGGCTCGAGGTCTCTTCCCCAAGCGCCAGCACATAGTCCGTCCAGATGGGCTGCTTCACAAAGCCCAGGGCCTCGTTGATGGCAAGCATGGCCCGATTGTTCGACTCGTTGCCGGTGCGAATCTCGCGGATGCCCATGGTTTGAGCGAGCTGTATGCCTTTGAGCTTGAGGGCCAGGGCCAGGCCCTTACGGCGGTAGGCCCGGCGGGTGCCGGTGAGGCCGGTTTGCAGATAGTCGCCGTCGGTTTTCCAGAGGGTGCTCAGGGCCACGTACTGGCCGGTGGTTTTGTCTATAGCCACAAAATGGCCTTCGGGCAGGTAGTAGTTGCTCTCAAACACCCACTTGCAGTAGTCCTCGAAGCGCACCTCGCTCAGGGCATCCGGACGGGGTACATCTAAGCGGGCCTCGAGCCAGAGGTCGTAGAGCTTCTGCCGGTGCTGGGGGTCGGCCTCCAGCTCCTTCAGGCTTCTGAGCTGGAAACCGGCGGCCTCCACCGCCTCTATTTTGCCGGCCCAGGGAGCGAAGTCGAAGTTCTGCACATCAAGGCGCGACTCCCAGTACTTCATCTTCTCCACGAAACCCAGCTTTTCGAGCCAGGCTATGGCCTGGGGCTGGTCTTCGCGGGTGCTGCTCAGAATCGAGATGGGATCGTGGGGCTTTAGGGCCTCCATCACCTGCTGGTACAGGGCTTTGCCAATCCCCCGGCTACGGAAAGCTGGCTTCACCGTCACCCAGACCCCAAACTTCTGCGGGTGGTACATGCCCTCAAACTGGGTGTACTCGCCCACACCCACCACTTCTCCGCCCTGCTCGGCTATAAAACGGCCCCACTTGACCTCGGGCGCGTGGTGGTCGTGCTCGCGCAGGCTGGCCTCGCTGTGGGCCTGGTCGGGCCAGGCTGCTATATACACCTCGGCGATGGCCGGGTAGTCGCGCTCTTCAAAGGGTCTGATGTTTAGTTTATTCATATCATCCTCGGATGCTAAGCTGGAGCCGTGAGCCAAAAGATCCGCCAAAAGCTGGCCGCCATCGGAACCACGGTGGTGTTTGGTTTCCTGCTGTTCAAACTGCTCGAGCGCACCTTCGTGCTGATCTGGGTCAACACCCCCTGGTGGGGGGCCCTGCTGATGCTGGTGGTGCTGTTTTTGCTCATTGACTACCTGATTGGCCGGGTTTTTGGGGTACGGGACTGAGACGCAGCAACACCGTGGCCGGCTCCTTCACAAACCCCAGGGCCTCGTTGATGGCCAGCATGGGGCGGTTGCTCTGATGGTTGGAGGTGCGGATGTACCGGGCTCCGTAGGCCCGGGCAAATTCCGCTGCCCGCAGCTTGAGGGCCAGCGCCAGGCCCTGGCGGCGGTGGCTTTTGCGCACCCCGGTGAGGCCGGTTTGCAGGGTCTGGGGGCGGTGGGACTTGAAGAGCATGCTCACCCCTACCAGATGCGCACCCTCGAGGGCCACGAAGAACCCCTCGGGCAGCAGGTTGGGGTCTTTGAGGCTGCGCTCCTGCCAGACCTCAAAAGGCCAGGGAGTGATGGGCTCGGCGGTGGGTACATCGCCCAGCAGCTCGATTTCCAGCGCGTACAGGTCGCGCTGAAAAGCCTCCTCCTGCCAGGGCAGGGCGCTGAGGGACTGGATGGTAATACCCGGCGGTAGGGGGCGTGCAAGGGCACTGGGGTCGAAATGGGCCAGGTCGAGCACCGATACCCAGCGGCGCTCCACCTCGACAAAGCCCTGGGCGGTTAGAAAGCGGTACTGGGGCCAGTCTTCCCGCACGGTGGCCTGTAGCTCTTGGGGCTGGTGTGGGGCGATGTGCCCCTGCAAGAACTGCCATAAGGGCCCTTCCAGAACTTGGTGGTAGGGGTGCAGGTAGTAGACCACCTCGAGCACCCCCGGCTTGGGGTCGTAGTAGGGGGTGGCGTACTCCAGCACCCCCACAGCCTCCCCCGCTTGCTCGACCACAAAGCGCGCCAGCACATCGCTTGGGGCTCGAGTACGATCCAGGTGTTGCAGCCCGGCTAGGTCTAGCGGGCTTTCGGGGTGGGCCGCCTGGCGAACGGTGGCATAGGCCTGGTAGTCGGCCTCGGAAAAGTCGAAGGGACGGATGTTCATATAAAGCCTCAGTAAATGGGGGAGTGTTTTCCTGGGCGATCTGCCAGACTCTACAGATTTGAACGACTTCCATCACGCTCCTCTCGCAAGACCATGAGAAAGCTGGGGGCTTTTGGATTCGCCCCCAGCTCGGATATACGGGAATGCTTTTATGGCATTAACGCAACCGTAGGGCGGCAAACCACCGACGCGACTCCAGGGGCAGGCATAAAGTGGGAAATCATCGTCATGGGTTCACCTCCTTTGCGACGTTTATCTAACTTCTGAAATATAGCACGGGTTCAATAAACTCCGCAAGACGGGTTGTTCCTCGTGCTACGCCCTACACAGCCTTTTGCGCTATGATGAGGGGCAATGGTCGAATTTTCACGAGATTTGTTGGGTTTGGAGCAGCGCATCGTCATGGTGACAGGCGCCGGGCGTGGTTTTGGGCGCTCTATCGCCCGTTCCTATGCCCGCAACGGGGCTACGGTTATTACGGTTGACCCCGACGTAGAAATGGCTACCGCCATTGCTTCGGAGGTTGAGCAGTTTGGTGCGCCGGCCATCCCCATCCGGGGGGATATGTCGGTGGTGCTGGATGTGATGAACACCTTCGAGAAAATCGAGGAGCTATTCGGAATGCTCGATGGAATTGTGCACGTAACCAGCGCCGAGAGTAAAACCCCCTTTGTCGAGCTATTAGAGGCTGAGTGGTACGACCTACTCAACGCCGATGTAAAGTCGAGCCTGTACGTATTGCAGCAGGGTTTGCGCTACTTGAGTGGAGGCGGATTTGTCACCCTGGTACTTCCGCCCTTGCAGCGTGAACAGCCCCATGTAGCTGCCATTCGCGGTGCGGTAAGCGGTCTGATAGAAGGCGCAACCCGCATATTCCCCACCAACGTGCGGGTTAATGGGGTCATCCCTAGTCGCGACCCTGTGGGGGAAGAGCACGACCGCTCCCTGGTGCGGGTAGCGGTAGCCCTTGGTTCAATGGTCTCAGAGGGGGTGCGGGGCCAGCTCCTGGAGGTTCTTCTGCCTGAGCCGCCGCACCAGCCGGAAATCTACGACCTGCTGAGGGAGCTGCCGTGAGGAGGTAGAAACTGCACTCTGCACGCTGAGGTCAGGTCTATGAACTGCCCCTTCTGTGGACATCCCGATAGCCGCGTGCTGGACTCCCGTCCTTCGGACGAGGGCTCGGTGATTCGACGTCGCCGGGAGTGCCCGGCCTGTAAGCGTCGCTTTACCACCTACGAGCGGGCCCAGGTGGAGCCACTCCTGGTTATCAAGCGCTCGGGACGCAAGGAAACCTTTGACCCCAACAAACTATTGCGGGGCTTGAGCCTAGCGGCCCAGAAGCGTCCCATTGACCCGGAGGTGCTGCAGGAGTTTGCTTTTGGCTTTGAAGATACCGTCAAAGAGATGGAAATTACCTCTGAAGAGATCGGGCTGCGCTCGCTGGCTTTCTTGAAGGAACTCGATCCGGTGGCCTACATTCGCTTCGCTTCGGTCTACCGCGAATTCGATAGTCTGGAAAACTTTATCGAGGAAGTGCGTAAGCTCGATCGTAAGCCCGGCAAAGGTAAAAAGGCCCAAAAGACGGAAGAAGAAACGCCCGATCTGGCCGACGAGGCCAAACTGGGAACGGTTTAGGAAGCTGGGCCGGTGAAGGCCCCTAGCCTTTGGCCTGCTCGAGGGTGTTAGACTATAGATGTGAGTGACCCACTGGCCGAGTTGAACCGCCTGCAAGAACGCGACCTCGAGCTTGACCAGATTCGCGAAGATCAATCCCGCATACCCGAGGAGCTGGCGCAGGCCCGTGTGCACTTGAGGGAATTGGAAATCCACCTGGGCGATTTGCAAGAGCAGTTGAACGAGGTGCGCCTGGCCTACAGCAAGCTCGACCTCGAGCTGCAAGACCTCAAAAGCAAGCGCGAAAAAGCCAAGGCAGCCCAGGCCCAGGCCACCGGGGCTAAAGAGCAGACCCAGTACGGCGAGCAGATTCGCCAGTTGTCGGGCCTGATCGAAGACCTCGAGGGCAACAATAAGGATATCGTCGGTCAGATTATGCCGCTGCTCGAGCAGATCGAAAAGCTAGAGGCGGAACTGGCCCAGGTCAAAGCGCAGGTAGAGGAGGCCAGACCCAAGCTCCAGGCGCTGGAAGCTGCCAACCAGGAGCGGGTGGATGCCCTCGAGGTCCAATACCAGACTAAAAAAGTCAACCGCGACCAGTTGGCAGCTACAATCCCGAGCGCCATCGTAAAGGAGTACGAGTCCATCCGCAGGGCCCGCAAAGGCACCGGCCTGGCTAAAATGACCAAAACCGGCAGCGGCTACCGCTGCACGGCCTGCAATGTGCAGCTTCCCATGCACGTGGCCCAGCAGGTTCACCAGGCCAGCAAGGTGGTGCGCTGCCCTTCCTGTGGGCGCATCCTGTGGAAAGGCGAGTAGCCCCGGTCGCGCGCTCATGCCCTATACCCCCATCCTGGCTACCCTGGGCTTCGTTCTGTCGCCAGACAGACAGGAGGTGTTGTTGGTGCACCGCAACGCCCGGCCTCAGGATCCGGCCTATGGCAAATACAACGGCCTGGGCGGCAAGCTCGAGCCCCACGAAGACGTAGCGGCAGGCATGCGGCGGGAAATCCTGGAAGAATCCGGCCTCACCGCACTGCAACTCAACCTGCGCGGCACCATTTCCTGGCCGGGGTTTGGCCGGCAGGGCGAGGACTGGTTCGGCTTCATTTTTCTGATTACGGAGTGGACAGGCAGCCCCCATACAGCCAACGGCGAAGGCGAGCTGCACTGGGTACCCATCCAAAAAATTCTGCGCCAGGAGCTGCCCATGTGGCCGGGCGACCGGTACTTCTTGCCGCTGGTTTTCGATGCCGATCCACGGCCTTTTCATGGAGTGATGCCCTACCGCAGGGGCCAGGTGCTCTCCTGGTCGTTTAGCCGCTAGTCGGCCTGTCCTCCGAACTGAGGCCGCCCGAAGCCGCAGGGGAGAGAACCCCGTTTACCTCGGATGCAACAGGCCCCGACGGAGATTAACACCATCTCATACCGGCGGGGCTTCTTTTTGCTACTATGGCGTTACGTCTTCTTTTATATTCACGGTTATTTGTCACACCACAGGAGGAACCAGCCCTATATGATTACTCTTCACCGTTCGGGACAGTATCGCTTTTATGTCAACTCGGGCTATAACCTCGAGCCCCCCTATATCTGCGTCAAACACGAGGGGCATGTGGCCAAGTTCTCGCTGCAGCCGCTGGCCTTGCAGTCCAACAACGGTTTTTCCCGTGCCGAACTGGGCCGCATCCAGCAGGCCATTCTGGATGCCCGCGACCAGCTGCTCAAACACTGGGCCAACGTCCGGGGCACCGAGGGCGAAAAGCCCAGCGGCGAGCTGCTGCTGCACGAACAGTAGGCGCTGGCTAAACCGGCCGGCCCGCCATCATGAAGCTGGCGGTCATGCCGCCGTCTACCGGCAGAATCGCGCCGGTGATAAAGCTGGCCTTCTCGGAGGCCAGGAACACCACCGCCTGGGCGACCTCCTCGGGCCTGCCTAAGCGGCGCAGGGCGTGCAGGTCTTCCCAGTCCTGGCGGGTGAGTTCGGGGTGCGGGGACATCTGAATGGCCTCCAGCACGTTTTCGGTAGCGATGGCCCCAGGGGCCACCGCATTGACCCGGATGTTCATGGGGGCCAGGTCGAGTGCAAGGGAGCGGGTCAGGTTGACCAGGCCCCCTTTGGAAGCGTTGTAGGCCGCGTTGTTCTGTTCGGCGAACAGGCCCTGCACGCTGGCTACGTTCACAATCGCACCCCCACCGTTTTTGACCATCTCTCGCGCGGCCAGCGCCGAGAGGTGCATGGGGGCGGTCAGGTTGACCTCCAGGGCCTGCCGCCAGTCGGCCAGCCCCACCTTGAGCGCCGAGCCGGGCGGCGCGATGGCTGCATTGTTGACCAGGACGTGCACCCCGCCCCACTGCTTAACCGCCTGCTCGACAAAACGCTCGCGGTGTTCGGGCTGGGCCAGGTCGGCGTAGACGAATAAGCCTCCCAGGTGCTTGGCTACCTCGAGGCCCTCGGGCCGCACGTCGCACAGAACCAGAAGAGCCCGCTCCTCCGCAAAAGCCTCGGCGATGGCCCGTCCAATGCCCCTGGCTGCGCCGGTGACTAGTACCACTTTGCCGTGAAACATGTCCAAAGTTTATCCAAAGCCAGCCTGTGTGGGGGAAGAGGATCCGTCCCTCGATTGCTGCCATGCCATACAACCTCACTTTCTGCTACAGTAAGTTTATGGCGCAAGGATTAGTAAGTGGAAAATATCAACTTACTCTACCGGTAGAAGTCCGCAAGGCGCTGGGCATCAAGCCGGGCGACCGCGTGGAGTACGTGGTCAAGGAGGGGTGTCTCGAGATCCGGGTGATCCGCCCCGACCTGTCCAAGGTGCTCGACGAGGTGCTTGCCGAGCACGACTTCGCCGCGCTACGCGCCGAGACCCACGATGATGCCGTGCGGTACGTGCGGGAGATGCGGAGTCTGGATGATTAGCCTGGATACCAACGTGATATTTTCGGCGCTCAACAAGGCGGATGTCCACCACGACCGTGCCCGGCAGCTCCTGAAAAAGTATGGGGCCCTGGAGGCGCTGGTTCTCTCGCCGGTGGTACACGCCGAGCTGATGGCCTCGAGCGATGCCCCGGGCATCCAATTGTTCCTTCAGAAAGCCCAGATATCTACCCTTTGGGAGATGCCGCCCACGGTTTGGGAAGCGGCGGGTAGGGGCTTTGGACAGTACGCGCAGCTACGGCGCAAGGGCGGGCTCCCGCGAAGAATCCTGGCCTATTTCCTGATTGCCGCCCATGCCGAGCATCACGGGCTCGGGGTGATGAGCTTCGACGACACGGTTTTCACCGCGGTCTTCCCCGGCCTGCGGTTAATCCGTTAGGTGCCAGGTGTCAAGACCGGGGGGGACGGGTTTTGCCGTCCAGGGTCAGGAGGGGGCCGTACAGCTCGGGCCGGCGGTCGCGGAAGAAGCCAAAACCGGCCCGGAAAGCGCGGGCTTCCTCCAGGTTGAGCTCGGCCAGCAGGATGGTCTCTTCGCTGCGGCCGGCCTCGGCCAGTTTGTTGCCCATGTAGTCGGCGATGAAGGAGGAGCCGTAGTAGGTCTGGGTGTGGCCCTCCACCACCTCGGTGCCCACCCGGTTGGCCGCCGCCAGGTAGCAGAGGTTCGCAACCGCATGGCCGATCATGGCCCGCTGCCACATATCCTTGGTATCCACCCCACCGGCCTCGACCGGCTCGGAGCCGATGGCCGTGGGGTAGAGCAGAATCTCGGCCCCCAGCAGGGCCATGCTGCGGGCGCACTCGGGGAACCACTGATCCCAGCAGATGCCGGCCCCCACGTGGCCGAAGCGGGTAGAGAAGGCCTTGAAGCCGGTATCGCCGGGGTTGAAGTAGTATTTCTCCTCGTAACCGGGGCCGTCGGGGATGTGCGACTTGCGGTAAACCCCCAGCACCTCCCCCGAGGCGTCAATCAGGGCCAGGCTGTTGAAGTAGGCCTGCCCCGCTTTTTCGAAAAACGAGATGGGCAGCACCACCTGTAGCTCCCGGGCTAGCTGCTGGAAGTGCGGCAGAAAAGGGTGATGCTCGACCGGGTGGGCCAGGGCAAAGAACCTTTCCCGCTCGACCTGGCAGAAGTAGAGACTCTCGAAAAGCTCGGGCAGCAGCACGATCTGTGCGCCCTGGGCGGCGGCTTGGCGCACCATCTGGGTGGCCTTGGCCACGTTCTGCTCGCGGTCGGCGGTCATGGACATCTGAACAACGGCTAGCTTGGTCATGGCGGCTCCTCTAGCGTTCCTCACCCGGCCATATGGCACCGGCGGGCTGCTGCTGGGTGACACAGTGGAAGCTGCCCCCGCCGGTGATCAGGTAGCGGCTTTGGAGGCCGATCACCTCGCGTCCAGGGAAGAGCGGGCGCAGGATTTCCAGGGCCTGTTCGTCGTGGGGGTCGCCGTAGATGGGCACCAGCACGGCGCCGTTGGCGATGTAAAAGTTGGCGTAGGTGAGGGGGAGGCGGGTTTCGCTATCCAGCCAGAGCGGGTTTTTGGGGAGGGGCAGCTCTACGATGCGAAAACCCCCCAGGCTTCGCAGGATTTCCAGGTTCTCCTGCAGGGGGCGGTGGTTGGGGTCGTCGGGGTCTGGGCAGACCGCTGTGACGATGGTGTGGGGCGAGGTGAAGCGGGTCAGGGTGTCGATGTGCCCGTCGGTGTGGTCGCCCTCGAGGCCGTTGCCCAGCCAGATCAGGTGCTCGATGCCCAGAAACTGTTGCAGGTAGCCCTCGAGCACCTCCTCGTCGAGGCCGGGGTTGCGCGCCGGCGAGAGCAGGCACTGCCGGGTGGTGAGGCCCACCCCCTGGCCGTTGACCTCGAGGCTCCCCCCCTCCATCACGATGCCCGCCTCGAACAGCCCCATGTCCAGGATGCGGGCCATCTGCAAGGGCATCTGGTTGTCCTGCTGGGCTGGGTACTTCCCGCCCCAGCCGTTGAACTCCCAGCTGACGGCGGCCACCTCAACCGGCCCCGATGGGGGGGTACGGGTTACAAAAATCGCCCCGGAGTCGCGCAGCCACAGGTCGTCGTGGGGGATGCGGTGGAAGTGGATGGGGCCAGTCAGCCGCTCTTTTGCGTCCCGCTCGGATTCTTCGTCGTGCAGCACCAGGTGCACCGGCTCGAAGCGGGCCAGGGTGTTCACGAAGGCGGCAAACTCCTGTCGTACAGGCTCCAGGTAGCCCAGCCATTTCTCCTCGTCGTAGGGCCAGGCCGTCCAGGTGGCGGCGTGCGGGGCCCACTCGGCGGGCATGCGGAAGCCCAGGGCGCGGGGGGTGAGGTTCTCCACAAAGCCAAAAGTATAGCAGGTTGAGCGGGTTATTGCAGGGCGGCCTCGAGGTCGGCCCAGAGATCCTCGACATCCTCGATGCCCACGCTCAGCCGCAGCAGGGAAGGGGGGAGGTGCTCCTGCCCCGGAATGGCCGCCCGGCGCTCCATGGTGGACTCCACCCCCCCCAGGCTGGTGGCGTGGCGGATCAGCCGGACGCGCCGACAGACCGCGTCGGCCTCGGCGGCCCCACCGTGCAGCTCGAAGGAGATGATGCTGCCAAAGCCCCTCAGCACGCGCTTGGCGGTGGCGTGGGTGGGGTGGGAGGGCAGGCCTGGGTAGCGCACGCGGGCCACCCGGGGGTGCTGCTCGAGGCGAAGGGCCAGCGTATGGGCGTTCTCCTGGGCTTTTTGCAGGCGGAGGGCCAGGGTGCGCGCCCCCCGCACGGCCAGGAAGGCCTCGAGGGTGCCGGGGGTGGCGCCGGTCAAGGTTCTGGAGGCTCGAAGGGCCTGCCAGAGGGCTTCGTCGCGGGTGGTGGCCACCCCCCCGAGCAGGTCGGAGTGGCCCCCGATAAACTTGGTGGCCGACTGCACCGAGACCGTGGCCCCCAAGGCCAGGGGCTGCTGGTTGAGGGGGGTGGCAAAGGTGTTGTCCACCGCCAGAATGGCGCCGGGTTTGCGCGGGGCCTGTCCGATGGCGGCCAGATCCACCACCGTGAGCAGCGGGTTGGAGGGGGACTCGATCCAGATCAGGTCGGCCTCGCCACAGGCCCGCACCCAGCCCTCGGTATCCTCCAGGGCCAGCCGCCGCACCGACCAGCGCTTCTTCTCGGCTCCGGCCAGGGCCAGCCCCACCACCCCCTGGTAGCAGTCGTCCGGCAGCACCACCACCGCCCCCACCGGAAGCTGATCAAAAACCGCCGCCACCGCGGCCATGCCCGAGGCAAAGGCCACGGCCTTCCCATCCTCGAGCCCACCCACCAGGGTCTCGAGGGCCTCCCAGGTGGGCGTGCCGCCGTCGCGGGCGTAGGCCCGTTCCTGCCCCAGGATGAAGTTGGAGGCCGGAACCAACGGGGTGTTCAGGGGTTCGCCGGGCGCGGTTGGGCGGCCGGCGGCCACCAGCCAGGAGGCCGGTCTGAGTCGGGAGGGCTTGTCCATGCCCGCAGTATACCCACCTGCTACACTATGGGCATGGTGCAACTGTTCAACGCCGATACCGGCGCGCCCATCGGCCAGATTAGCGAGGCCCAGCTTTCGTTCCTGGTCGCCCAGATGGAAGAGGAACACGCCCAGGATCAGGACTACTACCTGAATGCGGATTTACTGGAGACCTGGCGCGAGCAGGGCGCCGACCCGGCCCTCATCGAGCTGCTGGCTAAAGCCATGGGGGATGGAGAAGAACTGAGCATCCGCTGGTCGAGGTAGCTACGAGAGCGTGGCCTCGTCCATCAGCCCCTCGGCCCAGGCCTCGAGGTGGCCCACATCCCCAATCGAGAGGGCGGTGCCTTCGGGGTAGAGCAGGCGGGTGATGGAGGTGTTCTGGATTTGAAACTTGCGCCAGGAACCATTCTCCAGCTCGAGCACAATCTTGAGCGCGGCCCGGATCACCCCCCCGTGGGTCACCACGATAAACCGGCCTTCCGGTAGCTCCTCGATAAATTCCTGCACCCGCGCGGCTAGGTCGGCCATGCTCTCGCCGCCGGGGCGCTTGGTGTTCCAGGGGTCGCGCTGGATGGCCTCGTGGAACTCGGGGTAGAGCACCTGCATCTCGCTGCGCAACAGCCCCTGCAACTCGCCGGCGTAAATCTCGCGCAGGCGGGGGTCGAAGGTAGGTGTAAGGCGCAGGGCCTCGGCGATGGGCTTGGCGGTGAGGGCCGCCCTTTGCAGGTCGGAGCTGTACAGGCCATCGAAGCCCTGGCGGCAGGCGGCCAGGCGTTCGGCCACCCGGAAGGCCTGGTGCAGGCCCTGCGGGGAGAGATTGATGTCGTAATGACCCTGAAAACGCCCCTCGGCATTCCAGGGGGTCTCGCCGTGGCGTACCAGCCAGAGTTCTTTCATAGGAGGGTGTCGGGCTTAGACAACTCTAATCCCTGACCCTTCCATGATATACCCTACGGGGTAACTTTGCGGTAGCAGTTGCCGGGCTATGGGGGCGGTGTCTGGACTTAAGACCAAAATGTAACCAAGCCCCATGTTGAAGACCCGGTACATTTCCTGCTCAGCGATGTGCCCAGCCTGCTGGATCAGCTCAAAAATGGGGGGGATGGGGAAACTGCCCCGCCGAATCTCGGCCCCCAGCCCCTCCGGCAGCACCCGGGGCAGGTTCTCGAACACCCCCCCGCCGGTGATGTGGGCCATGGCGTGGATCTCGAGGCCCTCGCGCTGCAAGATTTCTACCTCGTTCAGGTAGCAGCGGTGGGGTTCCAGCAGGGCCTCGGCCAGCGACTGCCCGCCCAACTCGGGCCGGGGTTCCTCGAGGTTCCACCCCGCGAACACCTTGCGGGCCAGGCTGTAGCCGTTGGTGTGCAGCCCCGAGGAGGGCAGGGCCAGCAGCACGTCGCCGGGCTGTACCCTGGAGCCGTCCACCACCTGGGCCTTATCCACCACCCCCACGATGGTGCCCACCAGATCCAGGCCGCCCTCCTGATACACCCCCGGCATCTCGGCGGTCTCGCCCCCCAGCAGGGGGATCCCCACCGCCTTGCAGGCCTCGGCCAGCGATGCCAGAATCTGGGCCAGCACCTCGGCTTCCAGCCGGGCGCTGGCGATGTAGTCCATGAAGAAGAGCGGCCGGGCCCCCTGCACCAAAAGATCGTTGACCGAGTGGTTCACGATATCGAAACCCAGCCCGCTGTAGCGTCCGGTCTGGGCGGCCAGGAGGGTCTTGGTGCCCACCCCGTCGGTAGAGGCCACCAGCACCGGCTCGGCCATTGCTTTGAGCCGGGCGACCTCGAGCATCCCCCCAAAGGCCCCCAGGCCCCGCAGCACCTCGGGGGTGTAGGTTTCCTCGATTTTGCTGGCGGCGGCCTTCAGAGCGCCTGCCTTGCGCTCAATGTCCACCCCCGCGTCCCGGTAGTTCATAGCTCGACCCCCAGCATCTCGCCCAGCATCTTTTTGACCACGTCGGCCTTGGCGGTGCCCCGGGTCTCCTTCATGATGGGGCCCAGCAGGGCGTTGGCAGCCTTGAGGTTGCCACCCTTGACCTGCTCCACCACCTTGGGGTTGGCAGCCACCACCCGCTCCACCAGGGGCCGCAGCGCGCCCTCGTCCGCGACCGCCCGCAGGCCGCGTTCCTCCACCAGCTTCAAGGGGTCGGCCCCTTCCATCACCTCGGGGAGTAGCTGGCTCAAGACCCGGTTGGTGATCTCGCGTCGCTCGAACATCCCTGCCAGCGCGGCCAGGTGCTGGGGGGTGAGGGCAGTCTCCTGCACTTCCACCAGCCGCTCGTTCAGATAACCGGCCACCTCGGCGTTGAGCAGGTTGGCGACGGTCTGGGGGTTGCCCTGGTGGTGGGCCAGGGTTTGGTCGAAGAAGCGGGCCAGCGAGGGGTTGTAGGCCAGGATTTCGGCGTCGTAGGGGCGCACCCCGGCCTCCACGTAGCGGGCGTATTTCTGGGCGGGCAGCTCGGGCATGGCCGCGCGGAGCCGCTCAAGCCAGGCCTCGTCCACCACGATGGGGGGCAGGTCGGGGTCGGGGAAGTAGCGGTAGTCGGCCTCGCCTTCCTTCAGGCGCATGACGTAGGTTTTGCCAGCGGCCTCGTCGAAGCCCAAAGTGGCCTGCTCGACCCTGCGCCCGCTGCGCAAAATCTCTTGCTGGCGGCGTATCTCGTACTCGAGGGCCCGCGCCACGCTGCGGAAGGAGTTCAGGTTCTTGATCTCGACCTTGGTTCCGAGCGGCTCCCCCACCCGCCGCACCGAGACGTTCACATCGGCCCGCATCTTGCCCTCCTCGGGGTTGGCGTCGGATACCCCCAGGGTCTGAGCGATCGAGCGAATGTGGGAGAGAAAAACCCGGGCCTGCTCGGGGGTGCGGATGTCCGGCTCGGTGACCATCTCGATCAGGGGGGAGCCGGCCCGGTTGAGGTCAATCAGGGAATAGGAGGCCCCCTCGGGGTGGGTGGACTTGGCCGCGTCCTCCTCGAGGTGCACCCGCTTGATGCGCACCCGCTGCCCCTCCACCTCCAGGTAGCCGTGGGCCGCGATGGGCAGGTCGTACTGGGAGATCTGGTAGTTTTTGGGCATGTCGGGGTAGTAGTAGCTTTTGCGGTGGAACTGCGTCCAGGGGGCAATCTGGCAGTTCAGGGCCAGCCCGAAAAGAATGCCGTACTCCACGGCCTGGGCGTTGACCACCGGCAGCACCCCTGGCAGGCCCAGGCAGACCGGGCAGGTGTGGGTGTTGGGCGGGTCGCCAAAATAGCTGGCATCGCAGCCGCAGAACATCTTGCTTTTGGTTTTGAGGTGCAGGTGGACTTCCAGCCCTACCACGGCTTCGAAATCGGGCATACCGGAAACATTATAGGCTGCTTCATTCCGGGGACTACAGGTGGCCTCGAGCCCCTGAACAACACGCCTGCAAACCAGTTTTTATTTATGGTGAGGCAGTAGCTGTTGCAACCTGCTTTGATGAGAGCTGGTTGCTATCGTTTTGGGCCTATGGATGCCCTGGAGGGTAGATGTTACAATCTGGATTGCTTGCCTGGGCAAGCCTTTCGCGCTCGTAGCTCAGTATGGATAGAGCAAAGGTTTCCTAAACCTTAGGTCGCAGGTTCGAGTCCTGCCGGGCGCACCAGTCTCAAGACATATCGTCCTCGGTAGCTGTTCCAGGCCAGCTCGGCAAACGCACATTTGCGGTTGACGATAGTCGTATGCCGCTACTGACTCTGTATTTGCTGAATGATGGAGCGGGCCAGGGTGGACTTCCCAGAACCCGACTTGCCTGTGATGAGTATACGCAAGGTTTGGCCGCTTAACTGTAGTTACACCAATCGCCTATTTTTTGATCCTAGTTGGGGCTTCGAAGTTTTTTTCGGCCAGAGTGGTATATTCCATTTGCACAATCGCGGAGGTAACCATTTGCTTGCGTGAAAGGCGGCTAAGAAAATTGATTGCCTCCGGCTCTTTGCGCCGGAGGGAAATAAAAAAGTTGGTGTCGAGCAGTATTTGTTTAGGGATTCGCATTGGAACGACGTATGGGGCGAACGGGGTGGTGGCCGGCATGGTGGTGGGTGCGACGGTGCGTGGGGGGTATTTGAAGCCAGAGCCTGCCGAGTCGTAGGCGTTTTTACCGTGGCTTGGTTTTCCGGGTGGGTTCGGCATTCCAGGGGTCTTCGGGCCAGGGGTGCTTGCTGTAGCGCCCGCGCAGCTCCTTACGCACCTCGAGGTAGGTGTTGTTCCAGAAGCTCTTGAGATCCTGGGTCACCTGGATGGGCCGCCCGGCGGGGGAGAGCAGGTGCAGCAAAACCGGGGTGCGTCCCTCGTTGACGGTGGGGGTATCGGCCAGTCCGAATAGCTCCTGTAGCTTGACCGCCAGCACCGGCGGGCTGCCATCGGGGCTGTAGGTGAGCTTGATTTTGGAGCCGCTGGGTACCTCGAGCCGCGTGGGAGCCAGGGCCTCCAGGCGGGCTGGGAGCGGCCAGGGTAAAAGCCCCTCCAGAATGCTCCCGAGCTCGAGCCGGCCGAAGTCCTCGCGGCGCGAGACCCCGTCCAGCCAGGGGGCCAGCCAGCCCTCGAGGGTCTCCAGCAGGTGGGCATCGGAGACATCGGGCCAGCCTTCCTGGGGTCGCCAACTGCGCAGGCTCAGCACGCGGGCCTGCCACTGGCGCAGCGCTTCCGTCCAGGGCAGAAGCCCCAAACCCTCGCTGCGAACGGCCCGACACAACACCTCGCGGCGCCTGGCGGGCTCGAGGCGGGCCAGGGGCTCTTTGGATAGCACCACCTCCCCAATCCGCAGCTCGCGCTGGGCCAGCAAAACCCCGTTGCGGGCATCCCAGGCGATATGCTCCACGGGACGGGCCAGGGGGGCCAGGTGCTCGGGCTCGACCGGTGCAGCCAGAAAGATGCGCCCTTCCTCCTGGCCAGCGTCCAGATGGGCCACCGCCAGCCAGGGGGTGCCGGCCAGGGGGTCGTCCTCGCCCAGCCGCACCCCGCGCCCCCCCGAGAGCCGGTAGCGCAGGCGGTCGCCTTCGCGCAGGTGGGCCAGGCGGTCGGGGTAGGCCTGGGCCACCAGCAGGCCCACCGTGTGCGGGTCGGGGGGGCGGTTGTCGGCCGTCACCCCCAGCCGTTTGCGCCACTCCTGGCTGAGACGCTCCACCCTGGACAGCACGCCGGTCTCGGCGCCGTGCAAAGCCTGCCGGGTCTGGCGCCAGTGCCGCAGGGCTTCGATGCGCAGGCCCAGGTCGGCCCCGGTTTCACGGGGCAGGGGGTCGCGCTCTTCCAGCAGCGCCGCCAGGTCGGCGGCGAGGGTGCCCTGCCCCAAAGCCAGGCCTTCCAGCAGCAAATGGGCCAGCCGGGGGTGGGTGGGCCACTCGAGCAGGGCCTTGCCCCGCTCGGTCAGGGTCGGGCCCTCCAGCGCCCCCAGGGCCTCGAGCAGATCGCGGGCCTGCCGGAGGGCCCCGGCGGGGGGCGGTGTGACCCAGTCTAGGGCGTAGGGATCCTGCACCCCCCAGCGGGCCAGCTCGAGCACCAGCGAGGCCAGGTCGGCTTCCAGAATCTCCGGTCGGCGCTGGGGCAGGAGCTGTGCATCGGTGGCCGGGCTCCACAGGCGGTAGCAGACCCCCGGCCCCAGGCGTCCGGCCCGCCCGGCCCGTTGCTGGGCGGCGTCGCGGGTGACCCGCACGGTGACCAGGCGGGTGAGGCCGCTTCGGGCCTCGAAGCGGGGGAGCCTCGAGTACCCCGAGTCCACCACCACCCGGATGCCCTCGATGGTCAGGCTGGTCTCGGCAATGGAGGTCGCCAGCACCACCTTGCGGCGCGCCGGATCGGGCAGGATGGCGGCCTGCTGGGCGGCCAGCGGCAGGTCGCCGTAGAGCGGGGTGATTTTTATCTCCGGGTGCCGCTCCATCAGCAGCCGCTCTACCCGGGCAATCTCGCCCACCCCCGGCAGAAAGACCAGCAGATCGCCCGCGTGCTCGGCCAGGGCCCGCGAGACCGCACCGGCCACCACCCCCGGCAGGGGGCCCTCGGGGTCTTTGGGCAGGTAGCGGATCTCTACCGGGTACTGCCGCCCTTCTGCCGTCAGGACAGGGGCCTGCAAAAACGTGCCCAGCCCCTCTGCGTCCAGGGTGGCCGACATCAGCAAGAGGCGCAGATCCGGGCGCAGAGCCTGCTGCACCTCGCGGCACAGCACCAGGCCCAGATCGGCCTGGAGGCTACGCTCGTGGAACTCGTCGAAGAGAATCAGCCCCACCCCCTCCAGGCTGGGATCCTGTTGCAGACGGCGGGTCAGGATGCCCTCGGTGAGCACCTCGATGCGGGTGGCAGGCCCCACCCGCCGCTCGAAGCGCACCTGGTAGCCCACGGTCTGGCCCACCGGCTCCCTCAACAGGTCGGCCATACGGGCCGCCACGTTGCGGGCGGCCAGGCGGCGGGGCTGTAGCATCCAGATCTTCTGGCCCTCGAGCCAGGGTTCCTTCAGCAGTTCCAGCGACAGCACCGTGCTCTTGCCCGCACCAGGCGGGGCTTGTAGGACGACCGTGCGGTGCGTGTCCAGAGCCTTTTGCAGCGCGGGTAAAACAGAATAGATGGGCAGACTGATATCGGACATGGCCCCAACTTCCCTGGTATTTTTGCACAGGCCCGGGTCAGCCAGGCTGCTACCCTGAGTACAAGATGCTCGGATTGATTTGGTTTCTATTCACGGTATTTGCGGCTTATATGGCCGCCCAGTTTGTACGGCAGCCCCGGTTCTGGCGCACCGATTCGCCGGCTTTGGGCGATGTGATTTCGGTTTGGCTGATTCTGACGCTGGTGTTAGCCGGTAGCCTGATGGGTCTAAGGGAGCTTCTGGCGTTGCTCTGGCCCCAGAGCCCGGCTTGGTTGAGTGCCCGCTAGCGCGTAACACCCCTAAGCCCTACACTGGCGGACTGAAGCTGCTCATGTCCTACAAGGCGCAGGCAATGTTTTTGACTAAGAGGTCTAAGAAACGCTCGAGGCCTTTTTGATGTCGAATTTCGACATGGCTACTGGCTTTTCTCCGCTATTTTTGATGGGTATGAGCAGAACCGAAGAATACTTGCCCTGGGCCGAGATATTCATCCAGGCCCGGCGGGTGGTAGCGGTGCGAATAGACACTGAACGCGGTGAGTACGCGGCCCTGAGTGAGACCGGCTCGAGCTTCTTCATCGAGCGGCTCGAGCAGGCCCAGGCCCTGCTACAGGTGTTGCAGGCGGCCGAGCGGCGCATCGAAAAGGTTTGATGCAAGTTTGGGTATGGGGGGCCTCTGACCGGGGCCTCCCACATTTTGTGGTTTGCTTCCAGCGTCCAAGTGTATGGGAAAATCGTAGAGGCTGGGATGAACGGCATGGAGATACTCGCGTACCTGGTGCTGGGCCTGACCTACCTGGGCCTGGGCCTGGGTTACTGGCCCGGCTACCGCATGAACCGGGCGGCCATCGCCCTTACTGGGGCGGCTTTCCTGATTGTGCTGGGCGTGCTCAACTTCGAGGAGGCCTGGCGGGCCCTCGAGCCCCATACCCTGGGGTTTTTGTTTGGGGTGATGGTGCTCAACACCCACCTGGCCTATGCGGGTTTTTTCCAGCTTACGCTGAATGGGCTGGTGCACCTGGCCCGCTCGCCGCTGGGCCTTTTGGTCTGGCTCACCTTTGGTACCGGCCTGCTGTCGGCGCTGTTCCTCAACGACACCATCGCCATCCTCTTTACCCCGCTGGTGCTGGCCCTCACCCGCACCCTGGGGCTGCCGCCCGTACCCTACCTGCTGGCCCTGGCCGGGGCCACCAACCTGGGCAGCGTGGCCACCCTCACTGGCAACCCCCAGAACATCGTGGTGGGAAGCCTGTCCAGGATTACCTACCTGGACTTTGCCGCAGCCCTGACCCCGGTGGCCCTGGTGGGCCTGGCGGTGCAGGTGGGGCTTTTGTACGCGCTGTATCCGGCGGTGCGCTCGAGGGCCCCCCTGCCGCCTTTGCCGCCCCTGCGCTTCCGCTTCAACCGGGCGCTTTTGTTCAAAGGGGCCTGGATTACCCTGGCCCTGCTGGCCGCCTTTGTGCTGGGCTACCCGCTGGCCCAGGCCGCCCTGATTGCCGCAGGGCTGTTGCTGTGGAGCCGCCGCATCCGCTCGGAGCGCTTTTTTATGCGGGTGGACTGGGAGCTATTGGTGATGTTCTCCGGGTTGTTCATGGTCACGGCAGCGGTCAAGAAGCTGGGCATCCTTGCCCTGCTGGAGCCCCTGGCCGCCACCGCCCCCGGCCTGGCGGGGGTAACGGTGCTGCTCTCCAACCTCATCTCCAACGTGCCGGCGGTGCTGCTGCTGTACCCCTTGATCCCGGCGGGGGATACCCAGGGCTGGCTGCTGCTGGCGGCGGCCTCCACCCTGGCGGGCAACCTGACCCTTTTGGGTTCGGTGGCCAACCTGATTGTGGCCGAGGCGGCCCGGCGCGAGGGCTACCACCTGAGCTTTGGGGAGCACCTGCGCTTTGGCCTGCCGCTCACGCTGATAACGTTGCTGGTGGCCTATGCCTGGATTTACCGTTAATGCCAAGTTTGTGTATGGATGACCCAAAAGGTTTAGAAAGAGACCCTCGCACGCGCCAGGTGGCGCGGCAAGTGAGTGGCGCTTCAAGCGCCACTCACGCGCAGATTTTATATCAACTCGAGCCCCGCTTAGAGGCCGTCGCCCAGGAAATAAGCGCCCCCACCCACGCCGACATCGGGGCCGACCACGCCCTGCTGCCGCGCTACCTGCTCCTGAGCGGACGGGTGCAAAGGGTGATAGTGGTGGAGAAGCACAGGGAGCCCTGGGAGAACTCGAGGCGGGCGCTGGAGGGCCTCTGCGCGGAGGTGCGGCTGGGCGACGGGCTGGGGCCTCTGGAACCGGGCGAGGCCGACTCGCTGAGCCTGTGCGGGATGGGGGCCCGGCTGATGGTCAAAATCCTCTCGGCCCACCCAGCCCGGCTACCGCCCCGCCTGGTACTCCAGCCCAACGACAGCGCCCTGCCCCTGCGCCGCTGGGCGCTGGAGGCCGGCTACGCCCTGGTCAAGGAGCAGATGGTGCAGGGTTTCTGGCGCTACAGCATCCTGACCCTGGTGCGGGGGCCCTGTACGGCCTACAGCGGGTTGCCGCTCGAGGCCGCCCTGCGCTACGGGCCGCTGCTGCTCAAGGCCCGGCATCCTTTGCTATGGGCCGAACTTCAGGAGAAGCAACAGCACCTGGCCGGGCTGCCCCCGGTAAAGCAAGTGCAGCAGGAGCGGGCCTACCTCGAGCAAGCCCTGGCGCTTTGGGAGCAGCGCCCTTAGTGCGGCAGGTGGCGTTGCATCAGGCCATACACATAGGTGCCCAGCAGCGCCCCCAGCAGAATTACCAGCGCCCCGGCATAGCCGCTGCCCAACAGCGCGTAGATGGGGCCGGGGCAGGCCCCCACCAGCCCCCAGCCCAGCCCAAACACCATCCCGCCCAGCAGGTAGCGATAGCGCCCCGGATCGGCGGGCCGCACGCGCAGGGGTTCGCCGTCCGGCGACTTCACCCCCAGTTTCCGCAGGAGCCAGAGCGAGAAGGCCGCGGTAACCACCGCACTGCCGATCACCCCGTACATGTGAAACGACTCGAAGCGGAACATCTCGTAGATGCGGTACCACGAGGCGATCTCGCTCCGGATCGCCACAAAACCAAAGAAAGCCCCGGCCAGCAGGTAGGGCAGATACGCCAGCAGGCCCAACGCGCCAGGGGTGCGGGCTTTGGTTTGCAGCTCGAACTCGTCACGAATCGGGAGCGCCATGCTTCACCTCAGGAGACCCAGGGCCCAGGGCAGGATGAAGTGGGCCGCGACCAGGCCACCGGCAAAAAAGCCCAGGGTTGCCAGCAGCGAGGGAAGTTGCAGCGCGGCCAGGCCTGTAATGGAGTGGCCCGAAGTGCACCCCGCCGCCCAGCGGGCCCCAAAGCCAATCAAAAAGCCGCCCAGGAGCAAAAACAAGAATCCCACCGGGCTCAACACTGCCTGCCAGGAGAACAATTCCTTGGGCAGAAAACCCGAATCCGCCGAGACCCCCATCTGCTGGAGCGCCCCCGCGGTCTGGGGATTAAGCTGCACCGGGTTGGGGTTGGCCAGGAGCACCCCCGCCACCAACCCCCCCAGCACGATGCCCAGCACGAAGGCCAGGTTCCAGCTTTCGGCCCGCCAGTCGTACCGGAAGAAGGGCAGCCGGCTGCCCAGCGCCGCGCACACATGCCGCAGCGAGGAGGAGATGCCAAAGCGCCGGTTGCCAACGAGGAGCAGCAGGGGTACGGTCAGGCCAATTAGGGGGCCGGCCACGTACCAGGGCCAGGGTTGTGTGAGCCAGTCCATAGGTCTCTATCATGAAATAAAAGCTGATAAAGATTGTAAACTAATCCGCAAAAAGAGCGCCTCGAGCCCTTTGGCAGCTCGAGGCACCGAAAAACTAGATTCGGCAGTTCGAGAGCACCACCTGCCCCCGCACGATCAGGCGGCCCAGCTGCCCAATCTCCCAGGTGTAGATGTTGTTGGAATAGACCAGCTCCGCGCCGCTGCGCACCAGGGGCAGGGTCTGGAAGGCCCCGTCGTAGAACAGGCGCACCTGGTTGCTGCTGATGTAGTTGACCACCAGCGTACCACCCTGGCAGGTGTAGGTGAAGGAGCCCGAGGGCGGGCGCACCGGCTGCACCGGCTGCACGGGTTGCACCGGCTGGACGGGCGGAGGGGGTGGCGCAATGCTGACCAGGTTGACGGTCAGGCGCGTGGTGCGGCCCGCCTGAATGGTAACCAGCGTGCGGAAGGGGCTGAACCCGCTGCGGCGCAACTCCACCGTGTAGCTACCGGGGTTGAGGGTGAGGTTGAGGGGGGTGTTGCCCACCACCCGGCCGTTCACCAGCACCTGGGCCCCCCTGGGGTTGCTGTCCACGGCCAGCACGCCGGTGGGTGGTGGGGTGGCTACGAGCGTCAGGTTGAGCCGGGTGACCTGGCCGGCCTGGATGGTAAAGGCCGTGCGCAGGGGGTTATAGCCGCTGCGACGGAGCTCGAGGTTGTACGTACCCGGCAGCAGCTCGAGGGTGAGGGGGGTGTTGCCCACCAGGCGCCCGTTGATGAGCGCCTGAGCCCCGCTGGGGCTGCTGTTCAGCGACAGGGTGCCGGTGCTGGGGGGGGGGCGGGGGCAGTTGCCCGGCAATGTAATAGGCCTCATCGGTCACCCAGTCGTTGGTGGGGATGGGCGTGACCACAATCGAGAGGGCCCGGGCCAGGTTGCCCTCGCCCTGGATGCGGGCCCGCCCGGTCTGGATGTCCACAATCTCCGAAACATCCAGCGGGCGGCGGCTGGCCACAGCCAGCACCCTGTCCTGCCCCGCCGGGCCTTCCACCGTAAAGGTGTAGGGGGCCCCAAGGCCGGGGAAAGTGCGCACCTCGCCAGCCTGCAGGAAGTTTTGCTGCTCGAAGGCGTTGGGCAGAATCCCACTAATCTCGCCGGTGGCCCGCACGCTAAAGAGGTATACGAAGGCCGGCTGGGTCACCTGCACCGAGATCTGGATGGGCTCGCCAAACTGATAGACCGGGTTGCCGGTTTTGTTGGGGTCTTTGTCTACCCAGACCCGCACCTGTAGGTCGGGGGGCGGGGCAGGGTTCACAATGATGCTCTTGGGTGTGAGGGCCTGGCCCAGTGCCAGCCCCAATAAAGTTAGAATTCCAAGCAGGTATCGCATATTTGACCCCCTACAGGGCGCAGTTGCTCAGCACCACCTGGCCCCGCACCGTAAGGGTGCCACGGCTGCCCGTCCACTCCCAGGTGTAGGCCCCACCGGCCCCGCCGCTAAACAGCAGGGTCGGGCTGCGCCGCACCAGGCTCAGGCTCTGGAAAGCACCGTCGTAGAAAAGCCGCAGGTTGTTGCTGTCGAGGTAGTTCACCACCAGCGTGCCCCCACTGCAACGGTAGGTAAAGCTGCCGGGGCCGGGCGTCACAATGCTGGGCTGTACCGGTGTAACAGGCTGCACCGGCTGCACGGGTCGCCGGGGCTCGTCCTCTTCCACCAGAAGGATGCACGAGGAGAGGGCAAAAGCCAGCAAAAGAAGCAGAAGCGGGCGAAGCATAGTCAGACTTCCTTTCTAGGGGCAGTTAGCGTAGGTGTCGTAGGTGTAGGTTCCGCTGTAAGTTACTCCAGCGGTGCTAACCACTTCGACGGTTACCTCAGTCTCCCCGTTCTTGGAGGTGGGTGGGGGATTGGTGGTGACGGGCGGTGGAAGGGTGGGCGTCACTACAATTGAAAATGGTTGCAGGCTTTGCGGAATACCTGTCTGACCGAAGGTCAGTTTACCCACAAAGGTGTACCTTCCATTCGAGTAGGTCAAATCCGCTTTCGGACGAGGCTCCACCAAGGTTCTTCCTGATATGTTCCCTCGATAAATTTCGGTAATGCTCTGAATGCGGTCGGGGTCGGGTGCCCGGAAGCTATAGCGTATGTAGGAGTCCTGATTGGTGCAGAAAACGTAGGCTCCATCGGAGGTTCGACGCCAGTTGCTGTCGAAGCGGAAGTCGGATGCCGGTAAACCCACCACAATAATGCAGCTCGAGAGCACCAGGGGTAGCAGGAGCAACAGCCAGGGTAATTTTCTCATGCCTCGAGCCTAGCACAAGCCCCTCCCTGTGCCTAGTTGTAGACACGCTGTCTTAAGCGAAATTAATCAAACTTCCTACAAACTTCCTACAGAACGGATTTTTTGCAAGTTTTACAAAATTGCTGACTAAACTGAAAGGTTACGCCAGCAGGATGGGACGCTCGAGGTAGTAGGCCACGCGCTCCAGGAGCTTTCCGGCCTGGTCGGCTTGCATATCACCGGAAAGCGAGAGCAAAGCATGGCCGCCGCTGGCCCGGCCCAGGGTGAGGGTGGAGAGGCCAGGAAAGATGACCTGGTCGAAGGCGCTGTCCGCCAGCGAGAGCACCACCAGCCCTTCGGCGGGTTCAGAGGCCATACGCAAGGAGTCCAGCGCGCCGCGCAACGACTGGGAGGGGGCTACCCGCAGGCTTTTGAGCTCGTTGCCCTCGAGGTGGCCTTTGGTGGGGCGCAGGGGTGTTTGAGTGTCGGACAGGGCTTTGTCGGCGGCGCGGTACAGCAGGGCGTCGAGTCCTACTTCCATATGCCAGGCCTCGCTCAGGGTCTGGGCAGCGTCCTGTGCTGGCCCAATTTCAACCAGGCGCTGCCAGGCCTGAACCCGCAACACTGGGGTGCTGGGAGCAGGGGATACGGGGGCCGCCACGGGCTCAGGTTCGGGCGGTGTCAACGGTTCTGCGGGTGGAGTAGGTGAGAGAGCAGGAGGGGTCTCCACCGGAGCCTGGAATTCAGGTGTAGGTGGGAGCTCTGGTTCAGCCAGGGGGGGTTCGGGGGCATTGGTGAAGCTCATGCCTGCTGCCAGGGGTTCGGGTGCAGGGGCAGGAATCTCGGGGGCAGTCAGGATTTCCTGAGTCTCCCAGATGAGCTTGTTGGTACTGCTGGAGGGCTCGAGGTCGGCCTCGGTGGGCAGGGGGGGCAGGCTGGCCAGTTCGGGATTGACCTCCGTTGCCGGGTCTGTGAGGTTGGGGAAGGGCTCGGGTTCATCCCACTGGAGGGTGGAGAGGGGTTCGGAGGCTACCAGCGGCTCGGGTTCTTCGAAGTTGGGCACGATTTCGGGCTCGGGGGCCAGGGTGGGGGCTTCCTCGAAGGCAGCTGCAGCCGGAGGTACCTGAGGAGGTATGGTGTCGAGGTCGATATCAAACTCGATGTCTTCCAGGGTGGGCAGGGCCGATGCTGGCGGCTGGGGTGGGACAGTGGGGCTCGAGGGAACCAGATCGCCGAGCTGTACCCCCTCTTTTTGTAAAGCGGCTTGAGCCTGGGCCATGTCGGGCACGGCGCCAGGGGGAGGGGCTACTTCCTCGGGGGTAGGGGGCAGGTTGACCTCACCGGCCATTACCCTTGCCAGAAAGGCTAAAATATCCCGCTCTACTACCGTGCCGTCGGGGCCGGTGCCCTTAATTTGGTGCCAATCTATGCCGTTTTCTTCCGCCAGACGACGGGCCAGCGGTGTGATTTTGACTTCGCTCATGCTTTTTACATCATAGCGCAGAAGTGGCGATTTTACGTGCATATTCGCCCAATGGTCTGCGGATGGGCTAAATTGCCCTACTTTGTGGGCTATTCGAGCCTCGCAGCTCTGAGAATGTTTTCGCCTCCGGTATAACGTTGAGGTATGGAAAGTCGCTTTGCTTCTTTGCTGGTGCAGTACTGTCTGGATCTACAGCCGGGCCAGACCGTGCTGATTGAAGCCGAACCCGCAGCGCTACCTTTGCTCGAGGCCCTGCAGGAGGTGGTTTTACAACATGGCGCCTATCCCATCGTGCAGCTTTTCCCGGCGGCGGTCTCGAGGCCTTTTTTCGAATGGGGCGAGGCCTGGCTGGATCAGCCGCCGCTACCCCAGATGCGCCTTATGGAACAAGTAGATGCCAGCCTGCGCATCGAGAGCGCCCTGAACCCGCTCGAGCTTAGCGAGGTACCTCCAGCCCGCATGGCCCGCTTTGAAGCCGGGTGGCGGACTTACAAACGAGCACGGGCCCGCAGGCGCTGGTGCCTGACCCTGTACCCTACTGCCGGCTATGCCCAGCAGGCGGGCATGTCTACCGCTGCTTTTCGGGCCTTTGTCGAACGGGCCTTGTACCTCGACCGCCCCGATCCCATTGCCGCCTGGCACGAACTTTCGGCTTTCCAGGCTGCTCTTATAGAGCGGCTGCAAAAGGTAAAAGAACTCCGCATTCAGACTGACGAAACCGACCTGCGCTTATTGGTGGAAGGGCGCACCTGGATCAACTCCGACGGTAAGCGCAATATGCCCAGTGGCGAGGTGTTTACCGGCCCGCTCGAGGCCTCAGTGGAGGGCCAGGTACACTTCAACCTGCCGGTAGTGGTATCGGGGCAGCGGGTGGAGGGGGTGCGCTTATTTTTTCGGGAAGGGCGGGTAGTAGAGGCCAGCGCTCAGACTGGGGAGGAATACCTGCTACGAATGCTCGAGGCCGACCCTGGGGCTCGCCGCCTGGGCGAGGTTGGTATCGGTACCAACTTTGGCATCAGCCGCCCTACCGGCCTTATTCTCTTCGATGAAAAAATTGGCGGTACAGCGCATCTGGCCCTGGGTCAGAGCTATCCCGAGACCGGCGGAACCAACACCTCCTCGATTCACTGGGACTTAATTCTGGATCTGCGCCAAGGAGGACGCCTTTTGGTTGATGGCGAGGTGCTGCAGGAGAACGGGCGCTTTGTAGGGTTGTAGATCAGAACTTCCGTGGCTCCCCCTAAGTTTGCTGCCACGCAGTTTATGTAAAGCGAGATCCCGACTGCTGGCTTGCCGAAGAAGTTGTGTCGAAAAAAAGCCGCCCAACTGGGCGGCTATTCGCTAACAGAGAAGGGTTAGGCTTTTTCCTTGTCTTCTTCCAGGGTAAGCTGGCTCAAGAGGTCGCCAAACACATCACCTAGCTTGACATTGGTATTGGAAGCAGTGGCTACGCTGGGGTCGTAATTGGTGTAGGCGGCTGCCCCACCACCCATGCCATAGTCGTAGTCGCGGTCGCGGTTGCGCCCTTCGCGGGGGCCACCCTTGCCTTTCCGTTTGGGACGCTCGCCTTCCTTGCCTTCGCGGCGGCCTTTGCGGCCCTCACCTTCCTCGCTGCTGGGAACGCCGACGGCCTGGGGAGGCGGGGTTAGGAGACGTTTGCGCGAGAGGCTAATACGCTGCTCCACCGGGTCAATTTGCAGGATGGCGGCCTCAACCTCGTCGCCCTTCTTGAACATCTCGGAGGGCTTCTCAACGCGCTCGTAGGCCAGTTCGGAGACGTGAATTAGGCCTTCGATACCCGGCTCGATCTCCACGAATACACCAAAGTCGGTAAGGCCTGTCACCTTGCCCTTAACCGGAGTACCGGGAGGGTAACGGTCAGGCAGGCTCTTCCAAGGGTCGGGCTGGGTCTGCTTTAAGCCCAGCGAGAGCCGGCGCTCCTCTGGGTCGATGCGCAGAACCTGGGCCTCTACTTCCTGCCCTTCCTTCAAGATTTCGCCGGGGTGCTTGGGACGCTTGGTCCAGGAGAGTTCGCTGATGTGAATCAGACCTTCCAACCCAGGCTCCACCTCTACAAAAGCCCCAAACTGGGTCAGGCCCACTACCTTGCCGGTGAGTTTGGAACCGATGGGATGCTTTTCCGAAACGGTCAACCAGGGGTCTTCGGTCAGGGCTTTCATCGAAAGGTTGACGCGCTCACGCTCGGTATCTACCGATAGCACCTTGGCCTTGACGGTCTGGCCTTTTTGCACCACGTCCTTTGGATGATTGAAACGACCCCAGGTAATCTCGCTGCGGTGTACCAGGCCGTCCACACCGCCTAGGGCTACGAACACGCCGAACTCGGTGACCTCAACAACCTGGCCCTCGACGATATCGCCTTCCTTCAGGCTGGCGAGTATCTGGCTACGGGCCGCCTTTTGCTCGGCTTCCAACACTGTGCGGCGCGATAGGATGATGCGGCCCTTTTTGCGATTGAGTTCGATGATTTTGACCAGGAAGCTCTGGCCCACATACTCGTCAAGGTCTGGGGTGCGCTTCAGGTCTACTTGGCTGGCAGGCAGGAAGGCGCGGATGCCCTCGATGGTCGCCACCAGACCCCCTTTGACCTTTTCCTTAACCTGCACCATCACCGGCTCGCCCTGCTCATAGAGGGCCTGAATCTTGACCCAGCTCTGGTCGGCTTCGGCTCGCTTTTTGGAGAGCACCACCTGGCCGTTCTCGAGGTCGGCCCGCACCACGTAGGCGGTAACGGTATCGCCTGGCTTGAGAAGATTCTTGAGCTCCTCTTCGGGCAGGTTTTCCTCGGTGAGCTGGTTGAGCGGGATAATGGCTTCGGTGCGCGCCCCGATGTCTACCATAACGCCGTCGTTGGTGACGAACACCACCGTGCCGGTGACAATCTGGCCGCGCTGGACGGTCTTCTCGAGCCGAGCCTCTGCATCTTGCAGGGCCTGCTCCATGCTAAAAACTTGGGGTTCTTTTCCAGTTTCCACTGGAGTCTGGGTAGCTTGGTCTTCCATTCGCCTGTTTCCTCTCTGCCTTTGCCGTTCATCGCGCCAAAATCCCGCCCAGATCACTCTGGGGCTGGGTTTTCGATAGTCTGCGCGATGGGTTGTCTCCCCAGGGATACTAAACCCTATGTTGAGACATACCTGTCATTTATAGCATAGCAGCTCGCGTTTGTCCAACGCGACACAACCCTACGGCAAGAGCAGGCATTCAGTCTGGAGCAGGCTTTCTGTTAAAGTCGGTGCCCCTCGGGTGCATGGCCTTCTACCCAATGCGAGCCATCGGGCAGAAATTCTTTCTTCCAAACCGGCAGGATTTGTTTGACCCGCTCAATGGCATAGCGGCAAGCCTCGAAGGCCTCCGGGCGGTGAGGCGACGAGACCACGATTAAGATAGAGCCCTCGCTGGGCATTATCCGCCCTAATCGGTGCCACAGGGCCACCCGACCCAGCACCCAGCGTGCGCGCATCTCGGCAATAATTTGCTGCATGACCTTTTCGGCCATACCGGGGTAGGCTTCGTACTCCAGATGGGTAACCGCCAGGCCTTTGTTGGGACTGCGCGTAGTGCCCAGAAAGCTGATCACTGCTCCGTAAGGGTCGCCCGAGGCCCAGTCGACCCAGGGCTGTACAGCCAGAGCCTCGTAGGTTAGGCCAAAGCTGTCGATATCGGCAGATGTTTCTGCAGGCGCCGAGGCGCCGCCTGAAACAGGCGGTAGGAAGGCCAGCTCGTCACCATCCTGCAAGAGGTCGCCGGGTTGCGCGAGCTGCTCGTTGATGGCGGCCAGCCCGCCGGAGAGTTGCAGGGGAAACTGGGCTTCCAGCAAGGCTTTGGCATCGGCCACGGTAGAGCCTTCCGGCAGCTCGAGCTGTAGCCGAGCCTGCCCTGCTTGCTCACGGAAAAGAGCGAAAAGCAACACATGTACGCGCATACAAAAGATTGTCCTGGATTAGGGCCTGGGTGTCCATAAGCTTTGATCAAGGCTTGCCCATATATACCTGACTCATGGTGAAGGCTACCGATAGGGCTCTTTCGTAGCGCATACGCAACGGCCCAAGGAGCGTAAGCTCACCGATCTGGTCGTTGACCCTGATACCCGCCTGTACCAGCGAAAGCCCCTCGTCCTCACCTACCCGAACGTTCAGGCCTCCCGGAGGGGTAAAGGTGAGGTCGCTGGGAGCCTCGAACACCGCAATAGCCTGCCGCAAAAACAAAGGGTTTTGGGCTTCGGGTTCACTGAGCAGTAGCCCCATTCCCTCGCGGTACTCCTCCTGGCTGCCCTGAGCAAAGGCTCTTGCAATAGACTCGTAAAGCTCCATCATGGCGGGCGTACTGGCTTTAATTGGCTCACTTGCTTTGTACAGGCGCTGCTCGGCTTCGTTGAGCTGGGCTTCAGTGGGTGTAAAGGACAGCTCGATTCGGGCTTCGCGCACCCGCCCACCTTCCAGCACCGCCACGGCCAGCACCTTGCCAGATGTCAGGTTGGAAAGGTGCACTTGTAACAGCTTGGGTGCACGCTGGGGCCTCAGCCGCAGCATGGCGGGGTAGCCAGCAAGTTTAGAAGCTACCTGCACGAGCAGGGTTTCTCGCCTTGGGCCGGCATCCTCGAGCACTTGGGCCAGCTTTTCCAGGGTGGCCTGGGGTAAGGGACTGGGGGGCAGTTTGGAGAGTGCATAGTGGCGGAATCCGGCCCGGGTGGGCACACGGCCTGCCGAGGTGTGGGGCTTACCGATTAGGCCTCGCTGCTCGAGTTCAATCAGCTCGTACCGCACGGTGGCAGGCGAAAGCGACAACTGCTGGGCCAGTACCCCCGAAGGCACGGGGGCCTGGGTCTGGATATAACTATCCACCAGAAGATGCAGAATGCGCCGCTGCCGCTCGGTCATATTCAGCTTCTAGTTTAGAACTAAACCGGCTTCTGGGGGTATCACCGATTGCATTGTGGGCAGATTACAGTCCCGCGAGTTATGCAGACTTGAATTTCGTAAAAAATCGAACACATGTCGAAAAATACTTCGATATCTTATGATATACGCACAAATAAATGGCAAATTGTAATCAAAAAAATGAACATTTGTCACAAAAAGTATTGACAATTTGCACAGACCACCACTAGCCTTTTGCTCAGGAGGTGAAGTGTTAATGAAGAGCCTTCGACTGCCACTGTTCCTGTTGACCCTGCTGGGCGGCTTGGCTTTTGCCGAAGATCCTGAGTTCAGCGCTGCCGACACAGGCTGGATGTTGGTAGCTACCGGTCTGGTTTTGCTGATGACGCCGGCGCTGGCTTTCTTTTATGGTGGGATGGTTCGTTCCAAGAACGCCCTCAACACCATGATGATGAGCTTCTCGGCGCTGGGTTTTGTAGCTGTGACCTGGGCCTTGCTGGGTTACACCCTGGCTCTTTCGGGAGACGGCAACTTTATCGGTGACCTGCGCTATTTGTTCTTGAACAACGTGGGTATGGAGAACAGGGGGGCGATTGTTTCCATCACCATCCCCCACATGCTCTGGATGATCTTCCAGGGTACTTTTGCCATCATCACTGCCGCCCTGATATCGGGTGCGGTGGTCGAGCGGATGCGCTTCTCAGCTTTTTTGCTGTTCATCACCCTTTGGAGCCTCGCTGTTTATGCTCCCCTGGCCAAGTGGGTCTGGGGAGGTGGCTTCCTGGCCGATCTGGGTGCTTGGGACTTCGCTGGCGGGACGGTGGTTCACATTAACGCTGGGTTTGCTGCGGTGGTAGCGGCCCTGGTGCTGGGGGCCCGTAAAGATTTTGGCCGACAGGCCATTCTGCCCCACAATGTGCCCTTCGTCTTGCTGGGTGCGGCGTTGTTGTGGTTTGGTTGGTTTGGCTTTAACGCAGGGAGCGCCTGGGCGGCCAGTGCGACAGCCGGGCTGGCCATGACCAACACTATTCTGGCCCCTGCTGCAACCATTGTGATGTGGTCGTTAATTGACCTGATGCGCACAGGGCGGGTGACCGCTGTAGGGCTTGCTACTGCGATTGTAGTGGGATTGGTGGTAATTACTCCTGCGGCCGCTTTTGTTTCCCCCTTGTTTGCCATGGTTATGGGTGCAATAGGGGCCTTCCCCAGCTACTACGTGCTGCTATGGCGGGCTAGGAGCGGCATGGACGACTCACTCGATGTGTTCGCGGCACATGGTGTAGGAGGCATAACAGGGGCTATTTTGACCGGGGTGTTTGCCCAAAAGTCGGTTAATGGCCTGTTTGATGGCCTGATTGCGGGCAATCCGGCCCAAGTACTGATTCAGGCATTTGCTGTGCTGATTGCTATGATCTACAGCGGTACCATTACCTTCTTGCTGCTTAAGCTGGTTGGTGCCATGATTCCGCTCAAAGCTACGGCCAAGGAAGAAGGTGTGGGCATGGACATTACGCAGCACGGCGAAGAAGCCTACACCAGCGGCGAGGGTGCGATTTTACTCAAGAGTGAGACCCCTGTGCCGGCGGCTAAACCCAAGCCAGCAGGTGGCACCGACTAAAGGAGGGCGTGATGAAACTAATTGTTGCTATCATCCGGAGCGAGAAGCTCAACGATGTTCTGGAAGCCCTCTTTAAGGCCGAGGTGCGGGGCCTGTCGATTAGCCGCATCCAGGGCCATGGTGGCGAGACCGAACGGGTTGAGACCTACCGAGGCACTACTGTCAAGATGGAGCTTTCGGAGAAAGTGCGGCTGGAAATCGGCGTTTCGGATCACTTTGTTGAGCCTACAGTGCAGGCCATCCTGTCCAGCGCACGTACCGGTGAGGTGGGCGATGGCAAAATTTTCGTGCTGCCAGTGGAAAAGGTCTACCGCATTCGCACTGGCGAGCAAGATACCGCTGCTGTTACACCGGTTTCTTAGAGATCTTCTGCCATTTTAGCCAGGTGGTATCCACCTGGCTTTTATTTGTGTCGATCTAATTCAGCCACCGGCTGCGCTGGTACGGGCAGCGGGCCATCTCTGGACATTTGCGTCTCCCCTGGCGCAGTGCACTAATTTCGGCGGGGTTGAGCACATCCTTGCAGACCGGGCATTTCTCGATGGCTTTGCGCGGTCGGGCCAGCCATCGAGCCGGCCATACCCCTCGCAGCACCCGAAAAAGGAAATAGACGACCAGGCCGAACAAAAGCGCAGTAACCAAGATGTCCATTGGGATAATTGTATCCTACCCGGCGTCATACGCATTCCTGCTTTCTTCGGTCGGCTTGAACACCTCACCTTTGATTACATCCAAAGGTAAAGGGTTCAAGCGGAACTGGTATCAAAAGCACGCCTCCAATTGCGGCATCCGCCCTTGTCCTCTTGTGAAGGAAGGAGCATATTGGGGCAGTTTGGGGTCGTTGCGATTTATGTTTGCCCGCCTTGCCCAGTTCGTCACCCGCTATCCTGTCCAGGTCATCCTCGTTTGGGTTGTGTTGGTATTGCTGGCCATCCCGGCCGCCCGTTTGGCCCCACAAAACCTGGCCGCCAACGCCAGCAATGTGAAGAACAGCGAAGCCCAAAAGGTGCTGCAAATCTTGTCGGATCAATTCTTTCAAGAGCCTGTAGACCGCACGGTGCTGGTGAGCGAGTCCAGCCTTCCCGAGAACGACCCCCGTTTCCGGCAGGTCTACAACCAGCTCATAGCCCGAATCGAGGGCCTCGAGGGTGTGCTTCGCCTGAGCCGCTACGATGCGCCCAGCCCGCTACAGCAACAAAGCCAGGACGGCAAAATAACCGCCACCCTGCTGGACACGCGCCTGGAGAACGGCGAGGCCGTCATCGAGGCCTTGAGGCGTGAAGCTAAAGCCGCCCAGACGCCCGAAATTCGCTTCTATGTCACCGGGGCCACCGCCGTCACCAAGGACTTTTTGCACCTGCTGGAGGCCGATGTCAAGCGCAGCGAGCTGATGGCCCTGCCTTTAACCGGGCTGGTGCTGCTCCTGGCCTTTGGTGCCCTGGTGGCGGCCGGGCTGCCCCTTCTGGTGGGGGTGGTGGCCATCACCACCGGCCTGGCCTGTTTGTTTTTCTTGACGCTTGTGGGCGAGGTGAGCAGTTTTGCGCTTTCGGTGATTACCATGCTTTCGCTGGGGGCCGGCATCGATTACGCCTTGCTGATGGTCAATCGCTTCCGCGAGGAACTGGCCGCGGGCCGCACGGCGCAGGCCGCCGCAGCCATCACCGCCCAGACCGCCGGCCGTACGGTGGCCTCGAGCGGTCTGGTGGTGGCGATTGCCATGGGGGCCATGCTGGTGCCCGACCTGACCTTCATCCGCTCGATGGGGGTGGGCGGGGTGATGTCCATTACCCTGACGGTGCTGGCCTCCATCACCCTGCTTCCGGCCATTCTGGCTTTGCTGGGCGAGCGGGTTAACGCGCCGCGCCGCTGGGCCTTCAAACCTACCAGCAGTGGAAAGGTCAGCCCCTTCTGGGGTCGTTGGGCCAGCACGGTGATGCAGCGCCCCTGGATGTGGTCGTTTGGGGTGGCGGGGTTGCTTCTGGCGCTGGCCTGGCCGGCCACCCAGATGAAGCTGGGCTACACCGGCGCGTTTGGACTGGGCCCCAGTGTGGAGTCGCGCAAGGGCCTGGAGCTCATCCGGCAGCTCGAGCTTGGGGGGGCGCTGGATGCCTTCGAGGTGCTGCTCGACCTGGGCGAGGAGGGCTTTACCCCCCAAAACCGGGCCCGCTGGCGGGCGCTCGAGCAGCGTATTTCGGCCTGGCCGGAGGTGCGGCTGGTGGTCTCGCCCTTCCTGGCGGGCAGGCTGGAAGGCCAGGGCGGGTTTGCCGAGCTGGTGGGTCTTACCAACCAGTACATCAGCCAGAACCGCCAGTACCTGCGTCTCACCGTAATCCCCAAGGATGCCGTCCAGGCCCCCAGCATCCCCGAATGGTATGCCCGTCTCAAGCAGGAAGCGCAGCAGGCCGGGTTTCAGCGGGTGCTGCTGGGCGGTGCCCCCATTGGCTCGATGGAGTTCACCCAGGCCCTGGTGGGGGCCATGCCCGCCGCCATCGGGACGGTTTTTGTGGCTACCTTCCTTTTGCTGGCCGTGGCCTTCCGTAGCCTGATCATCCCCCTCAAGTCCATCCTGATGAACACCCTTACGGTGGGGGCGGCCTACGGTCTCGTAACCCTGGTGTTTCAGGAGGGGTTTGCGGCGGGGCTGGTGGGCGCGCCCACCGATGTAGGGGGCATTGACAGCTCGCTCCCAATCCTGATGTTTGCGGTGATTTTTGGGCTTTCCATGGACTATGAGATATTTCTGCTCTCCCGCGTGCAGGAGGCCCATCTGGCCGGGCTGGACACCCCCCAGGCCGTGCGGTTTGCCCTCGAGCGCACCGCCGGGGTGATTAGCAGCGCCGCCCTGATCATGATTATCGTGTTCTCGGCCTTTGTGGTGGGGCAGGTGGTAGCCAACAAGACCATCGGTCTGGGGCTGGCGGTGGCGGTGTTTCTGGATGCCACCCTGGTGCGGCTGGTGCTGGTGCCAGCGGTGCTGGTGCTGGCGGGCCGGTGGAACTGGTGGCTGCCCGAGCCGCTCCGGCGGGTCATGCCTCAGGTGCGGCTCGAGCCGTAGTCGCTTCCGGTCTTATAGGCATTCCGGCAGTATCGTTCACTTTGGAAAGCCTAAACGATACTGCCGAAATGCCTTTCTACTCCCTTCGGTCGGCTTGAATCCTTCACCTTATGACTACGCATGACGGTGAAGGATTCAAGCGGAAACGGTATTAGCGCTCCTGGGCCAGGTAACGCTCGAAGGCCAGCAGGGCCGGGTGGAGCGCTTTCAGGGGCATAACCCCCAGCTTGACCAAAGCCCCCCCGCCCCGGGCCCCCAGCGGCTTGAGCACCTCCTCCCAGATGGTTTGCAGGTCTTCGTTGCGGCTGGGGTGCTTGAGCAGAACGTAGCGGGCCTTGTCCTCGGCCTGGGCCACCAGCAGGGCCAGCACCCCCGGCCACTCGGCCAGGCGCTTGCCCACCATGTCCAGCACGATGTGGGGTACCTGGGCGGCCATGGTCAGGTTGGGAAAACCGGCCAGCAGGTCGCGCATGATGCGCTCGGCCAGCTCGTCCTTGAGCGCGGCGTTTTCGGCCCGTGCCCTGCGCCACTCATCCTGCAAGTTGCCAATGGGCTTTTCGAGCTCGAGGGGGCTCGAGCTAAACCGTTCGCCCAGACGGGAGAGCAGGCGGTGTTCCTGGTCGAAGAGCTCGAGGGCCTCCCAGCCGGCCGAAAAGTAGACGCGTGTGCCGCCTTTGTAGCGTTCGAACCGGGTTATTTTGATGGGGCCGGCCTCGCCGGTGTGGGCCACGTGCAGACCACCGCAGGCCACCTTGTCCCAGCCTTCGATCTCCACCACCCGGATGATACCGGCCACCTTGGGGGCGCGGCGCAGGCCGTGGGCCGGGGCTTCTGCGTCGTTGATGAAGTAGGTTCGTACCGCTGTGTTGGCATATACCGCCCAGTTGGCCAGGGCCTCGGCCTGGCGGATCACCGCTTCGTCGGGGGCGCCGTCGAAGTCCATGGTGCAGACCGGGTTGCTCATATTGACGGCCACCACGTTCCAGCCTGCGGCCCGCAAAAAGGCCTGGCCCAGCATGTGCTCGGCGGTGTGGCGTTGCATGTGCCGGTAGCGACGGGCCCAGTCGAGCTGGCCCACCACGCGCTGCCCCTCCAAGAGGGGGCTTTCCAGCCGGTGGATCACCGGGCCGGTGGCCTTGGCGTCCTCGAGCACCTCCAGCACCGCAACCCCCCCCAGGCGGCCCGTATCACAGGCCTGGCCGCCCGAGGTGGGGTAGAAGAGGGTCTGGTCGAGCACCGCGTAGTGCTTCCCGCCCTCGCTCCAGGCCCGCACCACCTGGGCCTCGAACTCGCTTTGGTAGGGGTGATCCCAGTAAGCGCGCACTTCGACAGCTTACCCAAAAACCTCAGGCCCCGCCCAGATTGGGCTTGACCTTGGGCACAACGCGTGGGGGCTCTTTTTCTTCCTTGTCTTTGGGGGGCTCGCCGACAGGCTCGAGGCTTTCCAGCTCTTCGCCTTCCACCACCCGCACGAACTCCTCGGCATTCAGGGTCTCGCGCTCCAGAAGCGTCCGTGCGACGCGCTCGAGCAGCTCCCGTTTCTCGGTCAGCAGGCCCAGCACCCGGTCGTGCTGCTCTTGCAACAGCTTTTGCACGGCCTCGTCAATGCGCCGGGCGGTGTCTTCGGAGTACTGGCGGGTGTCGTAGCCGCCCAGATAGGTGTCCTCGCGCACCTGGTAAGCTACCATGCCAAAGTCGGGGTGCATCCCCCACTCGGTAATCATGCGCCGGGCCAGGTCGGTGGCCTGGCGGAAGTCGTTCTCGGCCCCGGTGGTCACATCGTCGAAAATGAGTTCCTCGGCCACCCGGCCTGCCAGCGCCACGGCAATCTGATCGGTCAGGCGCTTTTTGCTCCAGTGCAGGGTGTCCTGGCGGCTGGGCATCATGAAGCCCATGGCCCGTCCGCGCGGAACGATGGTCACCTTGTGCACGTTGTCGGCGTGCTCGAGGAAGTGCGCTGCCAGCGCGTGCCCCGCCTCGTGGTAGGCGGTGACCTCGCGGTCTTTTTGGGTGATCACCATGCTCTTTTTGGCAGGGCCCATAATCACCCGGTCGGCGGCTTCCTCCAGATCTTTCATGGTGATTTTTTTGCGGCCATCGCGGGCGGCCAGCAGGGCCGCTTCGTTGAGCAGGTTTTCCAGATCGGCTCCCACAAAGCCGGGGGTGCGCTTGGCCAGCAGGGCCAGATCCACATCCTCGGCCAGGGGCTTGCCCTTGGCATGAATCTTAAGGATTTGCTCACGCCCTTTCACATCAGGGGCATCAATGGCCACCTGACGGTCGAAGCGGCCCGGACGCAAGAGGGCCGGGTCGAGCACATCCGGGCGGTTGGTGGCCGCCATGATGATGATGCTGGTTTCTTTCTCGAAGCCGTCCAGCTCGACCAGCAGTTGGTTGAGGGTTTGTTCGCGCTCGTCGTTGCCGCCGCCTACGCCGCCGCCGCGCCGGCGGCCCACCGCGTCAATTTCATCTATGAAGATGATGCAGGGTGCGTGGCGCTTGGCGGTCTCAAACAGGTCGCGCACCCGGGCGGCCCCCACCCCCACGAACATCTCCACAAAGTCGGAGCCCGAGGCTGCAATAAAGGGCACCTTGGCCTCGCCGGCCACCGCCCGCGCAATGTGGGTCTTGCCCGAGCCGGGCGGCCCCACCAGCAGCACCCCTTTGGGGATGCGGGCCCCCATCTCGTGAAAGCGGGCCGGGGCTTTGAGAAACTCGACGATTTCTCTCAGCTCCTCTTTGGCCTCCTCGCAGCCAGCTACATCTTTGAAGCTGGTTTTGGGGGCCTCGGTTAGCACCTTGGCCCGGCTCTTGGTGAAACTGAAGGCGTTGTCGCCCGAAGGGCCCCGGTTGCGCGAGAAGAAGAAGAAAACGCCGATCAGCAAACCAATTAAGAGCAGAGGAATGAGGAAGCCAAGCAAGGGGTTTTCCCGTCTGGGCGCAGCTATTTCCACCTGGATTTTTTTGTCGCCCCACTCGCGGATGGTACTGGTATCGATGGGGCCTGGCGCAAAGGTGACGTACTGATCGCCGTCTTCGCGCCGGGTTATGTTGAGCTGCCGCCCATCCACCACAATTTTGGCTACCCGCCCCTGGTCAATTTCATTAAGAAAAGTTGTATAGGCAATCTGATTGGTGGGTTGCTGGCTGGAGGTTAGGCTAAAGGCCCAGGCAACCAGAATAGCTGCAAACAAGATAAACCATAAGTTGAACGGCAGGCGGTTCATTGTTTTTTTAGCGTACACCGATTTGTGGGTACAAAGGTAGTTAAAAGAACGGATTCAGATAAAGGCGGATTACTTTTCCGCTAGACCAATGTGGTCGGGTGCTTCATACTGGATTGGGGCCTTTGGCAACCGACACCTGATATGGTCGTGTCTCACACGGTGCGGGCGCGGCTACAATTACAAACTTGATAACACCACACTCAACTCTATTGACTATATTGATAATAAGAGCTATCATGTATTTCAGTGAGCCGTGCTTAGTGCGGCCAGTGGAGGATATATGGCAAAAGCCGTAGGAATTGATTTAGGAACGACCAACAGTGTAATTGCCGTCATGGAAGGTGGCAGCCCGGTGGTGCTCGAGAACGCCGAAGGCGAGCGCACCACCCCGAGCGTGGTGGCCTTTAAAGGGAGCGACCAGCTGGTAGGCCGGGTAGCCCGCCGTCAGGCTGTGCTTAACCCCGAGGGCACCGTCTTCGAGATCAAGCGCTTTATTGGGCGCCGGTGGGAAGAGGTACAGGATGAGGTCAAGCGGGTGCCCTACAAAGTGGTCAAGGGCCCCGACGGCGGGGTGCGGGTGGACATTGGCGGCAAGCTCTACACCCCCGAAGAAATTTCGGCCATGATTCTGCGCAAGCTGGTGGACGACGCCTCCAAAAAGCTGGGGGAGAAGATCACCAAGGCGGTGATTACCGTACCGGCCTACTTCAACAACTCCCAGCGTGAGGCCACTGCCAACGCCGGTAAGATTGCCGGCCTCGAGGTGCTGCGCATCGTCAACGAGCCCACCGCCGCCGCGCTGGCCTATGGCCTGGATAAAAAAGGCCACGAGACCGTGCTGGTCTTCGACCTGGGCGGGGGTACCTTCGACGTGACGGTGCTCGAGATTGGCGAGGGCGTCTTCGAGGTCAAGGCCACCGCGGGCGATACCCACCTGGGTGGCTCCGACTTCGACCACGCCATCGTGAACTGGCTGGCTGAGGAGTTCAAGAAGGAGTCGGGCGGGGTAGACCTGAAGGCCGACCGGCAGGCCCTGCAGCGCCTGATTGAAGCCGCCGAGAAGGCCAAGATCGAGCTTTCGGCGGTCACCGAGACCACCATCAGCCTGCCCTTCATCGGCCTCGACCCGGTCTCCAAGACCCCCCTGCACCTCGAGCGCAAGCTCACCCGGGCCAAGTTCGAGGAGCTGATCCAGCCCCTGCTGAAGAAAATCCGCGGCCCAGTTGAGCAGGCCCTGCGCGATGCCGGCCTGAGCGCCAGCCAGATTGATGAGGTGTTGCTGGTGGGTGGTTCTACCCGCGTGCCGGCGGTACAGCAGATTGTGAAGGAGATGCTGGGCAAGGAGCCCAACCGCAGCGTCAACCCCGACGAGGTGGTGGCCCTGGGGGCGGCGGTGCAGGCCGGCGTGCTGACCGGACACGTGGAAGACGTGGTGCTGCTGGACGTGACCCCGCTCTCGCTGGGTGTGGAGACCAAGGGTGGGGTGTTCACGGTGCTGATTCCGCGCAACACCACCGTGCCGACCCGCAAGTCGGAGATCTTCACCACCGCCGAGCACAACCAGCCCTCGGTGGAGATCCACGTGCTGCAGGGTGAGCGCCCCATGGCCGCCGACAACAAGAGCCTGGGCCGCTTCCGCCTCGATGGCATCCCGCCCATGCCGGCCGGCGTGCCCCAGATCGAGGTAACCTTCGACATCGACGCCAACGGCATCCTGCATGCGACCGCCAAGGAGAAATCTACCGGCAAGGAAGCCTCCATTACCATCCAGAACACCACCACCCTCTCCGAGCAGGAAATTGAGCGCATGGTGAAGGAAGCCGAGGCCAACGCCGAGGCCGACCGTAAGCGCAAAGAGCACGCTGAGCTCAAGAACAACCTCGATACCGCGCGTATCCAGGCTGAGCGGGTGATGGGGGAGAAGGAGAGCACCGCCGAGGCCAAGAGCCGCCTCGAGGCCGCAATAAGCAAGGCCAAGACCCTGGTGGATACCGACGCCTCCGACGCCGACCTGCGCCAGGCTACCGAAGAACTGCTCGCGGCCCTGCAAGCCTACGAGCAAGGGGCAACTGCCGGCAGCCAGGCCCAGGGCAGCACGCCCAAGTCCGACGACGTGATTGACGCCGACTACAAACCGGCTGACTAGGCTGCAGAAGGTGGGGTGTGGGGGCGTGCCTCCTGCACCCCACCTTTGGCCCATAGAGGTGCGATATATGGAGAATAAAGAACCTGTGGTTGAATCCCCAGAGACCCAAAATGACCTGCCCGAAGTGGAGCGCCTCAAGGGCGAGGTGGAGTTTTTGAAAGCGGAGCTCGAGGCCTCCAAAAACAAATTCCTGCGCCTTTACGCCGACTTCGAAAACTACAAAAAGCGCATGGCGCAGGAGCTCGAGGCCGCCCAGCGCAACGGTAAGTTCGATGCGGTGCGGGCCTTGCTGGGTACGATGGACGACCTCGAGCGGGCTTTGGGTTTTGCCAGCGTGAAACCCGAAGACCTGATTCCGGGCGTTAGAAGCGTGCTGGAAAACTTTACCCGCAACCTCAAAAGCCTGGGGGTAGAGGCCGTGCCGGGGGTGGGTTCCGAGTTCGACCCGCGCTACCACGAGGCCATCGGGGCCGCGGAGGGCGAGGAAGGCAAGGTTATGCACGTCTACCAGCAGGGTTTCAAGTACGGCGACCTGCTGGTGCGGCCGGCGCGGGTGGTGGTGGGCAGCGGTGCCAAACCGGAAGAGGCCGAAAGCCCGAAACCGAGCACCGAAAGTAACTAACCTCCGGGATTCGGCCCTCGGCCCTAAGCCTTACGCATAGCTTCGTGATGAATATGGCCTACAAAGACTACTACAAAATTCTTGGGGTTTCTAAAAACGCCACCGAAGACGAAATCAAGAAGGCGTTCAAGAAGCTGGCCCGTAAGTACCACCCCGACGTGAGCAAAGAGCCGGGGGCCGAAGAGAAATTCAAGGAAATCAACGAGGCCTACACGGTGCTGTCCGACCCGGAAAAACGCAGCTACTACGATACCTACGGCACGGCCGCGGGCAGCGCGGGCTGGCAGGGCCCCCCACCGGAACAGGGTGGCTTTGGGGGGTTTACCGGCAATGTGGGCGATTTCTCCGACTTTTTCCAGCAGCTTTTTGGTAGTCGGGGTGGTTTTGGCGGCTTTGGCGACCTGTTCGAGCAGGCGCCAAGCCGGGGTGCGCGCCGGGTGGCGGGCGACCTCGAGGCCGAGCTGCCCCTGAGCCTGGAGGAGGCCTACCGCGGCGGGGAAAAAACCATTTCCATCGGCCCCGAGCGCCTTACGGTGCGCATTCCACCGGGGGTGCGCGAGGGCCAGAAGATCCGCCTGGCCGGCAAGGGGCGCGCCGGGGGCGACCTATATCTGCGCGTCAAGCTGCAGTCCCGACCGGAGATGCGCCTGGAAGGCGATGACATTTACACCGTGGTGGAGGTACCGGCCCCCATTGCCGTAGTAGGGGGCAAGGTGCGGGTGCAGACCCTCGACGGCCCGGTGGAAATCACCATTCCCAGGCGAACCCAGGCCGGGCGCAAGCTGCGCCTGGCCGGCAAGGGCTGGCCCCGCAAAGACAAAAGCAGGGGCGACCAGTACGCCGAGGTGCGGGTGACCATCCCCACCAACCCCAGCCCCGAGGAAGAGCGCCTGTACGCCCAACTGGCCGAGCTGGTCAAGGTTCGATAGCATAGACATGACCTCCAAGCAGCGCGACGATTTGCTCAGGCTGCTCAAAGATCGCTTTGAGCAGCACCCCCACCGCCACCCAGGGCTGCGCTGGGCCGACCTCGAGGCCCGCCTCCTGGCCCAGCCCGATAAGCTGGCCTCGCTTCTGGAGATGGAAAATACCGGCGGCGAGCCTGATGTGGTGGGCCACGATCCAAAGACCGGGGCTTTTATCTTTTTCGACTGCGCCCCCGAAAGCCCCAAGGGCCGTCGCAGCCTCTGCTACGACCGGGAAGCCCTACTGGCTCGCAAGCACAACAAACCTGCTGGCTCAGCCCTGGAGATGGCTGCGGCTATGGGTATCGAGCTTTTGACCGAGGAGCAGTACCAGGCCTTGCAGCAACTGGGCCCGTTTGATACCAGGACCTCGAGCTGGCTCAAAACCCCCGAGGCCATCCGCCGGCTGGGCGGGGCCATCTTTGGCGACCGGCGCTACGACCGCGTGTTCATTTACCACAATGGGGCCGATTCCTACTACGCGGCTCGCGGATTTCGCGGCTGCTTGAGGGTTTGATCAGGGCTGCAAAACAGAGCGGTGCAGTTTACAGGCTGCACCGCAATCGCTTTGTGGCTGGTGCCGGGAGCGGGACTTGAACCCGCATGAGCTTGCGCTCGCTACCCCCTCAAGATAGTGTGTCTACCAGTTCCACCATCCCGGCAGGCAAAACTAAGGTTAGTCGGGGGCCGCTTCCTTGTCAAGGCCGTGCGCGTTTGAGGGTATCACGATTTACCTTTGCCGCTAGTCCTGGCAAAAAACGAAGTTCGGCACACTTTTGAGGCCGCTCTGAACCTAGAACCAATTCTCATATTAAGTTGACTATAATTGAGACTAGAACAACGTACTTGATCTATCACAAATAACGGGACATTTTTCACTGCGCTAAGCCAGCCCGTTCGGCTATAAACACTCTTTAAGGCTACTGGCAGAAGGGGGTGTTGATATGCAAGCGCTTCAACAAGAGGTGGCGGCGAGGGTAGGTATTCAGTGCGAGTGGGTACCGGGAACCATAAACCAGGTCAAGGTTTGCTTGCCCGATCACGAAGTGCAGGTCTCGCTTGAGCGGCTGCAACAAATTGCTGGAATAGACGCTGTGCACGAACTCTACCTGAAGGGCCTGGTCTGCTTACCCTTTACCAACAAACTGCGCGAGGCCTTCGACAAAGCCTAGCTTGATAAAATGCCCTCATGCCATCTGCACAAGAGTTGACGTCCCGCTTTGGCGATGCGGAGAATTGCCTTCGGCATTTGGGGCGCTCGAGGCAAGAGCTGCTGCAGCTTGTCGATAGCCTTACCGATGAACTGCTTTTTAGGCGACCTGAGCCCGAGGTTTGGAGCCCAGCGGAGGTGCTCGAGCACGTCGCTTTGGTTGAGGAGTCGGGGGGAAAAATCATCCGACGCCTTCGCAAAGTGGCGCTGGGCGAGGCCGAGCCGTTTCCGCCTTCGCTGCCCGGCCAGACCCGATCCGATGGCCGCTTGCTGGCCCCACCCCAGATGGAGCCCAAAGGAGGCCTGACCCGCACGCAATTACTAGAACGCCTGGAGACTGTACGCCAACGACTGCTACTCGAGGTGGCCGAAAGTGGTGAATGCTTGCCATTGCCCCCCACCTACGCCCATCCTTTTTTTGGCGAACTTACGGCCTTGGGCTGGCTGCAAACCCTGGCTTATCACGAACGGCATCATCTCAACCAGCTTCGTCACCGATTGAGCAGCCCTGGATAGCGCCGCGTCCCGATGAGTAGTTCCCTGAGCACCCTGATCGAAGACACAACACTTTTACGGACTTGTTCACCAGTGATGGAAAGGAGCTTTTAGCCGGGCCAGAGAGGGGTATGCAGAGCGGTGGCTGCGGATTGTCCTACACAGGGTGCTTGAAGATGAGAAAATGACAGGCCCGCTTTCCGTCGCGCTGACAAAAAGGGCGCTCGGCGGGCAGGCCAGTGGCTCTGGCAATCACCTTGGGGGGCAGGTTGCACACCTGCTCGAAGCGTTGCCCAGTGGCGTAGTAAAGGCAGTTGTGGGCTTTGAGCTCCCAGCCAGCCGGGGTTTCTTCCAGGGTGCCCAGCATATCGCCATAGTCCATGTGGGCAAGCAGGGCCTCGAGCCGGGCCGGGCCCTCGAGACCCTCGAGCTTTTGCCGCAATTCCCGGGCCATGCTCTCGGCCACCCCCTCCAGCAGCCGCTCGATCAGGCCTTCGCGCTCGGCCTCCGCCAGCACCGCGTCCAGCAACTCGGGATAGCGCTTGGGGAAGAGGCCTTCCGAAGCCTTGGTCAGGCTGTAGACCGTAGCGGGACGGCCTTTGCCCAGGCGGCGCTGCTCTTTGACCAGCCAGCCGCTTTTCTCGAGGCTACTGAGCTGGTGACGAACAGCGGTCTCGCTCAGGCCCAGGTGGGTCATCAATTCTTTGATGGTGCTGGGGCCGTGTTGCTTGAGGTATTCCATCAGTTGACGGGGAATGCTCATGGGCGCTCCTGTTCACCTTTGTGCTGGACTCTGCGTGCGGATGGGCTGTTCAGCCACCCGCCCGTTCGCCATAGATATTTCCGCTATTTTCACTATTGATATAGCATTAAATACAGCATACCTTACCAGTAGAGATTCGGTTATGTTCGCAAGCGCAGAACAAACCGGCTCGAGGAGGCAAGTATGAAACCCAACGAAGGTACAACCGACCGGATCATCCGTCTGGCGTTGGCGGTGGTATTTTTCCTGCTGGCTTTTACGGTGGCCACAGGGGTGTGGATCTATGTGGCGGCGGGCCTGGGTGTGGTCATGCTTTTGACGGCGGCTGTTGGCTTCTGCCCGCTGTATGCCCTCCTGGGCATCAACACCTGCCCGGTGCCCCAGCGCAAGGCCTAGTGCCATGCGGATAGGCCATAAATGTAAACAGAAGGGTAGATGTTCTTAAGTGGGTGGAGTGTAAGATGTAAGGCGAATCGGGCCAGTCTAAAGCCAATGCGCAGACTTCCGCGTGCCATAGGCATGGCCCGCTTCCACCGAGGAGGAAACTATGATTCCCAACGTAGGCAGCACGGATCGGCTCATTCGCTACATCCTGGCGGTGGTCTTCTTCCTGATTGCCTTTTTCGGTAGCAGCGGTATCTGGGCCTGGGTGTTTGGTTTGCTGGGGGTAATTATGGTGGTAACCGCTACCCTTAACTTCTGCCCTATCTGGGCAGCGCTTAAGATCAATACTCGAGGAAAAGCCTCCTAGAGCAACCTCGAGAAGAACCTGGCAATCCCCAAAAAACGAGGGAACCGCGATAACCATACATACGCCTTACTAAACCCGGCCTGCAAGGCCGGGGTTTTTTCACGGGCCGAACAAATCGTCACCACTAACACCAGACCACCAACCCAACGAAAGAGGGCCCTATTCGCTGTTATAGCACCGGCATACCCAAGAAAGATATGCCTGGTAATGGCGAAAGAAACGCGATACTGCGCTAGGCTAGATACAACCGCTTTTTGCTGGGTTGGTTTGCAAAACAACCTGACGGTGGGTCAATACAGTTTGGCTAGGAGAATGTATGAAGCCATCTTTACGCGTGAGTGTTCTATCGCTCGTCTTAATCGCGCTGGCGGCGTGTACGCAGGCCCCGCCTGCGCAACCCCAAGCCAGGCTCAGCGCCCAGGCAGTTTCAAATGGGGTGGTGATCAGCCAGGTCTACGGTGGGGGTGGCAACAGCGGAGCGCCCTATACCCACGACTTTGTAGAGCTGTTCAACCGCGGCACCACGCCGGTGTCTTTGAGTGGCTGGTCTATCCAGTACGCCAGTGCGACCGGAACCGGCAATTTTGGCGCCAGCAGCACCCAGATTACCGAACTGCCCAACGTGACCCTACAGCCTGGACAGTACTACCTGGTGCAGCAAGCAGGGGGCACGGCAGGCGCACCGCTTCCCACGCCGGATATGGTGGACTCCACCCCGATTGCGATGGCGGCGGGGGCTGGAAAGGTTGCTCTTGTATCGAGCACCACGCCGCTGGGCTGTAACGGGGGTTCCACCCCTTGCTCCGATGCCCAGTTGGCCCAGATTGTGGACCTGGTGGGATACGGCGGCGCCAATTTCTTTGAAGGCTCGGGCGCGGCCCCCACACTTTCCAACACTACCGCAGCCCTTCGGAAGGGCAACGGCTGTACCGAGACCGACAACAACGCAGCCGATTTTGAAGCGGCCGCCCCCAGCCCCCGCAACACCGCCTCGGCCCGCAACTTTTGCAATGAGTCGGCCCCCAGTGTGGTCTCCACAGTTCCGGCCTCGGGCGGCACCATCAACCCCGACGACAACCTGACCCTCACCTTTAGCAAGCCGGTGAACGTGAGCGGTGCGTGGTTTGGCCTTACCTGCTCTACCAGTGGTGTCCGCACCGTGGCCGATACGGTGGTCACGGCCAACGCCACCTCGACGCAGTTTGTCATCAACCCCAACACCGATTTTGCCTCGGGCGAGAGCTGCACCCTTACGGTGTTTGCGGCCCAGGTCTCGGATGTGGATACCCTCGACCCCCCCGACACCATGACCGCCAACTTTGAGCTTGCTTTCAACCCGGTCTCGGTCTGTGACCTGCCCCATACCCCCATCTACCAGATTCAGGGCAGCGCCATGTCGGCAGCCATTACCGGCAATGTGGTGACTAAAGGCGTGGTGGTGGGGGATTACGAAGGCCCCACCCCGGCTCTGCGGGGCTTCTACATCCAAGACCCCAGCGGCGATGGGGATGCGAGTACCTCCGATGGCATCTTCGTGTTCAACGGCAACAACAATAGCGTGAGCCTGGGCGATGTGGTGCGGGTGGTGGGAACGGCGGGTGAGTTCCAGGATCAGACCCAGATTAGCGCGACCTCCATTACCAAGTGCGGAACCGGAACCGTCACGCCGACCGACGTGACCCTGCCCTTCGCTTCGGCCACCGAGGCCGAGCGCTACGAGGGCATGCTGGTGCGGCTGCCCCAGACCCTTTATGTAACCGAGCACTTCCAGCTTGGGCGCTTTGGACAGGTGGTGCTCTCCTCGAGCGGGCGGCTGAAGCAGCCCACCCACGTCACCACCCCTGGCGCTGCCGCCAATGCCCTGCAAGCCCAGAACAACCTCAACCGCATCATCCTGGACGACGCCCTGCAAAACCAGAACCCCGACCCCATCCTGTTTGGGCGGAACGGCCAGCCCCTGAGCGCCAGCAACACCCTGCGCGGGGGCGACACCGCGACTGGCATCGTGGGGGTGATGACCTATACCTGGGCCGGCAATGCCGCCAGCGGGAATGCCTACCGGGTGCGGCCCATTGGGGCCCTGAATGGGTACGTCAATTTTGTGGCGGCTAACCCACGTCCGACCACCCCGCCTGAGGTGGGGGGCACGCTGCGGGTGGTGGGGTTCAACCTGCTCAACTTCTTCAATACCTTTGATGGCCTGCCCGACACCGTGGACAACTGCACCAACGGGGTGGGGGGCCTGCCCACCGACTGCCGCGGGGCCGATACCCTGGCCGAGTTCAACCGCCAGTGGCCCAAGACGGTGGCGGCCATCCTGGCCATGAACCCGGATGTGCTGGGCTTTAACGAGATGGAGAACGACGGCTACGGCCCCGATAGCGCCATTGCCTTTTTGGTGAACAAGCTCAACGAAGCCACCGCCCCCGGAACCTATGCCTTTATTGATGCCGATACGGCCACCGGGCAGGTGAACGCCCTGGGTACCGACGCCATCAAGGTGGGCCTGATTTACAAGCCGGCCCGTGTGACCCCGGTGGGACAGACCGCGGTGCTCAACACCCCGGCCTTTGTCAACGGCGGCGACAGTGCCCCGCGCAACCGGGCCTCGCTGGCCCAGGCCTTCCAGCAAAACGATAACGGGGCCATTTTTATCGTGAACGTGAACCACCTCAAGAGCAAGGGTTCGGCCTGCGACCTGCCCGACCAGGGCGACGGCCAGGGCAACTGCAATGCTGTGCGCACCTACGCCGCTCAGCAACTAGCGGCCTGGCTGGCCACGAACCCCACCGGCATTGCTGACCCGGACATTCTCCTGATTGGCGACTACAACTCCTATGCCCAGGAAGACCCCATTACCGCCCTCAAGAACGCAGGCTTTATCAACCTGCTCGAGACCCGTCTGGGCCCCGATGCGTATTCGTACGTGTTCGACGGGCAGTGGGGCTACCTCGACCACGCGCTGGCCTCGGCCTCGCTGAATGCCCAGGTATCGGGGGTGGCTGAGTACCATATCAACGCCGACGAACCCAGCGTGCTCGATTACAACACCGATTTCAAGACCCCCAGCCTGCAAGCCCTGCTCTACGCCCCCGATCAATACCGGGTGTCTGACCACGACCCGGTGGTGGTGGGCTTGAATCTGACTGCGCCGGGCGCGTGGTTCTTTGGCCCTGTTGCGCCTTTCCCGGCCTTTAACACCGCTAATGCGGGCCAGTCGATCCCGCTCATCTTTAGCCTGGGCGGCAACCAGGGGCTCAACATCTTTGCGCCGGGATACCCCAAGTGGGAGACCATTCCCTGTGGGTCTACTGCCGCGGTAAATGGCACCAACCCCACCAGCAGCAACGGCGGTCTGAGCTACGACCCCCTGCTGGACCGCTACACCTATCCCTGGAAAACCGAGAAGAGCTGGGCGGGGAGTTGCCGCCAGGTGGTGGTGCGCTACAGCAACGGCATTACCTATCGGGCCAACTTCAACTTTGTGAAGTAGGGTTGCATGTGCCAGACCCACCCCTAGCCTTGGGGTGGGTTTTTCTGGGCCTGCCGCTTTACTACCCAGCCCAGTACCTGCTGGCCTGGGCCGCACGGTAGGCTTACGGAAGCTGGGTGGGGGGCGGCTCGAGCGGCCCATCGCTCAAAAAGACCAGGGCGCTTTGGTGGGGGCCCAGGGTAAAGGCGAGTTGTCCGTTTTGGGGTAGCCATTCGCGCCGGTGCCAGTCGTAACCCACCAGCCCAGCCGGCAAGCCCAGCGTGTGCAGCGGGTAGGTGCGCTGGACGGTCTGGTCGCTCAGGTTGAAGGCCAGCACCGCTGCCGGGCAATGGCCCCTGACCTGCACCAGCACCCGGTCGTCCGAACCCAGCAGGGGATAGCGGCAGGAACCTCCCGCAGAGAGTAGCAGCATCCGCCACAACGCCAGCCGTTCAGTGGAAATTTCGTCCAGGGCGTCACTGGTGAGGAGAACCCCACCCATCATCCCGAAAAACAAGGCCAGACCGGTTTGCTCCTGCTCGCTCAGGTAATGGAACCGTTCGCGCAACAGCACGCAGTCGGGGTCGGCTTCCCAGAGCAGGTGGTTGCCGAAGTTGCGCAGGGCCAGCCCGTACAGGCGTTCGTAGGTATCGGGCAGCCACTCGGCCCCCACATCGCGCCCGATACGGTTGCCGTCTACCAGCCCGACCGAGGCCCACAGCGGCATGCCGCAGCCCACCCACAGCGCATCCCCGATCTCGGCGCGAATCATCCGGGCTACCCGGTGCCAGACCTCCATTCTGCTCAGGCCGGGGGTATGGTAGGCCACGCGGTCCGGGCCATACTCGGCCCCGAAAAACATGAAATCGGTTTTGAAGTATTCACAGCCCCAGTCCTGCCGCCAGACGCGAAAAACGTTGCGCAGGTACTCGAGGGCTTGGGGATGGGTTGCATCGAGGATGTAGTACTCTTCGCTGCGTTTGTGCCAGCGGAACTCACCGTAAAAGCGCATCTGCACCAGCGGCTGGCCGCTGTGCTCGTGCAGCACCCAATCGGGGTGCTGCTGAAACAGCCTGCTGCGGTTGCCCACCACGAACGGGGCAATCCACAGCCCCGGAACCAAGCCCGCCGCGCGAATCTCGTCCAGCAGCGGCTTAATCCCTCGGGGGAATTGAGGCTTGACCTCGAGCCAGTCGCCCATCTCGGGGGTAAAGCCGTCGTCGAGCTGGAAGACCTGCATTGGCAGGTGTTCGCGTTTGCAGACCTTCTCCACGCCGCGCAGGTGCTCCAGGATGTTCTCCTCGCTGATGGCGGCGTACAGGTTGTACCACGAGCACCAGCCGGTGATGGGCTGGGCAGGCCGACGCGGGGGGTCGGGGGCCGCCTGGGCTACCTGCTGCGCCCAACTGCGCAAAGCCTCTTCGACGCCGTCCTGCTCGAAGATCAGCAGGCATTCCGACTCGATTCGCCTGGCGCTTTTTCGATCCCACAGCACCTCGAGGCGCAGCGAGGAGTCTTCAAAGGTGAAGGTGTGCTGGAAGCGGTGGTGCCGGTCGAAGCCCAAAACCACGCTGTTGGTGCCAGACGCGCCCAGCAGTTGGGTGAGCGCATAGCCGGTTTGGCGGGCCTCGCCCATGGCCACATACCCGGCCCCGTCCCAGCTATGGTAGCCCTGGCGCAGGTATTTCTGGGCTCCCACGATCTGCGCAAAGTGCAGCCCAAAGGAGTCTAGTGGGAAATTGCCGGTGAAACCATCCAATCCAAACTTCAGTTTCCAGATCGGTTCCTCCCGCCAGGCCTTCACCCAGAAGACCCCCATCGGGCTGTGGTAGCGCGCCCGCCACCGGTTTGGATGCTCTTGCTCCACCTTTGCCGAGGTGATCTCGAGTAAACGCCCGTTGACCACCGGCCGGGCCTGCAAGAGCCGGATGTCGCTTCCCAGAAAGTTCAGGGTCTGATCGGGGTTGAGGGTAAGGTTCATGCCAACCTGACCTCGGCCCCACTTTCGGCAGACTCTCGAGCGGCCAGCACAAGTTCCAGCGACTTCGCGCCTTCGCGCAGGGGGGTACGGGTGGGGCCACCGCTGCGGATGGCCTGGATGAGGTCTTGGAGCTGGGCCAGGTAGGGGTCGCGGCTGGACTCTATGGTCTGGGTGGGCACCCCCGGCTGGGCGGTGAAGAAGAAGCGGGCCTGGTTGGTGTCGCTAAACTCGGCGGTAAGGTTCTGTGCAACCAGTTTGAAGTCCTTGATCCACTGGCCTGGAATGGCCCCATTGCTGGCGTAGACGACCCCCAGGCTGCCGTTTGGGAAGGTGGCGATGGTGGCGCTCACATCCTCGACGGTGTAGCCAGGGGTTTGCTGGTGGAAGAGGTTGGCCTGCTTGGCGTAGACCGTGACCGGCTCGCCCATCAGGTAGCGCATCAGGTCGAACATGTGGATGACCTGCTCGACGAGCTGGCCCCCGGATTTTTCTTTGTCGCGCCACCAGGGGGCATGGAGCGCGTTGCAGAAGTAGCGGGCGCTAAAAAGACCGATGGGGCCGCTGTCCAGGGTGCGCAGGTACTCCAGGGCCTCACCGAAGCGGTACATAAAACCCACCTGGGTTTTGATGCCGGCCTTTTCGCTGGCCTCGACCATCTGCCAGGCCTTGTCCCGGCTCAGCGCGATGGGTTTCTCGATGAGCAGGTGAATGCCGCGCTGGGCGGCCTGCTCTACCTCGTCGGTGTGGCCGTAGGGGGGGAGGCAGACGATCAGGATATCCAGGTCGGTGGCCTCCAGCATACGGGTATGGTCGGTGAAGACTTGGGCCTGGCCGACGCTGTACTGAGCGGATAATTCCTGGGCTTTCCAGGCGTTGCGGTCGCAGCAGGCAACCAGTTGAACCTCGGTGGGGAGTTGTTGCAGCACCTGGGCGTGGCGTCTTGCGAAGCCGCCGCAGCCGAGGATGGCAGTTTTGAGGGGTTTCATCCGATTGGGGTCTGGGGTGAGAGACCCCGACCAGGTATGGTCGGGGAGGTAGAGCCCCAGGCGCTCACTAGAGCGCTGCACCCGCTCACCTCCTTCAAGTATTGAAGATTTGATAAACTACCCTTGTGAAGCTCACCGCCAAGGTCAAGCTGCGGCCCACGCCCGAACAGCGGGCGTGCCTGCTGGAGACCATGCGGCGCTTCAACATGGCCTGCAACCACATTTCCGCCATCGCCTGGGAGAGCAAGACGTTCAAACAGGTTCCACTGCATCACCTCCATTACCACGCCACCAAGAAACGCTTTGGCCTTTCGGCTCAGATGGTGGTGCGGGCCAACGCGCGGGTGGTGGATACCTACAAGCTGGACAGGAAGACCCGGCGCACCTTCCGTGAACTGGCGGCCATCACCTACGACGACCGCATCCTCTCCTGGAACCTCGCGGCCTCTACGGTCTCCATCTGGACGGTGGAGGGTCGTCAGACCATCCCCTTCGCGTGCGGGGAGTACCAGCGGCGTTTGCTGGCGACCCGGCAGGGCGAGACCGACCTGGCCTACATAAGCGGTGAGTTCTACCTCTTCGCCACGGTCAACGTCGAGGAGCCTGACCCCATCGAGGTCAGGGACGTGCTGGGGGTTGACCTGGGCATCGTCAACATCGCCACCGACTCGGACGGCGAGACTTACTCGGGAGCGCACCTCAACTCGGTCAGACACCGCCACCGGAGGCTCAGAAGAAAACTCCAGAAGAAGGGAACCAAGGGGGCTAAGAGAAGGTTGAAGCAACTCAGTGGAAAAGAACGGCGCTTCGCCAACGACCTCAACCACCGCATCAGCAAGCGCATCGTGGAGAAGGCCCAACGCACGAATCGGGCGATTGCCCTGGAAGACCTCAAGGGCATTCGCCAGAGGGTCAGGGTTCGACGGCCTCAGCGCTCCACGCTGCATAGCTGGGCGTTCCATGACCTGGGGCAGAAGCTCCGGTACAAAGCGGAGCGGGTGGGAGTGCCCCTGGTCTTTGTTGACCCAAAGAACACCTCTCGGGAATGCCCCGTTTGCGGGCACACCGAGCGGGCCAACCGACCCAACCAACGCACCTTTACCTGTGTGGTCTGCGGCTTCGCTGGGCTTGCCGACCGCATCGCGGCGGTCAACACTGGCCGTCGGGCCATTGTCAACTGGCCGAACGTGGGGGAAGCGAATCGTGCGCTGCATGGTTCTGTCCCTGCAAGCCCTGACCGGAACCCGTTAGGGTTTGGTCAGTGTGGTTGACGGGAACTCCAGCACGACCTGTACCGCCTCACTGGCCTGTTGATCCAGCAGCGCGAAGGCGGCTCCGATCTCTGCAAAGGGGAAGGTATGGGTAATCAGGGGCAGCAGGTGCAGCCTACCCTGGGTGGCCAGTTGCATGATGGTCTGCTCCTGCCGGAGGCGATCCCAGCGGTGGGCCAGGCGGGGGCCAATGCCCTGGGTCTGGGAGGAGACCAGTTCGATGCGGTTGTGGTGGAACTCCTCTCCCAGCCGCAGGCCTACCCCCTCGCCTTGCAAGAAGCCGGCTACCACAACCCTCGAGTTATAGGCGGTGGCCCGGATGGCTTCGTGCAGGGCGGTGTACGCACCGCTCAGCTCTAGGCTGACATCGGCCCCGCGCCCCTGGGTAAGGGCCTTGATGGCCTCGCCGGGGTTGACCTGGCGGAAGTTCAGGGTGTGTTCTGCGCCGAGCTGGCGGGCCAGGGCCAGCCTTTTCTCGAGGCCATCCACCGCGATTACGCGGGCCCCACTCAACCGGGCCAGTTGCAGGGCGATCTGCCCCACCACGCCCAGGCCAAAAATGGCTACCGTCTCGCCTAAATGAATCTCGGCATCGTGCACCGCACCCAGGGCGATGGCCCCGATGCGGGCAAAGATGCCCAGGCGGGGGTCGGTGCCCTCGGGCAAAACCCTGGGGGCGGCTGTGGATTCGGCCAGCACCACCGGGCTGCGGTGGCCCCAGGAGCCCCAAATTCTCTGTCCAACCCGAAGCTGTGTGACCTCCGGGCCCACCTCCACCACCTCGCCCGCCTGCTCGTAGCCCACCCCTTTGAGCGGATAGGCCAGGCCGGGCCGGTCGTCCACGAACAGCCGCCGCTCGAGGTCGAAGCGCTTGTGCAGGTAGGGGTTGCTGCCGCGGTACTGGGTCAGCTCGGTGCCGGCGCTGATGCCGGAGAAGAGCGTCCGAACCCGCACTTCGCCGGGCCCAAGCGGCGGGTCGGGGGTGTCCTCGAGGGCAACCTGCCGAGGTGAAGGAAAAACCATCTGTTGTCCCATAGCATCTTTCTCAAACCAGCCACACCACTCCGTAGGGCGGCAGACTGCCGGCGAAGTATTTGCCGCTGATTAGGTCGCGCCCCACCCGCCGGATGGGCTGGGGCCGGTTGGTCACGTTGATGTAGCACCCCACCTGCCGGTCGCGGTAGCCCCGGATGATGCGCAGCACCTCCCTCGAGGCCATGACGGTCTGGGGCGCGTTGGGGTGGAAGGCCGGGTGAGAAGCCCGCACCTTGAGCAGGTGGCTGAAGCGGGCCAGCACCTTGTGGGCGCGCGAATGAGGGTTGGAGAGCAGCCCAGCCAGCTCCGGCCCGGTGAACTTGTGTCGGTTGAGGCGGCGGTTGATCCCGCTTTCTTCCAGACCCGCGTGGTCGGAGGGCGAGCCGAAGAGGCTGTGGATGTAGACCCCCGGCACACCCTGCAAGCTCAGGAGAACGGCATGGGCCGCCAGAAAGCGGGCGATCTTGAGGTCTTCGTCCTCGTCGCCGTGGGGATGATTGAGGGCATCGAACAGGGTCAGGCACAGCTCGTAGGGCACCGGGCCCGCCGGGGTGTCCTTGTAGTTGACCCGGCCCCCGTGGTCCAGGGCTTGCTGGACGAGGGCCTCGATTTCTTCGGGCTCCAGAATGCCGTGGGCCGGCACCACCCCCAGCCCATCGTGCGAGGCCAGGAAGTTGAAGAAGGTGGTGCGCTCGGAGGGCGGCTTCAGGCTGGCGGCCCAGGCGGCCAGCTTGCTGGCGTCGCCGGTGCGGAAGGTGTGCAGCACCAAAGGGGGCAGCGGGAACTGGTAGACCATCTGGGCCTCGTCGTGGCCGTTGCCGAAATACGCGATGTTGTCCTGGTGCGGTACGTTGGTCTCGGTAACCAGCACCACCTGGGGGGCTTTTATATCCAGCACCAGCCGCATCAGCTTGACAATGCGGTGGGCCCCTTCCAGGTGTATGCAGCTTGTCCCGATCACCTTCCAGATAAAGCCCACCGCATCGAGCCGGATGAGCTGTGCTCCGTTGTGCACGTAGTGCAGCAGGGCGTCTATTACCTCCAACAGCACCTCGGGGTGGGCGAAATTGAGGTCAATCTGGTCAGTGGAGAAGGTCGTCCAGACCAGCTTCTCGCCGCTCTGGGTCTGGAAGGGGGTGAGGAGGGGCAGGGCGCGGGGCCGGAAGACCTGCGAGAGGTCGGTGCCGGGCTCCACGGTGATGAAGTAGTTCTGGTACCTGGGGTCGCCCTTTAAGAAAGCCTGGAACCAGGGGCTCGAGGCCGAGACGTGGTTACACACCAGATCGGCCATCAGCCGGAAATCCGCTGCGATGGCCTGGATATCCTCCCAGGTGCCCCACTCGGGCTTGACCTGCTTGAAGTCCACCACGCTGAAGCCATCGTCGGAGGTGTAGGGATAAAAGGGCAGGATGTGCACCCCGGAGAAGGCCCCCTGGAGGTGCTGGCGCAGGAAGCGGTGCAGGGTTTGCAGGGGGGGTTCGCCGGCCTGGGTGATCTGGTCGGGGTAGGTGATCAGGAAGGCGTCCTGCTCGCTCCAGGGGGGGGTGGGGTGGGGCCGGGCCAGGTCGGGGTAGCGCTCGAGCAGGGCCATGAGCTGCCCCAGCACTTCCTGGCCCCGACCGGGGTAGAGGAACTCGAGGTGGTCTTTCAGCTTCACGTGCGCGGTCATGGTGGGATGCGGTCGCTCCTCAGGGGTTGGCTCGATTATGGCAGAACGACCCCTCGCTATGTTCTTCAAGAACGCCAAAATTGTAACCTAAAACCCATGAGGCGCCTGCTCTGGCTGGTAGTGCTGCTGGCCGCCTGCCTGCCCGCCCCGTCGCAGCGCAACCTGCGACCGGCAGGCAGCCCCGATGTAGTGGTGATGGGTTTTTCGGGGCGTTGCGCTTCGCTGCCGGTGGTGGGGGATGGCTGCAACCCGCCCTTCGACAACTATGGCTACCTCGACGACGAAGTCTTTCCCCGTAGCACCACCCCCCGCCAGACCGCCCAGACGGTGGTCGGGGTTTTTCGTGAACTGGGCTATAGCGTGGAGTACTTCGACGTTTCGGCCTTCCTGTACGCCCACACCAGCGGCATCTCCAGGCAGCAGGAGCCGGGCTACCTCGAGGCCGAGGGGTACCTAAAGCGGGTCTACGAGTACTGGATCCGGGGCTTCGAGAACCCTACGCGGGTGGTGCTGCTGGCCCACTCCCACGGCACGGTCTGGGCCAGCCTGCTGGCCTGGAACCACCCCGAGGTGCGCTTCGATTATTTCATTTACCTGGACGCCATCTGTAGCTTCTGGGACACCGATAATATGCGCAACAACCGCATCATTCAGGATTACTACGATGCCCGCGGGTTGCGCCGCCCCTTCCCGCTCAACGAAGATGAAGGCGGCGGCCCCTGCAAGGTGGTGGCGGTGCCGGGTCTGCCGGCCAAACAGGATCTCAACGATGTGGTGCCGCCCAACGTGGGAGTGGGCCTCGAGGTGGTGAGCCGCAGCCCGCTCAACCTGGCCCCGGTCAACTTCATCCACGACGACGACCCCGACTACCGGCTCGACGGCTCCAAAACCCGCCTATTCCGCTTCCAGTCCCGCGAGGATCACAGCAGCGTTACCGCCCAGGGCAGCGACGCCATGCGGTGGGTGGTGGCCCAGATTCGGGCTCGAGATTGAGCCTTATCCTGCAAACTTACGCAGCATCGCGGCAATTTGTGCGGGTTTTTGGTTGTCGCCCCTGGCGATGTCAAGGGCGCAGAGGGTCAGGAACTCCTGTAGGATGAGGGTAGAAGCCGACTCCATGGCTTTTTTGGTGGCGGTCATCTGGGTGAGTACTTCCTCGCAGGGGCGCCCTTCCTCGACCATTTTTTGTAAGCCCCGCACCTGTCCTTCTATGCGACGCAAGCGCTTGAGAATGCCGTCCAGGGTCTCCCCGTTGAGGTCGGTGGTATTCATGGCAATGTTAGTCTACACCCCACACATTGCGATGAGCGCAATCCATTGAGCATTTCCCTGCCCTCAGTCTGGCTCCCCTTCGCTCTCGAGGGCGGGAGCCTCGAGCGCCCCCTCGCGCGGAGCCTCGGGGTAAAACTTGCGCAGCCTTCCGCCGAATAGCTGGATGAGCTTCTGAAAACGCGGGTCTTCGAGCAGGCCGGGCTGGCCTTCGGTCTCCTCGAGGGCTTCGTCGGGCGGGTTGGAGTCAAAGAGGGCCGCTTCGGGGGGCCAGGGTTCCGGTTCGGGCGGGCCTCCCTCCAGGGAGAGACCGGGTTCCTCCCAGGGCGCATCGGTGGGGGGGGAAGCTGGAGCGGCTATATCTGGGGTGCTGGGGGGTTCCGTTGGGGGTGGGGTTGGTGGACGATCCCCTTCTGGACGGTCTGGCGACCGTACACCATGTGGACGATCCCCTTCGGGACGGAGCGCACTCCGTGCGCCGTTGGGACTAAACCCCGCAGGCTCATCCGCTAGTTTTTTTTTCCCACCCAGGCGCAGTTCGACCTGCTCGAGACCCAGCACCTCCCGAACTGCCTTCTGGATGTCCTCGAGGTTCTTCTGTGCCCCCTGGAAGTGGAAGCTGGCCCGCTCGGGGAACAGAAGCACCAGTCTGTCCTCTTCAAAGCGCGGCTCGGCCTCGCGCACGAAGCCGCGGATGGTCATCTTGAGCGCGCCCATGACCCGCCGCCACTCCGAAGCAAGGTCGGCCACACCTGGAGAAGGGGATGGGGTGCTGGCCGGGGCAGCGGGGGCCTCCTTGCGGGCCTCGAGCTTTTTGGGCCTGGGGTCGAAATCGGGGATGCTGGGCGGTGCAACTGCTGTTGTTGCGCTCGAGGCGGTAGGGGCCTGGTGGAGGGCCTGGTAAGCGCCGAGGAGGGCCAGCTCCAGCGAGAGGGCGTCGGAGCGCTTGAGGAGACGCTCCTGGGCCTCGTCCAGCGCGGTCATGGCGGCCACCAGGCGTTCGTCGGGCTGGTTCAGGTGGGGGCCCGTGCCCAGCCCCATGCGCCCATACAGCCCGGCCCGCAGGGCTTCCAGGAGCCCCTGGGCCAGGGTGCGGGCGGCGAAGCCCTGGGTGTACAGGTGGTGGGCCTGCTCCAAAGCCGGGCGAAGCTGCCCTTTGTCCAGGGCCTCAGCCACCGCAAACAGCGCCTCCTGGGGGGGCAGCCCCAGGGCGTCCTCGGTTTGCTTGAGGGTGAGGGGGCCCTCGAGGGTGAGCAGCCTGTCCAAAAGGCTCTCCGCATCACGCATGGCCCCGTCGGCCAGCCGGGCCACGAGTTGCAGGGCCGGGGGCTCGGCCTCGCGGCCCAGCCCGGCCAGGATGCGCTCGAGCTTCTCCACAATCTCGGCCTCGGAAAGCCGCCGGAAGCGGAAGTGCTGGGTGCGCGAGAGGATGGTGGGGGGCATGCGCTCGGGCTCGGTGGTGGCAAAGATGAAAATCACGTGGGGCGGGGGTTCCTCCAGCGTCTTCAACAGGGCGTTGAAGGCGCTCTTGGACATCATGTGGGCCTCATCCAGGATCACCACCTTGTGCTGGCCCAGGATGGGGCTTAGCAGGATGCGCTCGCGCAGCTCGCGCACGTCCTCCACCGAGTTGTTGGAGGCGGCGTCAATTTCCAGCACGTCGGGGTGCCGCCCCTCCCGCACCAGCCGACAGCCCTCACAGGTGCCGCAGGGCCTGGGATCGCTTGAGCAGTTGACCGCCTGGGCAATCAGCCGGGCGCTGCTGGTCTTGCCCACCCCCCGGGGCCCCGAAAACAGGTAGGCCTGGGCCAGCCGCCCCGAACGCAGGGCGTTGAGCAGCACTTCCTTGACATGCTCCTGCCCCACCATCTCGTCGAAGGTGGAGGGGCGGGCCTGGCGGTAGAGAGCGCTCACGGGTTCTAGCTTAAGGCCCGGAGCCAAAAGCGCAAAGCCAGGGTGTCGATTATGCGCCTGATTGCGAGACCCGTCGGGGCCGCCAGCCCTCCGAAAACACAGTCTTGCGAGTAAGTCCTATATCTCCGGCAAATCCAGGTCGGGGATGCGATTAAAGGCGATGCGGGTCACGGCGCTCTGCTCGGTGCGGTGCATACCGGCAAAGTAGAGGGCCTGGGGGCCGTACTTGCTGTTGGCTTTGTCCATGGCCTGGGCCAGCCGCACCAGTTTTTGCTCGGACTCAAACAGCGGCTCACTCAGCTCGAGCGCCGGCGTCAGGTGGCCCAGGGCGACCCCCACCTTGAAGGGGGTGCCCTCGGGCTTCTGCTGCCAGAGCCCAAGGGCCACCCGCAACAGGGTCAGGGTGTCCTGGCTGGGCTGGATGCGGATACAGGCCTCCCATTTGCGACTCTCGCCACCGTCTAGAAAGCGCAAAAACAGGGCCAGCGAACCCGCCCAGTAGCCCTCGTGGCGCAGCCGGGCGGCGGCCCGGTGCACCAGCCGGGTGAGCACCGCGCGGGCCCCGGCCTCGCTACGCAGCGCCGGGGGCAGCACGTGTGAGTGGCTCAGGCTGCGCCGCCTTGTGGGTGTCTCGGGCAGGTCGGCGCCCCGCAGGCGGTGCCACCAGGCCAAGCCGTGCACCCGGCTGCCCCAGACCTGGGCGAGCTGGAGCGCAGAAAGCCGGTAGAGCCCCTCCACCGTGGTCACCCCGTGCTTGAACAGGCGCTGCTCCATACCGGGGCCGATGCCCGGCAGATCGCGCAGCTGCAACGAGTAGAGCCGGTGGGGCAGGTCGGAGGGCTGCAACAGGGTCAGGCCGTCGGGTTTGTGCATCTCGGCGGCCACCTTGGCCAGAAACCGGTTGGGCCCCAGCCCCACCGAGCAGCGAAGCTGGCCCCCCACGCGCCGGTAGATGGCCTCTTTGACCTGCCTACCCAGTTGCAGGGCGTTTTCGGGCTCCTTTTCCCGCCCCATTAGCTTGCAGACCATCTCGTCAATCGAGAGCACCGCCTCGACGGGCAGCACGCTGTCTACCGCCTGCAGGATTTGATGGTGCACGCGAATGTACTCCCTGGGGCGGGCTTCGACCAGCTCGAGCCTGGGGCACAACAGCCGGGCATCCTGTACCAGCGTCCCGGTCTTGATGCCGTAGCGCTTGGCCTCGTAGCTGGCAGCAATGCAGCAGGTGGTCTCGGCCAGCATGGGCACCACCGCCACGGGCTTGCCGCGCAGCTCGGGCCGGAGTTGTTGCTCCACCGAGGCAAAGAAAGCGTTCATGTCCAGAAACAGGTAGTGGATGCCCATGCGAACCTCCAGGATGTGGGGGATGGTACACACCGAATGGATTTCGGTGATTATGTATATTACATAATACAAGCGTCATGTTTTTGCAAGGGCAAATAGCCTCGGTATCTGGGGTGGGCCTCCTTTGCTGGGGGCGGCTTGGGCCGTACTGGGCGCTCAGTCTAAGGGGTCTTTGGCGGTTTCCTTGGTCTCGGGCGCAAACCCGGCGAACATATAGACCTCGTCCCCCTGGTCGCTGAGGTGGAGTTCGGCCAGCCCCTTACGTATCATCTCGCGCAGGTGGGCGCGGGCCTGCTCGGTTTCTAGCTGACAGTGCAGCACCACCTCGGCCAGGGTGACCCGGCCCTGCATCTGCTTGGCTACGGCCAGAATGCGCTGCTCGGGCGATTGCGCGACGCTTTGGGGGGTTTTGGCGGTTGCCAGCCGGTAGCCCAGCACCCCCACAATGGTGAAAAACACCGCCATGCCGGCCAGAACCCCAGGCCCCTCTTCTCCCGAGTTGCCCGACACCAGGTCGCTGATGGCGGCCACCACAAAAAACCCGCTCAGTGCGACGATGAACCATCCCAAAAAAGCACGCATCCTAGGGAATTATAGGCACCGGCGGCGTCCTTGGTGGTTCAAAAAAACAAAGAGCCCCCGAGGCGAGGGCTCTTATTATTCAAGGGTGCGCGTTAGAAGTTCAGCTTGAGGCCAGCCCGCGCCCCCAGGCCAAAGTTGCCGCCGCTCTCGAAGCGGGGGTTGCCCTCCACGAAGAGACCGAGGGGGCCAAACAGGTTGAGGTCGAGCCCCACGGCGGCGGAGCCGTAGATGGGGTTGGCCTGGGCGGGCAGGAAGCGGGCGCCCACCCCCAGGTAGGGGCTAACAAGCCCACTGCCAAAGTGGCGCATCAGGTAGCCTTCGACCCCCAGGGCCTGGGTGCTGAGGTTGTAATCCAGGCCGGCCCGCAGGCCGAAGCCCAGGAACACATTCTTCACCCCTACCATACCGGTAAGGTTGAGGTTGCTGCTATCGAAGATGCCACCGGCTGGCTGCGGGATGATGCCAAGCGCGGCGCCTGCACCAAAGTAAAGGTTGCGGGCCGGGGGCGTGACGGGGGCCACTGGCCGTACTTCAGGCTGGGGTTGGGGTTGCGGCTGGGGTGCGGGTTGCTGGGCTTGCTGGCGCAGCTCGTTCACCTGGTTTTGCAGGGTGGTGACCTGGTTGCTCAGGCCGCGCACCTGCTCTTCCAGGGCAGCCACGCGGGCGGCATCGGGACGGTTGCGAATCTGCTCTTCCAGCGTGGCGATACGGCGCTCGAGGGCTACCGCATCCTGCGTGGCGGTGGGGGTGGCGGGGGCCTGGGCCAGCCGCTGAACCTGCTGCTCTAAGGCGGCGATGCGGGCCTGGAGTTCGGCCGGGGTGGGGCCTTCCGGCTGGGCGGGGGCAGGTTGGGCCGGGGCCTGGGCCAGCCGCTGGACTTGCTGCTCCAGGGCGGCCAGGCGTTGTTCGAGGGCCGCCGCCTTTTCGCTGGTCTCGATGGCTCGCTTGACCTCGGCCTCGAGCGCGGCCAGCCGGGCGGCCTGATCCTGGGTGGTGCGCTCGAGGGCTGCAAAACGCTGCTGCAATTGCTGCAGTTCGGGCGCTACCTCCTGTGCACCCCGCTCAACCGCCAAGCGGCACTCGGGACGGGTGTTCTCGAGGCGGTTGGTCTGGTACAGGCGGAAGAAAATCAGGGCGGCCTGGTAGCGGGTCAGGTTCTGGTTGCCACGGAAGGTGCCGTCGGGGAAACCTTCGATGAGGCCACACTGCACGGCAAACTCCACGGCCTGGCGGGCCCAGTGCCCGGCCGGAACATCCCGGAACTGGGTCTGGGCGTGGGCAAATGCACCGAAAAATACGGCCAGTATCAACCCTAATAAGGTTACACGGCTTTTTCGCATATAAACCTCCTTTTTGGCTGTTGAAGCCAGAACGATTTGGCTTCGATTCCTACGCTACGCAGCCAGGGTGAGGGGCTATTGTAGCTGGACTATAAGTGAAATTGGGAACCTTATCACCCATTTCATGTTTTGAGCTTTTGTCGGGGGTTTTTGGGTACAATCCCAGCATGCAGGTGAAAAATTTGATGGGATTGCGTCCCTACACCGTACACAAAGACGAAACCCTGTACAGGGCTGCTGAACTCATGCTCGAGCACCGCCTGGGGGGGTTGCCGGTGGTGGACGATGGGGGGGTGGTGGTGGGGCTGCTCGAGATCGACCAGATGCTGCCTGAGCCACAGAAAGTCCCGTTTTCCGACGTGGAAGCCCTGCGCTTTCTGGACGAGTAGGTAGATCCTGGCTCCTTCGACCGGCTGGCCGAGCGCTACAAAAACACCCCCGTACACCGCTTGATGCGTACCGACGTAGCCATGGTGGGGCCCGACGACCCCATCGAAAAAGCCCTGGGCCTGATGCTGCAGGATCGGCAGTACCGCCGGGTGCTGGTGGTGGATGAACGCCGGCAACTGCTGGGTACCCTCACCCGCTCCGACTTCCTGCGTTTGTTTGTGCGGGGGCGCTGATGCACGGTTCAAGTCCTTTGCTCGAGGTGTTTTTTCTGCTGCTGGCCGCGCAGGTGGTGGGCTGGCTGTTTGCCCGCCTCAAGCAACCGGTGGTGATCGGTGAGGTGCTGGCTGGTTTGCTGGTGGGGCCTGCGGTGCTGGGCCTGGTACACGACGGCGAAGTCCTGGAGTTTTTGGCCGAACTGGGGGCCATTTTCCTGCTCTTTATGGTGGGCCTCGAGACCCGCCTGCGCGATATTCTGGCGGTGGGCAAGGAAGCCTTCTTGGTGGCGGTGCTGGGGGTGCTGTTTCCCTTTGTGGGGGGGTATTTCTTTGGCCTCAGCATCGGCTTCGAGCAGCTTCCAGCGCTGTTTTTGGGCACGGCCCTGGTGGCGACGAGCGTGGGCATTACCGCCCGGGTGCTCCTGGAGCTGGGGGTGCTCTCGCGCAACTACAGCCGCATCATCCTGGGCGCGGCGGTCATTGACGACGTGCTGGGCCTAATTGTGCTGGCGGTAGTGAACGGGGTGGCCCAAAACGGCGCCTTCGAGCTGACGGTGGCGGTGCGCATCACCCTGTTCTCGGTCCTGTTCGTAGGCGGGGCCATGCTGCTGGTGCCCTGGCTGCGGCGGGTCTCGCTGCCGCACTTTACCCTGGGTAACCCCTTTGGCTTTGCCCTCTTGGTGGGGGTGGGCCTGGCGGCGCTGGCGGCGGCCATCGGACTGGCCCCCATTGTGGGGGCGTTCCTGGCCGGGATGCTCCTGGCCGAGGTGCGGGAGGAGCTGGCCATCGAGGAGCCCGCCCGATCTGTGGGCCAGTTTCTGACCCCCATCTTCTTCGCCATGGTGGGGGTGAGGCTCGAGCTGGCCGCGCTGATGAGCGCCAAAGTGTTGCTGGTGGGCAGCGGGGTGCTGCTCATTGCCTTGCTGGGCAAGCTCCTGGGCGGATTTCTGGGGGCCCTGAGCCAGGGCCTTCGCCGGGCGGTGGTGGTGGGCATCGGCATGGCCCCCCGGGGTGAGGTGGGCCTGATTGTAGCCGCGCTGGGCCTGTCGGCAGGGGCAGTGAACGAGGAAGAGTACGCCCTGGTGCTCTTTATGGTGGTGGGCACCACCCTGCTGGCCCCGCTTTTCCTGCGGCCTGCCATTGCCTGGGCCGAAGGCCGACCCGGCTCGGAGGGCTCAGGCTGAAGCTCAAACCCTTTATTAATCGTCCATGAACGCAAAACCGGCATGGTTGGGCGTATACTTACGCTGTGATGCGCATATCGCGGCCTTCGCTATTGCTGCCCCCAGCGGCAAAAAACAGGCCCGTAAAAGCACACCTCATAGCTCCGACAGGGCCGCTCTTTCTGAAGACCGCTCTTTTTGCGGTGCTGCCCTGGTTTATTGCGCTGGTGCTGGCCCAGAGCGGCCCCACCTACACCGTGCAGCGCGGCGATACCCTGTACTCCATTGCCAAACGCCACGATACCACCGTGGAAATTCTGATGCGGCTCAACGGCCTGAGCGAGGCCACCCTGAGCGTAGGGCAGGTGCTGCAACTGCCAGCCCGCACCGTACAACACACCGTTCAGCGGGGGGATACGCTTTTTTCCATCGCCCGGCGCTACGGCTCCACGGTGCAGGCCATCCAGCAGGAAAATAACCTCGAGGGCACCAGCCTCTCACCCGGCCAGGTGCTCCGGATTCCCCAGGTGGGCGTGGCGGCCCCCAGCAACCCATCTGCAAACCCATCGGCTTCTGTTTCCAACCCGTCCCCTGCCAACCCCAATCCTGCCCCACCCGCGGGCTCCTCGGCCAATCTGGTTAACTCGAGCCCGCTCCCCAGTCCCACCCCACCTCAGCCGCCAGCTTCCCCCCAGCCTGCACCCGAACCCACCCCACAGCCCCAGCCCAGCCAGCCCGCCGACACCGACTACGACCCCACCCACCCCCTGATTCTGGTGGTGCTCAAGTACCTGGGGCTGCCCTATGTGTTTGGGGCCAACTCCGACCGCGCGGTGGACTGTTCGGCGTTTGTACAGCAGGTCTATGCCGAGATTGGCATTAAGCTGCCCCGCACCAGCCGCGAGCAGTGGGCGGCCTTTACCACTGTGCAGGGCGCGATGCGCCAGGGTGACCTGGTGTTCTTCAGCTTTGGGGGCCGCCAGATTGACCATGTGGGTATCTACCTGGGCCGGGGCGTGTTCGCCCACGCCAACAGCTACGGCAGCCGGGTGGTGATCGAAAGCCTGGATAGCCCTTTCTACAAGCGGGTCTATCGCGGGGCCAAGCGGGTGGAGGCCTTGCAGGCAGTGCACCCCTGAATACCGACAAACAATAGGGCCGGCTCGAGTTCGGGTTCTGATGTAATACCGTTTCCGCTTGAATCCTTCACCGCCATGCGTAGTCATAGGTGAAGGATTCAAGCCGACCGAAGGGAGTAGAAAAGCATTTCGGCAGTATCGTTTAGGCTTTCAAAAGTGAACGATACTGCCGGAATGCGCATAAACCCGAACTCCTAGGATTTGTTCGGTTGCAGAAGATGCGAGACAGGTTCTGTCACGCTCGAGGCCCACACTGGCGGGCGTGGAAAACAAACACCGCATTCACAAAAAGGTATCTGGTTGGTTAAAAAAAGGAATTCTGCTGCTGGTGCTGCTGGCCTTGGCGCTACAGGCAGGCGGCCCGGGGAATAGGCCGGGCCATTGGGTTGTAGACGGTGGGCCCAAATGTTGTGGGGGCGGGTAGTTCTGGTAACCCTCACCTCGTGGCGGCGTTTACCATGAGGAAAAATCTGGTAAAGCTGAGTATACTTCCATCAAATTTTATGAGCAAAATAAAAGCTGTTCTGACAATCTGGACGAGACCTGGACGCCAGCACCTAAACTTGCGGGTAGGTAAAGCTATATGGGTCAACTACGCCGAGAAAGTGCCGACTACAGAAAGGCGCTGCGTTTGGTAGAGGTTCGCGACCTGCTGGCGGCCCGGCCCTACACGGCCCATGAGCTGGCCCAGGTGCTGGGGGTGCATAAGCGCACGGCCCTGCGCTACCTGCTCGAGGACTTACAGGCGGTGGAGGTGGGCAGGGTGGGGCGTTCCCCACAGTATCAGTTGCTGCAAAGCCACGAGCTGAGCCCGGTGGAGGCCCTGGTCACGCACAGCGCCCTGCGGATGCTCTACCACCACACCCCCGGCTACGAACCCACCTACCTATCGGCCCTCAAAAAACTGGCCCGGCGGCTGCCCTCCCCGGCCCAGGAGCTGGCGCTCAAGAGCACCGAAGACCTCGAGCGCCGTACCCTGCAGCACCGCGATGAAGGGCAGGCCATGGCCGTGGTGGCCGAGGCCTGGTTCAAGCGCCAGCGTATCGAGTTCGACTACCTCAAGCCCGGGGGCTCGGGCCGCCCGCGCAAAAATGTGCTCGAGGTCTACTTTCTCGAGGTGGCCCGCACCAACCTGGGGATGTATGTGATTGGCCTCGAGCGCGGCTACCACCAGGCCCTGCGCACCTACAAGCTGAGCCGGATGCGCCGGGTGCGGGCGGTGGGCGAGCCGGGGGCCTACACCATCCCGCCGGACTTCGACCCCCGCCACTACCTCTCCAATGCCTGGGGGGTGGTGGGCAGCAGCGGCGGTGTGCCGGTGGAGGTTCGGCTTCGCTTCCGCCCCGAGGCCGCCTACCGCATCTTGGAGGGCGGCTACCCCAACCTGCGTATTGCCTCGAGGCTCCCCGACGGGGGCCTCGAGGTTTGTATTACCGTGGGCACCGACAACGACAACTTCCCCCTGGAGCTTTTGTCCTGGGTGCAGAGCTGGGGGCCTCGGGTGGAGGTGTTGGAACCGGCCCGCCTGCGGCAGCGGTGGCTTTCGGAGGCGCGGCAGGTGGCGGCTTTGGGAGAATAGCCTATGAATGAACCCGCCAGGTTTTTGTGGGCCAAGAGCGATAGAGGGCGAACCGACGGCTTGCATCTGCCACTTGTTGCCCACTTACTCGATGTTGCAGCTTGTGTACAAGCTATCCTCGAGCGTGAAGGATTGGAACTAAGAAAACTCTATGCTGAGGATTTGGGTCTCGAGCCCGACGCTGTTATCCCCTGGTTGGCAGCACTGGGTGGTTTGCACGACCTTGGAAAAGCCTTTCCCGCCTTTCAATTGCAGTGGAAGCGCAATGGGCGTGAACGAGGGAAAGAGCTTTTGGAGCAAGGTGGCTTTGAATGGGAAGAATCAGAGGTACAGGGTAAAGCTGCAGGACACGGGGTGGTGAGCCAAATCTTACTTGAGGAATTGCTCGTTGTCTTGAAGATTCCTAAGAAAGCTGCCTGTCAAATTGCTGATGCACTAGGGGCGCACCACGGGTTTAGAGCGGATGGGAAAGAAAAGCGCGATGCTCGGTTGCGAAAAGGCTCAGGTTTGTGGGAAGAAGCACAACACTGGCTTCTGAAGCAAGTATTAGACCTTACTCAGGCATCGAAATATCCTCCTCCAAGGGGGGCTGAATTATCAGGACAAGCTTTTATGCGCTTGGCAGGCCTGGTCAGCTTTGCAGATTGGATTGGCTCCAACATCCGCTGGTTCAAGTTCGAGCGTCAAACTACGGATTTGGCGGCTTTTTATGGAGAGGCTTTGGACTGTGCTAGACAAGCTCTCGAGGATATTGGATGGCCCCAAATGGAAAAATGCACAATCGGTTTTCAAGACCTTTTTGGCTTCCCGCCACGCCCATTGCAAGGCCATACCCAGAAATTGCTTAGCAACCAAAGTCAGCCAACTTTGCTTTTGATCGAAGACCAGATGGGTTCGGGTAAGACCGAAGCAGCGTTATATGCGAGTCTAATGCTTCAGAACCAAGTTGGTCATCGCGGTTTTTACGTGGCACTCCCTACGCAAGCCACGGGGAATGCAATGTTCGAGCGGGTAGGGAAAAAATATTTGAGTAAGTTGGGATATACCAGACCCCCCGACTTGCAACTCATTCATGGGGCAGCTCTACTCGACAAAAGGTTTGAGGAAATGCGTTTGCAGATTGGAGAAGAAGCTCAACATGAGCAAAGCGTTGTTGCGCATGAGTGGTTTAGCCACCGCAAACACGGGTTGCTGTCTCCTCACGCTGTGGGTACTGTAGACCAAACACTGTTGAGTATTTTGAATGTTGGACACCACTTTGTGCGATTGTGGGGTTTGGGTAATCGAGTTGTAATTTTGGATGAAGTTCATGCATACGAACTCTACACTTCAACTTTGATTGAGCGTCTGCTGGCTTGGCTCAAAGCCATGAATAGCAGTGTGATTCTTTTATCGGCCACCTTGCCGGAGCAGGTTCGTCACAGGCTGCTAAAAGCTTGGGATAGTGAGATTCCTCAAGAAGATGCACCATACCCCCGAATTACAAAGGCTGACAAAGGGAAAGCGGTGGTTGTGGGTCTCGAGACCCGAGCCCTGAAATACTCCATTCAGCCTGCTCCACTAGAAGTGGAAGGGCTGGCTAAGAAACTTGTTGAGTTGAGCCAGGGTGGAGGGGCTATAGGTTGTATTGTCAACACGGTTAGTCGGGCACAAGCGTTGTATAAGGCGGTACAAGCTAGGTTGTCAGAACAAAGCGAAAAACCCACGTTGAAGCTTTTTCACGCCCGATTCCCCGCACACCAGCGTAAGGAGATTGAGGATTGGGTTATTGATCATTTAGGTAAAGACAATAAAGCCTTGCGAAGGAGCATCGTAATCGCGACGCAAACCCTTGAACAATCTATAGATGCCGATTTTGATGTCCTGGTCAGCGATTTGTGCCCCATAGATCTACTCCTGCAACGAGCGGGCCGTTTGCACCGCCATAACGATCCCAAGGCTTTTGAGCGAACTCTGCGTGGTAGCCACGCTAAGCCTATTTTGTATGTGTCAGGTCTAGCTGAGGATTACTCGAGCCTAGACCTGACCCTCTATTACTGGCACATGGTCTACGACCGAGCAACGCTTTTGCGAACCTGGGCGGTTTTGCGGCATCGCCTAAACACCGGTGCGATGCTGAGCCTACCCCATGACTTGCAGGGAGAACACTCTCTGATCGAGAAGGTTTACGGCAAAGGAAAACTCGAGGGCAGTTTTGGGCCAGACTTCGAGCAAGACCTATCTGCGGCAATGGAAAAACTCGAGGAAGACCGAAAAAAAGAACGCAGACTGGCGAAAGATAGCGCCCTCATCCGGCCTGAGCGTTTTTTTGAACATGTGCCAGATGACGACCGAAAAATCGATGATGAAAACCCCCAACTGAACAAGAACTTCCGGGCAGTAACCCGTCTGGGCGAGCCCAGCGTGACTGTAGTGTTGCTAGAGCGACGTGAGGGAAAACTTTATAGCCTCCAGGGCGTGCGGGTTTCATTAGAGGAAGAGCCCACTTTTGCCCACGCAAAGGAACTGCTTCGAACCGCTGTGGTGTTAAGCAACCGTGAAATATTCGATTATTTGGCGGATAAACCCATAGTAAGTTGGAAGGAGAGTGCATTGCTGCGGCATGTGCGGGTGTTGGAGCTCGAAGACAAAAGGTGTGTGATCGGCCAACTCGAGGTGAGGCTTGATGATGAACTGGGTGTGGTTTACGAACGCAGATGAGATGCGAGGAGGTCATTTTGCAAGAACATGAGTTTGACTTAATCCAAGAGCGCTGGATTCTTGTTCGCACCTTGGACGGGAAGCCTGACATGGTCGGTCTTAGCGAGCTGTTTAGGCGTGCGCGCCAACTTCGAGCGGTTGAGGATGCCAGTCCGTTGGTGGTGGCTTCGCTGTACCGGCTTTTGTTGGCGATTGTGCATCGCGCCATACAGGGGCCGCTCGGCCTATCGGATGTGCAGCGATTGCTCGAGCAAGGGTGCTTCTCGCCTGCTGTGGAGCAATATCTCGAGAAATACTCCTCGCGTTTTTTCTTATTTGGCCCCGAGCCGTTCTTTCAGGTGGGTGACCTCAAGCTGAAAAGCACCTCAATTGCCAAGCTGGCGGTGGAGCGCTCGAGTGGCAACAACAAGGCCTTGTTTGATCATTCCCTTGATGACCAGCCCCCAGCCATAAGTTATGCCGAAGCAGCGCGGTGGTTGGTGGCGCATCAGGCATTTTCGCTGTGTGGCGGGGTGGCGGGTGGTGGTCTGATGAACTTCACCGATGCCCCATCGCCTCGTGGGGCTTTGGTATTTGTCTTGGGAGAGAACCTTTTCCAGACTCTAGTTGCCAATCTGGTTTGGTACACGGACGAAGAAGATGTTGAGGAAGACACCCCCTCTTGGGAAGAACCCGCGGTTACCTACGAGACTTTGCAAAAAGGTCAAGTCCGTTCACTCCAGGGGGACGTGTGCCCGGTGCGGTTATATACCTGGCAGAGCCGCGCAATTCGCCTGATTCCCGAGGATGGGTTGGTCAGAACCATCATGTATACCTCAGGGTTCCAAGCCAAGGGAGTGTTTCGAGACCCTGCTCTAGCCTACCAAAAACCCAGAAAGGGGGATGCTGATCGGATACCTGTTAGGTTTTCGCTCGAAAAGGCTTTCTGGAGGGATTTTCAGGCGCTGGTTCCACCTAACGCAGACTTGATGCCCCAGATTTTACGACAAGTCAACCATGACGAACTTAGGCCATACCTAGTGCCTCGAGGGGAGTTGCGGCTGCAAATTTTGGGTCAGGTAGCCCGTCCAGGTAAACCCGTAGTGGATGCTTGGAACAATGAGGTATACCCACTGCCGCTAAGCGTCTTGGCTGATGAGCAGAAGCGCATCAAGATTGGACAGGCCACTCAATTAGCTGAGGACATTGGAAAAGCCTTGCGTGGAGCAGGTTACGTTCTTGCCCGCGAGCTTTCCGATGCTGAATTGGCTGGTGATGTACTGGATAACTTACCACTAATGCGGGTGTACTGGTCTCGCCTCGAGGTTGAGTTTACCCATTTTCTAAGCGGCCTAGGCAGAGCCGATGATCCAGAGGTTCCCTACCGCGAGTGGACTCAGAATTTGGTTGATACCGCTTGGCAGGCTTACAACCTTACACGTCGGGCGATTGGGAATAGCGCCCTCGAGCGCCGCGCTGTGCTAATGGGTGAGGATAAGCTGCATCGTGAGCTGTTAACTTTGGGCCTAAAGACCCAGGAGGTGAAAACATGAGTGAAATGTACAGAGGTTTTATTCGAGAGTTGAGCCGAAAGGAGCGGAGTGCTAGGGCGGGCTTGCGCATGACGCTGCGAGAATCCGCAGATGTATATCTATCCAAGCAGGCCAAGTACCCGCCCCAAGCTACGCGCCATCTTATCCGGTATATCGAAGAGGGTAAGGATTGGCAAAACTTCTGTCGTTATTGGGTAGCAGGCTTATATGCCCAGCGCTACACCGGCCCCGAAAGTGACGACTTTGCAGCACTTGCCGCGGACGATGACTGGCCCGAAACCAGTTTTGCCAAAGCCGCAGGTGAAGTCACAAAAGATAAACGCAGAGACAGCGAAGACTCAGATAAGATTAGCAGCCTCGAGAAACGTTTTTTATACCTATTGGACTGTGAGCGCGAGGAACTGGGGTATGTTCTGCGCCAATGGTCGCGGCTGCTCAAGGAAAAAAAGATTGACTGGGCCAGCCTGCTCAAAGACCTAGAGCATTGGAACGAAGCCACCAAAGATCGCTGGTCACGCCAGTATTACCGTGCCCTTAACTACCGCAACCTTGATGAGCAATCGCAAGACGATGAGAACCAGGAAGGAGAAGAGCTATGAAACTATTGGAAATTCACCTGCTGCAAAGCTTTGTTCCCTCGCTGCTTAACCGCGATGATACCGGTAGCCACAAGGATTGTCTCTTTGGCGGTGTGCGCCGTGCTCGCATATCGAGCCAGTCTTGGAAAAAAGCAATGCGGGACTATGTAAAAAACCTCGAGTTGCTGGCCCCTGAAAATCGAGCCGTTCGCTCCAAGCGTCTGCACGAAGAACTAACCAAGTGCCTTAGCCACAAAGGGGACGAGGCGCAATGGGTTGCAGAAGCAGTGCTGACCCTTACTGGCGCATTCCATGTGGAGGAAAAAGCAAAAGGCGAAGAGGATTATGCCAATCGACAGCTCAAGTCTGAATACCTCATTTTTATGGGACAAGATCGCCTCGAAGCGGTTGTGCAAGCGTTGTCGGAGAATTGGAATCTTGCCAAGGCGGCGGGCGAAGAAGTGAGGAAATATCGCGAGAAGCTGCGTTCAGATAAAAAGTACAAGGGCGCGCTAGATAACAAAGACAAATTCAAGGACGTTGTCAAGAGAGCCTTGGGCAAAGAGCTCACGGACAAACTCGAGAAGGCTTTCGATGGAAGCAAGGCCGTAGATCTGGCGCTTTTTGGGCGCATGTTGGCCGATTTGCCCGAGAAAAATGTAGATGCTTCTGGTCAGTTCGCCCACGCAATTTCAACCCATTCTCTGCCTAGAGAATTTGACTTTTATACCGCGGTGGATGACCTTAGGCCCGAAGACACAGCTGGGGCGGACATGATTGGCGAAGTGGAGTTTGGTAGCGCTTGCTATTACCGCTATGCAGTTATTAACCTCGACAAGCTCGCGGAAAACCTTGGGGGTGCCAAGGATGAGCAGGGAAAGGTTGTACCTGACAAAGAGCTAGCCTTAAGCGGCCTCGAGGCTTTCCTGAAAGCTTTTGTCTATTCGGTACCCAGCGGTAAACAGAACACTTTTGCTGCCCATAACTTGCCCAGCTTTGGTGCAGTTCGTGTTCAAGCCAATGCCCAGCCCCGCAACCTCGCCAATGCCTTTGAGCGGCCTATTTCAAAAGGGCCTGAAGGCTATGTTGAGCGCTCTATCTCTGAACTGGACAAGGAGTGGGGGTGGTTGGATCAGAATTACGATGAAACCAATGGCGTGTTTTTTTGGTCGCGCTTCAAAGAAGCTGCGCCCTATCTAACCTCGAAATTTGGAGAGCCAAAAGCCGCTAAGCAAGCTATAGCCGATGCCTTAGCAAAGGCTCGAGCAATTTTGGAGGACTAATGCATACGTTGTTGCTTCGCCTGGCTGGCCCCATGCAATCCTGGGGCGTTCAAAGCCGATTTAGCGAACGAGACACCCTCCCCGAGCCAAGCAAAAGTGGGGTGCTGGGTTTGCTTTGCGCTGCTTTGGGGGTGGATCGGTCGGTGTGGGATAAGCCACTCAACCCGAGCATACCCACTCTAAAGCAGCTTTCAGGGCTCAGAATGGGCGTTCGAGTAGACCGCGAGGGAACCCGCGCTTACGACTACCAAACTGCAATGGGGGTAATGAAATCCAAAGATGGCAAGGTAGATCAAAGAGATAACACGGTGCAATCTCGGCGCTACTACCTTGCCGATGCCGTTTTTTTGGTGGGTTTGGAGGGTGAGGATTTGGAGATGTTGCAGCAGGCTCATGCAGCCCTAAGGAACCCAACCTGGCCCTTGTTCTTGGGCCGCAAGGGTTATGTGCCCAGCCCTTCGGTGTGGCTGAAAGACGGCCTAAAGGAAAACACAAGTCTGCTTGCAGCGTTGGTTTCTTATCAGTATTTGCTAGACCAGAGCCACACGCGACTTACAAGCCCCACTCCCCAAAAAGTTCGTTACGAGATAGAGGCCAGTGAGGGCAAAATCCGTAATGATGTGCCAATAGATGCTTTTTCCAAGCGCCAGTTTGGTGCACGGTTGGTCTATTCCAGAACTCAAACCTGGGGAGAGGAGCTAAAAGATGTACCTCTCTAAACTAGTCCTGAACCTAAAGAATGCTCGGGCAAGGGCAGACCTCGAGAACCCCTACGAGATGCACTCTACATTGTGCTGGCTGTTTGAAAACCCTAAAAAGGAGCGCTTCCTTTGGCGGCTCGAGGAAGGAACACGCCATGATCCCCCATATGTGCTATTGCAAAGCCGCACCGAGCCTGCTTGGACGCGGATGCTGGGGCGTGAGGGTTGGGAAGACTACCTGATAGAGAAAGATCATAAATCGTACACTCTGATTTCACGGCTTAATTCCGGACGGGTTTACCGATTCAGGCTAAGAGCCAATCCAACTGTTACCAAGTTCGATGAAAAATCGGGTAAAAGTAAGCGTCGAGGAATTGCCAAGGAGAATGAGCAGATTGCGTGGCTCGAGCGACAAGGGGTGAAAGGTGGGTTTGAATTGCTGCACCATGACGCAGATGATGGGGTTCGAATTCCTAGTGTCCACGTGTTGGACTCGAGGGTTTGGAAGGTATCGAAGCGGCAAACGCAAAGTCACATGATTTTGCGGGTCGTCTTGTATCAGGGTCATCTGCGCATAACCAACACCACTGAGTTCATTCGGTTGCTCGAAAGCGGTGTGGGACATTCTAAAGCCTTGGGTCTGGGGCTTTTATCTATAGCTAGAGGCTGAGCCATGAAGTACGAGACCCGCAACCTCCAGGAACTCCCCAAATTCCGCGATGGGCTCTCGTATCTTTACCTGGAGCATGGCCGCCTCGAGCAGCAAGACCAGGCGGTGGCCTACTACAGCCAGGAAGGGGTGGTAGCCATCCCGGCGGCGGCGCTGGGGGTGCTGATGCTGGGCCCTGGCACCTCCATCACCCACGCCGCCATACGCCAGCTAGCCAACAACGGCTGCTCGGTGTTCTGGGTGGGCGAGGAGATGGTGCGCTTCTACGCTAGCGGGATGGGGGAGACCCGCTCCAGCGCCAACCTGATGCGCCAGGTGCGGGCCTGGGCCGACCCCGAGGCTCACCTCGAGGTGGTCAAACGCCTCTACCGGCTGCGCTTTCCCGAGCCGCTGTCGCCCGAGCTTTCCCTCGAGCAAATCCGGGGCCTGGAAGGGGTGCGGGTGCGCGAGACCTACGCCCGCTGGAGCCGCGAGACCGGCGTGGAGTGGAAGGGCCGCAACTACCAGCGGGGCAACTGGGCCGCCGCCGACCCCATCAACCGCGCCCTCTCCGCCGGGGCAGCCTGCCTGTATGGCCTGGCCCACGCCGCCATCCTCTCGGCTGGCTACAGCCCGGCCCTGGGCTTCATCCACACCGGCAAGCAGCTTTCCTTCGTCTACGACGTGGCCGATATCTATAAGGCCGAAACCCTCATACCCACCGCCTTCCGGGTGGTTGCCGAATCGGAGGTGGGCGTCGAGCGCCGTGTGCGCCACACCCTGCGCGAGCAGCTAAAAGAGGTCAAACTGCTCGAGCGCATCGTCTCCGACCTGCACAGCCTCTTCGATGCTCTCGAGACCCCCGACCCCTACGCTGCCGACCCCGCGGCGCCGGGCGAGCTATGGGATCCCGACGGCCCGGTTCCAGGTGGGATAGCCTATGGTAGTGATCGTCCTGGAGAAGGTACCCAAGACCCTGAGGGGTGAGCTTTCGCGCTGGATGCTCGAGGTGAGCACCGGCGTGTTCGTGGGCAGCGTTTCGGCGCTGGTGCGCGACCTGCTCTGGGAAAAGTGCGTCGCCAAAAAAACCGCTGGCCGCTGCTGTCTGCTCTACCGCACCAACAACGAACAGGGCTTTGCTATCCGAACCCATGGCGACACCACCCGCACCCTCGTAGACTTCGACGGTCTGACCCTGGTGGCCGTGAAGAACGCCGAGTGGGAGCGCATGCACCAAAAACGCAGCAGAAAAAGCAACCCAGGGGCGAATCTTGACAATCAGACTCGGGATTCTGACACTTCCGGGGGCTCGAGCGGCTAGTTTTGCTGTTAGAATCAAGTGTATTCCCCGCACCCGCGGGGATGAACCGTTGCTGGCTGGAGAAAAAGGGCGATGACCGGAGTATTCCCCGCACCCGCGGGGATGAACCGACCGGCTCTCGGGTGGTCGTGGGGGTGCAGAAGTATTCCCCGCACCCGCGGGGATGAACCGCGACTCCAGCAGGCCGAGCAGCTCATCAACACGTATTCCCCGCACCCGCGGGGATGAACCGCAGATTTTTGACGCGGCCAGCTTTGCCTTACCGTATTCCCCGCACCCGCGGGGATGAACCGCGGTTCTGGTGGTCGTAGCGGGCCTGGAGAAGGTATTCCCCGCACCCGCGGGGATGAACCGCAAGCCACGTGTTCGAGGTCAAACCACTCAGAGTATTCCCCGCACCCGCGGGGATGAACCGAAGAGTCTTTCTGGATTCGTAACAAGCCTTCCGTATTCCCCGCACCCGCGGGGATGAACCGGCATATGCACGCACCCTCGCCGGTGAGGTGGTGTATTCCCCGCACCCGCGGGGATGAACCGTGCAGATGGGCCATGAAGGGGTTGCGTGGGTCGTATTCCCCGCACCCGCGGGGATGAACCGGCCAACGCGTTTCAGCGTTTCGACGACTCCCTGGTATTCCCCGCACCCGCGGGGATGAACCGGCCTGGTCGGGGCCGGATCGGGCTTGATCAGCGTATTCCCCGCACCCGCGGGGATGAACCGTCCAGGTCGGTTAGTTGCTGTCTAGCCATATAGTATTCCCCGCACCCGCGGGGATGAACCGCTCCCGGCCAAGCTCCAGGGTGGCCCACCAGCGTATTCCCCGCACCCGCGGGGATGAACCGCCACCGACCCGGCTGCCCTTGCGCTTCCCAAGTATTCCCCGCACCCGCGGGGATGAACCGGGGAAGAAGGTTGTCATTGATGGCCCCCTGACGTATTCCCCGCACCCGCGGGGATGAACCGGCTACGCCGCTTGAGTTCGGCGATTAGAGGCCGTATTCCCCGCACCCGCGGGGATGAACCGTCCGTGAAGCCGTTCTCGGCCTTCCAGCCCTCGTATTCCCCGCACCCGCGGGGATGAACCGTTGGCCCAGTCCATCGCGGGGTGGCTGCCGTTGTATTCCCCGCACCCGCGGGGATGAACCGGAATTTGTTTCCAACTTAGATTTTACTCAGCCGTATTCCCCGCACCCGCGGGGATGAACCGTCGAAGCGCCAGCGCCGCTCAGGGTGGAACTTGGTATTCCCCGCACCCGCGGGGATGAACCGATCGCCGCCACCACCGCCACTGGGGGTGGGGCGTATTCCCCGCACCCGCGGGGATGAACCGCGGTACGTGGTGGAGGTGGACGAGCGGGGTATCGTATTCCCCGCACCCGCGGGGATGAACCGCTCTCCGCCCTGGTCAATATCCCCTCCGTGAGGTATTCCCCGCACCCGCGGGGATGAACCGTTGCGCCAGTCCATCGCGGGGTGGCTGCCATTGTATTCCCCGCACCCGCGGGGATGAACCGCGTGGCGCTGTGAAGGGTTGCGGAGCAAGCGCGTATTCCCCGCACCCGCGGGGATGAACCGAAGTGCGGCTACGTGTATTCTGGCAAGCAGTGCGTATTCCCCGCACCCGCGGGGATGAACCGTTAAGCTGCCACCTCCACCTCCCCAGCGCTCGTATTCCCCGCACCCGCGGGGATGAACCGTGCCCCGGTACATTGAGCGCGTCTTGCAAGCCGTATTCCCCGCACCCGCGGGGATGAACCGCCTGGACCCCGATCACGGTCGAGATCGAGCGCGTATTCCCCGCACCCGCGGGGATGAACCGCGGGCGCCCTTTGGCCACAGCGGCGGGAACGTGTATTCCCCGCACCCGCGGGGATGAACCGCAGGAGCGCGCCGCGCTGAGCGACAACGATCGTATTCCCCGCACCCGCGGGGATGAACCGACGGGCCTCGAGGCCATCGGCTACAGCGCCGAGTATTCCCCGCACCCGCGGGGATGAACCGCTGGAACTGCAGCTTCAGGAGCTAGATTTGCGTATTCCCCGCACCCGCGGGGATGAACCGCCTGGGGCCGCCCGAAGGCTTACCGCACGGAGGTATTCCCCGCACCCGCGGGGATGAACCGGATGTTGCTACGCCTATTGGTCTGTTACAGATGTATTCCCCGCACCCGCGGGGATGAACCGGTCTGGCGGGCGGTTTTCTCGGCGTTGCGCCAGTATTCCCCGCACCCGCGGGGATGAACCGCAGGATGCGGTGCGCTACTGGGCGCGCGATAAGTATTCCCCGCACCCGCGGGGATGAACCGAGCACGGAAACCCCCACCAGATTGAATCGGTTGTATTCCCCGCACCCGCGGGGATGAACCGACCGCCATGAGCTTGCAAATTTGCTTACAGCCGTATTCCCCGCACCCGCGGGGATGAACCGATCACCCCGGACTCCAGCAGATCGGCCAACTCGTATTCCCCGCACCCGCGGGGATGAACCGGCAAACCTGGCAGTAGGAACCATCGAGCACATGTATTCCCCGCACCCGCGGGGATGAACCGAGGAAACCGCTCGGGCGGTTCAGCGGCGCTCGTATTCCCCGCACCCGCGGGGATGAACCGACATCATGGACGGCCAGCCAGGGGCGCAGAAAAGTATTCCCCGCACCCGCGGGGATGAACCGGCGGGGCCAACCCACGGCCCAGCTTTGACGGCGTATTCCCCGCACCCGCGGGGATGAACCGAGGGCATCGTAAAAATTTACGAAGCCTCGCAACGTATTCCCCGCACCCGCGGGGATGAACCGGGTAAACGCTTGCAAGGTGTAGCAGGGTATGCGTATTCCCCGCACCCGCGGGGATGAACCGTTTTTAGTCTCGTCAATCAACTGCTTTTCTTCGTATTCCCCGCACCCGCGGGGATGAACCGCTCGATGAGTACAGCACACTGGACGCAGAACTGTATTCCCCGCACCCGCGGGGATGAACCGTTTTTTCAGAAGCGCCTTGAAGAAGCCGAACCGTATTCCCCGCACCCGCGGGGATGAACCGCAGGTCGCCCGGCTTGAGCAGCTTCAGGAGTTGCGTATTCCCCGCACCCGCGGGGATGAACCGTGGTACGTGGGCGAGGGCCCGAGGACTCGTGACGTATTCCCCGCACCCGCGGGGATGAACCGCCTGCGTTGTCATCGGCCTGCCACTCGGTGCGGTATTCCCCGCACCCGCGGGGATGAACCGGCATCGGCGTGGCCGCGCTCCGAGCGCTCGGCGTATTCCCCGCACCCGCGGGGATGAACCGAGGGCATCGTAAAAATTTACGAAGCCTCGCAAGTATTCCCCGCACCCGCGGGGATGAACCGGCGTATGAATGGCAGAACAACCTCCAAGGGGCGTATTCCCCGCACCCGCGGGGATGAACCGTTCGCTCCGGCGCTTGCGGATGGCGAAAAGCCGTATTCCCCGCACCCGCGGGGATGAACCGCTAGCTTGCCTGCGGAAGAGCCTTTCCCGCCACGTATTCCCCGCACCCGCGGGGATGAACCGACCTGGCCTCGATTCGGGAGCAGATCAAGGGAGTATTCCCCGCACCCGCGGGGATGAACCGCGGATTCAGGCCAATCTCGGCATCATCCACCAGTATTCCCCGCACCCGCGGGGATGAACCGGACGAGGAATTCAGCTTTGAGCACCCCCTAACGTATTCCCCGCACCCGCGGGGATGAACCGGCCAAATAGCAGCCAATCAGCGCCTAGATAGCGTATTCCCCGCACCCGCGGGGATGAACCCTACACCGGCGCTGTGTTCGGGGCCAGCCAGACGTATTCCCCGCACCCGCGGGGATGAACCGCTAATTTCCCCATCCTGCTGATGAGTAGGCCGTATTCCCCGCACCCGCGGGGATGAACCGGCCGTATTCCTCGGCGTACTGCTCAAACTGTTGTATTCCCCGCACCCGCGGGGATGAACCGATAGTTGACGATGAGCGCACGTACCTGATCCACGTATTCCCCGCACCCGCGGGGATGAACCGCCGTGTATTTGAACGGTGTCCGCCAGCGCCGAGTATTCCCCGCACCCGCGGGGATGAACCGACAACCACCCTCAAGCGCCGAATCGAGAAGCTGTATTCCCCGCACCCGCGGGGATGAACCGTTTGCCATTCTGCAGTATCTATACAGCCATTCGTATTCCCCGCACCCGCGGGGATGAACCGCTCTACGACCTGGGGGAGCTCGACCGCTGGCGTATTCCCCGCACCCGCGGGGATGAACCGCCGGTCAAATCCATCGGCAGCCAGACGGCAAGTATTCCCCGCACCCGCGGGGATGAACCGGTTACGTGTTCCGTCTAGCGGGGGCCCCATGCGTATTCCCCGCACCCGCGGGGATGAACCGGGTTTGGGGGGGCAGGGCGAGAAGTTGAGCCAGTATTCCCCGCACCCGCGGGGATGAACCGCATCCCACGGCTAAGAATGAGGCGCGTGTCCTCGTATTCCCCGCACCCGCGGGGATGAACCGAAGAGCTTTCGTAATTTTTTACGATTGTAGGAGTATTCCCCGCACCCGCGGGGATGAACCGCGGCTGATCCGGGATGTTGCAGAATACGGCACGTATTCCCCGCACCCGCGGGGATGAACCGCTAGCGCCAGGCCCAAATGGTACGCGCTTCATGTATTCCCCGCACCCGCGGGGATGAACCGCGTGGGTGCGCCTGGACTGTTGGCGTCTACGCGTATTCCCCGCACCCGCGGGGATGAACCGTCACGATACCCGCCGGAGTCCTTGCCATCCCAGTATTCCCCGCACCCGCGGGGATGAACCGCCCTGGAGGAAGAGCACGAGGGCCACCTTGCCGTATTCCCCGCACCCGCGGGGATGAACCGCCCACAAACCGGCCCGCCACCTTGAGGACATGAGTATTCCCCGCACCCGCGGGGATGAACCGGCCAGACGGGCAGGCGCCCGCTGAGGATGACGTATTCCCCGCACCCGCGGGGATGAACCGGCGCAGAGCGGCCACGCCGGTTGTGGCAACGCGTATTCCCCGCACCCGCGGGGATGAACCGAAGTACCTGGTGCAGACGCACTACATGGCGAAGTATTCCCCGCACCCGCGGGGATGAACCGGTGGACAATATCAGCGATTCGGCAGCCCGTTGGTATTCCCCGCACCCGCGGGGATGAACCGCCAGCAACATAGGCCAACCCGCGTCAATCGAACGTATTCCCCGCACCCGCGGGGATGAACCGTGCAGCAGGGTCTCGCCCGAGTCCAGCCGATACGTATTCCCCGCACCCGCGGGGATGAACCGCCGCTGCAGCATCTCTGAGTCTGTGGTTCCGGGTATTCCCCGCACCCGCGGGGATGAACCGCACGGGGTCGCGTAGCTGGCCCTGCATGTTCTGTATTCCCCGCACCCGCGGGGATGAACCGATTTACAAGGGGGCCAGCTTCGATGGCCCGATGTATTCCCCGCACCCGCGGGGATGAACCGCTGGGCAGGCGCAGGCACAGAGCCAGCAGCAAGTATTCCCCGCACCCGCGGGGATGAACCGTGCGAGTTTGTCGGACAGGTTTCGCGGGAGCAGTATTCCCCGCACCCGCGGGGATGAACCGCCGGGGGCAAACCTGGGGAATCAAAATGCTGCGTATTCCCCGCACCCGCGGGGATGAACCGTTCATCGCCTCTCTGGCCGAAAAGGCCAGCTTGTATTCCCCGCACCCGCGGGGATGAACCGGGGGCGATGTGTTCAGGCCGGAGGACATTCAAGTATTCCCCGCACCCGCGGGGATGAACCGCGGTTGCCCATGGTAATTGATACTACGGGTGGGTATTCCCCGCACCCGCGGGGATGAACCGCACGTCCTGAGCCGTTACCTGATTGTTGTTGTGTATTCCCCGCACCCGCGGGGATGAACCGCTCCATCCGATGGTGCGCCAACCAGTTGGCCCGTATTCCCCGCACCCGCGGGGATGAACCGGAGTCCAGGCCCACAGGTGAACGCATACCCCTGTATTCCCCGCACCCGCGGGGATGAACCGCCTACCGGAAGCGCTAGCGGCCATCAATCAGGGTATTCCCCGCACCCGCGGGGATGAACCGAGCACGCCGGGCATCCGTTTCGTCATACCCTTGTATTCCCCGCACCCGCGGGGATGAACCGACCGGGGTGGGCCGGGTGCTCCCCCTGGGGGCGTATTCCCCGCACCCGCGGGGATGAACCGGGACTTGTACCGCTCGGCTCGGGCGGCCCCACGTATTCCCCGCACCCGCGGGGATGAACCGAGCAGTTGCTCGAGGCCCTCAACGAAGCCTAAGTATTCCCCGCACCCGCGGGGATGAACCGTATACTCAGCGTCAAAACGGGTGTCAAGTGAAGTATTCCCCGCACCCGCGGGGATGAACCGTTGCGCCATCGCATAGGCCGCGTTGATCTCAGGTATTCCCTGCACCCGCGGGGATGAGCCGTGGGCCCCGATTGGGGTCAGGGTATGGATTGGCGAGATTGGCTCGATTATGCGGGACTTTTTTCTGCTGCGCGGCTTTCAGCTAGCACCTTCTGCCACGCATCCCGGAGCCACTCCTGGGGAGTAAGCAGCCGAACTGTACTCAGCAAATCCCAGTCGTTATTTTTGCGGGCAATCTCCACCATTTGCGGCCAGAGCCGCTCAAAGTCCTCTCGGGTATAGCGGCCTTCCCGGTACAAGATGTACATTTCGTCGTACAGTTCGGATATCGGGTGGGGAGCCATAACTACCTCAAGCTATTCAGAAACCAGTCTTCGGGTTCAACATACGCACCGCAATTAAGTGCCTCGTAATCTCCGCCAGAAGCCTCGATTGGTTACAGCTAGAGCTGCTCAAACTCTTCCTATGTATAACAGCCATCGCGCCAAAACGAATAGATGGTGATCGTTCAGGGTTGCGACGGTTAGCTTGTTAGTTGTCACGTAAACTCCCGGGCAGCCCCTACATTATAGCAAACCAGGAGGGGTCGAAGCTCCTGAGCTGCGCACAGGCGTATTGCTAGGCCGCCGGGTGTTTGGAAAACCACTCGAGGTACCACTGAGCGGTTTGCGGTATGGTAGAACCCATATGTTTCGCTCGAGCCGCACCCCCACCGGTGGAGGAGTTTTTCTGGAGATGGACAGGGCCAAGGCCGAGGCCCGCGCCCAGGGCCTCGAGGTGGTGGATCTCTCGATTGGAGCGTCCGACCTGCCCCCGCCCCCAGAGGCCCTGGAGGCCCTCAAACAGGCCATAGACGACCCCTCGAGCTACGGCTACTGCCTCAAGTCGGGCACCCTGCCCTTCCTCGAGGCCGCCACCGACTGGTACTTCCGGCGCTACGGGGTGCAGCTCGACCCCCGGCGCGAGGCCCTGAGCCTGATTGGCTCGCAGGAGGGACTGGCCCATCTGCTGATGGCCGTGGCCGACCCCGGCGAGGTTCTGCTGATGTGCGATGTGGCCTACCCCTCCTATTTTGGAGCGGCCAAGGTGGCGGGCCTCGAGGTTCACCTGATGCCGCTGGGCGAGCACCTGCTGCCCGACCTGTGGGCCGTACCGGAGGCGGTGGCCCGGCGGGCTAAGGCGCTGCTGCTCAACTACCCCAACAACCCCACCGCGGCCCTGGCCTCGGAGGAATTTTTTGCGGAGGCGCTCGAGTTCTGCCGCCGCTACGACCTGCTGCTCATCCACGACAACCCCTACCTCGACCAGGCCCTGAAACCCACCCCCTCGCCCCTGGCCCTGCCGGGAGGGCGGGAGCGGGTGGTGGAGCTTTTTAGCTTCTCCAAAAGCTACCACCTGGCCGGTTTCCGGCTGGGTTTTGCCCTGGGTAACGCCGAGGCCATCGCCAGCCTGGAAGCCCTCAAAGCCCCCATTGACTTCAACCAGTACCTGGGCATCCAGCGCATGGGCATGGCCGCGCTGGCCGTACCCCAGGCCCGCCTGCAGGCCGACGCCCAGACCTGGGCCCGCCGCCGGGCAGCCATGGTGGAGGCCCTGGCCCAGCAGGGCTGGACGGTGCCGCTCCCCGAGGCCGGGATGTACTTGTGGGCCCGGCTGCCCTCCAGCCTGGCCCTGGACGACCTGGCCTTTGCCAAAGCCCTGGTGGCCCAGACCGGCGTGGCCCTTTCGCCGGGACGGGCTTTTGGGCCAGGAGGGGTGGGGTATGTGCGCTTCGCTCTGGTGCAGCCCGAGGCGGTGCTGCGCCGGGCGGCCCAGCAGATCGGGGCCTTCATGCGCAGCGTGGTTACAGATTGAAGCAACTAGACCTGAACGCCCAGGGGCCCGCTCAGCAGTTGCATGGCGGCCTCCTCGGGGGTGAGTTCGCCCCTGGCTACCCGGGCGATGAGGGCCTGGCCTTCGCGGGTTTTGCGGCGGCCCCACTCCTGGATCACGCTCTCCACCTCGAAGCGGGCGCGCTCGAGCCGGTCGGCCTCGAGCAGGTTGTGTTGTTGCAGGTGCTGGTGGTGAGCCTCGAGGGCCTCGAACAGCTCCGCAATGCCCTCGGCCTTGGGAGCGATGGCGGTGAGCACGGGTGGCTTCCAGCCCGCCGGGCGGGGGGCGGCCAGCTCCAGGGTGGTTTTAAGCTCCTGCACGATGCGCTCGCCGCCCGGCAGGTCGAACTTGTTAACCACAAACACGTCGGCAATCTCCATCACCCCGGCCTTGAAGGCCTGCACCGCGTCGCCGGCGGCAGGGGTCAGAATCAGCACGGTGGTGTCGGCCACGCGGGCGATGTCCACCTCGCTCTGCCCCACCCCCACCGTCTCCACGAAGATGCGGTCGAAGCCAAAGGCCTCCAGGAGGGCCAGGCTGGCCACGGTGGCCCCGGCCAGCCCGCCCAAAGCCCCCCGGCTGGCCAGCGAGCGGATGTAGACCTGTTTGTCCTGGTGGTGGCGCATCATGCGGATGCGGTCGCCCAGGATGGCCCCGCCGGTGAAGGGGCTGCTGGGATCCACCGCCAGCACCGCCACCCGCTCGCCCCGCCTGCGGGCCTCCTCGATCAGCCGGTCGGTGAGGGTGCTTTTGCCGGCTCCCGGGCTGCCGGTCAGGCCCACCACTTTGGCCTGGCCGCGCCCGCGCAGTTGCCGCAGCAGGGCCTGCCCTTCGGGATAGCCCGACTCCACCAGGGTGATGGCCCGGGCCAGGGCCCGCACGTCCTGGGCCAGAAAGCGCTCGTAGAGGCTCATGGGGTTAGTGTATCGCGGCCAGGCCCCTACAGCAGGGCGATGCAGGCCACCTCCACCTTCACGTCGCGGGGCAGGCGGGCCACCTGCACGGTAGCCCGGGCCGGGAAGGGCTCGCGCACGTACTCGGCGTAGACCTTGTTGAAGGCCGGGAAGTCGTTCATATCGGCCAGGTAGCAGGTGGTCTGCACCACCTTGGCATACGAGCTTCCGGCGGCCTCGAGCACCGCTCCCAGGTTTTTCATGACCTGATGGGTCTGGGCCTCCACATCCCCCGCGACCAGCTCGCCGGAAGGGGTAAGGGGAATCTGGCCCGAGCAAAACACCATCCCGCCGGCCACGATGGCCTGGCTGTAGGGGCCGATGGCCTGAGGGGCTTGATCGGTTTGCACGCGCTGTTGACTCATACCCACAGCTTATACCACATGCCGACTTAATCGGCGCTGTCCCACCAAAGAAAGACAAGACGCGCCAGCGCAAGCTTGTGCTTCGGCGACTCTACAAAGTAATCCACACCGCTGCCCAGTTTGGGGAACGGTTGGGGTAATCCTGGTATAGGAACAGCTCAAAAGCCCTGGGTGGGCTGTGAAGCCGTGGTGGGTGGGGGAGCGATGGTGGTTTTGGGCGGGTAGACCTCGAGGCCCAGGTAGGCCAGGGGGTCGTTGGACTCGAGGTCGGCAGCCATGACCAGATAGTCCACATCGGCCAAAGTCCAAAGCTGCACCCCCTGAGCCTGGGCCAGCTCGCCGAACGAAGCGCCCTGGGGCTGGTCGAGCAGAATTAGCACGACGCCCTCGGCCTGGTGGGCTTGCTTGGCGCTTAGTGCGTCTTGCAAGGCGCTGTCCAGACCGGAGAGGTGGGAGAAGGCCTGGAAGACATACCGGGTTCCTGTGGGCGATTGGGCCAGGAGGTGCTTCTGATCCGGGGTTAGCGAGGCCACCCAGCGGGGGCATCGGTTCAAAAGGCCAGCTACGAAGCGCAGAAATGGCTTCAGCTCAATGTGAATGGCGTCCGAGGCTGGCATATGCAACCCGTATACCCATCATGCTATAGGCTGGGGCTATAAAGCAAGTGAAAGGAGGGCCTAGGAAAATTCAGACGGCCCTTAGGCTTTGATTCATTTTTTTCTCATAAAAAAGACGGGCCTGTGGATAACTCTGTGGATAACCCGGCTCTACCTGTGGATAACTCTGTGGGTATCTGAATGTTTCTCAAGGGGATACGCAAGTTTTATCCGTTTGAGACAGGATATTTTTCAAAAACTCAAATGTGAAACGGTTGTCAATTCATGCGGTTTCCATTAGAAGTGCTTCACCCAGAAGACCAGGGGCTTGGGGGTCTCCTGAGGCTGGTCTAAGTCGCGCCAGGTGAAATAGCACACCAGGTCGGGGCGCTTGGTAAACCCCCGCCGCTGCCAGAAGGCATCCAGCGGCACGTAATCGGAGGGCTTGAGGGGGTAATGCGCGGGGCGCTCCACCGCACAAAAAGCGACCTGGCGGTAGCCGAGCTGCAGGGCCCGTGCTTCCCGGTGATGAAAAAAGGCCACCCCCAGCCCCCGGCCCCGGTACGCCGGCTCCAGCACCGATTCCCCGAAGTAGTACCAGGCCTGGGGATTCAGCCCGGCCTTTATGAAGGGCTCCTGGAACTCGGCCTCGGCCTGCGCGAGGGGCAGGGCGGTGGAGGCCCCTACCACCCGCTCACCGTCCCGCACCACCACCAGGGTGCTCTCGGGGAGGTTCATAAACTTGGCTAGGTAGTGCGTCTCGTACTCGAGGCTCCCCTCGTACAGATAGGGCCACTCCCGAAAAACCGCCATGCGCAGGCGGGCCAGCTCGGGGATGAAGGGGGCCACCTCGGCACCGGAGAAAACATCCACGCGCAGGTTCATGCTTTTCAGCATAAACAGGGGGCCGGCCCGGTACAATCTGAAAGGATGATTATCTCCACTGATCCCCCTGCCCACGCCCTGCTCATCGACAGCCGCTCCCCGGCCGAGTACGCACAGGGCCACCTCGAGGGCGCCATTAACCTCGACCTGTCGGGCTTCCGCGGGCGCTTGCGCAGCGAGCAAGAGCTAGAACAGCTCGAGCAAGCCCTGGCCGAGCTCAACGGCCGCATCGGGGCAGGCCCCCACCGCCCGGTGGTGGTCTACGATATGGGACTCAACACCCGCCTGACCAAAACCGCTTTCATGCTGGCCTTGGGGGGGCTGGAGGTGTACCTGTGGCCGCAGGGGTGGGAGTCTCGAGCCACCCAGCAGCCCCCAGCCCAGCCGGTGGCCGGTGAGCCCTGGGCCCAGCTCAACCGCGAGATCCTGCTCACCGCCGACGAAATCCTGGCCGGACTGCCGTATCCGTTGCTGGATGTGCGCGAACCCCACGAGTTTGCCACCGCCCGGATTCCCGGGGCCAAAAACATCCCCCTGGGCGCTTTTGGACTGGACAACGCTGGGGCCCTGGGCCTTTTGCCCGGCCAAGCGGTGGGGGTGCACTGCCGCAGCGGCGCGCGCAGCGCCAGCGCCTTCTGGCTCCTACGCCAGCAGGGGGTGCAGGCCCGCAACTACCTGGGCAGCATGCTCGAGTGGGAGGCCGAGGCCGACCTGCCGGTAGAACGTTCCTGAGGCCCTCGCCAGAATTTGCCTGTAGGCTGTAGGGCATGAAGGTGTATGGCTTGGCTGTAGGCCCTTTGCAGGAAAACACCTACCTGCTGGTAGGCGAGGATGGACGGGGGGTAATTGTAGACCCTGGCGACGAGCCCGGGCGCATTCTGACCGAGGTGCGGCGGGTGGGTTTAAAGCCGGAGGCGATTTTGCTCACCCATGCGCACTTCGATCACGTGGGGGCGGTGGCCCCGCTGGTAGAAGCTTTGCAGCTACCGGTTTACCTGCACCCGGCCGACCTGCCGCTCTACCGCAGCGCAGCTTTGAGTGCGGCCCGCTGGGGTCTCTCCATTCCCCAGCCGCCCGAACCCATCGAGCCCCTGGCCGAAGGGCAGACCCTGGACTTTGGCCTGGGCCTCGAGGTGCTGTTTCTACCCGGCCACGCGCCGGGGCATGTGGGCTTCTACCGGCCCGGCTACCTGGTGAGCGGCGATGTGCTCTTCCGTGGGAGCATTGGCCGCTACGACCTGCCGGGCAGCGACCCCCAGGCGTTGTTGGCCTCGCTCCAGCGAATCGCCCAACTGCCGCCCGAAACGGTGGTCTACCCCGGGCATGGCCCCACCACTACCCTCGCAGAGGAGCTGGCGAGTAACCCTTACCTGGCGGGCTGAACCGGATCAGCGCAGGGCCCGTCCGGCTAGCAACACCGCCAGCAGCGAGACCCCCAGGGCCACCTCGAGGCCCCACAGGGGGCTTTGCCCGATGAAGGGTGGATATACCAGGCCGGCTACCGTCCCACCCAGGTAGAACGCCGCCACATAGGTGCCGCTCACCCCACTCCCGCCCCGCCCCGAGACCCCACCGGCGATGGCCTGGGCGGTGAAGATGCCGGCCATCATGATCACAAAGCCCACCAGAATCCACAAGGGCAGGTCGGGTAACTGCGCCAGCAGGCCCAGGCTGACCACGCCAAAGGCCAGCCGGAAGGCCCGCACCTCACCCAGCCGTTTGACCAGTACACCAGCCAGGGCGCTGCCGGGAATGCCGGCCAGGTAGGCGAAAAATATCCCCCCAATCTGGGCCTGCGACAAACCCAGGGCCTCGAGGCGGTAGGGTAGCAGGTTGGCTACAAAAAAGTTGATGAACAAGAGGGCAAATCCCAGTGTGTATAAGGGCCAGGCCCTCAGGGTGTACTGGGGGGGCGGTAGGGCCAGGTAGTCGCGGGCGCGCAGCACGGCCAGAGCGACGATGGCAACTGGAAGGGCCAGAAAGACGATGGCCCAGCGCTCGCCCCACCACTCGGCAAACAGGCCCCCCAACCCCCGTCCCAGACCTCCACCCAAGACGTTGCCAGCTACCCAAAACCCCGCCATCTGGGCGTGCTTGCCAGGGTACAGCTTGGGTAGTAAGGCCAGCGAAAGCCCAGGCACGGCTGCTGCAAAAGCACCCTGCAGGGCTCGACAGAGCGTCCAGATTTCCAGGTTGGGTGCCAGCCCGGCCAGCACACCAAACAAACCCACCCCCAATAGCCCGCCGCCCATTACCAGGCCCACCGGCAAGCGAATCCGCGGCACCAGGGGCGAGAGCAGCACCAGTACCAGAAAGGGCAGGCTAATACCCAGGTGAGTGCTGCCGGGGGCGGTACCAAACAGGCGCTCCAGGCCGGGCAGCATCGGCACTACCGAGTACAGGGCCACGTAGATGAGAACACCCGCTGGAATCAAGGCCCCGCCCACATCCAAAGCATATCGGGTGGGCTCCTGCTCGAGGTATCGCGTAACGCCAATCTAAGGAATTATGGCTATTTTGGCCCCCCAGGGCGGAGGGCTTTTTTACAATGGCCCCTATGCCGCATCTGCCTGAGCCGGTTGGGGCCTGGTTTCACAGCTTGTATTGGCGTACCGCCCTATTTGGTGGGGGCGCTTTGGCGCTGATCCAGCTAGGGATTGGTGCCGATGCCATCAAAATGATTGCAATGGCCTACCTTACGGTCACCCTGATAATTTTCCCGCTGTCCGAGCGATACCCGCAGGGGGCGCTGATGGTTCACCTGGGGATGGCCCTGGGGTTGCTCATCTGGGCCCTACAACAACCGGGGGCGGTGATGCCCGGCTGGAATCGGGAGCTTGTGCTTTATGCTAGCGCCACGCTGGCTACCCTGTTCCTGACGGTGCTGGCGTTGTTTGGTGGGCCGTGGGTCATGGTGGGGGGCCTGATCTTCCTGGTGGCGCTGATGCCCCACCCCGAGGCAGGGCCGTACTGGGCGGTGTGGCCTTTGTGGGCCCTGGGGGGATTGGTGGGATGGGCGGTTTTCAGGGCCATCCGCAGGCTCGAGGCAACCCAGCAGGAGCTATCCCAGGTGGCCCTTTTCGATCGCCAGACCGGCCTGAGCACCCGCCTGGCCCTCGAGGTCGACTACGAACGCTACCAGGCCCTGGCTAGCCGCAGCGACCAGCCGCTCCTGTTCTCCTACTGGCTGCTCCCAGATGTCCAGCAAAATCCCCAGCTTTTGCAGGAACTGGGGCATATCATGCGCGAAGCCGTACAGCAGGGGGACGGGCTGTACCACATGGGCGACCATCTGTTTTGTGGGCTGCACATCGGGCTGGTGAGCGGGCACGAGCTGACCGAGCGCCTGAGCCGACGCTTCCCCAACGCCCGAGTGGTCTGGGTGGCCTGCAACGGCCTGACCCTGGAGGAGGCCCTGCGCCAGGCCCAGGAGCTGCTGTATCGAAGCCACCGGCGGCCCCTGCAAAGCCTGGCTGGGATGCCCAGGGCCTAGCGGCCGGGTGGTTGCACGACGAACTTCTCCGGAGTAATGGGGGTTTGGGGGGTGCAATCCGCCCTGCGCCCTCGGGTAATCTGAGCGGGATGTGGGTTTTGAAGGTCGCCCTGCCCCTGCCGGTGGAGCCGATGTCGTACCTGCCCCCGCACGCCGACCCTCGAGCCGAGGTGCAGGGCTACCGGGTGGTGGTGCCCTGGCGCGGCGAGCTGCGGGTGGGGGTGGTGGTGGGGCGTGAGGAGAGCCCCCAGAAGGCCTTTACCTTGCGTGAGGCTCTGGCCTACCTCGATGCGCGGCCCTGGCTTAATCCTTCGGCCCTCGAGTTTCTGCAAGTGGCCGCCCGCGATAGCTTCTGTCCGGTGGGCACGTTGCTCAATGATTTGCTGCCTTTTCTCGAGCCCCCCCTTACCCACCGGGTGCGGCTTGTGCCCGGGGCCGACCCCGCGGTGCTGCCCAGGGGCCTGGAAGCCCTGGCCGAAGGCTGGCAGGAAGCCCAGGGCTTTGACCCCAAACTGCTGGATTTGCTGCGCGAGGCCGGGGTTTTGCAGGAAGAGGTGGCCGAGCGGCGCACCCTGGCCCAGGCCCTGATGGTGCTGCGTGAGCCCTCGGAAAAGCTGAGCGAGAAGGCCAAAGCGGCCTGGTACGCCCTGCGCGACCTGCGCCAGGTGGAGAGCATGGCGGCGCTGGCTCGAGCCGCCGGGGTGGGGGTGGGGGTGGTAAAGGGCCTTGTGGAGAAGGGCTATATCGGGTTTGTGGAGGTGACGCCAGCCCCCGAGGCTGTTGCAACACGGCCGCTCGAGCCCCTGGAGCTACCCCTGCGGCCAGTGCGGCTGCAAGGGGGGCGGCTGCTGGAGCGCCTGCGGGCCCTGGCGGGCCTGGTGCAAGAGGGCCCGGCCCTGGTGCTCTTCCCCGAGGTCTCGCTGCTCAAAAAATGCCAGCCCTTCTTCCCCGAGGCCGCCGTTTTACACGGCGAGATGAAAGCCGAGGAGCGCCGCTTGGTGTGGGGGAGGCTTGTGCAAGGGGCGGCCCGGTGGGTGCTGGCAACCTATCAGGGGCTCTTGCTTCCGCTCAACTGGGAACGCATCGTGGTGGTGGAGGAGGCCGCCGAGGCCTACAAGCTTCCGGGGGGCTCGAGGGCCTTCGTGCCCCGGCTGGCCCGGCTGCGGGCCCAGGGCCTGGGGGTGCCCATCCACTACTGCTCGAGCGTCAACAGCCTGGAGGTCTGGGGCGAACCATCCTACCTGCTACCCCCGCCCCACCCGCGGCTGCACCTGCTGGATCTGCGCCAGGAGCGGGGCTGGCCCCTTACGGGCGCTGCCATTGCCCTGTTGCAGCAGGTGCAGGAGAAAAAGCGCCAGGCCATTGTGCTCTCGGCCCGGCGAGGCTATAGCGCGGTGCTGCGCTGTAAGCAGTGCGACTGGAAGGCCATGTGCCCCAACTGCGCCCTACCCCTGCGCTACCACAAAAGCGGACGGCTGGGCCTCTTGCAGTGCCACCAGTGCGGCCACGAAGAGAAAGCACCCGGGCTATGCCCTGGCTGCCAGTCCGACGTTTTCGACCCCAGAGGGCCGGGGGTGGAGTGGCTTGTGGAGGCCCTGGAGCGGTACCTGCCCACCCTACCCCGCTACCGCTACACCGCCGAGGCCAAAGACGACCTGCGCCCTTTGCTGGCCGGTGCGCCGGGGGTGCTGGTGGGCACCACCGCCATTCTGCGGGCGCCGGTGCTGCCCGAGCTGGCCCTGGTGCTGCTGCCCTACGCCGACGGGTTCGTCCTCGAGTCCGACTTTCGGGCGGCCGAGCGCTACCACCGGCTGTTGTGGCAGCTCGCCGACCTGCACCCCCACCGCCGTCCGCTGCTGGTGCTGCAGACCTTTGAGCCGGGGCACGCCGCCCACCGGGCGCTCCAGGCCGCCAGCCCCCAGGGCTTTATGGAGGTTGAGCTGACCCTGCGCCGCGCCCTGGGCTACCCCCCGGCTAGCCGGATGGTGAAGCTCGAGGTCGCGCACGCTAAGGAGCCAGTGGCCCGCGATGCCATCTACCAGCTAGCCCACGCCCTGCGAGCCAGCGCCGAGCCAGGCGAGCTGCTGGGCCCAGCCCCGGCCCCCGTGGCCCGCTTGCGGGGCCAGTACGTGTTTCACCTGCTCCTCAAAAGCTCCGAAGAGCGAGTCCAGGCCCTGATGGCGAACCTGCCCCCGGTGCGCGGTGCCCGGCTCCGGATAGACCCCGATCCGCAAAGCTTTGTGGGGCTGCTGGAGGACTGATGCAAGGCATGGGTTTTGCCATCCGCCCCTACACGCCGACCGATCTACCCGAGCTTTACCGCGTCTGCTTGCTAACCGGCGACAGCGGGGCCGATGCCAGCGGCCTGTACCACGACCCCGAGCTGCTGGGCCATTTCTATGCCGCCCCCTATGCCGTTCGCGAGCCCGACCTGACCTTTGTGCTCACCGACCTCGAGGGGGTGTGCGGCTACGTGCTGGGCTGCCGCGACTCCCTCGAGTTTGCGGCCTGGATGGAGGCGGTGTGGCTGCCGCCGCTGCGACAAAAGTACCCCCTGCCGCTCGAGGCCGATACCTCCAGGGATGCCGCTATGATTCGCCTGATTCACAAAGGCTATGTGCCCTCGAGCCTGGCCGACACCTACCCGGCCCACCTGCACATCGACCTGCTGCCCAGGGCCCAGGGGCAGGGGCAGGGCCGCAGGCTGATGGAGGTGTTTCTGGAGCGCCTGCGCCGGCTGGGGGTACCAGGCGTGCACCTGGGGGTGGGCCGGCGCAACGTGGGCGCGGTGGCCTTCTATGAGCGGATGGGGTTTATCCGCTTGCAGACGTTTTCTTGGGGTTACGAGTACGGCCTGAAGCTGTAGGGGGATTTGTATCAACCTGAAGCGATCAGGGCGATGGCTACCAAGGAAAGCAACACCCCCACGGTCTGACTCCGGCCTAAACGCTCGCGCAGCAGGCCCCAGGCCAGCAGGGCGGTGAAGGCCGGATACAGCGAGGAAATTACCGCAGCCACGTCCAATCGTCCGGCCTGGGCGGCTGCCAGAAAGAGCAGGTTGCCCCCGGCGTCCAGGAGCCCGGCCAGAACCACCAGACCCAGGCTGGTCGCCAGCCTGGCCTCCCGCCGTAAGAGACCCAGCCTCCCCACCAGCCCGAGCATCAGGGTGGTGGCGGTGAGCTTGGCCAGGGCCGAGGGCCAGAACAGGCCCTCTACCTGGTTAATCAGGGTGAAATAACCCCCAAACCCCAGACCCGCCAGAAAAGCGTAGGCCAGCCCCCTCGAGGCAGCGCCGCCTTCGGGGCGGGCCGCCAGCCAGACGCCCAGCAAACCCACTCCAAAGCCCAGCAGTTGTAGCGGAGCGGGGAAACCCTCGAGCACCACCCCCACCAGGGCTGCCAGCCCGGCCCCCACCACCCCGGCAATGGGGGCCGCCAGCCCCATCTGCCCGGCCTCGAAGGCCCTGTATAGGAACACCAGCCCCACACAGCCCGCCAGCCCTGCGCCCAGGCTCCAGGGGATGTCGCTGGGCTGGAAGGCTTCACCGCGCAGCAGGGCCAGCAGAGTAAAAAGCAGCAAACCGGTGGCATGCACCAGCAAAGCAATCAGGTAGGGGTTGAGCCGGCGGGCCGCCACCCCTCCGCTAAAGTCACCTGCGCCCCACGAAATAGCCGAAAGCAGCGCAAAAGAAACCGCGAGCAGTTCGGGACTCATGAGCGCCAGCATACGCTATGGCTGGGCAGCAAATGAGCTTTCTGGTCTTGAGCCTAAAGCCTGGGGCCCTTAGCCTATAGCCAGTGCGTCTGTTGCGCTTGCGGCAAAAAAACTTCCGAAACCTTTTCACCCCAGTTTTCGCGCCGGGGCCGGGCCTGACCACCGTGGTGGGGGGAAATGCCCAGGGCAAGACCAACCTGCTCGAGGCCATCGAGCTGGCCCTGGGTGGTGAGCTGCGCAACGGTCTGGCCGAGCGCATCGCCTTTGGTCAGGGAGAGGCCTGGCTGCATGCCGAGATCGAGACCCAGTTTGGCAACAGCCGCCTGGAGGTAAAGCTGAGCCGCGAAGGCCGCGAGCACCGGCTCAACGAGGCCCCGGCCTCGCTGCGTGAGCTGGCCCAGCTGCCCGGCGCGGTGTTGCTGGGCCCCGACGACCTCGAGCTGGTGCTGGGCCCCCCGGAGGAGCGCCGCCGGTTTTTGGATGTGCTGCTCTCGCGCTTCTCGGCCCGCTACCGCTCAATGCTCAGCCAGTACAGCCGGGCTTTGCAGCAGCGCAATGCCGTGCTAAAGAGCGGCTTTCGTCCGACTTCTAGGGGACAGGGCGAGGGTGTGCCCAGCTCAACAAGGGCCTCCATTGGCATCTGGAACCATGAGCTGGTCAAGTATGGCAGCGAAATTCTTAGCCTGCGCCGCCGAATGCTGGCCAAGCTCACCCCCCTGGCCCGCGAGGCCTACCGTGAGCTGGCGCCGGGTGAGTTGAGCATAGAGCTGTCCGAAACCACCGACCCCGACCGCTTTTTGCAAGCCCTGGAGGATAACCTGCAAGACGACCTCCAGCGCGGGGCTACCAGCGTGGGGCCCCACCGCGACGACCTGGTCATCCTGCTCTCGGGCCGCGAGGCGGCGCGGTTTGGCAGCCGGGGCGAGTGCCGCAGCATTGCCCTGGCCCTGCGCCTGGCCGAGCACCGCCTGCTCTGGCAGCACTACGAGGAAGCCCCGCTGCTGCTGGTGGACGAGTGGCACAGTGAGCTGGACAACCGCCGGCGGGGGGCCTTGCTGGCTTATGCCCAGAGCCTGCCGCAGGCCATCCTGGCCGGCCTGGAAACCCCCGGCACCGGGGCCGTGATCGAGATCGAGGCCGGGGTGTGGAGCGTATGAAGCCCGGGAGAGAAATAGATGCTCCATCGATCCAGGAGGCCCGGCGCGGGCTGGTCTGGGCCCTGTTGCTGGGGCTGGCTATTCTGGCGGGTCTGGTGGCGCTGCTTATGGGCTTTTTGCTGCTGCGGTTGCTGCCCTACGCCGAAGTGCTGGCGACCTCGAGCGGGCCTGTGACCCTGCCTTCGGGCGAGCGCCTGCACCCCTCCTGGTTGCGCGTGGCGGTTACAACGTTTGCTGTCGCACTGGGGTTGGGCCTGGCCTCGGTCTGGGGTTTGGTCTGGCTGCGGCGGGTCTGGGCCAGGCCCTTACCGGCTGCCAGCAAGCCCAGCCAGAAAGCCCAGAAGAAACCCACAAATAAACGCAAACGCTGAAAGACCCCCCTAGGCCAGGAGCAGCCGCAGGCCCCCCAGCAGGGCCAGCAAGAGCGCCATCCACTCGAAGGTGCTTTGTGGGATGTGGTTTAGAAGCCGGCGGCCTGCCACCGCTCCCAGCACCACCGCGGGCGTTAGCCACAGGTTGAAGGCAAGCGACTCCCAGGTGATGAGGCCCAGGCCTACTGCAAAAGGCACCTTGAAGAGATTGACCACCAGAAAGTACCAGGCGATGCTACCCACCACCTCGAGCTTCCCCATGCGCATAGCCAGCATATAGATGAGCACAAAGGGCCCAGCCGCATTAGCCACCATGGTGGTAAAACCAGCCGCCACGCCCATGCTGGGTGCAAAGGCGGGGTGCCTGGAAACCTTCACGTCGTTTAGGTTGCGGGCCTTGCGGTAGAGCTGATACAGGGTCATGCCAGCCACGATGGCCCCGATCACCCGCTGCACCTGAGCGTCGTTGCTAAAGTAGAGCATCACTGTGCCCAGGCCCACCCCCACCGCTGTCCAGGGGAAAATTCGCATAAGCGCTTGCCAGCTCACGTTGTTGCGCAGCATGCTGACAGCGATAAGATCGGCGCAGATCAGCACCGGTAGCAAAGCGCCGGTGGCCTCGCGGGCCGGGATAATGCTGGCAAACAGAACCACGGCAATCGTTACTGCACCCGATAACCCGGCTTTAGAAGCACCCACCAACCAGGCGGCCAGCAGGGCCACCGCCCAGGATTGGGGGCTGAGCTCCATCACCGCTACCATACCCCAGCCCGGCCCATTGGTGGGCCGGGCAGTAGCCAAGGGGAGCCCTTTTGCCTACCCTGTAGGGGGATGTCCAAGGCCAGACTATCTGCCGAGATTGTCGCCAAAATTTTGCGCCAAAAAGGGCTGATCAGCGGGATTCGGCGGGGCCAGGCCCTGGCGCTATGGCCCGAGATTGCCGGGCCGGCCCTGAGCGAGCTCACCGAGGCCGACCGCCTGGAAGACGGGGTGTTGTTCGTGCGGGTGGTCGATGCGGTGGTGGCCCACCAGCTTACCTATCTGCGGGAGGAGTTCCTCAGGCGCTACCAGGAAAAGCAGCCCGGACTGGTACAGGAACTGCGGTTCGTGGTAGGCGTCGAGAAAAAAGCCAGGCCTAAAAACAAGCCAAAAGCCTTGCCCAAACTAGACCCAGAAGAGGAGGCCCGGCTGCAAGAGCTGGCCGGGCGCTCGCCGCAAGACCTCCAGGGGGTGATTTTGCGGGCCGGAAGGGCCATACTGCAAAGGCAGAAGGGCAACCCCTACCCGCCATGCCCCATCTGCAGCGTGCCCAGCCCGGTGCACCCTTGCAAGCCCTGCCAGAAGCTGCTGGATACGCCTACTGTGCAGCGTGAGGCGGCGCGACTGGCACGCTTTCCACTAAAGAACCGCCTCGAGGGCGAGCCTCTGCAGGCGGCCCGCTACCTGGCCCAACAGAAGCTCGAGGCCCAGCTACGCGACCTGCTGCCCCAGGTGATTCAGCAACCCGAGTTAATGCCCATCTTGCAAGACACCGCCCGGCGTTACCTGCAGCTTCGCACCGGTGAACAGGAGGTTCGAAGCCACCGCCACCTGCTGCCCGATACCCTGGCCTCGCTGCTCAAAGAAGTATGATGGTGGAGTCCGCAGCGCTTCCCTGGCCTGCCGCGAGGGATGCATAGCAAATGAACCGCGTTCGTCCTTGGAGGAAACATGGCAACCGAGACCAAAACCAAAAGCGTTGGTGGCGATAGCAAGATGAAGGCTGGGCTCATCTGGTTCAACGGGCAGATGGTGCCTCAGGAAGAGGCCAAAGTCTCGGTACTGACCCACGCCCTTCATTACGGCACCAGCGTGTTTGAGGGTATCCGGGCTTACGAGACCTCCCGGGGCCCTGCCATTTTCCGCCTGCAAGAACACACCGAGCGTTTTTTTCACAGCGCCAAGGTCATGATGTTCGAGCTGCCCTTTAGCCCCGAGCAGATTAACCAGGCCATCCAGGAGGTCGTCCGGGCCAACGGTTATAAAAGCTGCTACATCCGCCCGCTGGCCTGGATGGGGGCCCACACTTTGGGGGTGAACCCCCTGCCCAACAACCCCGCCGAGGTGATGATTGCGGCCTGGGAATGGGGCACCTACCTGGGTGAGGAGGCTGTGCGCAAGGGAGCCCGGCTGATTACCTCGTCCTGGGCTCGCTTCCCGGCCAACGTGATGCCTGGCAAGGCCAAGGTGGGGGGTAACTACGTCAACAGCGCCCTGGCCCGCGTGGAGGCCCAGCAGGCGGGGGCCGACGAAGCCTTGCTGCTCGACAAGGAAGGCTTTGTGGCCGAGGGGTCGGGGGAAAACATTTTCTTTTTCCGTAATGGTGTGCTTTATGCGGTGGAGCACTCGGTTAACCTGATGGGCATCACCCGTGACTCGGTCATCGCCATTGCCCGCGACCTGGGCTACGAGGTGCGCGAGGTGCGGGCCACCCGCGACCAGCTCTACATGGCCGACGAGGTCTTCATGGTAGGCACGGCCGCCGAGGTTACGCCTGTTTCCTACCTGGATCACCGGGCCATCGGCAGGGGCCAGGCAGGTGAGCACACCATGAAGATCAGGGCTGCCTATATGGACGTGGTACACGGCAAAAACCCCAAATACGAGGCCTGGTTGACCTACGTTCAATAAGCCAGAGCGTTTTTTGACCGGGCGGCCCAGGCGATAAACTGTTGGGCGGTGAAACCGCTCTTGTTGTTATTCCTTACCCTGTTCAACAGCATTCTGGGCCTGTCGGTTTTGTTTCCCATTCTGGGGCCCCTGTCGCGTGAGCTGGGTTTGAGCGAGGTACAGGTGGGGTTGTTTTCCACCGGCTACGCCCTGATGCAGTTCATCCTAGCTGCCTACTGGGGGCGACGCAGCGAGGTGGTGGGGCGCAAGCCCATCTTGTTGATGGGCATTCTGGGTTTCGCGGCCAGTTTTTTCTTGTTTGCGCTGTTTGCCTGGCTGGGCTACCAGCAGGTGCTTTCGGGCTGGGGTCTGTTTGGATGTCTGCTCCTTTCCAGGCTCTTGGGGGGCGCGTTTTCTTCGGCCACCCTGCCCACTGCCCAGGCCTACCTGGCCGATATCACCCCGCGCGAACAGCGCACCCAGAACTTCGCCATCCTGGGGGCTGCTTTTGGCCTCGGGGTGATTTTTGGCCCGGCCATCGGGGCAGGTTTGGCGCACTTTGGCTTGTTGGTGCCGGTGGTTTTTTCCGCCAGCCTGGCCCTTTTGAATGCCCTGTTTGTATGGTGGGTTCTCCCTGAGTCACGCAAGGCCCAAGAGCGCACCCCAGCCCCCTCGAGCCTCTCCTGGGCCGATCCCCGCATCCGGCCGTTGCTCCTCATTGGCTTGAGCATCAACCTGGCTTCCATCGCCATGGAGCAGACCGTGGCCTTTTTGTACCAGGATCGCCTGGGACTCACCCCAGCCCAGACCGCCCAGACTGTAGGCCTGGCCCTGGTGATTTTTGGCATTGTGGGGGTACTGGTGCAGGGCTTCTGGGTGCGCGTGGTCAGGTGGCCGCCCAGGGCGTTGCTGGGCCTTGGGCTGGCCCTGTTGCTGCTAGGCTACCTGGGCCTGGTGTTCGCGCCAAGCTTCGCTTGGCTCACCGCCTCGCTGGTTTTGCTGGGGCTGGGTTCGATGGCTACCCCAGGGCTCACGGCAGCCCAGTCGCTGGCCGTCTCCGATGACGAACAGGGCGTGGTGGCCGGTCTATCCAGCGCGGCCCAGGCCCTGGGGCGTATGCTGGGGCCGGTGGTGGGCACCTCTTTGTATGGGCTTTCCCCGGCTTATCCCTATATCTTTTCGGCCACGCTGATTGGGCTGGCACTTATGTTTTTCCTGGCCCGGCCCCAGCTAGCCGGTCAGCGCTAGGGGAATAGCCCGGCTTCCTCCAGCAGTTTTCTCAGCATCTCCAGATTGACCAGGGCGTGCCCCTTGGTGGTGTTGTTGAAGATGAACCAGACCTGGGTGAGGGGCTCGAGCTCCAAAGCAGCTTGCAGGGATCGCACCCAGAAGCGCAGCTCCTCCTCGCTGTAGCGGTAGTCGTGCCGTTCGGCCTGGTCTTTGCCTTCGTACCACTTTTCCTTGTTGCGCCCCGAGAGCCTGATGTAGGCGATCTCACTGGTGATGTGGAGCTGGTTTTTGGGCAGGCCGGGTAGGGGTGGGTAGTCGGTGCTGACCCAGGTCAGGCCCGCTTTGCGGAAGGCTTCGCGCACTTCCTCGTTGTCCCAGGAGGTGTGGCGAAACTCCACCGCCAGCCCGCCGGGGGCCAGGGTTTTGTCGGCGAAACGCTGGGCCAGCGCCGCAAAATACCTGCGGTTCTCGGGGGTGCGGTGAAAGCTCTGGGGAAACTGGGCTAAAAAAGGCCCCAGCACCCCGGCCTCCCGCAGGGGGGCCACCGACTCAAAAAGCCGCCGGTAATCCTCGTCGCTGGCCTTGCGCTCGTGGGTCATGCTCTGGTGAATCTTGACCGCCCAGTGCACCCGCCCTTCGCTGCGTTTGAGCATCCCGGCGAAGGCTTTGAGGCCGGGAATGTTATAGAACGAGGAGTTCAGCTCCACGGCGTTGAAGTGGCGGGCGTATATCGAGAGCCACTGGTCTTTTTTGGCCTCGAGCGGATATAAAAGACCCACCCAGTCCTCGTTGGTGTAGCCGCCGGTGCCCAGGTAGATTTCCACCCCGCCTATTGTGGCACAGGAACCAAAAAAACGCGCCGCCCGCGGGCGGCGCGTTTATGCGGGCTCGGCTACTCCACCGTTACGCTCTTGGCCAGGTTGCGGGGCTGATCCACGTCGCGCCCCAAGAACACCGCCGTCTCGTAGGCCAGCAGTTGCAGGGGCACCACGCTCACCACCGGGGCCAGCAGATGGTGGGTCTGGGGGACATAAATCACGTCCTGGGCAAACTTTTTCACCTCGGTGTCCCCCTGGGTGGCGACGGCAATCACCCGCCCGCCCCGGGCCCGCACCTCCTGGATGTTGGAGACGGTTTTCTCGTAGAAGGGGCTCTGGGTGGCGAGCACCACCACCGGCAGGCGCTCGTCGATCAGGGCGATGGGGCCGTGCTTCATCTCGCCGGCGGGGTAGGCCTCGGCGTGGATGTAGCTGATCTCCTTGAGCTTGAGGGCCCCTTCGTAGGCGGTGGGGGCCTGGATATGCCGCCCCAGGAACAGGTAGTCCTGGGCCTGGTGGTACTTCTCGGCGATGTGGGCCACCTGGGGGCGCAGCTCGAGCGTCTCTTCCACCAGCCGGGGCAGTTTGCGCATCTCTCCCAGAAACTCCCGCGCGGTTTTCTCGTCCAGCGTGCCCCTGGCCCGGCCCATCCAGACCGCCAGCATAGCCATGGCGGCCAGCATGGCGATGTAGGCCTTAGTGGAGGCCACCCCGATCTCCGGCCCGGCGTGGATGTAGAGGGTGTCGTCCACCTCGCGGGTGATGCTGCTGCCTTTGGCGTTGATGACCCCCAGGGTGCCGGCCCCCTTGCGCTTGGCCTCGCGGATGGCCTCCAGGGTATCGATGGTCTCGCCCGACTGGCTGATGCAGATGGCCAGGGTTTTGTCGTCCACCACCGGGTCGCGGTAGCGGTACTCGGAGGCTACGTCAATCTCCACCGGCACGCGGGCCAGGGCTTCCAGCAGGTACTTGCCCACCCAGGCCGCGTAGTAGGCCGTGCCACAGGCCACGATGTGCACCTTGTCGTAGCGGGTGGGCTCGAGCTTGAGCCCCAGTTCTACCCCGGCTTCTTCCTCGTGCAGGCGGCCCCCCAGGGTGTTCTCCAGCACCCGGGGCTGCTCATAGATTTCCTTAAGCATGTAGTGGGGGTGCCCGCCTTTTTCGGCGGCCTCGAGGCTCCAGTCCACCGTCACCACCTCACGCTCCACCGGGTTGCCGGCCAGGTCGGTGACCGTAACCCCATCGCGGCGCACCACGGCCATATCGCCGTCGTGCAGGAAGATCACCCGGCGGGTATAGGGCAGCAGGGCCGGTACGTCCGAGGCCACAAAGTTCTCGCCCTCGCCCAGCCCAATCACCAGCGGGCTCACGGTTCGGGCCACCACAATTTCCTCGTGGTCTTGGTGGGCCACCACCAGGGCGTAGGCCCCGTAGGCCTCAGCCAGGGCCAGCCGCACCGCCTCCACCAGGTCGCCCCGGTATTTTTCCTCGATCAGGTGCGCCAGCACCTCCGAGTCGGTCTCGGAGGTGAAGGTGTGGCCCCGGGCAATCAGACCTTCCTTGAGGGGCAGGTAGTTCTCGATGATGCCGTTGTGAATGACCACAATATCGCCCTTCTCGGTGGTGTGGGGATGGGCGTTGGGGTCGGTGGGGGCCCCGTGGGTGGCCCAGCGGGTGTGCCCCACCCCAAACTGCCCGCTCAGGTTATGCTCCTTGAGGCTGTCGGCCAGCACCTGGAGCTTGCCAGCCTTTTTGATCACCTCGAGGTGCCCATTAACCTTAACCGCAATGCCCGCCGAGTCGTAGCCCCGGTACTCCAGACGCTTGAGCCCATCCAGAATTACATCCGATGCCTCTCGAAACCCCACATATCCCACGATTCCACACATCTTCTTACCTCATTTCTTATCAAAACCATAGACCAATTCGCGGCCCAACCCACCGCTATTTGCACCAAACCCCCAGGACGGCCCCAGCCAGCTCAACAGGCTAAGGGTAGGCGGGTATGGCTTGCCGATAGAAAGTTCTACTTCACTTGAACCCTGCCCCTTGGTTGTCCGGCGCTCACGCAACCGGCTTTCCCACGGGGCTGCTCTGGCCCAGGGGCCAGCGGAGAGGGGGAGGTTCACACCCTGGCGGCATCCGCGGAACCACTCGATCTTTCGCAGCTTGCTGCTTATCTCTTCTAAAGACCGCCACCTCGTAAGGTCGGGATGGGGCTTTGGACGGTTTAGTGCCCCGTAGCTCCCCGACCCCCTGCGCTCCTCACTTTGTAGTTTGCCCTCCTTTCCGGGTCTTAATAAACCCCTCTGTATTGTACGGTTTTTTCGTCTGAGCGCCTGTTCATACTTGACAGCCCGATAAATACACGGGTATGATACCCCCCGGATGTGCAAGGTGAGAGCTTTTTGAGCCCCGTGAGTGGGGTCGTCTCTTACCGAGCGTCCGTTGCGGGTGTAAGGGATTTTTGGGAGAGGAAACACGGCAACTCGCCCCACAAAAAAATCCTGCACCTCCGCAACATCAGGTTCTCGTGTGGTATCCATCTGGACACCTGCGGGAGTTTGAGGAGGCAGAATGAAGAAGAAGCTAGTAGTTTACTTGGCTGGGTTGCTGACCGTGCTCGGTCTAGGCTTCGGTCAGGCGCAGTTCTCCGACGTACCCGCCGGACACTGGGCCAAAGAAGCTGTCGAGCGCATCGCGGCCTGCGGTCTTATCACGGGCTTCCCCGATGGAACCTACCGTGGTAACACCAACCTGACCCGCTACCAGGCTGCCCTGATCTTCCAGCGCTTGCTTACCGAGCTACAGCAGGGTGGCGAGTGCGTGAAGGGTCAAGGCGGCATGAGCGAAGAGGATATGACCGCCATCCGCAACGCGGTGCAGGAGCTGGCCGCCGAGCTGGCCGCCTTGGGCGTGCGCGTATCGGCCCTGGAAGACAACGCCGCTTCCAAGGACGACATCGCCCGCCTCGAGGCCGCCATCGAGGAACTCAAGGCCATGAAGGCTGAGCCCGCTGGTATGGACGAAGCCGCCCTGGCCGACCTGGCCGACCGCGTGGAAGCCGCCAGCGTGGCTGCCGACACCGCCCTGGCCCAGGCCCAGGTGCTGGCCGAGCGCCTCGATGGCGTCGAAGGCGATGTGGCCGCCCTCAAGACCCAGGTGGAAGCCGATGCCGACAGCATCCGCGCCCTCAACGAGCTGGCCGTTCTGCTGAACCAGGACGTGCTCAGCCTGCAAGACCGGGTGACCGCCCTCGAGAAGCAACTGGGCGACGTGGACTTTGAAGGTTTTGCCAACCGCGAAGACGTGAGCGCCATCCAGGAGTTCGCCACTGCCCTGCGCAGCGACCTGGTGCGTCTGTCCGACCGGGTGAGCGCTCTGGATACCCGCGTGGGGGCCCTGGATCAGCGCGTAGCTACCCTGGAGTCCAATGCCTTCACCATCTCGGGTAGCCTGGGCCTGACCTACCAGGTCAAGCGCGCCTGGGGTGCTGGCGATATATTCGACATCGATCGTCTGTACACCAGCAACTTCTCCACCGGCGACAGCGATGGGGACGGCCTGACGGTTGACGAAGTAGATATGGGCCAGGTGGAGGAAGGCAAGACCACCGCTAGCCTGTCGGTGAAGTTTAGCTTCAAAGACCGCACGGCGGTATCCGACCCGGGCAAGCTCAACACCTACCCCGGCCTAGTCAACTTCAGCATCAACGCCTCAGTTACTAACCCGGTTGCTGGCACGTCCTATCCTGCCCTAAACCTTACGGTGAACACAATCTCCACCACGCTGAAGGTTGCCGACGGCCAGGCCCTGACCTTTACCTTCGGTCAAAGCGTCAAGAATAAGTTCACCGAGTACGTCTTCGACAACGATGCCGTCAGCCGTGGCCACGGATTTGTCGCGAATGCTCCGTTCCTGCTGGGCGGTACCACCACGGTGGTCTACGGCTCTAAAGGCGCCAACGACGGGGACAACACCTACTTCCGCGCGATTCGTTCTACCTTTGGCGTGGGGCCCATCAACGTGGGTGCCTCCTTTGCCCAGGAAGGCCTCGACCAGCAGGCTGGCGGCGGCGTAGAATCCCCCGCCCGCACCGCCTACGGCATCGATCTCAAGACCTCGCTCGGTCCTATCAACCTGATCGGCGAGTACTTCGGCACCGCCGACAACATCGCCGCGCCCAACCCCGCCGTGAGCGGTACTGGTTTCTATATCAGGGCGGATGCCGGGGTGGGCCCCCTCACCCTGAGCGGTAACTACCGCAACATTGGCGCCGCCATCACGGCCGCCAACATGCTCTCGGGCGATGCCAACTTCACCGCCGGATCCAGCAACAACGCTGCTCCCTTCGCCAACGACCAGACCGGCTTCGGTATCACTGCTGGAGCCACCCTGGGTATCTTCAAGCTGAACGGCTACCTCCAGAACTACACCTACGGCGGTGCCAGCAAAGCTGCGGGGAGCTACAGCGCCCTCGGTGCTACCGCCACCTTCGGCCTCGGGCCCATCACCCTCGAGGGCTTCTACAAGAACGCCAGCTCGGGCGGCGTTGATCAAAACACCGTTCCAGACGAAAAGCCCGGCACCGGCACCTATCCCTCCAACTGGGGTGTTAAGGTCACGGCTGCTCTCGCCCTCGGTGCCGCCAACGTCAACGCCACGGGCTTCTACACCAACAACTACGTCGCCGGTACCACCTCGCTCGGGGCTTACGGCGATGTCAACCTCGACCTCGGCGCCGCCAAGGTCAAGGCCATTGGCCGCTACAACGACTCCGCTAGCACTGTAACCACCAAGTTTGGAGTCCAGGTTTCCACCCAGCCCCTGCTCTTTGGTGCCAGCCTCATGGCCGAGGGGGCCACTCGCACCACCGGCACCACCAACGAGACGGTGTACGCCCTTGGCGTGAAGCTTGCGAACTTCCTCTTCGCCAACTCCAGCTTCGAAGTGAAGTACGGCGCTTACGATGCCACGAACGTTGCGTCGGTTCTCGTTGGTTCAACCAGCAAGGCTTTCGACCCCAGCGTCAACGATATCTACAGCACTTCTGGCACCAACACCGGTGGCGTGAAGGGCCTCTACTTCACCTGGACCTACTGGGATCTGGTCTTCAGCTACGCCGACCTCGATGTTGTCAACAACGGCAATGCGACCCACGGTCAGGGCTTCAAGATTGCCTACAAGGTTAACTTCTAAGTCCCCAAGGTCTGAAACCCCCGCCCGAAAGGGCGGGGTTCTTTTTTCAGGGCAGCAGCTCGAGCTTGATTCGGGCCTCCACCGCCCCAAAATGCCGGCGGTCGAGGGTGGCAATCTGCCCGATGCCCAGCTCCTCGGCTATGGCAATAACAGCAGCATCCACGAAACCCAGGCGGAGGCTCTGGTACTGCTGGTAGAGCTCAAAAACCCGCTGGTATCCGGCTTCGGATAGATCGACCACCTGGTAGACCTGCGACCCGATATCCTCGTAGAGTGCCATCTGAGCGGCCAGGCCCATGCGCTTACCAAGCAGATAATCTACTTCGGGGATGACCGGGGCTGGCAGCAACAGTATTTCTTTTGCATCCAAGAGACGGGCTGCCGCCTGATGCCACTCATCGCGGCGGTTGTAATAAGCGATAAGGATTCCGCTATCCAGGAGCATTAACTGTTCTCCGGATCACCAAACCCCAGCTCGTCCAGCACTTCTTCAAAACGCTCAGCGTCGGTGGTATGGCCGCTATCAAACGCGCCGACGTGCCGAGAGCGCGGGCGTTTTGCTGTGATACCCTTGCGCAGCACCTCGCGGATAATCTCGGCCACGGGCTTTTTTGAACGCCGGGCCTCGAGCTTGAGCAGCAGCTCGAGTTCGGGATCCAGGTAAATGGTGGTTCGCTTCATATGTTTATGTTAGCATATAGCTTGTAAAAGTTGGTCAAAATATGTAGGATAAAAACGTGAAGATCGTTACCGTGCACCAGGCCAAGCAGCGCTTTTCTGAGCTGCTCGAGCGCGCCCATGCGGGGGAGGAGGTGGTGGTCTCGAAGTATGGCAAGCCCTACGCCAAACTGGTGCCCCTGGAGCCGGTGGACAAGGTGCCGCTGGGCTTCTTGAAGGGCACCGTGGAGGATGCCTTCTTTGAGCCGCTGCCCGAGGAGGAGCTGGCGCCGTGGCAGGGGTGAAGCTGCTGCTGGACACCCACACCCTGCTCTGGGCCCTGTACGAACCGCACAAGCTGCCCACCCGCACCCGGCAGTTGCTCGAGGATCCCAAAAACACCCGCCTGGTGAGCACGGCCTCGCTGTGGGAGATCGCCATCAAGCATAAGCTGGGAAGGCTGGCCCTGGGTGGGGATTTCCTGCAACACTACCGGGCCTACCTACGCGTATTTCTGGCGGAGGAACTCTGCATCGAGGGGGCGCACGTGCTGCTCGCCCCCCAACTACCCACCGATCACAAAGACCCTTTCGACCGCATCTTGGCGGCCCAAAGCCAGGTGGAAGCAGCCCTGCTGCTGACCAACGACCCCAAGATAAGGGGCTTTGGGGTGGAGACCTTCTGGTAAGGGATTGTATTCTGATGTAGGCAGAACGTGCCGGTTTTTCGCTAAGCTAAAACCCTGATGTTCCGCTACCAAGGCCCCGAACCCAAAGGCGACCAGCCCCAGGCCATTGCCGCCCTCACCGAAGCCCTGCGCGATGGCGAGCGCTTTGTCACCCTCCTGGGCGCGACCGGCACGGGCAAGACCGTGACCATGGCCAAGGTGATCGAAGCGTTGCAGCGCCCGGCCCTGGTCATGGCCCCCAACAAGGTGCTGGCCGCGCAACTGGCCGCTGAGTTCCGCGAGCTGTTCCCGGAAAACGCGGTGGAGTTTTTTATCAGCTACTACGACTACTACCAGCCCGAGGCCTACGTGCCGGGGCGCGACCTGTACATCGAGAAAGACGCCAGCATCAACCCCGAGATCGAGCGGCTGCGCCACTCCACCACCCGCAGCCTGCTCACCCGGCGCGACGTGATTGTGGTGGCCTCGGTCTCGGCCATCTACGGCCTGGGCAGCCCCGAGGACTACAAGAACATGAGCCTGGTGGTGGAGGTGGGGCAGGACTGCCCCCGCGAGCGCCTGATTGAGCGGCTGGTGGACTTGCAGTACGAGCGGGGCGATCTGCAGCTCGAGGCCGGGCGTTTCAGGGCCCGGGGCGAGGTGCTCGAGGTCTGGCCGGCCTACGAGCAGGAGCCCATCCGCATCGAGCTGTTCGGCGACACCATCGACCGGGTGACGGTGGTGCATCCGGTGACGGGCGAACGCCTTAAAGATCTGCCGGGCTTTGTGCTGCTGGGGGCCACCCATTACGCCACCCCGGAGTGGCGGCTCAAGGAGGCCATCCCAGAGATTCGGCGGGAGCTGGAGGAGCGGCTCAAGGTGTTCGAGGCCGAGGGCAAGCTGCTGGAGGCCCAGCGGCTCAAGGAGCGCACCCTCTACGACCTGGAGATGCTCGAGGTGATGGGCACCTGCCCCGGCATCGAGAACTACAGCCGGTTTTTATCGGGCAAGGCCCCCGGCGAGCCGCCCTACACCCTGCTCGACTACTTCCCCGAGGACTACCTGGTGCTCCTGGACGAGTCCCACGTGAGCGTGCCCCAGCTTCGGGGGATGTATAACGGCGACTACATGCGCAAGAAAACCCTGGTGGACTACGGCTTCCGCCTGCCCAGCGCCCTGGACAACCGCCCCCTCAAGTTCAACGAGTTTCTGGAGCGGGTGGGGCAGGTGGTGTTTGTCTCGGCCACACCGGGGCCCTACGAGCTCGAGGTCTCGGGCCGGGTGGTGGAGCAGATCATCCGCCCCACCGGCCTATTAGACCCCAGGGTGACGGTCAAACCCACCACCGGCCAGATCGAAGACCTGATGGGGGCCATCCGCACCCGCGCGGCGCGGGGCGAGCGCACCCTGGTCACGGTGCTGACGGTGCGCATGGCCGAGGAACTCACGGCCTACCTGGTGGAGCACGGCGTGCGGGCCCGCTACCTGCACCACGAACTCGACGCCTTCGAGCGCCAGGCCCTGCTGCGCGACCTGCGGCTGGGCTACTTTGACGCCCTGGTGGGCATCAACCTGCTGCGCGAGGGCCTCGACCTGCCCGAGGTCTCGCTGGTGGCCATCATGGACGCCGACAAGCAGGGCTTCCTGCGCTCCGAACGCTCCCTCATCCAGACCATCGGGCGGGCCGCCCGCAACGTGGGGGGCGAGGTGTTCCTCTACGCCGACACCGTGTCAGACGCTATGAAGGCCGCCATTGACGAGACCAACCGCCGCCGGGCCCTGCAGGAGGCCTACAACCTCGAGCACGGCATCACCCCCGCCACCATCCAGAAGTCGGTGCGCAAGCTGGTCAAGCCCGAGGACTACGAGGCCGAGGCCGCCGAGGCAGTGCTGGACGACCCTGCGCTTTTGCAAAGCCTGCTGGAGCAGCTCGAGACCGAGATGTGGGCAGCCTCCGAGGCCCTCGACTTCGAGAAGGCCGCCAGCCTGCGCGACCAGATGCGGAGCCTCGAGGCCCGCATCAAGGGCCTGCCCGAACCCACTACCGCTGGGAAGAATAAACGCCGGCGCCGACGCTAACCAATAATCTCTTCGGGCTTGAAGAAAATACCAATCTCGCGCTGGGCGCTCTCGGGGCTGTCCGAGCCGTGGATGATGTTCTCGTCCACGGTGGTGGCAAAGTCGGCGCGGATGGTGCCGGGAGCAGCTTCCCAGGGGCGGGTGGCCCCCATCAGGCGGCGCATCTCGGCGATGGCCCCCGGCCCCTCCACCACCATCGCCACCACCGGGCCGCTGGTGATGAAGTTGACAAGCCCCTCGAAGAAGGGTTTGCCCCTGTGCTCGCCGTAGTGGGTCTCGGCGGTCTCGCGGGATATGACCATCTTCTTCATCGCCACAATCTTGAAGCCCTTGCGCTCGATGCGGTTGATAATCTCGCCGGTGAGGCCCCGGCGCACGCCATCGGGTTTGACCATGATGTAGGTGCGTTCCATACCGCACTAGAGTTTACACGCTACCGGCCAAATGCAGAAGGGTGATGCGGGGATAGGCTGTTTGTTGCAGCCCCGTGAAGGTCTGCTTGGTGGCGGCGTCTGCCAGATGTGGGTAGCTTGCTGCCATTGCGCGACGAACTGCCCTGACCCAGGTTTCCCGCTTGGCCGAGGGCGTTCGTACCTTGGCGGGCTCATCAACCATAAATGATGGCTTCTTGGATTTTATGTTTGATGCCCCTCTGTTTGGATGGGGTTATGCCATTTTTTCCTGAGCGTCGCTTTAATTGGTCTGCTGTACCACCGACTCGTCTATTAGGGTCTGACGGGCTGCGTTGATTTGCAGAGCCTTGACCTTCACGTACTGTGCGCTGGTGGCATGGGCAAGGGCAGTTTCCAGGTCGATCTGGTCACGGGCGTAGAGTTCCGCCAGGTGGTCGTCGAAGGTCTGCATTCCATCCAGCGAGGAGTCCTTAAGGGCTTCGTAGATCTCGTTGGAGCGGTCGGGGTCGCGGATGAGGTCGCGGATGCGCAGGTTGCCCTTGAGAATTTCCATGGCGCAAACCCGCCCCCCTTGTTTGCTGGGAAGTAGGCGCTGGGAAACAATCCCCACCAGCGACTCGGCAAAGAGAATGCGGGCTACCTCCCGCTCGTGGGGGGGGAACAGGTCGAGCACGCGGTTGACGGTGCGAACGGTGTCGAGGGTGTGCAGGGTAGAGAAGACCAGGTGTCCGGTCTGGGCTGCTTCCAGGGCGGCGGCGGCGGTGGCGTGGTCGCGAATCTCGCCAATCATGATGACATCGGGATCCTGGCGCATGGCTGCGACCAAACCATCCTTGAAGCTAGGGGCGTCCTGCCCAATTTCCCGCTGAACGACAATAGATTTTTTACTACGGTGTAGATATTCGATGGGATCTTCCAGGGTGATGATCATCTTGGAATGATGCTGGTTAATCTCGTCGATGATACGGGCCAGAGTAGTGGACTTGCCCGAGCCGGTGGGGCCGGTAACCAGCACCAAACCTTTTTCTTTGTCGCGGAAGTAGTTGAGGGTTTCCTGCGGGAGCGAGACAATCTTGAGCTTGTTTTCGTCGGAATTGACCACCCGCATCACGCAACTAACCGAACCCCGCTGCCGAAACAGGTTGACCCTAAAGCGGGCTACACCCGGTATGGCATAGGCCAGATCTACCTGACTGCGTTCGGCAAAGGTGGCTTTTTGCCGCTCGTTGCACATCATGTCTACCAGCGCATCGGTGTACTGAGGGGTCAGGGGGCTTTGGGTAATGGGGGTGAGTTTGCCGTGTAGGCGGGCCATGATGGGCAAACCCGCGTGCATGTGGATGTCGGAAACCCCTTTGGCAACCAGACTTGCGAGTAGCTCAGGAAAAGTCATAGGCAATTGCGATTGTAGGCGGGTTTTGCAAAGTCCCTCGGCTTTATGCACGTCGGGCTGTTACGTTAATTTTGGTTATTTGCGCTTGACGAAGCTCGAGCCCAAACATCTCGCCATAATCGCTTTTTTGCTATATAAAGAGAGCGTTACGTGATAGCCTTGGGGCGTTACAGGTCAATAAGGTCTTTCGTCCCGATGGGGAGGACTTAGATTAGAAGCAACACAACAGGGGGAGCGCAATGTACAAAAGAATCCTTATGCCCACCGATGGTAGCAATTGCAGTCAAGTTGCAATTCGCGAAGGCCTGGAACTGGCCAAAAACATGGGAGCTCGAGTAACGTTCTTGTACGTCGTGGAGAACATCAGCTCGAGCCTCTGGATTAGCCCCGAGAGCGTGCCCTACGGCCTCGAGCTGCTCGAAGATCTCAAGCGGGTAGGGAACGAAGCCCTGAGCAAAGCCAGCGAACTGGCCCAGGCCGCAGGAGTCGAGGCTGAGACCAAGCTGGTGGAGGCCAGGCCGGTGGAGGCCATCCTGAACGAGGCCAAAAACCACGACCTGATCGTGATGGGCACCCATGGGCGCAGCGGACTGGATCGCTTCATGCTGGGCTCGGTGACTGAGGCGGTGCTGCACCGCTCGGACAGGCCGGTGCTGGTGCTGCGCTGCAAGTGAGTACGGTGGTTTTTGCTATACCAGATGAATCACCCCGCATGGCCTAATTGCTACGCGCCTTTTGCAGAGGCGGTATCTGGCTCCTGAATCTGCCATAAACTAAAGGGGTGCTGCGCAAACTCCGTGCCCTTCTGGCTGTTTGGTACGCCTACTTCCTGGAATACCGCGCCGAGGTGCTCTTGTGGGCCCTTTCGGCCATGCTGCCGCTTATTCTGATGGGCGTCTGGACGCAGGCCGCCGAAGGGGGCAGCTTTGCGCTTTCGGCCCCGGAGTTTGCCCGCTACTTTCTGTGCGTCTTTCTGGTGCGCCAGCTCACCATCATCTGGGTGATCTGGGAGTTCCAGGACGACGTGGTGCAGGGGCGCTTATCCTTCAAGCTCTTGAAGCCCATTGACCCCGGCTGGGATCACCTGATGCAGCACCTGGCCGAGCGCCTGACCCGGCTGCCCTTTGGCCTGTTGATTGTGGCGGTTTTTCTGCTGGTATATCCGCAGGCCCGCTTTGTGCCCGATGTAGAGGGGGTGCTGCTGGGCCTGGCCGCCTCGGTGGCGGCTTTTTTGCTGCGCTTCCTGATGCAGTACACCTTCGCCATGCTGTGCTTCTGGACCGAGCGCGGGGCTGCGGTGGAGGAGCTATGGTTTGTGGCCTACATGTTTTTGTCGGGCCTGATTGCCCCCCTTTCGGTGTTTCCCGAAGTGGTGCGCAACCTTGCCCTCTTCACGCCCTTCCCCTACCTGGTTTACTTCCCGGCGGCGCTGTTTGCCGGGCTGCCGGTGCCCGGTGGGGTGGGGCAGGGCTTCTTGGTGCTGGGGGGTTGGTTTGCGGTCTTCTGGGTGATCAACCGCTGGCTATGGCGCAAAGGGCTCCGGCAGTTCTCCGGTATGGGGGCCTAGGCTTCTGACGACAACGGCCTCCAAGGGAAGCCGCTGGTGCTGCCCCAATAAGGTTCTAAGCGCAGGCCGTCCGAAGCAGTTTATCGGCGAACACAACGGCCTGCTCTTTCGACATGGCGTAACCGCGGTACCACATCTCTTGCCACTCGAGGTCGGTGAGGCGTTGTTGCACACTTTCACGCCGCTTTTCCTGCAAAGTGCGATACAGCGCCGACAAAGGCGTACCGGTGCGCTCGGTCAACCCGGCTGCCACACCCAGCGATACCGCAGCGCACCGGGCATCTTCCAGGAGTACGCGCTCGCGGGTGGCGCACCAGCCGGCCAGGGTGGTGAAAAAGCAGAGCACCCGCCGAACATGGCTGTGAATATGGGGCAAAGCAAGCTGCAGGTGTTCTTGTGCAGTCGTGCCGTCGCCGCGCAGCAGGGCTATTTCGGCCAGGTTGGTGTGGGCCAGCGCCAAAAACCGGGGGACGCGCTTATCCAGGTGCTCGAGCCCCTGAAGGGATCGCTTTTGCGCCTCATCGAGCTTTCCGAGGGCCAAGGCCAGTTCGCCAAGCTGGGTGAGCGCAAGCCCCAGGGCGTGTTCCTCATGCGTCTTTTTTGCGGTCTGCAGGCATTCGCGCAGGGTTTGTTCTGCACGCGCATAGTCCCCTTGTTCAATAAAAATTCGCCCGCGCGTGTTGAGCGCCCAGGCCAGGCCTAACCGGTGGGCTTTAGCCAGTGCAATACTCTGATCGGAGAACTCCAGCGCCGCTGCAAAGTCGTGACGGTTCCAGGCCAGATGGCAGGCGCCGTTCAAAAAACTCAGGCGCAACCCAGGCTCGGCATTCTCCGAGACCCGCAGCACCGCACGCGCCTTTTCCAAGCCCTCGAGCAAATATCCCCGGGTCTCCCAAAAATCGGCCAGCGGTCTACCCATGGTCAGGGCCAGCGCAGCATCGCCTTGGCGACAGGCCCATTCCAGGGCTGCAAGAAAATTGGCATGGTCGGGTTCGATAAATGAAGCCTCGAGCGGTGCGGGTGCGTTCAAACGCGCGGCAAAATAGCGCGTGTGGCGCTCTTCCGCCAGGGCGAGTTCAGCCGGGGCCATCTGTTCCTGGGCAAATTCGCGGATCATCTCCAGCATGCGCCAGCGTGTGCCATCGTGCGCGAGCAAGTGCTGGTCGGTCAGCTCTGCCAGGGCGTTGCCAACCAGGTGTTCATCCAACCCGCAAACCGCGCTCGCCGCCGATAAATCGAAACCCCCTCGCAATACCCCGAGCGGGCGAAACACCTGCTGCGTGCCTGTGCCGAGCAAGCCGTAACTCCATGCCAGTGCGTTATACAGGGTTTGCTGGCGCGGCGGCAGATCGCGCGCTGCTGTGCGCAAAGCCGAGAGCCAGTGGGGTTCGCCGCTCAATGCTTGCACGAGCTGCTCGAGGGTCATAAGGCGCAAAGAGGCGGCGGCCAGTTCCAGCGCGAGCGGTACACCCTCGAGCCGCACGCACACCTCGGCAATCAGCGGTGCATTGGCCGCAGTAATTGCGAACCGGGGCTGGTGTTCCTTTACCCGGGCCAGAAAAAGCTGTGCGGACTCGGCCTGAACAAGTTGGCTGGGCGTTTGCTCACGTTCTGGCACCGACATGAGCGGCAAAACATACGCATGCTCGCCGTAAAGGTGTAGAGGTACGCGGCTCGTCACCAAAACTTTCAATCCCCTGCAGGCTCTCAGCAACTCGGCCACCTCAGCGGCAGCATCCAGCACCTGCTCGAAGTTGTCGAGCACCAGCAACACGCGCTTGCCTTGCAATGCCGAGGTCAGCTGCCTGAGCGGGGTTTGTGGGCCCGACTCGGCGATGTCGAGTACCCGCATGATCGCAGGCAAGACAAGGGCTGGCTCGGTAACCGCGGCCAGCTCGACAAACCACACGCCATCCTGAAAATGCTCGAGCAGGTTTTCGGCAGCGGAGATGCTCAAACGCGTTTTGCCGATGCCCGGCAGGCCGGTCAGGGTGAGCAGGCGGACATCCTCGCGCGTCAGCAGGGCAACAACGGTGGCGTTATCCTGCACCCGGTTGATGAAGGAGGTAAGGGGAGCGGGCAAATTGTTGGGCACTGGTCGAACGATTTTCGCGAAATCGCCGCGCAGCAGTCGCTCAACCGCGCGCACATCGTGCACGGCCTGGAAAAAAGTACTGCGTTCCTGCGGTGAAATTTCTAGTGCATCGGCCAGCAAGCCAGCCAGCTCGGGGGACGGCTTGCGTTCATCGGCTTCAATCTTGCGTATGGTGGCGGTGGCACATTTGGCACGCCGCGCCAGCTCGGTCTGGGTCAAATCCAGCGCCTTGCGGCGGCGCTTCAGCCAGTAGCCAAAGGAACCTGTTTCCAGACAACTCACCCTGTCACGGTAATTGTAGCACTTTGCGTTACCCAAAGCCGCAGCCCGTTGGCTAGGTTCTAGGTGTATCTCTCCGCAGAGGAGGATACGAAAAAGAAGGAGGGTAGAGATGAAAACCAGTTCTATTCAAAACAGTATTCTCGGCCTGCTCGTCATTGGAATGATCGGTTGTGTGCCCACCCAAACCACCGCACAGCAGCCCGCCGCGCCCGATCCCATCGCCGTGGCCCAACAGTACATCCAGGTGTTGAACGCTGGCAATCTGGATCGGGCCCTGGCTTTTTACGCCGACGACGCAATTGTGCACACCCCGGTTGGGCTTTTCATCGGCAGAGCGCAGATCGCCCGGTGGCTGGCCTCCGAAAACCAATCCACCCGCGTGACCCCGCGCGACTGGAAGATGCAGGGTGCGCTGGTGGTCAGCACCGGCACGGTGTTGCTCGAGCGGTTCGTCAAAGCCGGGGTGGGGGCGGTGGAGTTTCGCACCGAGTATCTGGTGGACAGGAGCGGCAAGATTCGCTTCTTTGGGCCGGTGCTGACCCTAACCCCCGAGCAACAACAAAAAATGCGCGAGGCCCAGGCCGGTGCACCGCCCGCCCCTGCCCCCAGCGTAAACCCAATCGAGGTCGTGAAGGCCTACCACGAGACGGCCAACACCGGCGATTTCGAAAAAACCTTCGCCTTTTTTGCCGACGACAGCGGGGCCTTCGTAATGAATGGAACCCTGCTGCTCTCCGGCAAGAAGCAGATTGCCGACCTGTGGTTGCGCGAGGATGTCAAGACCACGCGGGTCATGCCCAGGGAGTACCAGGCCAACGGCAACCTGGTGATTTCTATGGGAATGGTCTCGCTCGAGCGCTTCCGCAGAATTGGGGTGGATCCCATCGCCTATCGCGCACAGTTTGTGGTCGAGAACGGCAAGATTCGCTTCTTCTATCCCACCCTGCAGTTCACACCCGAACAGCTCGAGAAGATACAGGCCGCGCAACAAGCTCCCGCGAGCCGCTGAGGGGTTTGGGAGCCGCGCTCTTAGGAAGGTACTGGATGAAGAAGTTTGCTTGGCTCTTTCTGCTGGTCGGGCTGGCCTTGGCCCAGAAAGACCCCCACCCCTGCTACCTGCTGGGTGTCTTTAACCCCAGCGGCACCCCCAACGCCTTGGGCTCGGTGGGAATGGTGCTGCACAACAACGGGGTTCTGCAGGACGGCAAGCCCGCCCCCAGCGCCTTTGCCCAGAGCCTGGCCCTGGCCGTGGGCGGGGCGCAGCCCATGTCCTACTGCATTCATGCCCTCACGAGCGGTGGATTTGCCCAGTTGCAGTACTTCAAAAGCAGCGCTCGAGGGGCCAAGTATTGGCTCGAGATGATCCGTGACAAAGCCCCGAGCTGGACAGGCCTTCCGGTTGGGGACGAAGGGGGTCTGATGCGGCCCGACCAAAGCGCGTCCTACAACCTGGTTTTCCGCTACCGCGAGTATGCCTTTCTGCTCTCCAACCACCCCGACGACAGCCCGGCGTTCTATCGCAAATGGGCCCAGGCCATCATCCAGCGGATACAGCGGTTCAAATAGGAGGAACCCATGAAGTTTTGGCAAGTTGTGATGGCTGTTGGGCTGGGCCTGGGGCTTCTGGCCCTGGCCCAGAGTACCCAGCGCTTGATTCTGAACGGGCAGGTGGCCTCCACGCGGGTTATCACCGTGCAGGGCACCGCCTACGTGCCGGTGGCCGACGTGGCCAAGGCCCTGGGTCAGAGCGTGGTGAAGGTACAGGGCGGCTACGAGATTCGCGCGGCGGGTGGAGCCAATCAACTCATGGGCCAGTTTCAGGGCAAGGTGGGGGATCAGATTTTAACCGGGCTCTTCCGGGTGCAGGTGCAAAAGGTGGAGCGGATGGAAAGCTATACCACCCGCTTCGACAAAAACAGCCTCACCGTGCAACCCCGCAACCCCGACGAGGAGCTGGTGGTGGTTACGGGTAGCCTGCGCAACGCCAAACAGTCGGGCGCGGTGGCCCCCTCGCTGGGCATCAACAACCCCGGCAACACCGCCCTGGCCGGGGCCGACGGGCGCTCCTTTCCGCACATCGCCTACGATAGCCCCTCTGGCACCAATACCGGTGGCGGCTTCACCCTGCTGCCCGGCGCAGCCATGAACTTTGCAGTGGTCTTCTCGGTGCCCAAAGGAACCGAGGTCAAGGCCCTGGTGCTGCGGGTGGGCGAGTACGGCGATACCGGTAGCAAGGATGTGCGGGTGGGCCTCTAGAGCCTGCTAACTAGCTGTTCGTAAAAGCTCCACAGTTTTCGCTGTCATCAGAATCGAAAAAGCCAACCAGTGCCAACCTCGCAAGGTCTCAGCCAGCCGCTCATAGTCTCGCGCCAGCCTGCGAAACCGGGATGTCCAGGCAAACGAACGTTCCACCACCCAACGCTTCGGCAGCAGCACGAATCCTCGTTTGGCCCCTTCCACCTTGACCACACACAGGGCGATGCCTTCCGCCTCTGCCGCTTGTGCCGCTTCCTCCCCAGTGTAACCCTGATCCACAAAGGCCACTTCCACCTGCTCCCCCGTCACTTCCTGCACCTGTTGACTGAGGGCTCCCACCTGGGCCCGTTCCTGTTCACTGGCCGCCGTTACTACCAGGGCCAGCAGATGCCCCAGGGTATCTACCGCCAGGTGAACTTTGCTTCCCTTGCGTCGTTTGTACCCATCGTATCCGGCCCGCTCCCCACTTTGCGGGGTGGACTGTAGGGTGCGAGCATCGTAGATGGCAGCGCTGGGATGGGCGGCTTTGCCCTGGAGCATTCGCAGGGTCATGCGCAGGTCGTGTACCAGGTCTTCGAAGACCCCCCGGTTCATCCAGCGGTAGGCTTGCGCCTGAACGATATGGGGGGGTGGGAAGTCGTGGGGCAGGTAGTCCCACTGAGCACCGGTTCGAACCATCCAGCGCAGGGCGTTGAACACTTCGCGCAGGTCGTACTTGCGCTGGGGTGCTTCCAGCGGGGCGAGGGTCAAATAGGGCAGCACCAGAGCCCATTCCTCATCACGGACGTCCGATGGGTAAGCACGGCGGTTCATGCTCTAAACATAACTGCAGTGCCTGATTTGGGTAAGGTGGTTTGTAGATTCTAAGTACCCCACAGAAGCTCCGCCCCTGGGCCCGTCGCGCTGCAAACAGTGGAGGGAAAATTAGGGGTGGGCACTTAGATAAGGACGACTCAAAGATAACACTCCCATGTGCTCGCAGAGGAGTGTTGTGGATGAGTAACGCGGATATAACGCTGTTTTGGCTAACCTGGAATCCGGGCCATGGTAAGACTGGATTCTACGGATGGCCGGATTGGGCTCACAACCCTAATACATCCCCGCCTCAAAAGCGTGGCGCTCGAGCGGGTCGGGCTGGCGCTAGTCTTTTGGGACGAGCCGGGGGTGGGCAAGCTCGAGCTACTGGATGCTCTCTACTCTAGCGAGGACGAGAGGAAAGCGACGGCTGCCCTTAAGGAGCTGAAAAGCTCGTTCACACGGTGCGCTCGAGCCTGGGGGCCTGGGTTGTGGAAGACCGTCCAGGTATTTTTTATCGCATCTGTCAATGCTGCCTCCTCTCCGAAACCGCCTCCACTAGCTACATCTTCGAGCTCTATAACGTCCACAACAGCGGGCTCAGAACGGATGATTGCCGCGTGACTGTGAAAGTCAACGCCCCCGATCCCAGCCGCAGCAAGGGGCCCATCACGGTCTGGACTGGCAGGTGTACCTATTACTCATTTACGCTACGCTAGAAAAGGTTCCTTCTATGAGCCCAGGGGCCAAGAACCCAAGGTATTGCTCTTGCCCTGAGTTCCTGAAGAACCCCGCCCTGTCTGCTCGCGGCTGGTGTAAATGGTATTTTTAGCGAAGAGCTATGAACACCATTGCAGCAGACCTCGAGGGCACCCTTACCATCGGCGAGACCTGGCGGGGCATGGCCGCCTGGATGCAGGCGCACGGGCTGGCCGCGCAATACCAGTGGTTTTTCTATCGGAACCTGCCGGGCGCAGTGGCCGCACGGCTGGGCCTGCAAGACAAGCGGGCCTTTCAGGATCGCTTTATGGAAGGGGCCGCGGGGCTGCTGGCGGGGTTAGGGCAGGCCGAACTTACTGCGGTGAGCGAGTGGGTAGTGACCAACGAACTCTGGCCCAAGCGGCGTCTGGACGTGCTGGACGAACTCCTCAGGCTGCGGCAAGACGGGCGGCGGCTGGTGCTGTGCTCGGCCACCTTCCAGCCTATTCTGGAGGCGTTCGCGCGGCGGATGGGGGAGGGGGTGGTGGCGCTGGGTACGCCCCTCGAGGTCGAGGGCGGGGTTTTTACCGGTCGGCTGCGGGGGCCGGTGCGCTCGGGGGCGCATAAAGCCGAGCACCTGCGCAAACTCTTGCGCGGTGAGGCGCTCTATGCGGCCTATGGCGACAGCCTGCCCGACGTACCGATGCTCGAGCTGGCCGAGCAGCCGGTGGCGGTATACCCCGAACCCAGGCTGCGGGCACTGGCCGTAGAGCGCAACTGGAGGGTAATCGGATGAGCTACTTTCCTTTGGGACGGCCTGCCCGCATCGCGGTGATGGCCTCGGGGCGGGGGAGTAACCTCGAGGCCCTGCTCAAGGCTTTTCCCCACGACAACCCCCTGGGCCACATCGTGCTGGTGATCTCCGACAAACGCGAGGCCCTGGCCTTGCAAAAGGCCGTTGAGGCGCAGATAGAAGCCGAGTATGTACCCTGGCCCAAAGAACGCGGACGTGAACAGTTTGAACGGGTAGCGGGCCAGCTTTTACACGACCACCGCATAGACCTGGTTCTGCTGGCGGGCTTTATGCGCCTGTTGTCGCCGGGATTTGTGCAGGCCTGGGAGGGGCGCATCCTCAACATTCATCCCTCGCTTTTGCCGCAGTTTCCGGGCCTACACGCCCAGCGCCAGGCCCTCGAGGCCGGGGTAAGCGAGACGGGCTGCACGGTGCACTTTGTGGACGCCGGAATGGACACCGGCCCCATCGTGCTGCAGCGCCGGGTGCCGGTTTTACCGAGCGATACCGAAGAAACCCTGGCCGCTCGCATTCTGGAACAGGAACACCTGGCCTACCCCGAGGCTGTGCGGCGGGTGTTGAAGGGGGAGGTGTCGTGAAGCCAGTCGGCGTAAGCCACGATATGGGTACGTGTCGGGCGGATGCCTGTAGCCCCCGAGACTACCCCACCTTGATGTAGGCGTAGCCTTTGGCCTGTAGCTCTCCCAAGGCCCCTACCCCCGAAGGAACCCACTTGATGAAATCATCCGGGCGAAGCTTATCCTTGGGGATGTTGTTGCGGGTAAAGGTAATTTCGCAGATGTAGAACTCGATGCTTAGCTGGGCGAGCTGCTTGATACGATTAAAAAGGGCTTCCCGGTCATACTGGATGGTAGACCAGGGGGTTCCTTCCAGATCCTTCAAAAACGGATGCACCCCTGCTCCATGGGCCACTACGGCAATCCGGATCTTGAAGGCGTCGTTGTCGTAGACGGAAAGGTGGTTGGAGATATTTGTGAGCATCTGGCCGAAACGGGCGGGGTCGCCAAAGTCCACATGATAGACCACGGCCATCGGCGTTTCTTTCTTGAACTGGCTGTATTCCACGCGGTCGTTGGCCTGGGCCTTCATCAAAGAAGCAGCCCCTACAAGCGCCGACACCCGGAGAAGCCACCTGCGGCTAATTTCTTTCATTTTTTCCTCCTTAGAGAGGTAAGGTAAAACAACTGCTTCCGAAGTGCAAGGGGGAGAATCAAAAGCTAGATTCGGAGATGTAGCCCCCTAGGGCAACCAACCTTCCCCCGCCCATCGAGATGTGTCGGTGTGGGTGGTTTGATACCGGTTCCGCTCCAACCCTTCACCTTTGGGTGTAATCAAGAGTGAAGGATTCAAGCCGACCGAAGGGAGTAGAAAAGCATTTCGGCAGTATCGTTTAGGTTTTCAAAAGTGAATGATACTGCAGAAATGCGAAAGGGCTTCCAGATTATTCAATCAAGTCAATCTAGCTGGCCTGGCTTTGTTCGAAGCGAACTGGTATTTTTACCAGACTACTAGCGTAATATCAGTGATAATTGCGTCTATGATTGAAGTAACCCTTCTGGGCCGGTTACGCATCTCTTGGAGGGATCACGACTTGGGCCTAAGGGGGAAAACCCAGTGCATGGTGGCCTTACTGGCTTTGCACCCGCAGGGCCTAAGTCGTGCCGAACTGACCGAGCTGTTGTGGGAAGAGAAAGGCAGGGGCAACCTGCGCCAGGCACTGTACTTGCTGCGTCAAATCGAAGGGGTGGATACTTGGCTGCGCGAAGAGGAAGAGCGCCTATGGGTGCTGGCCCGCCACGACCTCGAGAACCCCAGCCTAGAACAATTGCGCCAACCCTTTTGGCCGGATTTGCCGCCCAGACTCCCCGACAGCTTTTTGGAATGGCACGAGCTACAGCGTCGCAAGCTGGAAGAACTGCGGCGCGAACGGCTGTGGCAGGCGACCCATGAGCAGCCTCAACAAGCCGCCCAGTATTTGCGTGAATTGCTGGATATTGATCCCCTTCACGAAACCGCCGCCCAATCCCTGATCCGTCTGGAGACCAACCGAGGCAACCCCCAGGTCGCCTTACAGGTCTTCGAGGAACTACGACGGCGGCTTAAGGAAGAGCTCAACACAGAGCCGCTGGAGTCTACCCTGGCCTTGGTTCAGTCGGTTCGGGCGGGGCAGACCTTGCCGGATAGCCTCACATCGGGGCAGCTCACCTTAGCCCAGCGGTTGTGGCGGGCCAAGGAATTACTGAAGGGTAACTGGAGCGCGTCATTCTGGGGCGAGGTACTAGACGCCGATCCATTCGATATCGCCGAAGCCGAGGGCTATCCCGCCCCGGCCAACCCACCCTCAACTCAGCCTGCCGTCAAAAAGCTGTTATGTGGCCGCATTGCAGCCGCCCTCGAGCGGCTTCACCCGGATCAAAGCCTGCTCATAGCCGAGCAGTGGCTTAACGCCCGCGAAACCGACCGAGCGCTGCCGTGGTTTTTGCGCGCAGGCCAAGCGGCATTAGCTGCGAACCAGTACCCGCTGGCCGAACGCTGCTTTTTCTTCGCCCTTTGGCTCAGCCAGCCCGGTGCAGAGCGACTCGAGGCACTGACGGGTCTCTCACTGATCGCCGAAACCCACAACAACTTGGATTTGCTCGAGGCGGCATGTCAGGAGCTGGGCAGGCTCGCCCGGCTAATTCAAGATGACCTGGCTTTTTACCAGTTCCACCATCGCAGCGCGAATGCCTACATCCGCAGGGGCCGCCCGCTCTTGGCCATACAAGAGGCCGAGCAGGCTTTACAAGTAGCCCACAGACTCAATCGCACCGATCTTCAGCAAAGCGTCTCCCTCACACTGGGGGCCGCCAGGATGGCCGAAGGGCAATTGGAAGCTGCTGAAGTCGCCCTCGGCTACGCCCGCCATAGCGAGGAACCCACCATCCGGTTGCGGGCCTTGGGTAACCTGGGGGCGGTATATGGGATGCAGGGTCGGCTCGAGCTGTCGCTGGAGTACCTGGAACAGGCCCTGACCTTGGCGCGGGCCAGTGGCAAGCTGGCCATCACCGCCAGCGTTCTGCAAAACCTGGCCGTCACCGCCGAGAAGATGGGCCGCTACAGCCGCGCCATCGAAGGTTTTCGGGAAGCTCTGGAAGTCGGAAGACGCATGAACGACCCGCGCCTAGAAGCCTTTGCGTTCCGCAACCTCGCGCTGGTATACGGTTTACTGGGACAACTGGGCGCTGCCTGGAACACCCTCAGCGAGACCCTCGAGCTCACCGAGCGTATCAACCCCAGCCTGCACGCCCAGACCCTCTGCCTGCTGGGTGAACTCGAGTCCCAGCTTGGCCAGCCCCAGAAAGCCCTGGAACACACCCTGCATGCCCAGGAGTTGGCCCAGGCTGCCAAAGACCACCGGGCCGTGCTCTCGGCTCGCCTAAATGTCGCCCTCATACAGCAAGATTGGCTCCAGGCCGAAACCCTACTGGCGGAGTTGGAGGCGGCCAAGTTGCATGACCTAGCCCTGCGGGGCCGGATCGAGCTGATGCTGCAAAGCCCAGACCCCAAGCGCTTGGGATTGCATCTAAACTACCCTTTCCCCGAAACACCTTACTTCGGGTTACTGAGACACATCACCCAGGCTCGCCTGGCCCTGTTGAGCTTTCAGCCCTACCACAGCGCGGCGCTTGAAGCCATGTTGGAAGGGCAAGAGTTTAGCATTTGCCGCACCGGACACCAGGTTCTAGCCGAGCTGTATGACCGAGAAGGCCTACCCGCCAAGGCTTCGACCGTGCGCGCGGGGCTATGGGCGCTGGCCCTTCGTCAGTCCTGTGGGCTTCCAAAAACCTTGCGAGAGCAGTTTATGGCCACTCTATTCACGGTTACGCCGACTGATTGACGGCCAATTGACACCCCCCACCGTACCCTGAAAAAGTGCTGAAGGGAAGACCATCTCGCGACGAGGCTGTTTACATACTCCGCCTCTGGAGCGACGGAGGAGGGTTCTGGCGTTACAGCCTCGAAGCGCTCCACCCGCCTCACCCGGGGCCTCGCCAGGTTTTCGCCTCGCTGGAGGCACTTGAGACGTTCTTGCTCGAGCGCACCGCAGCAGACTCTCCTTCCCCTCGGCCCAAGGAGAAACCATGAAGCATTTCTATCCTGTTGTCCTCAGCGCGTCCATCCTTTTTCTGACCGCCTGCGGTGGTCAGACTGCCCCCACCCCCGGGCCAGAGCCGGTGGCGGTATGCCCCGCTGCCTCATGGGTGCTGCGCGGGTCGGCAGCCCAAAGTGCCGGGCGTTACAACTTGACAGATCAACAGACGTTCCTCCAAGGGGCAATTTTTAGCCAGACCGCGCTTGATTTACGGCAAGATTTCGACTGCTCCTACCAGGTCTTTCTTGGGGACAACGACGAGGGAGCCGATGGCATCGTTTACACCTGGGTTTCGGCCCTCCCCTCCGAACCTTACGAGGGCGGCGAAGGTCTGAACATCGGCTTCGGGCAACTGACCACTGCTGTGCTGGGGGTCGAGATGGACACCTGGCAGAATGACTACGATCCCCTGGAGGATCACATCGCCCTCTTGATCCCGAACCGCCCAGGCCAAGATTCGGGGGGTCAGCACCATCTTGCGGGCGATCAGGTAGTTACGCTGAGCAACCTCGAGGACAACCGCGAACACACCTTGCGGGTGGTCTGGAACGCCAACAGTCGCCGCCTGAGGGTCTTCTTAGATGGAACCCAACGCATCGAATACACCGTGCCTGGCAGTCTCGGGAACAGCGTGTTCGTCGGGTTCACATCCGGGACGGGTATAGCCTTCAACGTTCACTACGTCAAACCTTGACCCGTTACGAACCTCCTGGCCCGACTGGCCGAATTTTTGCCCTCAGCAGTGCCCACCGCAATCCAGGGGATCGGGGGGCACTGCCTGCTGGGGTGGTTGTCAGATTAACCGCGCCTTTTAAAGTTCCGAAAACCCCCTCTGCGTCAGCCGGTCGGCGACCCCGGAGCGAACGGGATGCCCGTAAACCTACTGATGGAGATACCCATAATACGCATTTCGGTAGTATCGTTTAGGTTTTCAAAAGTGAACGATACTGTCGGAATGCACATGATGGGGTCTGTTTTGGGCCGGTTGTTTCCTAGGCCCTATCCCTTTAGACCCCGCCCCCCTGTTATTCTTAGCTTCGTGAAAGTGTTGGTTGTGGGTTCGGGTGGGCGGGAACACGCGATTTGCTGGAAGGTGGCGCAGTCGCCGCTGGTGCGCGAGCTGTACGCCGCGCCGGGCAACCCCGGCATGGCCGAGCTGGCCGAGTGTATTCCCTGGGATGGCGACGTGCAGTGGCTGGCCGAATGGGCTCTTCGGGAGGGCATCGAGCTGACCCTGGTGGGGCCGGAGGGGCCGCTGGTGGAAGGGATTGCCGATGCCTTTATGTCCAGGGGGCTCAAAATTTTTGGGCCGACCCAGAAGGCCGCCATGATTGAAGGCTCCAAGGCCTTTGCCAAGGGGCTGATGGAGCGTTTCGGTATCCCCACCGCCAAACACCGCAGTTTTAGCGATGTCATTGATGCCCTGGCCTACCTCGAGGCCGTAGGGGCGCCCATTGTGGTCAAGGACTCGGGCCTGGCAGCCGGTAAGGGGGTGACGGTGGCAACCAGCCTGCAGCAGGCCAAGCAGGCCGTGACCAACATCCTCTCGGGGCCCGAGCGGGCCGAGATCGTCATCGAGGAGTTTTTGAGCGGCTCCGAGGTCACCGTGTTGGCCGTGACTGACGGCGTGACCATCAAGCCCCTGCTGCCCTCCCAGGATCACAAGCGCCTGCTGGACGGCGATACCGGCCCCATGACCGGGGGTATGGGGGCCATCTGCCCCTACCCCCTGGCACCCGGCCTGATGACCGAGATCGTCGAACGGGTGCTCAAACCCCTGGTAGACGGTCTGCGGGCCGAAGGGATTGTCTACAAAGGGGTCATCTATGCCGGCCTGATGCTCACCGACGACGGGCCCAAGGTGCTGGAGTTCAACGCCCGCTTTGGCGACCCGGAGTGCCAGGCCATCCTGCCGCTTTTGGAGACCGACCTGGTGGAGCTGGCCCTGGCCGTGGTGGAGGGCCGCCTGCACGAGCTGGAAATCCGCTGGCGGGCCCAGGCCTCGGCCTGTGTGGTGATGGCCGCGCCCGGTTACCCCGACGACCCCCACAAAGGCTTGCCGCTCTCGCTGCCCCAGCTACCCCCGGAGCAGGTGCTGTACTTCCAGGCCGGAACCCGCCGGGGCCCGCAGGGGCTAGTTACCAACGGGGGCCGGGTGCTCAATGTGGTGGGTTTGGGGCGCGACTTGCGCGAGGCCATCGAGCGGGCCTATGCTGGGGTGGCTGCAGTCAAGTTCGAGCGGGCTATTTACCGACGGGATATTGGCCGGAAAGTGATTTGATGGCAATTCCCAGCAACTCTCCATACAAACTAGAGCGGTTCTTGTAAATAACCCAGCCGTCCTCAAAAGTCAAAAAATCGTGCCGAACTCGTTTTTTGCTACTGGGACTGGCGGCACAAGTAGAGGGAACCGCGATATGAGCAGAATTGGCATTCCATCAACCAGGGTAGTGGCCCAGTGGATATTTGTGCCCACAGTAGGAGCGGCGCTTAAAACCACGTGCTGCCGGAATGCATATGAGGCGCTTTTTTCGTCGAACAAACTTGATAAAACTAGTACAAAAAGCGCTCCACTGCTCGCTCGAGCGTTAGTGTCTCGCCCTCAGAAGTCCCACGTAACACAGTGCGGGCTCTTACTTTATCGGCCTCAAAGGCCAGGGGGTGTCCGGCCACGAGCCGCAATACTTTTGGAACCAAGGGGTTTTCTGCGCCTAGCGCAATAGCCCAGCTACACAACACCTCGAGCACCTCGGGTATTTTCTGGGCTTGCCAGGCCTGACCTAGAGCCTGCTAGGAAGCCAAACGTAAACCATCCAGAACGTTCGGCAAAAGCAGAATGGAGAAAGCCAGCCATTGAAAACCCTCGAGGGTCTCAGTAAGACGCTCGTAGTCACGGGCCAGGCGGCGAAAACGAGCCATCCAGGCAAAACTGCGTTCGACCACCCTCGGGTAGCGGCTTTGCCGCTATGCGTTACGCGCACTCCGCCCAGCGCCTGGGCAGCAGGACGAAACCCTTCTTGCTCTCTTCTAGCTTGACCACACACAGGGCTATCCCCTCTTGGGCCGCAGCTTGCTCAGCCTCGGAGCCGGTATACCCCCATAGATGGCTGCGCTGGGCTGAGCCGCTCGGCCCTGCAACAGCCGCAGCGTTTCCCACAGGTCATGCACCAAATCCTCAAACACGCCCCTATTCATCCAGCGCCGGGCTTGTTCGCTGACAATCTGGGGGGGTGGGAAGTCAAGGGGCAAGTACTCCCACAGAGCGCCGGTTCTTACCAGCCAACGCAGAGCGTTGAACACTTCCCGCAAATCGTATTTGCGCTGCTTTGCATCCAGAGGCAACAGGGTCAGGTAGGGCATCACAAAGGCCCACGCCTCGTCGCTCACGTCGGAGGGGTAAGGCTTGCGTGTTGTCGGCTCCATGTCCTAAACATAATCTGCTTACCGCGTTTGGGATAGGTTCCTAGGAGCCTCTAGACTGTTTCATAATGCTTCCCAAGCTAAGAGTTGCACTCAATAACCCTCTTGCTTGCGCTATCTCAGCACAATGTGGGCGAGGTGTGGATAGCTCCGAACTGGTGCCAGCACAGATTTCCCCTTGTTTGAGCCTCCTTGAGGTTGACGTGGAGAGTATGCCTCATGTGCCGTCGCATATGCGTCGTATGTGAAAAATATCACAAATAATAGCAAATATCGCCACTCTGTCGGTAAGCGGCGACAAAACAAATAAATCTGGTATAGCACCAGATGCCATCAACCGTGGGGCTTCTCCACAATACTGGAGAGCAGCAGGGCCCCAATGCCAAAAACGGCGGCCTGGGCAATCCAGCCCAGGGCGTAGTTGTTGCTGAAATCTACCAGCAAACCAAACAGAGGGGGGGCGGAGGCAATCCCAATCGAGGTAAAAACCAGCCCAAACCCTACCACCCGACCCTCCCAACCAGGTGGCGAAAGTTCGGTTAGCAGCGAAAAATGCAGCCCTTGCCAGCCGAGCGCAGTGGCCCCGTACAGCACCACAATCAGGGCTTTGAGCAGCAGGGGTGTGCCGGGGGGAAGCCAGGCCAGCACCAAGGCACAGATCCCGGCCAGCCCCACCATCATGACCAGCAAGGGTTTGCGCTGGCCCCCCATCCTGTCTGAAAGCCACGACCAGAATACCCGACTAAAAGCACCGGCGAACTGGGCTGCGGTGAGTAGGGCGGCCCCGGTCAGCTCGGGAACCCCATAACGTTCTTTGAGGAACAGAATCAGGTACGTAATCATTACAAACTGCCCGGTGGGCAGGGTCACACCGGCGGTAGCGGCCAGCAGGATATTGCGCTCACGCAGCACCTGCCCCAGCCCTGGAAAGGTGCTTTTGGGCAGGGGTTTCCGGGGCGGTTGTTCGTGGTAGAGCCGGACTGCGATGAGGGCGGCCAGTACAGCAATTATGGCTGTGACCACCGAAGCCCAGCGCCAGTTGGTGAGGTGGGCTACCGCAGGTAAAAGGGCGGCCGCCAGCGCACCCCCTAAGGGCACCGCCATCTGGCGCAGCCCAATCACCAGGCCGCGCCGTTCGGGCGGGAACGACTGGGCGACCGCTTGCGAGCCGGCGGGTGTGGCCGAGGCCACCACCAGCCCCACCAGAAACAAAAATGGAATAAACATCCACTGGGACTTGGCAACGAGTGCAATGGTAATTGCTAAACCGGCGCCCGCCAGGGCGCCAGCAACCATCACCGTGCGGCTACCCAGCTTGTCGGTGAGCCAGCCCGAGGGCAGCGAGCCCAGCATGGTGCCGAGGTAGATGTAGGTATTGAGCAGACCCACGGCGGCCAGCGAAAGCCCCAGGTCGGTACGGATGTAGGGGGCCAGGGTAGGGTAGGCCTGTCCGATGAGCGAGACGGCGGTTCCGGCGGTCATGGCAGCGGCGAGGACGGACCAGGGCGACATGCGAGGCTCAGGCTACCGTATTTGCCCAGAACTGCAAACGCCACAGCAATTTCAAGCAAACGGTCTGACCGTAAAAACCCTTTTGCCAAGAGGCGGGTAAACTGGAGGAAGATGCGCGACCTCGACGCCCAAGAAACCTACCTGGCTGATCGTCTGGGCCTGGCCTTCGACCTGCGCGACCTGGTGGGCAGTGGGCCGGTTCCCCAGGCTAGGTACGCCCCGCCCTATGGGGTGGTGGGGTTTGGCGAGGGCTGGTGGGCGGCGCAACTGGCGCGCGACTTTGCCCAGGAGCTTACCGCCACCGGTACGCAGTTTGTGCTGGAGGGGGGCTACGACTTTGGCGGTGCGGCCGGGGCAGGGCTCTACGCATCGGTCAGCGGTGCGGAGATTGTTCGACTGGGCTTTAGGGAGAACCTCGAGGTCGAAGTTCTGGCCCACCCCCTATCCACCTACCGCTACCTGCGCTTTTTGCTCCTGGCCACAGGCCAGCAAGCCGAGCTGGCCCGCATAGACCGGGCTTTGCTAAGGGAGCGCGACCGCTTACGCCCCGAGGTAAGTCTGAGCAAAAATCCGGCCAAGTTCATGGCCTACTCGCTTTTGGAGCGCACCCCCATGTGGGTGGTGCCCGACCGCTATCCAGGTTTGGGCCAGGCCCTGCAACAAACCTTCAGCCGCATCGGCAAAAGCCTCTCCTTCACTCCCCCACCGTCGGCCCTGGAGTTCTTTGTGACGGCGCTGGAGGCTCGCCACGAGCAGGGCGATCCCATTGCCGCCGTGCTGATGGGCGACGACGAGCGCCGAAGCTACGCCCAGGAGATCCTGGAAAACCGGGTGGATACCCTCATCGAACTCCCCGAGCCCGAGGCCGAAGGCACCCTGGCCAAAGCCCTGTGCTACTGGTACCGGGTGGCCTGGGCCAGCTACTACCTGGCCTTGCTGTACGGGGTAGAGCCGGGCGACTGGGAAGTGCTGGACAACCTGAGGCAGGCCACGTAATGCCGTTTCCGCTAGAATCCTTCACCTTTGGACGCAGTCAGAGGTGAAGGATTCTAGCCGACCGAAGGGAGTAGGAATGCGTATAAGAGCCATCCTGCGAAGGTGCAGAACTCGAGGCGGCAAATAAACCGTGCGTCACCACAGCGCTTTGATTCCTAAATCGCTTTTTCTGACCCAGCGGTCAGCGTATGCTCTTGGGGTGCTGCCGTTTCTGCTCTCCTGGCTTCATGCCACCAACGATCTATTCGGTGCATTTCTGACCCCTCTGCTGCCCAAGCTCCAGACCGCATTTGGTGTGAGTTACGGCGCGGTGTCGTTGCTGGTTGCTTTGCAGTCTCTGACCGGCAGTTTGTTGCAACCCCTGGCTGGGCTGGTGGCCGACCGGTACGACCGCCGGCTTCTGGCCGCGTTGGGCCCTTTGTTGATGGCCCTGGGGGGTGGTCTGCTGGGCTTCTTCCCCAACCTCTGGGTGGCGGGGGTGGTTCTGGCCCTGTCGGGGCTGGGCTCGGCCCTGTTTCACTCGGCGGGGGCGGCGTTGGTGGGGCAGTACGCCGACCCTGCCCGACGTGGCTTCTGGATGAGCTTTTTTGGTACGGGGGGCTACATCGGCATCTCGCTGGGGCCTATCGTCTCGCTCGCGGCCGTCAACCAAGGGGGACTGCAAACCCTGGCCTGGTTCATTCCCGTGGCCCTGGTTCCGGCTTTTTTGCTGTTGCGCCAGGCGCCACCCACCCGGCTACAGACCAGACCCTCTTCCTTTGCGGATTTGCAGCGGGTTTTTCGTGGGCATGTGGCTCGCTTGTGGGCCGTCTCGACCCTGCGTAGCATCGTGTTTATGAGCTTTTCCACCACCATTCCGTTCTGGTTTCATCAGCGCGGTATCTCCGATGCCCAGGTGGCCCTCACGCTGTCGGTCTACAGCATTTCGGCCACCGTCGGGGCCTTTTTGGGCGGAACCCTGTCGGATCGGCTGGGGCGGCGTAACGTGCTGGTGGGAACCATGATCTTTGCTATTCCGCTTTACATTGCCTTGCTGGTGGTTCCGCCAGAAAACTGGTTTTACGTGGGGCTGCTGGCCATCACTGGGGCGCTGATGAATGCGGGCGTGCCGGTGGCGGTTACGATGGCCCAGGAGCACGAGCCACGCCAGATGGCCACGGTCTCGGGGCTTTTGATGGGCTTTACCTGGGGATTTGCCGGGCTTCTGTATGGGGTGGTGGGGCCGATTATCGAGCGGTTTGGGGTGCTCGAGAGCCTGAGCGTGCTGGGCCTGCTGCTGGTGCCGGCCCTGACCCTATCCCTGGCGGTGCGTGAGGCCCAGCCCCAGCCTCGAGCCGCCTAGCCCCTATTTCAGAATGCGGGCAGAACAGAGTAGAATAGCGCATACACTCCGAATCTAAGGGGAAGTGGAAAAGCCAGCCGCTTAGTACACCTGTTTGGGGAGGTGTTCGCTATGACCAGCACGGTACGGCAGTTGCTACAGGCCAAGGGCAATATGGTACACGCCATCTCGCCGGAGGCCACCGTCTTTGAGGCCCTCGAGCGCATGGCCGCCTACGATGTGGGGGCCCTCATGGTGATGCAAGGCGACCAACTGGTGGGTGTTTTCTCCGAGCGCGATTATGCCCGCAAGATTGTCCTGATGGGTCGCATTTCTAAAGACACCCGGGTGGGGGAGGTCATGACCGACGACCTCATCACTGTTACCCCCGACGCTACTGTAGCCGACTGCATGAACCTTATGACCGGCAACCGGGTACGCCACCTGCCGGTGCTCGAGGGGGGCAGGCTGGTGGGGGTGGTCTCGATTGGGGACGTGGTAAAGGCCATCATGACCCAGCAGGAGTTCATGATTGCCGAGCTGGAAAGCTACATCACGGGCTCGCGCTAACCTCGAGTACCTCTGACACCTGCCGCGGAGCGGTGGAATTAAGCCACCGAAGAAGCCCCTTGAAGGGATAGAGGGACTCATATTGGGTTAGGCTGCTATTGGGCCTGGAAAATATTTTAGAATCAATCTAACGCTAGCCCTGGGCGTGTAGCGTCGGAGCCGAAAGACAGAGAATTGGGCACCAGGAAACAATAATGGCCAGAGCAGAACTCAAAGAAAACGTGGATTATTATATCGAAAACGGTCTCTACGTTTTCACCGAGGTCTATCACCGCAAGCGCGGCTATTGTTGTGGCTCCAAGTGCCGCCACTGTCCTTACCCTAAAGAAATTCAGGCCCAGACCGTGCAACTGCGGCTCGAGGGCCGTCCCATCAAGACCAAAGAAGACTTCGAGGCGCGCTTTGGGGTGGTTCTGGTACAACCTTAAGGTGCGCCCTTTCTGGCTGGCTGTAGGCTTTCTAACCACGTTTCCCGTGCCCAACCTGGGCGAGGTCAAAGACGGCGAAATGAAGGCCGCCTCGGCTTTCTACCCCCTGGCGGGCTACCTGATTGGCGGGGTGCTGGCGCTGGTGGCGTGGCTGACCACTGCCCTACCCGACGGCTTGCAAGGGGCCATCCTGCTGGCGGTCTGGCTGGCCTGCACCGGCATGCTCCACCTGGACGGCCTGCTGGACTCCGCCGACGCCCTGCTCTCCATGAAGCCCCCCGCCGAGCGCCTGCGCATCCTGGGCGATGTGCACATGGGCAGCTTTGCCTTTGGGGTGGGGTTTGTGGTGCTGCTCCTGAAATGGCAGTTGCTGGCCTCGAGCCCCTCGCCCTGGCTGCTTTTGTGCCTGCCCGCCCTGGTGCGCTTTGCTTTGCTCCTGCCCATGAACCTCTTTCCGGCGGCCCGCAAGGAGGGCCTGGGGGCCCGCAGCCGTGAGGGGCGAGTCTTCCTGGCTTTTGTGTTTGCCCTGCCAGCCATCTACTTCTTCCCCTGGGTTGCGCTGGCCGTGGTTGTGGCGATGCTACTGCTGGCCTCCTGGGCTGCCAGAAGGCTGGGCGGTGGGCTTTCCGGCGATGTGTACGGGGCGCTGGTGGAGCTGGGGGAGGTGGCGGGGTTGCTGGTGGGTGTGTGGTGGATTAAGTACGAAATGTAACTTGTGCTACACATTGGGGGGGGGGTTGGTCTGTCTACAGTTTTATAAAAGTTTGTCCTCACCAAAGCCGTTTTCGCTAGAATCTACAAACCACCTTACCCAAATCAGGCCATGCGATTATGTTTAGATCATGAACCGTCGTACCTACCCATCGGACGTCAGTGATGAGGAATGGGCCCTGGTGCTGCCCTATTTGACCCTCGCTCCGCTAGAGGCTCCCCAGCGCAAGTATGACCTGCGCGAAGTGTTCAACGCCCTGCGTTGGATGGTCCGAACCGGTGCTCAATGGGACTACCTCCCCCACGACTTCCCACCCCCCCATATCGTTCAGGCGCAAGCCTACCGCTGGATGAACCGGGGGGTCTTCGAAGACCTGGTACATGATCTGCGCATGACCCTGCGAATGCTCCAGGGCAAAGCCGCCCACCCCAGTGCTGCCATCTACGACGCTCGCACCCTGCAGTCCACCCCGCAAAGTGGGGGGCGGGCCGGGTATGACGGGCACAAGCGACGCAAGGGGAGCAAGGTTCACCTGGCGGTGGATACGTTGGGCCATCTGCTGGCTTTGGTGGTGACGGCGGCCAGCGAACAGGAACGGGCCCAGGTGGGGGCACTGAGCCAACGGCTACAGGAAGTTACTGGGGCGCAGGTGGCCGTGGCCTTTGTGGATCAGGGTTACACCGGAGAAGAGGCAGCACAAGCGGCGGAGGCGGAAGGAATCGCCCTGTGTGTGGTCAAGGTGGAGGGTGCTAGACGAGGATTCGTCCTGCTGCCGAAGCGTTGGGTGGTGGAACGTTCGTTTGCCTGGACATCCCGGTTTCGCAGGCTGGCGCGCGACTATGAGCGGCTGGCTGAGACCTTGCGAGGCTGGCACTGGTTGGCCTTCTCAGTTCTGATGACGGCAAAAACTGTGGAGCTTTTACGGATGACTAATTAGCAGTCTCTAGGGGGTAAACGATGCGTTTTACGCTATACGCAATAATTTCGGTCGCATGTGTGCTTTTGTTTTCTGCTTGCGGCAGTGTGAAGCGAGATTCTCATCTCAAACCGCGCCATCCTGATGGTATGTTGTGGGAACGAACCCCAGAACAGGTGATACAAGGTCTAATCCACCCCGATCACCTCAGCATGTTTTGGAATGACCTGCAGCGGAAGCCGTACCGCTCCATCTTTTTGGATGACCGGGGTAATTTTCGGCAGGATCGCATACCTCGCCTCGAGCTGCGCCGCGCCAAAACCCTTTTGGATAGCAGCGAGGAGGCAGTCGTGCAGTATTACAGAAGCTTCGGTGAGGAGCCTAGCCAACATGACATTCTGGCGGCACGGCGTGAGTTTGCCGACTGGTACGTGGGGGGCCTATGGGTTCCCGAGGTTGGTTACATTGCAGAGGTGTGGGCGCCTGTATACGGCCTGCCCTTTGACGAGACCGGCAATGCAGGCGGAATTATCATTAGGTATGGCGAGTTTCCAACGCCGGTCGCTACCCTTCCCTACGAGACCGAGAGGGGCGAGCTCTATTGGGCTTGGATTCACGAAAACGGAAACCCGTTTTCAGTTTTGATTCCAGAGAAAGATAGCAGCGGTCGTATTGTTGGTTTCAAGGATAGCCCAACCGGTTATCGCTATGCTGTGGTTCCAGGGGAGCTTCCAACACCATCGCGGGTGAGCCTCCGGGCTTTCGGGGCTAACTACGCTGGTATGAAGCTCCTGCTGGAGGGCCAGCCCATACACCTGCAGCTAAAAGGGGAGTGGTGATTGTGGGGTTGCGCGTCTGGGCGGTCGCTGTACTTGTTTCTCTGGTTTCGGCTCAATCAAGCTGCAACGTTAGGGTAACCCCTCCCGGCGGAAGCTGTCCGATTACTTATATTGATTCCAGATTTGTGGCAAACGCCTCGGTGGGGGTTGTAGGGCCTGGTGTGGCTGGCGGGTGCGAGGTTCTTTCCAGAACAGAATTTAGAGCCACAGTTAGAGGCGTCTCTGCTCCTACACCGTATCCTGGCTCTGCGCGAATCAGCGTAATTGGGGCCAACTATAACGGTGCGCCTTGTAGCGTTACGGCTCCCTGGTTCCCTAACAGCCCCTTTTCAGCCAGCACACTGCCCTGTGCCACTCCGGGTGGTGGTACCTACTATGGGGACATAGTCCTGGGATTTCCAGTGCTTTCCTTTACAGTTAGAAGCGCGTTCTAAGCACGTTCCCTAGGCTATATGTACCATGTACCTGGTTCCGAGAGGTTTTGGGGATTGGTGGGGGTGTGGTGGATTAAGCACGAAATGTAACTTGTACTACACATTGGGGGGGGTTGGTCTAAATTGCAAAAAAACTTTCCAAAGGGGGCATTATGCTACACAAACGCAAGGCGCTGGCTTGGCTGATGGTGGGGTTGCTGGTATTGGCGGGGTGCTCGAGCACGCCCAGGGTAGTGGAAACAAAGCCAAACCCAACCGCTGTATCCCCCGAAATCCGGGCGCAAATAGAGGCCAACCCAGAATTCCAACTCGTAGCGCGTCTGGCGGCACAGGAAGGGAAATATCCAGACTGGTCGAATGCTGCACAAACAGTTGACTCCAGCGGAGAAGCCATCACCCGAATTCCTTTGGGTACTGACCACAACGGTCAATGGACTTTAATCATTGCCTCAGAGGGGGCTGAGATTGGTTCAGTGTTATTGACCTATCTTTCCTCTGATAATAAGAACCCAAGGATTGCGATTGCAGATATAAATCGAAATATGGCAGTTACTGGGAGTGTTGCCAACGCAAATGTAAAGCCATCTGTTCAGAACGTGGTAATAGGGAGGGTTGCCGCATTCACTAGTCTCTCTTCGCTAATTAGTCCGGATAATAAAAATGTATCAGTTCAATGTGACCCAAGAGATCCTGATATTGTTCTTGCTATAGCCGGCCTTTTACTGGCAACTGCAGGGCTGGCGGCTTGCGCAATTCCATTTTCACCCTGGTGTGGTGTTGCCCTGGCCGCATATGGCGTGGCGTTAGCTTCGTATAATCGTGTGATGAAGGCAAAAGGATGTATTCCGTAGTCTTAGGCAAGAGGTAGCGAAATGCGAACTGCAAACGATAAAAAAAACGGTGCCACTCAGTTACCACTGCTATTGGCGAGGTGGTCGTTGCTGTTAGCGGGTAGCCTTCTCTTGATACCAGCTCTTGCAAGGTGGCAGAGCGCAGGCTGGGCGCTTGGGGATATGCACTTTCTGTTCACCTTATTAGCACTGACACTTATTGCACAAGGTCTGTTCTTACAAATGAGGTGGTTGCCCAAGGCATGGGAGCCTTCAACAACGCGCTTTTTTCTATGGGTAGTGACCATACTCGCCGCAGTATTTGTGATGTTGGTGCTTTGGTGGACGTTTGCGTAAGTAGATGAAAACGCTTACGAAGACCTTCCACTGCAGTAAATATGCGCCAGGTAGGTGAACGCAGTGAATACTACAAAACACTACACCCTCGAGTTTTTCGGTCGAGTAGCATTCTTTGCCGGGGCTAGCATGATGGCGGTCAAGGCGAGCGTGGGTGTCACTTCCGGAAGTCTGTCCCTTGGTGCATGGGTCTCGAGCCCGGAGTTTCTCTGGTTCTTGTTTGCGCTAACGATGGGGCTACAGGCCATTTTTGGAGTCAACCGCAAGCTAATTGCACGGCGTCCCGAACTCACAGGTTTCGTCCACTGGAATTACCTGGCGCTAGGTGTGCTGTATTTTCTACTCTCACTCTTTTACGGCTTCTTCGTAAAACCCTCGTATCAAATCTTGCCGTGACTTCGGTAGATGGAGTACATCCATGCAACGCAAAGCACTAAACGAAACGAGCAAGTATCTATTCAGGCTGGCCGCAAGTTTCTTCCTTATCAATGTTTTCGCCAACCTGGTAATTCTCCGCAAATCGCCGGTTCTCACTGATTTTTTGTATCTTGTCATGGCGGTGGGGCTGCTGGTTTTATCGTTTACTACCATCGGTAAGGCGAAACATCCCGATCCGGATTTGCAGCCGTTCGTAGACGTATCTCTGTTCATTAGCGGCTTGCTGGCTCTGGTTTCCTCGCTCATCGTAATTTTTGCAGGTTAGGAGGTATTACGCTACACAACTACCAAGCGGCAGTTTGGCTTGTCATGGGTTTATTTGTACTGTCCGGTTGTGTGGCGTCAATCCTGGTTCCTCAACCGGGGCGCTCGTACCGGGCCCAGCTTGAAGAACTGCGTGGGATGTCGCGCCTCGAGGTGAGTCCCGGCGAGGCTGTCCAGGCCGTTATGCAAGCTGTACGGGAGACCTCGCCCGAGTACTGGCGGCAGACCTTACCGCCGGAGATTCTGAGCGGTATCACTGCTCCTGATGGACGGTTGGATGCGGCCAGGGTTCGCCTCGAGACGCCGCTTAGGGTGGAAAGTCTGGTGCGCCCTACCCCCGATGAGGTGATGCAGCTCGCCGCGCTCAACCGCTCAGAGGCTCTACAGATTGCCCAGGCTACGCCCGATCTGGCTCGCTTGCGTGCAGAGAACCCCCAGGAATTCGAAGCCATGGTGGAACTCATTGCCCTGGAAAAAGCCCGTGCCCTCGAGGTGGCCTACTCGGGTTACTACGTTTTTCCCGTCCGGGTCGAAGGGGTGGGCCTGGTGGGTGAGGTTTACGTGAGCCTGGCCCGGCTGGAGGGCCGCGCGCCGAGCCTTGCCGCTGCTCAGTACCCGGCGCCCCGTTCGAGCCTGCCCTACCTGAGCCTGGCGCAGGCCCAGCAACTGTCTGGCAGTGCGCAGGTGGGGCAGCTCGTGAGCCTGTCCGGTCTGGTGGAGGGTCTCACCCGCGAAGCCATCTGGCTGTTTGGCGAGGTGGCCGTACACGCCAAGAGCGGTCAACGCTACCGGCTGACGCGCAAGCTCGAGGCTTCAGGCTGGCGGTTGGGCTCGAGGTGCTTCCATGAGCAAGCGGTGGTGGACCTTTTTTGGCTTCGCTGCCGCGTTCCTCCTTTCAACGCGGCAATACCCCAGTCCACAGTAAATGCCCAGCACGGCGGTTTTTCGCCGTACTGGGCAGTCTGTGGTGTCTCTGGCCAATGCCCCGTCATGCCCCCAAGGGCAGGGCGGGTCGCAGGGTTTCGGAACGGGGGATCGAATAGGTGAGCGCGCGGGCTTGCAGGACTTCGCGGGCGGCCCGCCGTCCGCTGGCATAGGCCCCGTGCACGGTGGCGGCCCAAGCGTTGGAAGCGGTGTGTTCGCCGGCGAAGAAGAGCCGGTTGCCCACCGGCTGGGCCAGGATGCGGCGGGCCTGGGAGGCCCCCACGCTGGCCTTGGAGTAGGCCCCCAGGGTGTAGGGGTCGTCCTGCCAGTGGGCCAGCCGGGCCCGGCGGGGGGTGAGGTCGGGGCGGCCTAAGGCCTGGCGCAGGGTTTGCAGGGCGTTCCGCAGGGCCTCTTCCTCTGGCAGGGCCAGCAGCTCGCGGGCCCTGGGGCCGGTGGCTAAGGCGGTTAGAATCTCGAAGTTTACGCCGTGGCCGGCGGCGCTGCTCCACCACTCGTCGGGGTTGTGGCCGGGTACGTAAAGCTCCACAATGCCGGGCGGGAGGATGGGTTCGTCGAACAGGAAGAAGAGCTTAACCGCGTCCGCGATGCCCAACTGCTGCAGCGCTGCCCGCTTGGCCTCGGGCAGCTCCGGCACAAAGCGGATCTTACCGGCTTTCAGCACGCCCAGCGGCACGGTGATCACGGCCTGGTCGGCCAGGAAGACCCGCCCATCGGTGGTGAGGGCCTTGACGCCAAAAGGGCCCCACTCGAGCGTCTCCACCACGGCCCCCAGCCGGATGTCCAGTGAGGTCGCAAGTTTTATCGCTAGTTAATCGTAGCCCTCGAGGATGCGGTAATCCCCCTCCTCGGCGGACTTGTCGCACAGAAACTCCAGCGCGGCCTGCGCGCTGAGGGTTTCTGGAGCATCGAAGTCGGAGATGTACTCTTGCAGCTTGTAGGGGATTTTTTGGCCCTCGAGCCGGTTGCGCTGGAGGTACGCGGCCAGCGACTCCTCGCCGATGGCCTGGGGCCAGTCCACCAGCCGAATGTTGTTGTATCCCAGTTCCTTACAGCCGACCTCGGCAATGGTGCGCAGGCTGCCATCCGGCAGGCGTACCAGGGTGTCGTCCTGCTGGTTGAAGTAGAGGGTGCGCAGGCCAAACTGTGCGGGAAGGGGATAGGTGGGAACCTGGCTGCTGTGGATGAATTCCGCGCCCAGCTCGATAGGTACAGCAGCAAAACTTCTATCGGTGCGGATGCGTCCTCCGACGCGGTGTTGGGCTTCAAGAACGGTAACCTGATGCTTCGCTTTCTGTAGGTCTTGGGCCGCGGCCAGGCCGGCGGCTCCGGCGCCTATGACGAGCGTCTTCATGCGAATCTACCTTTTTACACTTCTGTGAACCTTTCTCCCGAGAATTGTTCTGGATGCTCGGGCATCACCCTGCCGACTTAGTCGCTCCATCGCACGGTGGCATACCGTGTGGTGGCAGTTCGTCGAATTGCTTGTAATCAACGTCTAACCAGCAATGGGAAGTTCCTTGCGGTGCTCGATCAACCTCCTTTCTGGCTTGGTTTCCCCTCTGCGGGGTAGGTTCAGTTTAGCTCGAGGCCCCAAAGCCCGATGAAGGATTACGCACAATTGAGGCAAAAACCGTATTTTTTGTTGCGACAAAGTACCGGTAATCGAATCCTGGACATGATAGTGCCATATTTCGCAATTGCATATTTATTCAAATGGAAAATATGGCCCGAGCGAACAGCGAGAAGCAGGCCGCACTCGGGTAGACCTGGCACGCCACGACGGTGCGGGGATGATTAGCCATGCGCTGGGGTGGGTCTCTATTGCGGTGTGTATGCACTCGAGGTCGGCAGCTCGAGCAGGGCCAGGATTTTTTCCAGCCGCTCGCGTTCGCTCATAAACCCCAGCCCCCGGCGGCGCACCAGCCAGGCACGCAGGGCTTGCTGGCGCTGGGGCACGCCGCGCAGGCGGCACAGCTCGTCCAGCCCGTGCACCAAGGCCCCCACGGTCTCGCTGCTGTATGAACACACCGGACAGCCCAGGTACATGGGGTTGGAGTCGTACTGAAAAACCAGCCGGCCCCGGTGGTAGGCCCAGAGCAGCAGGGCGGTGTCCTCGAGGTTCATCACCCCCAGGGCGGTGCAGCGGAGCTTTTCGGAGAGCTGGGCTGCACGCTCCGCAAAACCCGCTTGCTGCTGGTACAGGTGTTCGAAGTCGGGCTCGAGCGGGGGATGCAGCCACCAATAGCCGCCGCTGGACGTAGCCCCCAGGTTTTCCAATTCCCGATGGGCCGCACCGGGCACATCCCACAGGAGGATGTACGGCTCGTGCATGCTTCATTATGCAGCGGAAGCAAAAAAAGCGCTCCACAGGGGAGCGCCTTGGGACTGAACGAGTCTTAATCGTCGGCAGCGGAGCCTTTGCCAATCAGCTTGATTTCGGGCTCCTGGTTCCAGTCCTTGCCGTAGATGGCCTTCATGATGATGTAGCAGACCACCCCGGTAACGATGGGCACGATGAAGACCAGTACCCACAGCAGCCCGTTGGAGAGACCCAGATCCACCTTGTAGCCGGCCAGGGTGCTCATGATGTAGAACATCAGCATCCCCACCACAAAGCTGGTGCGGAAGGGGTGCTGGCTGGGGAGCTCGAGGTAGCGCTGCTTCTCTTTGGAGTAGTCCAGGAAAGGAATAGCCAGGGCCCCCAAAATGATAACCGTGGGCACCAGGATACCGCCCCAGAACTGCGGGCCAAAAGTGGCCCCCAGGAACTCAAAGCGCCAGTTGGCCGGGATGATCTGCAAAATCCCGTAGATCCACATGAAGTACCAGTCGGGCTTAACCGGCGGGGTGTTGGCGGTGGGGGGGCCAAAAGCCTGCACCGGGTGGGCCAGGAAAGCCCCGGCGATGAAGGTGGTCACGGCGATGTAGACCAAAAACAGAATGCCCATCATCGCAGCTTGCTGCGGGAAGAGCGGCACCCCCACAATCTTGCCCGGTGCGACCTTTTCGGCGTACTTGGGCTGGGTGTGCTTCTGCTTGATCATGATGGCCAGGTGCGCGCCAATCAGCCCCATCAGGGCCAGCGGCAGCCAGAGCACGTGGATAGGAAAGAGCCGGGGGATGGTCTGGGTGTTGGTGGGCGAGAGCTCGCCGGCAAAAAGGATATTTGAGAGCAGCTTGCCCACCCAGGGGGCCGCCGCGCCAATCTCGTAGCCGATCTTGGTGGCGGTGAGGGCGTAGTTGTCGAAGGGCAGGGCGTAGCCGGTGAAGGCCGTGATGATGGCGAGCACCAGCAAAAACACCCCCACAATCCAGTTCAGCTCGCGGGGGTTCTTGTAGGCCCCGGTCAGGTGGATGCGCAGCATGTGCAGGAAGGCTGCGGCAATCATGATGTGGGCGGCCCAGTGGTGCAGCGAGCGGATCACCGCCCCAAAGGGCAGCGAGTCAATGTAGAGAATCGAGTAATAGGCCGCGGGTACTTCCTGTCCACCCGAGAGCGAGCCCGAAACCGGGCGTATGGACGGCTCGTAGTTGAGGGTCAGGAAAATGCCGGTAAGCACCAGGGTCACAAAGGAAAACAGAGTAATCTCGCCCAGGAAGAACGAGTGGTGCACCGGGAAGGCTTTGCGGAAAGCCTTGGCATATAGCTTTCCGATGCTCAAGCGATCGTCTAACCACTGATACATACTTCCTCCCTATACGTCGGCACCAGGCTTGCCCAGGAACTCGCCCGCCACCACCACCTTGCCCCCTTCCACCTTGACGGGCAGTTGGGGAACCGGGGCGGGCACGGGGCCCCCCACCACCTTGGCCTGGTTGTAGATATCGTACCTGCCACCGTGGCAGGGGCAGAGCCAGGTGTCGTTCTGCCACTGGCTCACCGTACAGCCCAGGTGCTTGCAGACCGCCGAATAGGCCAGAACCCCCTCGGGGGAGGCGTACTGGCGGGTTTCGGGGCTCATCTTGGCCGGGTCGGCCAGGATGACCATGATGGTGTTGGTGATCAGGTCTTTTTTGACCACGTTCTCGGGGCTTTTAGGGAAAGCAATGATGAAGGGGATTCTTTCCCGTTGAGCGGCCCGCAGGTCATCCAGGGTGATCTCCTGGTCGGCTTTGGGGCCGGTGGCAAAGACCAGGGTATCACCCACCGCTACCGGTTCTTTGCTGGGAATCTTTTCTTCGCGAGGTACCAGGCCCGCACCCACCCACAGCGTTGAGAGCACCGCAGCGCCCGCGCTCACACCAATGGCCGCTTGCAGGATGGCTCGGCGGGTGGCGTGGGCCTGGGGATCTTCAGGGTGGTGTTCGTGATGATGGGCAGTGGCTTCATGATCAGCCATGTTCAAATCCTCCAAACTCTGTCGCTACCAGGGGAAGTCGCTTTTCTCATCTTCGGCCAAGACTTCTTCTGGCATGAAGTATTTCTTGTAGATGGCGATTAGCAAGGCCAGGATGAGCATCATTGAGGCAAACACCCCAGCCTGCAGGGTGGTGGCGTTGTAGTAGCCGATCTCGGGGTTGTTGGCAAACACCAGGGCGCGTACGAAGAAGCCCGAGAGCATCACCAGTAGAAGCGAGAGTACCACCCCAGCCACCATGGGCAGGCTGCTGGGTTCAGGTTCGTGTTTGCCGGGGTACAGCTCGGAGCCCTCGAGCCAGTTGCTCATGAGCCCGATAAAGCCATACACGAAGAGCACCACGGCAAAGGCCATCAGCCCGATGTTGCCCACCGTAAGGTGGGGCACCACCCCGGCCTCGTGCACCACCCGCATCTGGTTGTTGAGGTAGGCCATCAGGAACAAGGCCACCGAGAAGACCAGAGCGAAGTAGGGAACTACTGTGTCGTTGCGATACATCTTCCCTCCAGGGTTTAGCGGGCCGCCTTGAACTCGTCGGGCGTCACGCCGCCGAACTTGTTGCTCCAGCTATTCTTGATGTAGGTAGCCACCGCAGCCAGCTCCTCGTCGGAGAGCTGGGCAAAAGCGGGCATACCGCCCTTGCCTTTGAGCAGGATGTTGATGGTGTAGGCCTTATCGGCCACGTTCTTGCTGCCGTCCAGGGCCGGGAAGACCCCCGGCAGGCCCTTGCCGGTGGCCTGGTGGCAGCCGGCGCAGTTGGCGCTGTATACCTGCTCGCCTTTGGCTTTGAGGGCCTCGTCCACCGCCGCAACCGCCCCGCCATTATCGCCCCCGTGACCGCCGGCCTCGGCAGCGGCAGGGGGTTTGGCTACTTCCTCGAGGGTTTTGTTGGTCACACCGGTTGCGGCAAAGAAGAGCCAGATCCCGCCCAGAATAACAGCGGTAGCGATGGCTGCGCCCAGTCCCGGGAAGCGCTCACGGGTGGGTTTGACGTCAGGATCGGCCACCCGCAGGGTAACCTCCAGGGTGCCCGAGACCTCCTTGCCCTCCTCGAGGCCCTGCACCAGCACACCGGGGGTGTTGGCTACCTTGAAGGGGATCTCCTTCACTTCCCGGGCCCCGTTGGTGTAGTGGGTGACTACCCGCAATAGGTGTTCCCCGTCACTTAGCGAGCGGGTGTCGTAGGTCACTTTGAAGGGGGGTTGAGTGAGCACCTGCACGGGTTCGGCGCCGCCATCCAGATAGACTTCGATTCGCTCAATCGGCATTGCTTGATTCCTCCTGGCCAGGCCTCTTTAAAGAGGCCTGGGCACTGCTTTCAAGACTACCAGAAAATTAGGGGCCTGCGCCCCGGTGAGTCAATCATAAAAAATTATGTTGGGGCAAATGTCCCTAATAGGGATTGTAACAATTAAAGCTTGCACGCTGCCAGAATATAGCTTGGAATCAATTCAGAAACCATTACGTAGCAGGGCCACACTCCGGCGCACACCCTCCGCGCCGCCCGTGACCTCGAGGGCCGCGGTACCACCAAAATCCCCCAGCGACCCCCGCACCCAGGCCCAGTTCACCGCACCATCCCCGCAAGGCAGGTGTTCGTCCCGATCACCCCGGTTGTCGTGCAGGTGCAGGTGCAGCAAGCGGTGGGCTAGCAGGTGGTAGTACTCCTGGGGGCCACCGGGGCCCCGCTGAATCAGGGCGTGCCCCACATCCAGGCAGAAGCCATAGTGGGGATGAGCCTCCAGCAGCTTGGCCAGTTCGTCGGGGGTCTCGAGCAGATCGGCTTTGCTCAGGCCCAGGTTTTCCAGGGCTACCGGGATAGCCAGCTCCAGTTGCTCGAGTGCCTCCTGTACGAGCTGGTGGGCGTGGGCTACCGCCTCGGGTAGCCGCAGCGGAACCAGGCCAGTGTGTAGTACCCCACAAGCTGCGCCAATCTCGGCCCCAAAAGCAATGGCCCGCTGGGTGCGCTCGAGGGAGAGCCGCCGCACCTCCGGCACCAGCGAGACCAGGTTCCAGTCCACGAAGGGCAGGTGCACGGTAAAGCCCACCCCGGCGGCCCGACCCATTTCGGCTAGCTCCCGGGCCTTGGGCAGCCGGGGATCCATTTCGTGCTGGTCGAAGGCGATTTCCAGAAACAGGCCCAGCTCAGAGGCCAACTCGAGGGACTGTCGGTAGCTGAGGCCAGCGGTCAGAGGGCTAAAACCCAGTTTCATAAGAAAAACCGGGTGGATTATACCGCCTGGGCGTTGGGGGTATGGCGTTACATGGTCTGCGGGGCTGGCTTAACTCTGGAAAAGTGCAGGTTTTTCAGAACTCCTCATCCCACTCCACGATGGTCTCACTGGTCAACCCGGGGTGCGGCTTGGTGCTGGCTGCGGTGCCTACCACACCGCCCGCAGCGGTCTGGGCTATGGTGGAGCTTCGGCTGCGCTGTACTGGGGTGCGCTGGTTTTGCAGCAAGCCGAACTGGGCTGCGATGCCGCGCAGACCAATGGTGGCGAAGATGATCACCAGGAACACCGTCAGGCCCCAGAACAACTGGGCCACCAGGTTTTGCTGGATGGACAGGTTGGTGAGAATGCTCAGGAAGGGCAGCCGACCGTAGCGCGGGTCGGACAGAATGGAGCCGATGTAGGATAGGCCTTCCATCATGGCTGGCAGCAGCAGGAAGAAAAAGGCCAGGCCCAGGAAGCGCCAGTAGACGTTGCGCCCTCCAAAGGTAAGGGTGAGCAGGTAAAGCGGGAAAAAGGCCAGCAGTCCGGCCAGGATGAACAAGAAAGCCCGAGGGATACCCAGAATGGTTTGCAGCAACCAGACCTGTAGGTCATGAAAGGCCCCCAGGCTTCTACCTTCCAGGGCCAGGCTGTTTTCCAGCAGCTCCCCTGAAAGCACTGTGAAGTCGCTGGTGCGCAATCCCACCGCGTTTTCGGCTAGAGCAAAGACCTGGCCAGTACGCCGGGCCAGTTCGGGTCGCAGGGCTTCAATCAAGGGTGCGATGGCGATCTTGTAGCGGGTGCTAACCTGGGCCAGGGTGCGGCGAGCAAGGTCGGTCTGGCCGGTTTCGGCCTGAACCTGGGCTTCCATAAGGCGACCGCGCACCTCGAGCAGGGCCCGCTTCCAGTCGTCAATGCTGTAGATGCCGGCCCCCGTGAGGCTATCGGCCACCCGCTCGAGCTTGCGGTTGTCTTTTATCAAGAAGCGCAGGTCGCCCAGTAGTTGTTGATAGGCATCCGGGGTAGAGGCCACCTGAACAGGCCGTGTTGTAGAGGTCGGTCTGGGGGGTGGGGTGGTGAGTGGGCGGGTCTGCGCTATGGCCGCCTGGGCAGGAGCCGCTTCCTTGGGAGCGGGTGGGGTGCGGGGTGCTTCTAGGCGAACCCCCCCAGTGGCGGGGGGGTTTTGAGCGGCGGTGGTAGGAGTACTTCGCCGCTGGCTTTGCGGGCTCGAGGTCGCTTTCAGGAAGTTCTGGGCCTGGGCTACCAGAGCCTGCACATCGGTTTTGAAACCATTTAGATTGCCAGTGGAGAGCTTGCCGAGGGCATCTACAAATCCTTTGGCGCTAAGGCTGCGGGCGCGGGGTGAGTCTTGTACGATCAGGTAGAGGGCATAGGCTCGGGTGGCCTCGAGGTAGGCCTGCACGGCGCTGGTCTGGGCCTGGGCCCGCTGGAGGGCATTGAGAATGCCCTGGGCATAGGTGCGCTCGAACAATTGACGCACCCCATCCAGGTTATTTGCAGCGGCCAGGGTTTGTATCTGGGACTGCAGGCTGTTGGGCAGCCGACTGGCCGAAAGCACCTTGGGCAGCAGGCGATTGGCGTCGGCGCTGTTGCCCGCTGCGAGGGCGCTAAAGTAGTTGTCGTACAGGGCCTTGCCCAGGATGGCCTTGATGATCTGGATGCGGGCCTCGAGGTCGGCGTTGCTGCGGCGGGCCAAGGCCTGCCGGGCATCAGCCAGCGACTGCTGGATGCCCTCGCGCAGTACCGGGGCCAGCTCGCCTGCCCCTTTACGGAATGCATCCTCGGCTTTAGAAAGGAGCTCGAGGGCCCGCGCGGGGTTGCTATTTTGTAGCGTGCGTACCTGATCCAGCGTGGGCGCAAGTTGGTCGTACAAGCTAAGGGCCGGAGCGGCCCAGGCCAGGTTGAACAGCGCGATGATTGCGAACCAACCCTTCATGGTCATAACCTCCTATTGCTCGGCGCCCATCTGGAGGGCTTCAATTTTGCCCATTCGATATAACAGTTGCCCCAGATTGGCCTCATTGCGTGTGAGCACAGCCAGATAGCCTTGGCCTAACGGGCGCAGCACCAGCTGGGCTTCCCTGAACACAGTGTAAAACACCCGGTAGCGCCCTTTACGGTCAAGTAACCGATGCGCGATTGAGAGCAGGCCCACCAGGTTTTCTTTATGGGTTCCCAGACGGTATTCCTGTCCATAACCAGAATCCAGCACCACCGCCAGCGTCCCCTCGCGGCGGGCCATCTCCAGCACCAGGTTGTGGCGATCCTGCTCGCTTTGCAGATTTACGTACTCGGTGAGGTCGGTGGCCTCGATGGTGGGGGCCTGCGCCCGCTGAGAGCTTTGAGGCTGGGCCTTGAGCTGCTGCGCCAGCTGTTGTAGCTCGGGCAAAAGACCGCTCATCGGCAGGATTCCTTTAAGCTCCTGCTGCAACGGCCCCTCGATCAGCTCGGCCCAGCGCTGCGGCTCCAGTGCCTCGGGCGACTGCCCCCCCAGCGCCCGTTTGAGCAGGCTGCTGGCTGCCAGGGGCGAGACCACCTGGGACAGGGCCTCGATGATTTTTTGTGCGGTTCTGTCCAATTGTCCTCCCACGCTGGGTTCAGGCCGGAAAGCCCCAGCCTGGGAATGATTATAGTGAAGGGCTTGCCAAAAACCGGGTCATCTTGTACCATACCCGTTGCCTGCTCGAACAGGCTCCCTGTTGGGGCATCGTCTAACGGCAGGACTACGGATTCTGGCTCCGTCAATCGTGGTTCGAATCCACGTGCCCCAGCCAGATTTATCTCGAAGGGCTGCACCCCGACCTAGGTGCAGGGCAGTACCTCCGGGATAAACCCAACCCGGCCCCATCGACTAGCGGTTAGGTCACCGCCCTTTCAAGGCGGCGGCAGGGGTTCGAATCCCCTTGGGGTCACCAACAGCCCTCGGTTTGCACCGGGGGTTTTAGCTTTGTGAGAGCCCACCCATGAACCCGGTAACCAACGCCCAACGTTTGCGCCTGACCTGGGGCAGCGCCCTTGGGCTGTTCATGACCGGGGCCATTGGGGCGGCGGTGGGGGCGGCCATTCCCCAGTGGCAGGCCGGGTTTGGCGTGGGCCCCGAACTGGCCTGGTACTTCAACCTTTTTTTTGTGGGGGCCTTGCTGGGCATTTTTCTGGGCAGCCGCCTGCGCCGGCGCCACCCCTGGCTGGCCCTGGCCCTGCTGGTTGAGGGGCTGGGCCTGCTGTTAATGGCCCTGACCCCCCAGATGAGCGGGGTCTTTGGGGCGGCTTTGCTGCTGGGCCTGGGGGTGGCGGTGGTCAACTTCCACTGCAACGCCCTGCCCCTCGAGCTCTACCCCAAGGGCCAGTTGGCCGTGCTCTACCGCATCAACACGGCTTTTGGGGTAGGAGCGGTGCTGGCCCCCTTGCTGATGGTGGGGCTGGGCTGGCGCATGGGCTACGCGGTGCTGGCGCTGGTGGCCCTGGTGGCGGCGGGCCTGTTGTGGAAAGCCCCCGCGACGCGGGCACGTCCCCACTCCGAAGCAACCCATACACCTGCGGGCTTGCTGCCCTTTGTGCTGCTGGCGGCGGTCTCGTATGTGGCGGTGGAGCTGGTGGTCTCGAGCTTCTCCGGCCTCTACCTGCGCCACCTGGGCTACGACCCCCGCTGGGTGGGGGTGCTGCTCTCGCTGTACTGGGTGAGCCTGACCCTGGGCCGCTGGCTCCTGGCCGACTTCGTAGCCGCCAACCCCCTGGCCCGGCTGGTGGGGCTGCACCTGGCGGCGCTGCTGGTGGCGCTGTGCTACTTCGCGCCCCCTTTGGCCTGGGTTTTTCCGCTGGTAGGGTTCTGGGTGGCCCCCACCTTTCCCACCCTCTATGCCTTTACCGAGAGATACCTTGGCTACCGTGGGCTGGCTTTTCTGTTCTATGCGGCGGCGGTGGGCAGCAACCTGGTTCCGGCGGGATTTGCCCTGCTACCCAAGGCGGCGCTGGCCCCCGGTATGCTCTTGGTGGTGGCCTGGATGGCCGGCATGACCTACCTGCTCTGGAGGAAAAGTGAAGCTGAGGGCCCTGCTCTTCGACCTTGACGGCACCCTGGCCGACACCGACCGCCTGCACGAGCAGGCCTGGCTCGAGGGCCTAGCCCGCTACGGCATCCAGGGCGATCACCACTTCTACCAGACCCAGATCAGCGGCGGCCTCAACCCCGAGATTGTAGCGCGCCTCTTGCCCCAGCTTTCCCAGGCCCAGGGTGCGGCCTTCCTCGAGCAAAAAGAGGCCCGCTTCCGCGAGCTGGCCTCCGAGGTGCAACCCCTGCCCGGCCTAAAGGCGCTGTGGGACTGGGCCCAAAGCCAGGGTTTGCGCCAGGCTCTGGTGAGCAACGCCCCCAGGGAGAACGCCCACTACCTGCTAAAGCGGCTGGGGCTAATGTTCGACCCCATCGTCCTGTCCGAAGACCTGCCCGCCGGCAAGCCCGACCCGCTGCCCTACCAAACGGCCCTGCAGCACCTAAACCTCGCCCCCCAGGAGGCCCTGGCCTTCGAGGACTCCCCCTCCGGGGTGCGCTCGGCGGTGGGGGCCGGCATCCCCACCGTGGCCCTCACCACCGGCCACCCACCCGAGGCCCTGGCCCAGGCGGGGGCTTTTTTGTGCATCCCCGACTACACCGACCCGCGCCTGTGGGACTGGCTGCGGGCGCTGGGCTAAGCCCCCTACCGCCGATTTTTTCTCGACCTGGGGCCCCCGCGGGAAGCGCAAACAGGCGTGGCTTCCCGTGGGGTATCTAGTAGACCCAGGGAATCAGCTTTTTGACCCGCTGGCGGTAGGCGCTGTACTCGGGGAAGCGCTCTTGAAGCCAGGTTTCCTCGAGGCTGGCCTTGCGGTCGAGCCAGACAAACAGCAGCCCGCACAACAGAAGCGTCCAGAGGTTCAGGTGGGCCAGGCTGCTGCCCAGCGCCCACAGCAGCACCCCGCAGTAGATGGGATGCCGCACCACCCGGTAGAGCCCCTGCTGCACCAGGTAGCCCCCCGGCCTGGGTTTGGGCAGAGCAGTCAGGTTGCGGCCCAGTTGCCAGGCCGCCAGCAGCAGCACCCCCAGCCCCACCCAGGCCAGCCCCCGCCCCAGCCCCCCCAGCCAGGGCGGGCTAAAGGAAGGCGTAACCCACAAAGCCAGCACCAGCAGGCCCAGCAGGGCAAACTGCCCCACCACATACCCCTCGCCCCGCTCGCCCAGGCGCATGGCTTCAGGATACAGGGGTTGGGGTGCATTTGGGGCTTGTGAAGGCGGGAAAATGGGATAAAATCTGACTCCAAAGTAGCCGGAACCTATAAACCTAGGCCGAAAGACGAACCCTGGATACCTACCTGTACCAAGCTAGAAAAGGAGGGATATTTGAATGAAAGAAGCCTACATCAGGAAGCAGATAAACTTGCGGTATAGTTACTAGTTGTGCCACTTCCATCGGAGTTAAACGTCAATGAGTTATACACCTCGCTCACTTTTTAGGCTTCTTGAAGACATTGACGCTCATCGCATATTACTCCCGCACATTCAACGTCCTTTTGTGTGGGAGAGAGAACAAATGGGCAAGCTGTTCGACAGCCTAGAGCCTGCTAACTAGCTGTTCGTAAAAGCTCCACAGTTTTCGCTGTCATCAGAATCGAAAAAGCCAACCAGTGCCAACCTCGCAAGGTCTCAGCCAGCCGCTCATAGTCTCGCGCCAGCCTGCGAAACCGGGATGTCCAGGCAAACGAACGTTCCACCACCCAACGCTTCGGCAGCAGCACGAATCCTCGTTTGGCCCCTTCCACCTTGACCACACACAGGGCGATGCCTTCCGCCTCTGCCGCTTGTGCCGCTTCCTCCCCAGTGTAACCCTGATCCACAAAGGCCACTTCCACCTGCTCCCCCGTCACTTCCTGCACCTGTTGACTGAGGGCTCCCACCTGGGCCCGTTCCTGTTCACTGGCCGCCGTTACTACCAGGGCCAGCAGATGCCCCAGGGTATCTACCGCCAGGTGAACTTTGCTTCCCTTGCGTCGTTTGTACCCATCGTATCCGGCCCGCTCCCCACTTTGCGGGGTGGACTGTAGGGTGCGAGCATCGTAGATGGCAGCGCTGGGATGGGCGGCTTTGCCCTGGAGCATTCGCAGGGTCATGCGCAGGTCGTGTACCAGGTCTTCGAAGACCCCCCGGTTCATCCAGCGGTAGGCTTGCGCCTGAACGATATGGGGGGGTGGGAAGTCGTGGGGCAGGTAGTCCCACTGAGCACCGGTTCGAACCATCCAGCGCAGGGCGTTGAACACTTCGCGCAGGTCGTACTTGCGCTGGGGTGCTTCCAGCGGGGCGAGGGTCAAATAGGGCAGCACCAGAGCCCATTCCTCATCACGGACGTCCGATGGGTAAGCACGGCGGTTCATGCTCTAAACATAACTGCAGTGCCTGATTTGGGTAAGGTGGTTTGTAGATTCTAATGCGTGAATATCCAATACAGACTTTTCTGTTTTGGCGCACAAAAGAGGAAATACGCGCTCGACGCTTCATGCCAGTGATTGATTTCGACGCTGATTTGTCTACGCTTTACGACATGAATCGCTCTGCGGCGGGTATCGAAAAGGTTTTTGTACTTGATGGACAACAACGCCTACAAACGCTGCACGCGATTTTTCGTGGTGGAATACACGATGATTCAAACGCAATCGAAGAAGCATATTTCGACATCACGGCGGGTGATGTAGAAGTTGATAACGGCGACGTTTTACACAAGTTGATATTCAGTGCTCAGCCACTAGAGTTGCCGTTTTTCCGTGTCCGCGACCTAACAGAAAAGTATGCGAATGGCAATCCGCTGAACATTGCGGACGAGATAAACGATTTACTTGAAGACAAACTTCAGGAAGAAACCGAGAAGCGAAGGTTACGCGAGCGGCGTGTAAGGGCTAACCTGCAACAACTTCACTCAATCTTGAATCATGATAAGCATTTTTGGGTTGATGAACTGGACGGTGTTGCAAAACAATACCCATACCGCCGAATCCTTGAGATTTTCGTCCGCGTCAATTCGGGCGGGACAAAACTTACAGCCGGCGATTTGATGTTCGCGGCGATGAAAGAAGGCTGGGATGACATTGAAGAACGCGTTGAGCAAGTTGTAAACCTTCTTAACGGCGGGAAACTCGGTATTGACAGCGATTTTGTTCTTAAATGTCTCCTGCTCGCTCATGGTGAAGGTGCTGAAATACAGAAAGAGAAATTCTATGGCGCGCGTGGTGAAACGCTCATACAGCATATTGAGCAAACGTGGGATAGAGCTGAAAAAGCCTTTCAGCAGTTACGCGATTTTATCGTACACGATATACGCATGTTTTCTGACAAGCTGGTTCGTAGTTACAACGCCCTGATACCTGTTTTCGACTTCCTTTTTCACAACCCTCAACCGAATGAAGCGAATCGCTTACTTATGGCGGCTTATTATCACAAAGCGCAACTGTTCAACTGGTATAGAAGTTCCACCGACTCAATTTTGAACACCTTGCATTCTGTCGTAGGCAAGGATAATGGTGGTGCTTTTCCCTTGAGCGAGATAAAGAAATACTTTGGTATGTCTCACGGCTATTCTGTGGAATTGCAGGAGTCGCACTTGTCGGAGAACCGTCTGCGGGCAATAATTTTGAACATTGTCTATTGTGACCGTTGGGGCAACTCGCCATTTGATGTGGCATATAAAGGCAACGAGCCGCACATAGACCACATCTACCCGCAATACATGCTCAGAAATCGTTTAGGATATGGAAGCACAGAGATAAACGACATAGGCAACTTGCGTTTTGTAGGCGCAACAGACAACATTCGCAAGCGAGCCGAACTTCCCGAATCGTATTTCAATCGCCTAAAACAACAAGGCATCCCGATTGATAAACACTTGCTTGTTTCTGAATATGCCGACAATCCGCTATTACTGAAATTCGATGCAGTTACCTTTGATGCATTTCGGCAGAAACGAAGGGAAGAAATATGGAAATCGGCAAAGCGAGTCGTAGACCCTGAGATTCTGGAGCAGGGTAACCCCAGTTGATCAAAAGGGGCGGCATAACAACGGGTTGCAGGCGACGCCGCTCTGCTTCGCTACGTGCCGCGCTTGAACCTCACTGTTGTGCTGAACTGCGAAGAAGCATTGCATTAGCACAGTGAGGGAAATTACCCCTGCCCTCGAGTCCACTCCACTCCAGCCAGAGTGCCCTAGGCTCAGGTAAAGATGGGCAAAGGTTGCAATCCCAGTTCAGTTGCGCCGCAGCACCTCGGCATCGGCGGGCCGTTTGCGCAGGGTCTGGGGGGTTAGGTTGGCCCGGCGGAAGTTGGTGAGATTAAGGTCGGCCAGCACCTTGTTGCTGCTGTCGCGCAGGGTGATGGAGAGGGGGCGGGGGTCGGACTTGAGCACCAGAATTTCCATGCTGGCAAAGCCCAGCGAGGCGTCCTTGGGGGCGCCGCCAATGCGCCAGGCCGGGCCGGCGGGGGTGTTTTGCTCGCCCAGAAGCCGCAGCGTGACCCGCTGGGTAAGCTCCTCGAAGTCGCCGAGGTCGGTCAGGTTGAAGCCCAGGCCTTCGATGCGGGCTTTGGCGCGGGGCTGGATGATGAGCTGGTTGGTCAGGAACAGGTAGTTCCAGACTTCCTTATCCGAGATCACCACAAAGTTGCCCTCGAGGGCGGCGGGTTTTTTGAACTCGACCCGGGCGAGCTGCTCCTTGCCCGGAATCACCTGGAGCCGGAACTCGGCCTCCTGGGTGCTGCCGTCGGGTAGCTGCACCTTGCCCGTGACGGTGGCCTCCCAGGGCGAACGTTCCATGTTGGCCTGCACCTGGCGGGTAATTTCGGCGATGCTCTGGGCCGTAGCCAGCCCAAGGGATAGGAAGGCGATTGCCAGTAGTTTTTTCATTCACTGCCTCCAAAACTGAGCCGGTAGCGCAACCACAGCGAAAAACTGCCCTCGTAGCTTGCATCGGCGCGGAAGCCGTAGGCCTCCACCCCCAGGGTAGCAGCCCAGGGGTAGGCCACGGTTAGGCGCAGCTTAAGATTGTTGAGCTGCTCCTCGTCTAAAGGCGCGGTTAGGGCCGCTTCCAGCCGGTTGAGCTGCCCGGCCCGCAGGGTGGCCTCGAGCAGCGTCCCGGCCTCGTCCAGCTCACCCCGCCAGCCCAAGAGGCCGTACAGGCGCGAATCGTCCACCCCCAGCCCAAAGGTGTAGGTCTGTTCCTGTCGCAGGGCATAGCTCAGCTCCCCCGAACCGCTGGCGATACCCGCCAGGCTGTTTTTGAAGCCCAGTTGCAGGCCCAGGGTCTGCCGGGGCTCGAGGCGGTAGCGCCCGCCCAGCCCCAGCTTCAGCCCGCCTTCGGCCTCGTCGCCCACCCACAGGCTCGAGCGCGGGGTGTTGCTGTACAGGGCCTCCAGGCTGGCGGCCACCGGGCCCAGGACGGCGCTGGCCCCGGCCTGCAAGCCCCAGCCGGCAAAGCCCAGGCTAAAGCCTGCGCCGTAGCTCAGCCGGCCCAGGGCGCTTAGCTCAAGCGCGCCGTTCAACCCCAGGCCCAGCGCATCGCGCTGCAGCCGTGCGCGTAGCTCCAGCTCGCCCAGCGGGAGGGTGGCCTCGAGGGTGGGGGTCAGGTGGTCGGGTGAGAGGCGGCCAAAAAGCCCGAAGGTGAGGGACTGCCCAAGGCCGAGGGTCGAAAGCTGTAGACCCACCGCCGCCAGGGCGAGTTGCAGGAGACGTCGGTATGGGTGAAATCCTTTCATGAGCGTTCTTTTCCTCACGGTCAGAAAGAGCAGGCTAACGATACCATCCAGCGCCCCTCAGGCCGCCAGCCGTTTGCCAAAGCGCAGGCTGGCCAGACCCAGCACGGCCACGCTGAAAATGACGAGCGCCACCAGGTCTACCCAGAGGGTCTCGAGGCCCGCGCCCCGGAGCATTACCCCCCGCGTGCCATCAATCAGATAGCGGGCCGGGATCACCGCCGCCAACCACCTAAAGAAAAGGGGCATCCCGTCCACTGGAAATACGAACCCCGAAAGAAAAATGGTGGGCAGGATGTAGGCAAAAGTACCAAACACGGCCTGAATCTGGGTGCGGGCCAGGGTGGAAATCAGCACCCCCACCCCCAGCGAGCCCAGCACAAAGAGCACGATGAGCCCAAACAGCAGCAGCAGGCTCCCACGCACCGGCACGCCAAACACCCAGTGCCCGATCGAGAGCACCACCAGGCTCACCAGGGTGGCAATCACAAAATAGGGCAGCACCTTGCCCAGCACCACCTCGTAGGGTTTGATGGGGCTGGCAATCAGGGCCTCCATGGTGCGGCCCTCGTTTTCGCGCACGATCGAAAGCGCGGTCAGGAGCACCGTAAAAATGGTCATAATCAGGCCGATGATGCCCGGGATGGTAAACCAGGCGGTTTTGTTGTCGGGGTTGTAGAGGGTGTGCAGGGTGGGGGTGAGGGGCGGGGTGGTGGCGGTTCCGGCCAGCACCTTGCCCGCCAGCAGGCGGCTGTTGACGTCTCCCAGCACCTTGCGCAGGGCGGCCTGGGCCTGGAAGGCAAAGTTGGGGTCGGCGCCATCCACAAACACCTCGAGCTGCACAGCTTTATCCTGCCGCACGGTCTGCAGGGCGCCCGAAGGAATTACCAGGCCGACCCGGGCCCGGTTTTTCTGGATGGCCTGCGGAACCTCCGCTGGGTTTTGTGCGATGTAGGTGAGGGTAAAGCGGTTTTCCTTTTGCAGCTCTTGCAGCAGGTACTGGCTGATGCGGTCTTGCGAACCATCGTAGACGGCCAGGCGGATGCCCGAGAGGGTGAAGTTGATGGCGTAGCCGAACAACAGGGTCATGACGATGGGCAGCCCCACAATAAGCCGGGACAGCACGTGGTCGCGGCGGATCTGGGTGAACTCCTTTTGCGCCAGGGCGGCGATGCGGTTCATGCGGCACCCCCGTGGTGACGGGTCAGGATGATGAAGACGTCCTCGAGGTTGGGGTATACGGTCTGGAGGGGCAGGCTGAGGGAGGCCTGTTGCTCCAGAATCAGCCGCACCCCGCGCCCGCTGGGCCAGGCATCCAGCACCCCCGGCAGGGCCCGGATGTGCTCGAGGGGAAGGTCGGTCTCGCAGTAAGCCACCCTGGCTTGCTGCAGCGCGAGCTGCTCGAGCTCGTGGGGGGTGCCCTGGGCCACCACCTGGCCGCCATACAGCAGGGCCAGCCGGTGACAGCGCTCGGCCTCGTCCATGTAGTGGGTGGTAACCAGTACGACCGCGCCTCGAGCGGCTTCCTGGTGAATCAGATCCCAGATGGTGCGGCGCGAAACCGGGTCGAGGCCGGTGGTGGGCTCGTCCAAAAACACCACCTTGGGCCCATGCACCACCGCCTGGGCCAGGGCCAGCCGCTGCCGCCAGCCCCCCGAGAGGGCCCCGGCAAGCTGGTGGGCAAAGTCCTGCAGGCCAAACCGCCGCAAAGTTGCTTCAACGGCTGGGGGCACTGCGCGAGCTTCCAGGTAGAGCCGGGCGCGGAACTCCAGGTTTTCGCGCACCGTGAGGTCGCGGTAGACGCTGGCCTCCTGGGTAGCGTAGCCGATGGCGGCCTTGACCTGGTCGGGGTAACGGCCCACATTTAGCCCGGCCACCTGGGCCTGGCCCGCGCTGGGCAGCAAGACTCCGCTCAGGATACGAATCAGGGTGGTTTTGCCCGAACCGTTGGGCCCTAGCAGGCCAAACACCTCGCCGGGGTGAACCTCCAGGCTCACCTTGTTCAGGGCTACCAGATGGCCGAACCGCCTCGAGACCTGCTCAACGCTGACCATAGCGCCTTCCCTCCAGAAAACCCCGCACGTGGGCTTGCAAGTCGAATGGAGGTTGAATCCCCATCGCGCCCAGAAGCAGTACCCTGGCAAAGAGCGGCCCCAGCAGCGCGACGGCTACCTGGGAAGGGGATTCATCGGAACGTAGCAAGCCCTGTTTTTGCAGCTCAGCAAAATACTCAAAAACTGCCGACATGGCCTTGCGCAAGCCCAAGGGCCCTGTTTCACCGCGCAACTCGGGGTGGCGGGCCAGCTCGGGCAGGAGCCGAACCAGAAGCCCCTGGTTGGCCTCGAGCATTCGCATATAGTTCTGGGCCAGGTGCAGCAGGCTGTTTTCGAGCGAAGACCAGGCCACCTCCTTGTGGGATGAGCCGGGCAAAACCTGCTCTACCGGCGGGCGGAGCTTTTGCACCGCCGCTTGCAGCAGGGCTTTCTTGCTTCCAAACTGCCTGAACAGCGTAACCTCGGAGACCCCGGCCCTGGCCGCGATTTCGCGGGTGGTGGAGCCTTTGTAGCCTCTTTCGGCCAGGAGCTCCAATCCCGCACGCATGAGGGCTGCGCGGGTGGAGTCGGCTTCATCGAAGCTTGAAAGTAAGTACATACTTACATCTATACTAACCCTGAGGCGCTGTCTGTACAACACCTGCCCCACGCGCCTGGGCCATAAACCTTTGCCGCTTTTGCGAGAGGATGTCAGAATAGGTGCGCTATGGCGAACCTCAAGAATCTACCCGTTGGGAAAAAAGCCCCTGAAATTGTCCACATGGTGATTGAAGTGCCGCGCGGCTCTTCCAACAAGTACGAGTACGACCCCGACCTCGAGGCCATCAAGCTCGACCGGGTGCTGCCCACGGCCCAGTTCTACCCCGGCGACTACGGCTTCATTCCCTCCACCCTGGCCGAGGACGGCGACCCCCTGGATGGTATCATCCTCTCCACCTACCCCCTTTTGCCGGGTGTGGTGGTGGATGTGCGGATTGTGGGTATGGTGGACATGCAGGATGAGAAGGGCGGCGATGCCAAAATCATCGGGGTGGTGGCCGAAGACCCCCGCTGGGATCACATCCAGGACTTGAACGACGTACCCACCGCCTACAAACAGGAGATCCAGAACTTCTTTGAGACCTACAAGGCCCTGGAGGCCCACAAAGGCAAGTGGGTCAAGGTGGCGGGCTGGAAAGACAGGGCCGGGGCAGTGGCTGAGGTCAAGGCCTGTATCGAGCGCTTCAAAGAGGCGAAAAACCGCTAAAAAATTGTATTGCTTGCATATTGCCAACGAGCGCAAGAGCCGCTTGCAGTAGCTTGACCGTTCGGGGGCACATGTGGTTATGTAGAACGAGTTACTTTATGGCCTTGCAAGAGCGAATCGAGTCGTTGCTAAAAGCGCTGGAAGTGCCCGACCTTGCGGTTGAGGTGCCCTCAGTTTCCGATGAAGATGGTTTTCTCGAGGCCCTCGAGGCGGCCATTACGAGCTTTATTGAAGACGGTGACGACGATCAAAGCCCTCTAAGTCTGATTGAAGCCGACCCCTCGGCCTACGATCTCCCTGATGAACCGGAGCCCGAAGAGCTGCAAAATGCTGTGCGTGACTTCATGAATGCGGGTGACTCCCAGCTCACCCTGATCACGCCCGAAAGCCCCATCCAGCCCGATGGCGGCGAAAACCCCAGCAAGTACTGGGTGTTCTTGCTGCAGATGCCCTCGCTCTCTGAGCACCGCTGGTGGGCCATTGTGGACAAAAACGGCCGCCACGAGACCTACAACTACGGGGTCATCTAGGTACCCTACCACTGATTTTCCTCATTCTGAGGCCCCCGCGGGAAGTGCAAATAGGTGCTCGAGCAGAAAAATTCGGTTTGCTGCGAGGGGCCAAGAGGCGAAGCTTCCCGTGGGGCGCTTAGCCGCCAATCCCCACCATCACCCGCTCGCGCAGGGTGGGTAGGGTGTTGCCAAAGGCCGGTTTGCGGTCGGTAGCCAGCAGGATGGCGTCTACCAGGGCCTCGACAGGGTTCTCGGCCTCGAAGGCCCAGGCGATGTCCATCTCCAGGTCGGTCAGCAAACAGGGTCGGATTTTTTTGTCGGAGGTTAGGCGCAGGCGGGAGCACTTGGAGCAAAAAGGCTCGGTAACCGGGTTGATAAAGCCCACCGTACCCACCGCGCCGGGGATGCGGTAAACCCGCGCGGGGGCGGTGGGGTCGTTATCTACGCGCTCGAGGGGGCCAAAGTGGGCCTCGATTTTGGCGCGGGTCTCGGCCCCGCTGATAAAGCGCGCGTGGTAGAGCTCGGGGTTGGAGTTGTCGAGATGCATATACTCCAGGAAGCGCACCTCGAGGGGCTTTTCCAGCGAGAGCGAGGCCAGCGGAATTACCTCCTGTTCGTTCATGCCCCGGATCATCACCGCGTTGATTTTGACCGGGTGCATGCCCAGCTCCCAGGCGGTTTCGATGGCCTCCCAGACCTTCTCGACCTGCCCGCCCCGGGTCATGGTTCGGAAGACCTCGGGGGTCACCGCGTCCATCGAGAGGTTGATGCGTTTGAGCCCCGCGCTCAAAAGCTCCTTGGCCTTCCGCTTAAACAAAAGGCCGTTGGTGGTGATGGCGATATCGGGGATGCCCAGCTCGCTGGCCACCGCGATCATCTGGGGAAGTTCTTTGCGCACCAGGGGTTCGCCGCCGGTAAAACGCACCGACTCCAGACCTAGTAGCTGCATGGCCCTCAGGAAGTGGCGGGTGTCTTCAACCGAGATGGTGCCGGGGGGCTCCGACTGTTCCCAGCCCAGCGGATGGCAGTACAGGCAGTGCAGGTTGCAGCGCGGTGTGACCGAAAGCCGTAGATCCTTGATGATGCGCCCGTATTGGTCAATGAGTTTCACTTTGGCTACCCCGTGTTGCACATTCTAACAACACGCCTAGCCTATGGCGCAAGGCGGGTTACAAATATCCCTGCCACATTCCCTCGAGCCCTATCGCACTAAACTGAAACCATGAAGACGGTGGTGCTGTTCGATGGCGTCTGCAACCTCTGCCACCGTACTGTGCAGTTTATCCTTCGCCACGACAGGGCCCGGCGCTTTGTGTTTGCCTCGCAGCAGTCCGAAGCCGGACAGCGGCTGCTCCGCCAGCACGGCATTCCTACCGCTGCGGCCCTGGCCGACAGCGTGGTGGTTGTTGAGGAGGGGCGGGTCTGGCTGGAGTCGGATGCCGCCCTGCACATCCTCTACCGGCTGGGGGGGGTGTGGCGCGTGGTGGCTGTGCTGCGGTTCTTGCCTAAGCGATGGCGGGACTGGATTTACCGGCTGGTTGCCAAAAACCGCTACCGCCTTTTTGGGCGGCTCGAGCGCTGTATGGTGCCGACCCCGGAACTAAAGGAGCGCTTTCTGGATGCTTCCTGACACTGGTTTGCTGGTTTTGGGGATGAACGTGCGAAGAAGTCCCTAGGCGGCACGGTCTATTCCCTAAACGCATTGCTCCCACCAACCTGGGGCCCCATGGGGAAGCATCCCGTCTAAATGCAACACGGGCCATTTTGGGTTTAGGCTAAGGTATGCCGGATTTCAAGCGCTTTGGAATGGCCCTGGGCGGTGGAGGAGCCCGGGGGTATGCCCATATTGGCGTGATGCGGGTGCTGGAGCGCGAAGGGTTCCGCCCCAGCGTGATCGCCGGAACCAGCATGGGCAGCATCATGGCGGCGGTTTTTGCCGCTGGCCACTCTGCCGACGAGGTAGAGCGGATTTTGTCCCAGGTGTCCTTCTGGCGCTTTCTGGACCTGAACCCTCTGAGCGATATGCTCAACTTCAGCGAGCTGGTGCGTTTTTTGGAGCCCTATGTGCCCCGCCAGATGGAAGATTTTCCCATTCCCCTGGGCATCACCGCCACCGACCTGATTACCGGAACCGAGGTGTATTTTCGCCAGGGCGATGTGTTTCAGGCCATTCGGGCCTCGATCGCCTACCCCGGGGTTATCAACCCCATCTGGGTGGGTGAGCAACTGCTGGCCGACGGCGGCATTCTGAACCAGATTCCGGTAGACCTGGTGCGCTTTTTGGGGGCCGAGCGGGTGATTGCGGTGGATGTGACCCCGCTGGAGGTGCTGCGCGAGCACCCGCAGAAGAAAACCTGGTGGCAGCAGATTTTCCGCCGGGGCATTGACGCCAACCCCATCCAGAACGTGTATCGTTCGGTGGAGATTATGCAGATCCGGCTGGCCGAGGTAAAGCTGGCGGTCTCGCGCCCCGACCTGGTGCTGCGGCCCAAGCTCGAGGGTATCGGGCTTTTTAGCTTCCAGCAGCTCGAGCAGGCCATCCAGGACGGCGAGGCAGCTGCCGAAGGGAAGCTCGAGGAAATCCGCGAACTGCTGGTTATGGAGTCGGGCTGATACGCATTTCGGTAGTATCGTTCACTTCGGCAAGCCTAAACGATACTACCGAAATGCTTTTCTACTCCCTTCGGTCGGCTTGAATCCTTCACCTCTGACTTCGTCCAACGGTGAAGGATTCAAGCGGAAACGGTATGAGCTCTTTCAGGCTGCGCACACCTTCTCGCTCCATTCTTTGCAGCAGCCCCCTGCACAGCTTTTTCACCATCAGGGGCCCCTCGTAGACCAGGCCGGTATATATCTGCACCAGGGTAGCCCCGTTCTCCAGCCGTTCCCACACGTCCTCCGGGCTGAAAATACCCCCCACCGAGACGATGGGCAGGCGGCCTTGTAGCCGCGCGTGCAGGTATCGGAGCACCTCGAGCGAGCGCGCCCGCAAGGGCCTGCCCGAGAGGCCGCCGGCTTCGTCTATGGGGGTTTGCAGGCCGGTGCGGGCGGTGGTGGTGTTGGTGGCGATCAGGCCCGCGAGCCGGTAATCTTCCACCAGGCCCAAAATCTCGTCAATCTGCTCCCAGGTGAGGTCGGGGGCAATTTTGAGCAACAGGGGCTTCCGGCCCTGCACAAAACCGGTAAGCGCGGCCAGCAGCTCTTCCAACCGCTCTTTGTCCTGTAAGGCCCGGAGCCCCGGCGTGTTGGGGGAGCTTACGTTGATGACAAAGTAGTCGCCATAGGGCCAGAGCCGGGAGAGGCTTTGCAAATAGTCCTGTGGGGCTTCCTCCAGGGGGGTGACCCTGGACTTGCCCAGGTTGATGCCCAGCGGCACCGGGGGTCGGCCAAAGGTTTGTTGTAAGCGTTCTAGCCTTTGAGCGATGGCCTCGGCCCCCTCGTTGTTGAAGCCCATGCGGTTGATTAGCGCCTGATCCTGGGGCAGCCGAAACAGGCGGGGCCTGGGGTTGCCCGGCTGGGGCAGGGCTGTAACCGAGCCAATCTCCACGTGCCCGAAGCCCAGGGCGGCCCAGGTTCGCACGGCTACCGCGTTTTTGTCGAAACCCGCGGCCAGGCCGATGGGGTTGGGAAAGCGCAGGCCAAACGCCGCGACCTCGAGGCGCGGGTCGGACAAGCCAAAAAACCGCTGGAGGAGCTGTAGACTGGGCCCCCGCTGCCCCAGCCAGGCCAACAAGCACATGACCTGTTCATGAATGGTCTCGGGGTCTTGGCGGAACAGCCAGGGTTTGAGCAGTTCGTACACCGGAAAAGGATAGCAGGGCGCAGGGAGGGGGGAGAAGGGTTTCTAGCGGTACTGGGCCAGCAGGTGCTTGGCGATGATCACCTTCAACACCTCGCTGGTGCCTTCCCCGATGCGGGTCAGGCGGGCGTCGCGCCAGTAGCGCTCGACCGGGTACTCCTTGATGTAGCCGTAGCCGCCCAGGATCTGGATGGCCTCGTCGCAGGCCTGCACCGCTACCTCCGAGGCGAAGAGCTTGGCCTGGGCTGCGGCCGGGCCGAAAGGCTTACCGGCGTCCCGCAGTTCGGCGGCCTTCAGGTACAAGAGCCGGGCGGCTTCTAGCTGCGTAGCCATATCGGCCAGCTTGTGCGAGACCGCCTGGAACTCGGCGATGGGCTTGCCAAACTGTTCGCGCTCGAGGGCATATTTGGCGGCAAACTCCAGAGCAGCCCGCCCCAGCCCCACCGCCATGGCGGCAATGCCGATGCGCCCGCCTTCGAGCACCTTCATCACATCGTAGAAGCCCTTGCCCCGCTCACCCAGCAGGGCCTCTTTGGGCAAGGTAATATCCTCAAAGATTATCTGCGCGGTGTCCGAAGCGTTGAGCCCTAGCTTCCGCTCCTTGCGCCCAATCCGCAGGCCCGGAATGGGGGCCTCAAATACCAGTGCTGAGAGCCCCAGGTGCTTCTTTTCCTCGCTGGGGGCGGCGTCGGTGCGGGCGTTGATTACATACACCCCAGCCACCGACCCCTGGGTGATGAACTGCTTGGAGCCGTTAAGTACCCAGCCCGAGCTGGTTTCTTCGGCTTTGGTGCGCATAGCTGCTGCGTCCGAGCCGCTGCCCGGTTCGGTGAGCCCCCAGGCCCCCAGCGCCTCGGCGGAGGCCAGCCGGGGCAGGAATTGCTGCTTTTGCTGCTCGTTGCCGGCAATCAGGATATGGCCGGTGCACAGGCTGTTGTGCGAGGCCACGGTAAGCGCCAGCGAACCGTCTACTGCTGCAATTTCTTCGATAATGCGAGCAAAAATACGCGTCGAGAGCCCCGCCCCGCCATACTGCTCGGGTACCTGAGCCCCCATTACGCCCATCTCGCCGAGCTTCTTCACAATTTCAAACGGAAAGGCGCCGGTCTCGTCGCGCTCGGCGGCGGTAGGGGCCACCTCAGCCTGCAAAAAATCCCGCAAAGCACCAATAATCTGGCGTTCCTCGCTATCGAGCTCAAACCATAACTCCTTGGGGCGGTTGGCGATCATTTTGGTTCCTCCGTGTCCTAAATATATCACTTTTACTTGCTGGTGTTGTAAATGCGTTACATGTTTTGAGACACGACTGCTTCCTTCAGTGCTAGTAAAAACTTCGCTTTGTGAAGAAGTGGGCTCGAGGTGATATAGTAAAGTATCGTGAATCCCCAACAGCTTTAGTACGCCTGAGCTATGGGATTGCGTGTCGTTTTGGAGGAACGCCTGAATGGAGCTTAAAGCCGGTGCAATTGTAGAGGGTCGCGTCACGCGAATCATGGATTTTGGGGCTTTTATCGAGTTTCCCAGCGGGGAATCGGGTCTGGTGCACATCTCGCAGGTGGCCCACGAGTTCGTCAAGAACATCCGCGATCACCTGAATGAAGGGGATGTGGTCTCGGTCTTGGTGTTGGGTCGCGACGAGAAAGGCCGCCTCGACCTTTCTATCAAAGAACTTACCCCCGCCCCCGTGGAGCCCCCCCGACCCAAGCGCTTGCCCCGCCAGGCTCCCGAGTTCGAGAACAAGCTCAAAAGCTTTTTGCGCGGCTCAGGTGGTTTTGGTGGCGGTGGAGGCAAAAAGTCCAGCGGTGGAAAGGGTGGGCGCAAGCGCCGATAGATTTTTTGCCCGTCTCGCCCATCGAAAAGAAACTGCCCAAGGTTAGCCGCTCCAGAGAAATTCTAAGGAGCGGCGCTTTGCTGGGGTTGTTTGGAAGAGCTGGCATGAACGCCAGGCGCAACATTCGACTCAAAAGTTGCTTGCAGTAGGGAGTTTTTTCCTGGATGAGCGCCTCAAAAACAAGAGGTTGCGAGGCTCTCTTTATTCCTGAGCGTCATCCCAGCTCATGCCCATAATGCTGTAGCCTGCGTCCACGTATACGGTCTGGCCGGTGGTGCCGCTTGATAGGGGAGAGAGCAGATACAAACCCAGGTTACCCACTTCCTCGTGGGTAATCATGCGGCCCAGGGGGGCTGTGGCGTTGTATTTGGCTACCATCTTGCGAAAGCCGGGAATGCTCATGGCGGCTACGGTACGAATAGCCCCGGCGCTGATGGCGTTGACCCGAATGTTTTTCTTGCCCAACTCGTAGGCTAGGTAACGCACGCTGGCTTCCAGGGCGGCCTTGGCAATGCCCATCACGTTGTATTTGGGTACCACCTTTTCGGAGGCGTAGTAGGTCAGGGTGACCAGGCTACCCCCGTCCCGTAGCAGTGGCTCGGCTTCGCGGGCTACGGCGACCAGTGAATACGCCGAGACCTGCAGGGCGGTGTTCCAGTCGGCGGCGGTGGTGTCAATGAACCGTCCTTCCATGGCGGCGCGGGGGGCAAAGGCGATGGAGTGCACCAGATAATCTAGGCCGCCCCAGGCTTGACCCAGGTCGGCAAACATAGCCTTGAGTGCGGCTTCGTCGGTGACATCTACCTGGTACAGGCGCTGATTTGGACGGCCCGCCGTGAGTTTCTCGAGCTTTTCCCGGAGCCGCTCGCCTTGGTAGCTAAAAGCCACTTCGGCCCCGGCGGCATACAGTTTTTCGGCGATAGCCCAGCCCAGGCTGTGCTCGTTGGTCACGCCCATCACCAGGGCTTTTTTGCCGGACAAGTCAATCGGAACCATAACCCCCGTATCTTATACCACCTCAAGAAGAACGGTTTTAAAGGATTTCTGGGCGTACCTGCAAAAAAGTATGATGGGGCGTTTTCAATATTTTCAAACCAACAACTACCCAAAAGCCGTATCTGGTTTATTTCGCGCTACCACGATTGAAAATTTGTTGTATAACTGGCCCAACGTATGCTGGATACTGTTAGTTTAGCTACCCTGGGTCTGCTGCACGACCTCGGCAAGCTCTATCAGCGGGCCCACTGGGGTCATCCGCCGGAAGAGCTTTCGGACTGGAGCCACCCGGCCTACACCGCATGGGTCATTGGGAGGCACCGCGGGCTTTTTGAGCGGGCGGGCCTCGAGCCCTTCTGGCTGGCCCGGACCGCAGCCCGCCACCACGAGGGCTGGCGCGACAAGCCCCAGTACCAGCCCCAGACCCCCGAAGAGTGGTGCGTGGCCCTGGCCGATACCTACGCCTCGAGGGAGCGCTTGAACGCGCAATCGCTAGAAAGAGCACTTTTTGCGCCTCGCTTCGGTCAGCCAGCGGAGACAGGGTTGGTGCGGGCGATGGCTTTGGGGAGATGAGTGCTATGGGATATCTTTTGCAAATCGCCTTTGGCCCGGTGCAGGATTTCATCGCCAGTGCCCGCCGTACCCGCGATCTATACGCGGGCAGTAGGCTGCTAAGTGAGGCGGCCGGAAAGGCAGCAGAACACTTGGCGGACAAGGTGGGATATCAAAACCTTATTTTCCCGGCACCCAACGATCTCAATCACTTTGAGCAATTACGCAAGTCCGGCATTCCTAATGTGGTGCTGATCCAAGTAGATCAGGTCGAAAGTTGTGCAGAGTTGGCGAAGGAAGCCATTGCTTCAGCCCGTTCTTACATTCAGGGTCGTGCTAGAGAAATACTTCAGGAGCACGAAGCTCATACTGACATGCCTACGAGCCTAAAGCAGATAGAGGATCTGCTCGAGGTCTACTGGGCCTGTGTACCGTTGGAGGGCGGCTATGCCAAAGCCCGCGATCGGCTGGCTGCGGCCATGGCCGCTCGCAAGAATACCCGTGATTTTGGGCCGGTGACCTGGGCTGCGAACGTGCCCAAAAGCTCGCTGGATGGTGTGCGGGAGAGCGTTATTCACCAGTCTGGGTCAGACTGGCGCATGGCTAACGGGGTACGTCCGGGTGAGGAACTGAGCGGGGTAGATCTACTGAAGCGGCTATGGCCGGAGCGTAGCTTTCTCAGCACCTCGCACCTGGCTGCTCTGCCCTACTTGGAGGGGCTTGAAAGGCGGGGACAAACAGAATCGCTTCACTTTTACCTCGAGCGCCTCGCCAGCCAGGTAGGTGAACCGGCCCGTGTGGATTGGGCCCATCCGGTAGTACGTGATACCTTGCTCGCCCATTACGATCCCCGTCTGTTGTTTGAAGGTCGGCTTGGGGAGTTCTTTGAACAACCGGGCTCAGCTTGGGAACAGGCCAAAACAATCCTTGGCGAGATGTACCGATACCTGGGCCGCCCCGAACCGTACTATGTTCTATTGCACGCCGATGGCGACCGGATGGGCGAGGCCATTGACCATCAGAGCCAGCGCGGTTGGCAAGCCCACCGAAATCTATCCAACAAATTGGCGCTGAACTTTGCCGCCAGGGTGCAAGGCATTGTAGAGCAGCACAAGGGCTGCCTGGTGTATGCCGGGGGTGACGATGTGCTGGCCCTGCTGCCTCTGCACACTGCCCTGCGCTGTGCCAAAGCCTTGGCCCAGGCATTCCGGGATGCCATGAGGGGGTTTGGGAAAGTACAAGACCCCACACTCTCGGTGGGTCTGGCTATTGTGCACCACCTCGAGCCCTTGCAAGATGCCCTCGAGCTGGTTCGCCGGGTCGAAAAGTTTGCCAAAGAGGGGCCCTCCAAAACCCCTCCAGACAAAAAACGCAATGCCCTGGCGGTAGCCTACAGCCCCCGGAGTGGCAGCGAGCGGATGGTACGGGGCCGTTGGGACGAAGAGACCCCTTTGGGGCGACGGCTGTATCGCTATGCCGACCTTTTGCGGATGGACTCAATACCGACCAAGGCTGCCTATGAACTCAAGCACCTGTTAAGAGAGCTCGGTGGGGTGAGCGGCATGGAGGAGGCGTTGGTGCTCGAGGCCAGGCGCATCCTGGGGCGCAAGGAGATGCAAAAAGCCTACCGTGAAGAACTGGGCAAACTGTTGGGCACGCCTGAGGACGTGGCTCGCTTGGCCGATGAACTGATCGTTGCCAAGGTGTTGGCTAGAGCCTACGAACAAGCCGCTATTCCCAAAGAATCTCTGGAGGTGCTCGATGCTCATTGAACCCCGCGACCCCTTGATTGTTCGAGACGGCCGTCCCTTTACCAGTAGCCCTGGGGCTCGAGCCCGTAGCTTACCCTTCCCTATGCCCCAAACCCTGGCCGGAGCCGTTCGTACCCGCATTGGTCTGAGCCAGGGATGGCGCTTTCCCGAGGACGCAGCAAGGGCGCGGCAGATCGGGATTCGGGGGCCGCTTCTGGCTGAGCAGCTTGGAGGAGGCTGGCAGCTGATGGCCCCTGCCCCCGCCGATGCGGTGTTGTTGAGCGGAGGCGAGAGGCCCAACCTGCATCGCCTGTTGCCGCTCGATCTAGGTCAGGGCGTCCAGACCAACCTACCCGAAGGCCTTTGTCCGGTGGGGATCGCGCGCCCAAATAGCAAAAGCAAGCCCCTGGCCATGCCGCGTTTCTGGCCTTGGGTTGCTTTTGAGCGCTGGCTACAAGAACCACCCTTGCAGGGGGAGGTTATTCGGGAATCCCTGGGACACGACGGGCCGGTAGGCGAGGTGCGTACCCATCTCAAGCTCGACCCAAATACCCAGACCGCGGAAGAAGGGTATCTGTTCCAGACCTCAGGCCTCGAGTTTGTCCGAAAGATCGAGAAAAATGTGCGCCGCCTGGCCTTGGCCCTCTGGGTTGAGGGTGCTCCAAGCGGCATCTTTCCCCTGGGTGGCGAACGCCGTCTGGCCCTTTGGCAGGAGCAGACCGTGGCCCAGCCCGAGCCTCCCCAAGGGCTGCTCGAGCACCTCAAACAACACCGCGCGGCTCGGGTAATCTTCCTAACCCCAGCCACTTTTGCCGAGGGTTACCTACCTCGAGGGCGCAGTGTGCAAGGAGCCATAATCGAAGCGGTAGCCCTGGGGCGCGCTACGGTGGTCTCGGGCTGGGACTTAGAGCAGAACAGGGCCAAACCCAGCCGACGGCTGGTGCCGGCGGGCAGTGTTTATTTTGTGCGTTTCCCAGATTGGAGCGAAGCTCAGATTGAAAACTGGCTCAAGGAGGTCTGGATGCAGAACCTGAGCGATGAGGCACAGGATCGCTTAGACGGGTACGGCCTGGCTGTGGTGGGGAGCTGGACGGGAAAGCTGGAGACTCTGGAGGTTTAAGGTGCGGAAGGTTCCTGTATTTCAAGAAGAATACCACCCTAAGCTCAAGTCGGGCTGGATAGAGCTCGAGCGAACCTACCGCCTGCTCACTCCTCTGTTTGGCGGGGGAGTCAACCCCAAGTATGCCGACCCGGTCAGCGCTGTGCGGGCTACGGAAATCAAAGGGCAGCTTCGCTTTTGGTGGCGGGCGGCCCGAGCAGGAGGGCTCTCCCTCCAAGCCATGCGAGAGCAGGAGGCTGAGCTTTTCGGCGCGTCCTCAGGTGATAAAGGTCTAGCCTCCCCATTGGTGCTGGAGATAGAACCTCTGGACTTGGGCCAAGAAAGAGAACCTTTTTACCTCGAGCCAGGAAAAAGTTTTCCCAAGAACCGCCCGGAAATTGCGCCGGGTTACGTGGCCTTCCCCTTGCAAAGCAACAGACAAGACCCCAAAAACTATCCGGTGCGGGTGGGGGTGCGCTTTCGGTTGCGTTTGCGGTATCCGGAAAGGGTACGTCAAGAAATAGAAGCCGCGCTATGGGCCTGGGAGCACTTTGGCGGGGTGGGTGGGCGTACCCGTAGGGGTTTTGGGGCTATCTGGCCTGAAGACGCTACCCCTCCAACGCAGCAGGCTATTCAAGCCGAGTGGAACAAATTTGTGCGTAAGGGCGAGGCTCCGGAAGGAGTTCCCAGCCTGAGCGGGGCGCGGTGGCGGTTGGTAGAGCGTTCCTGGCGGGAAGTGGCCGACTTGTATCAGAAGTTTCGCCAGGCGCGTAACGCCGGTCAGCAGCCCAACCGCCCCGGTCGGAGCCGTTGGCCAGAGCCCGATGCCATCCGAAACCTCTTGGGTCGGGCTGCACCTAAACACCGCCAGCCCATCCTGCAACCGCCAATCCTCAAGTTCCCTCGAGCCCAGTTTGGCCTGCCTATCGTAGTTCACTTCAAGGATAGTGACGACCCCAGCACCCAGATTGTTCCTGCCAGCTCGGAAATCGAGCGTCTGGCCAGTCCACTCATTTTTCGACCCCTTGCAGATAAACGCTCGATCGTGCTAATCCTGAACACCCCCCGAACGCCACCGGGTGGGGTGGCTTTGCAGACCGGTAAAGCAGTAGATATCCAGCTAACGCAATCGGAGGCCCAGCGGATTACCCCGCTCAAGGGTGAGGCGGATCCGTTGCTGGCCTTCCTCAACCAGCTATAGGAGGACACCTGTGAACACCCATATCCTGTTCCTACACGCCCTTTCCCCTCTACACCCCGGCACCGGCCAGGGGGTGGGCAGCATAGACCTGCCCATCGCCCGCGAGCGGGCCACCGGCATTCCCTATCTGCCCGGCAGCTCGGTCAAGGGGGTGTTGCGGGATGCTGCCAGTGGCAAGCTGGACAAAGAAAAGCTGCTGGCCCTCTTTGGCCCCGAGACCGGCAGCGCTTCGGAGCACGCCGGGGCTGCGGTGTTCGGCGATGCCAAGCTACTGCTCTTCCCGGTACGCAGCCTAGCAGGGGTATTTGCCTATGTTACCAGCCCCTACCTGATGGAGCGCTTTGCCCGCGAGGCTGGTTTCGCCAGGCTTGATCCGCCTGCGCTGCCAACTGCGCCTGCGTCGGATGCCTGGTGTCATGTATCCCAGAACAGCACGCTCAAAGTAGGGGATAAGGTTTACCTGGAAGACCTCGACCTGAGCTTTCAGGCCAGCCCAGAACTGGGAGCCTGGGAAACCTGGCTGACCCAGCAGAGTGAGGCCCCGGTGAAGGGCCGCATCTGCCTGGTTCACGACGATGTGATGGGCTTTTTGCTCGAGACCGCCACCGAGGTGGTGGCCCGTATCCGCCTCGAGGACGAGACTAAAACCGTGGCCCAGGGCGCTTTGTGGTACGAGGAGAGCCTGCCTGCAGAGAGTTTGCTATACGGGCTGTTGAGCCTTGGCAGCAGCCGCAAGAAAGAGGTGGCGGTGTCCTTGGACGACCTCAAGCCCCTTCTGGGCTATACCCAGATGGGCGGTAAGGCCAGTGTGGGCCGAGGGCTATGTCAACTGCGGCTGGGGGGTGCAGGATGACGCGGGAGCAAAAGCGGGCCAAGTCGGCTTTTGAACGGATTTCGCAGCATCAGGGCAAAGAAGCAAGCTGGCGGGATCAGTACGGAGGTATGGCCCACAAGCTTCCGGTACTGGTGCGGCAGGCTGGGCTGGCCCAGGCCCTGGCCTTCGTGGAGTCGCGGGGTAAGGAGGCCCACCGGGTCTTTTTGGAAGATCTGGCGCAGACCCTTGGGCTTTCCAAGACTGAACTTCTCAAACAAAGCCGCGAGGCCCAACTCAGCCAGTACCTCCGCCTGAGCCGCGAGGTGCTGGCAGTGGCGCAGTGGTACAAACGCTTCGCCCAGAGCGTGCTGGACGTGGAAGCGGGGGCCGGGGAATGAGGCGCAATGATCTCAAGAGTTTGAACAAGCAGCCCACTACCCATGCCGGGCTGTGGCTGGACAAGTACATCACCAGCACGGCGAAGGAGGACAGCGAAGCCAAGCGCACCTTGGTAGCGCAGGTAGCGGGAACCGTTGCTCCAAAAGACTATGAGGGTTACCGAAACCGCTATCGACAGGCCTTGGAACATCTTGAGGCCGAGATTCGGGAGGTAGAGACCCTGGGGCGGCTGGTGGTGGGGTTAGGGGGAGAGAGCGTCCTCGAGACCCACCTCACCCTGCACCGCACCTACGGAGTTCCTTACATCCCTGGCTCAGCCATCAAAGGCCTCCTAAGCCGCTTTGCGGCTACTCGTCTGGAGGGTGCAGCTTGGGCTCGCGATCTCGACCCGAAAAACTTTCACCGTGGGGAGGCTCAAAAAGCCCTCTTTGGCACCACCGAGGAGGCCGGGCTGCTGGTGTTTTTCGATGCGGTGCCTATCGTGTATCAGCTACACCCGGACGTGATGACCCCTCACCACAGCGACTACTACAGCGGTGAGAACGTGCCTCCTGCCGACTGGGACAGCCCCATTCCGGTTCCTTTTCTGAGCGTGACGGGCAAGTTCCTCTTTGCCCTCGGCCTGGCTTCCGGTGTGAGCAAGGAGGAGGGGAAGCCCTGGCTCGAGGCTGCCTGGAAAATTCTGGAACTGGCCTTGCGGGAGGAGGGCATCGGGGCCAAGACCACCTCGGGGTACGGCCGTATGCGGCTCGAGGAGCCCAAAGCTCAAGCCCAAGCTGCTGCGCCCTCCGCGCCCACATCGCCGGTAGACTTGCTGCTTCAGCGGTTTGGTCAGATTAAAGACAAAGACCTGGCTCCCCAAGCACCGGCGCTCATTGTTGAGCTATACAACCTCGAGGCCTCTGTGGAAGAAAAGCAATCTGCTGCAAAGCAGATTTGGAAGCGTTTGGAATCGGCCAAGTTGCTCAAGGGCAAGGAGGAGAAAAACTGGTATCAGAAACTAATGGAACTAATGGGATAAGCCACATTGAGCCTTACTGAAATCCGGCTTTTTTCAAGCTACACTGAACCCATGGCCCTGACCGTCAAAAACCCCGAAGTCGAGCGCCTGGCCGAAGAAGTAGCCCGTCTGACCGGCGAGACCAAGACTGAGGCCATCCGCAAGGCCCTTTTGGAACGCAAGGCCCGGCTGGCTCGGCCCGAGCGCCCACGAAGCGAGGTGATCGAGGAGTTTCTGCGGGATATGCACGATCTGCTCCCTAAAGGCCGCCGCCCAACCAAAGAGGAAGAGGAAGAAATCCTGGGCTTTGGCCCGGAGGGGGTCTGATGGTTCTGGATAGCTCGGTGCTGCTCCATATTCTCTTCCGCGAGCCCGGTTATCCGGAGGTGGCGCGTCGGCTCAACCAAGCCCAACAGCTACTCGTGGGGGCTCCACCGCTGGTGGAAGCCGCAATGGTGCTTGTGCGACGGGAGGGCGAAACCCAATTGTTTGTGCTCGAAGACCTGTTGCGCCGCTTGCGCGTGGAGATTGTTCCGTTTGACGCAGAGCACTACCGCGAAGCCCTCTCGGCCTTCCGCCGCTACGGCAAGGGCCGCCACCTCTGGCCTACGTAGGCGACGACTTCGCCCAGACCGACCAGGCATGATACTCGCAGCACTGATACTCCCCCTCGAGGGCCCCGCCCGCCCCGACCCCGACGGCTGGCGCGGCCTGGTGTATAGCTTGCTCAAGACCCTCGACCCCGAGCTGCACGCGGCCCAGCACAACCCCTTCAGCCTGGGGCTGGGCGGAGCCCTGGGGCAGTGGTGGGTGCGGATTGCTTTTCTGGAGGAGGGCCTGTATGCCCGGCTCTCGCCCCATCTGTTTGGCCTGGCAGGCCAGACGGTGCGGCTCAAGGAGGCCTTCCGGGTGCGCGCGGTGCTGCAAGAAGAGCACCCCTGGGCCGGCGTGAGCACCTATCCCAGGCTCTTCCAGGGCCAGGCCACCGCCAGCCTGGGGCTTCAGTTTGCTAGCCCCACCTTTTTCCGCCGCAAGGGGCACAGCTACCCCCTGCCCGAGCCCCGGCTGGTCTTCGACTCGCTCACCCAGCGCTGGAACGCCTTTGCTCCGGTAAAGGTGCCCCAGGAGGTGCAGGAAGCCTGGGAGCGCCTTTTGGTGGGCCAGTTCCAGGGCCGCACCCACCACATCGCCCCCAACCAGGACGAGCGGGGGGTGGGCTTTGTGGGCCGGGTGGTCTACTATCTGCCCAAAGCCAGCCCCACCGAGGCCCAGTGGCTCCAGGCCCTGGGGCGCTTTGCCTTTTACGCCGGAGTAGGGGCCAAGACCAGCCTGGGGTTTGGGCGGGTGCGGATGTTTGACCCCTTGCAACAAGAAAGGAGGCCCGATGAATCAGAACAAGGAGCGCTTAAGGGAACTGTGGGCGGAGTATAAAACCCTTATAAAGCAAGAGAGTGCAAATCGAGCGGAACCTTCTCCTCAGAGCCAAAAAGCCAAAGAGCTGTACGATACGCAAATTTGGCCCCTCACAAAAGAGGGCTTTGCAGATCGAGGACAGCAGCAGTATGTGGCCTCCTTTCACACGGTAGGAACAACGCCAGAGCCGGTCATTCTTTCAGTTCGGGCGCTGGATGCAGACAGAGTGTACTTGTTGCACACCAAAGACACCGAAAAGCTCTGCGGGCGGATTGAGAGGGAATTGGGGTGGGGGGTGGAGCGCATCAAGACCCTCCTGGTTGGCCGTAGCGACCCAGAAGACATTTATAAACAGGTGCGGCAAAAGGTAGACGAACTTCCCCCGGGTGCAGCCATTGCCTTTGACCCGACTGGAGGCACCAAGGCGATGGTGGCTGGGTTGGCGATGTTTGCCTTCTCGCTGGCCGAGGAGGGGCGCACGGCGCATGTTTACTACGTAGACAACGAAGAATACGACGATGAATTACGCCGTCCTGTAGCAGGAACAGAGTTTTTGAAGCGCCTCGAGAACCCCCGTGAGGTCGTACCCGACTGGATATACCATCGCGCCAAAGACGCCTACAAACGGGGTGATTTTTCGCTTGCAAAGCAGCTTTTTGACCAAGCTAAAGATCGTGAAGGGCGGGCGCATAGCCTCGAGGCGGTGTTATCGGAGGCTTACGAATCTTTGGATGCTGCCCAGTTCAAGCAGGCCAAAGACAGGCTTAATGATCTGCTCGAGCTACTACAAAAACCCGCACATAGGCAAAGTTTCCTTACTAAACACATCGCTACCATCGGGCGTCAAAAAGAAGCCCTCGAGGCCGTTGTTCAGCTTACCGAGGCACTTTCTGCCAAAGACAAGAGCATAGCGCCTCTGGCAGACCCTCAACAAGTGGCTTGCGTGCTGGCAGCTCTCGGTTTTATGACCGAAAAGCGACTAAAAACGGGCCGTATAGCCGAAGCCGTGCTCTTGCGCTACCGCGCCCTCGAGCTGTTCTTGCAACACCGCCTTGCGCTCAGGGGTTTTGACACAGAGAAGCCGGACTTTCCGGGATTGTGCGCTGCAAACCATACCTCTATCGAAGATTTCCAAGAGAAGTACCAAGCTGAGCGTAAAGCTGCAAAGGCTGGATCAGACGACAAGCTGATAGAAAAAAGCGCGGTAGACTTTATCACCGCCTTCTTTTTGCTCCGGGCCTTAGGGGATGGGCCGGCTTTAGCCGTCAATGTAAACAAGGTGCTCGGACTCACTAAAACCCGTAACACCTCGGTTTTTGCCCACGGCTTTACGCTTCCCACAGAGGACAACGCCAAAAACCTGTCTGAAGTGTTGGTGGCTCTTGTTCAAAGTGGAGGCTTGCCAGAGGTCAGGTTCGACCCCATTCCCCTATCGTGACCCTCCACCTCACCGAGCAATCCTCCACCCTGCGCCTCTCCCAGGGCCGCCTGCGGGTAGAGCTCGATGAGCAAACCCTGGCCGAACTGCCCGCCCGCAAGGTGCGGGGGGTGGTGGTCTGGGGCAATGTGCGGCTGACCACCCCGGCCCTGGCCTTCCTGTTGCGGCAGGGGGTTCCGGTGCTGTACGCCACCTTGGAGGGCCAGCTTTACGGGCAGGCCCAGGCCCCCCAAAGCCTTGCGCCCGAGGTGCTGCGGGCCCAGCTTCTGGCCCAGCAAAACCCCCTTCCGCTGGCCCAGGGCTTTTTGCTGGGCAAGCTGCGTTCGGGGCAGATGCTGCTCGAGCGCCTCGCACGCCAGGCCCCCACCGCGCCCCAGCAGGCCGAGATAGAGGCCGCCCTCGAGGCCCTGCCCCAGGCCCGGAGCCTCGAGGCCCTGCGCGGTATCGAAGGCAACGCCGCCCGCGCCTACTTTGCCGGGCTGCAAGCGGTACTTGCGCCCTACGGCTTTTCTGGGCGCAACCGCCGCCCCCCCACCGATGCCGTGAATGCCGCGCTCTCCTATGGCTACATGGTGTTGCTGGGCCGGGTGCTGCTGGCCCTTGGAATAGCTGGCCTGCACCCCGAGCTGGGCCTGCTGCACACCGAGGGCCGCCGGGCCCCCGCCCTGGCCTTCGACCTGATGGAGGAGTTCAGGGTTCCGGTGGTGGACGCGGTGGTAGTTGCGGCCTTTTTGCGCGGCGAGCTAAACCCCCAGCAGCACAGCGAGGCCCGCAACGGTGGGGTTTATCTGAACGAGGCCGGGCGCAAGGTGCTGCTCAGGCGGCTCGAGGAGCGCTTTAGCCAGGAGGCCCAGCACCCCAAGGGCTTCCGTAAGCCCTACCAGGAACTCATCGAAACCCAGGCGGCCCGCCTCAAGGCGGCCATGCTGGGCCGCGAACCCTACACACCTTTCTACCTGTGGAGGTGAAATGCCCGACGAACGCTTCTACACCATTGCCTACGACATCCCCGACGATGGTCGCCGGGTCAAGGTTGCCAACGTGCTCAAGAGCTTTGGCGAGCGGGTACAGCTTTCGGTGTTCGAGTGCTGGCTGGCCCCAGGGCAACTCCAGCAACTCAAGCAGCTTTTGCAAAAGAAGCTCGAGCTCTCCCAAGATAGCGTCCGCATCTACCCCATTGGCGGCACGGTGGAGGTGCTGGGCCTGGGCCGCCTCACCCAAAGCCCCGACTTCCTGATTCTCTAGCCGTTACACCCCCCATAACCTTGCCCCCACCCGCCAAAAATGCCTGCGCGATCGCACCCCACCCCACACAAAACCCAGCCCGAAACCAGTCCAGCACAGCATGGAAACACTTTCACCAAATAACCCATTATGTTTTGCGCAAAATGCTATAATGCTGTTGTCGAGCAATTCGACAGCGCACTTTGAAAGCCAGTTTTTGCGATGAAAAAGGCAAACCCACGCCACAAAAAATCTAAAAGTGTGGGAAAGTAAGCCCTCATCGCAAAAAACGCACTTTTTACCCCAGTTATCCACAGGGGGGCTGTGGATAACTCCATTTTCTCATAAATACCCCCTCCAGCACCCCTGTACAGCACGGCGTTTAACGGGGTATGCTGTTGCAAACAAAAAGCCCCGTAAGGGGATTGAAACGCTGGGGGTGCGACTTGTCCAGCGTATGGACATGCCCCAGGTTGCAAACAAAAAGCCCCGTAAGGGGATTGAAACCAGCTAACATCACGGACTACTCCCACGGAGTACCGGCGCAGCCGGTTGCAAACAAAAAGCCCCGTAAGGGGATTGAAACCCGGGGATTACCCGCCCCGGCTCGGGCAAGAGGGCTAATGTGTTGCAAACAAAAAGCCCCGTAAGGGGATTGAAACGAGACCTGGCGGGTAACTATTTCTTGAGCGTTGGGGAAAGTGTTGCAAACAAAAAGCCCCGTAAGGGGATTGAAACTTACGCCGGATGCGGATCAGCAGCTACGGCTGATCTACAGTTGCAAACAAAAAGCCCCGTAAGGGGATTGAAACACGGCTGCGATTTCACCCGCACCGAACGCACCACCTCGGTTTGTTGCAAACAAAAAGCCCCGTAAGGGGATTGAAACTTGCGCCCCCGCCAGCAAAGTCCCTGACCCGACCACGGGTTGCAAACAAAAAGCCCCGTAAGGGGATTGAAACTTGGCTTTGGCTTGCAACGCTGCCATTTCCTCAGCGATTGTTGCAAACAAAAAGCCCCGTAAGGGGATTGAAACGCCGGGCACCCGACTGGAGCGTGGTTGCGCCGGGTTGAGTTGCAAACAAAAAGCCCCGTAAGGGGATTGAAACGCCCAGGAGTCCTGCACCAGCCGGCCCTCGATGAAGACCGAGTTGCAAACAAAAAGCCCCGTAAGGGGATTGAAACCTCGGCGTGTTCAATGTACAGGGCGTTTCCCAGGTAATCCACGTTGCAAACAAAAAGCCCCGTAAGGGGATTGAAACATATCGAGTTCGGTAGGCGTCACGGTGACGGTGCGTAGTGTTGCAAACAAAAAGCCCCGTAAGGGGATTGAAACTGGAGTTTCCTCCAACGAACGTGAACGCCTCGATGCTGGCTTGTTGCAAACAAAAAGCCCCGTAAGGGGATTGAAACAACATCGCACGGCTCACGGGGGTTGTAGAGAAGCTCGAGTTGTTGCAAACAAAAAGCCCCGTAAGGGGATTGAAACCACGTCCATACACCCTCTTGGGTGTGGGCGTTGAGGGTGGTTGCAAACAAAAAGCCCCGTAAGGGGATTGAAACCCTTTCTTTATTACACGCACGGCGGCCTCGAGCTTCTCTAGTTGCAAACAAAAAGCCCCGTAAGGGGATTGAAACACGCGTGATAATCATGAGATACGTGCGTAACGTTTCTCACAGTTGCAAACAAAAAGCCCCGTAAGGGGATTGAAACCCGAAACCCCGTTCTCCCGGCGCAGGACTGGCAGGTATACCGTTGCAAACAAAAAGCCCCGTAAGGGGATTGAAACTACTCAAAAACGGCCAAGGGGTAGCGGAAGCTGCCCCTGTTGCAAACAAAAAGCCCCGTAAGGGGATTGAAACCGTAGCGCCTAACCCCACCAAGATCGTCGGGTTGCGCTATGTTGCAAACAAAAAGCCCCGTAAGGGGATTGAAACTTTTGCCTCAGCGGGGAGGGCAAAGGCATTCACAAACCTAGGTTGCAAACAAAAAGCCCCGTAAGGGGATTGAAACACATAAGTTTTTCTAACAACCTCATTCCTCTTGCCGTGTTGCAAACAAAAAGCCCCGTAAGGGGATTGAAACGACCAGAAGCCGCCGCTGAAGGCGGCAATAATGGCGACGTTGCAAACAAAAAGCCCCGTAAGGGGATTGAAACTCCCAGATGGGGTAGGCCAGGGCGTTGACCGTGAAGTCCCGCCGGTTGCAAACAAAAAGCCCCGTAAGGGGATTGAAACTCGCCATCCCATGAGATGGCGGCGTATGTCTGATTGGTTGCAAACAAAAAGCCCCGTAAGGGGATTGAAACTCGACTGGGCCAGGCGGCGCTGTGGCGGGGCTAACAGGGGTGAGCTATCATGAGATTATGGTTCTGCCCACTACTTTAGAAAAGGAACTCGAGCGCTTCAAAGAAGCTTATGGCCCAGGCTGGTACAAACGGCTACGGGAAATTCTAAGAGAGGAAGCCAAGCGCAAAAAAGCCGCTTTGGAGGCTGCAGAGCTGGCGAGGAGAATCAGTGCTACCAGCGGGCTTACCGAAGAAGAAGTATTCCGAACGCTGGAGAAAAGTTGAAAGTTGTTTTGGACACCAATGTTTTGATAGCGGCCATCCTGACCCGTGGTAGAGCACATCATCTGGTGGTTGATCTGGGGCTAGAGGGAAAGCGTTTTGAAATTGTGACCTCCCAAGACCAAATCGAAGAATTCAAGCGGGTAATTCAAAAAAAGTTTCCCAAAGTTAAAAACAAAGTGCTAATCGGTCGGTTTATACGGCAGTTCAAACAAGCCTCGCAGGTGGTTACGCCCGAGCGGGTGCACCTTTCGCCCGACCCCGATGATGATGCGATCATCGGGACGTTGCTGGCCGCCAAAGCCGACTACTTGGTTACAGGGGACAAGAGCGACTTGCTGTCGCTCAAAAAAGTCCATAACATCCCGGTTGTAAGCGTAACTTGGCTCCTAAAAAAGCTGGATCCCTATGGCCTTTAGTCAAATCTGCAGCGTGCTGATTTTGCCCAAATCGGGTTTGAGTAATAGTTTCTGGGCCTGGTGGGGTTGGCAGAGGTATTTGACCATCGCTTGTCGCAGGTGGGGGGGTGGCATAGCCATCCCAGGGTTGTAAACAAATGCCACGCAAAGGCCGCGTGAAGTTTGATAGATTGGGGGCGTGCAGGAGCAACTAAACACAGTTTTGATTCTGGGGGTGGGGCAGACCCTGGAGCCCCTCGAGTTTGCCCTGACCGAGCACACCCCGCAGGGGGTGATTTTTATAGCTAGCCAGGGTTCGCAGGTGGTGTCGGCAGAGCTTATCCAGCGGTATAGGGCTGAGTTGCGCTACCATACCCTGCTGCTCGACGACCCCGAAGACCTGGGCGAGGTGTTTCGCAAGGGGCGCTTGGCGTTGCAAAAGGCGCTCGAGTGGGAGGCGCGGGCCATAGTGGCCGATATTACCGGGGGCACCAAAACCATGTCGGCGGGGCTGGTGCTGGCCCTTACCGGGCAGGGCGTTACCTTTAGCTATGTGGGCGGCGAGGCCCGCGACGGCCAGGGGCGGGTGAAAAGCGGCAGCGAGCGGCTGCGGCTGCTGGAAGACCCCACCTACCGCTACGGCCTGCGCGAGTGGGAGGGCTTCCGGCGGGCCTGGAACCAGTGCGACTACCGGGCCGCACAGGAGTTTCTGGACGAACTGCTGGCCCGGCCCCTGACCCCCTCCGAAAAGCGCTTTTACGAGCACCTGAAGGGGATTACCGAGGGCATGCTGGAGTGGGACTTGTTCTACCACAAGGCGGCCTGGCAGAAGCTGGAAGCACACCTCGAGCCCGCCCTTGCCATTGCCGAGGCCTGGGGGCACGGAACCAAGGTACGGGCGTTGCAGGAGTTGCAGCAGGCCAAAGCCCGGCTGCGGGCCATCCTGGATCGGGAGGGCAAGCCCACCTTTGCCCTGCTGGCCGACCTCCTGGCCAACGCCCAGCGCCGGGCCTCCAGGGGCCGCTACGACGACGCCCTGGCCCGGCTTTACCGGGCGGTGGAGCTGGCTGCCGAGGCCGACCTGTACGAGCGCACCGGCATTGAGCTGCGCCTGGCTTCCACCTACCCCGACAAGCTACAGGATCTGGCCGGTCGAAAAACCCCCGGACTCAAGGAGGCCCTGGGGCTGGCCTTTGAAATTGACACCCGGCTGGGCAATACCGGAACCCTGGCCCAGCAGCTCTATGGTGACTACTCGAGCCAGCTTCAAGGCCTGTTGCAGCAGCGCCACAGCAGCATTCTGGCCCACGGGGTAAAGCCGGTTAAGCCCGAGGCCCTGAAAGGTTTGCAAGACTACCTGGGTGAAAAGGGCCTCGAGGCCGCTCCGGCCTGGCCCAACTGGTAGGTGCTTGTCGGGTGGGCTTGGGGGGTGTAGCCTGGAAACAGGCCCGTTAGGGCCCGACAACCCGGTCAAGTTTTGGTGCCTGGGCGCGTAGCCCTGGCTTAAAGTGGGGAAGTCCGGTGAAAGTCCGGCACTGTCGCGCAGCGGTAACGGTGCATTGGGGCTTAAGCGATCCGCAGAGCGGTCGCCAGCCACCGCCCGAAGTCCGAATACCTGCCAAAACGCCTTCTCAACTCCGATAGAGAAGGCACCTCTCGCATGAAGGAGGAGTCTCGGGGAATCTCTACATTATCTGTAGCGTCCTCACTCCCGAGGGCGTTTTTTTACGCCCAGCGGCGAGACCGGGTTGGGGAGGGACGCGATGAAGAGATTTTTCTGGCTTTTGCTTCTGGCTCTAAGCTTTGCGCTACTAACCTCTGGCCTGGCCCAGCCGTTCCCGCGCACCCTGACCGACGACCTGGGCCGCAGCGTTACGCTCAAAGCCGCGCCCCAGCGCATTGTGGCCATGCTGCCCTCGGTCAGCGAGACGGTGTGCGCCCTGAATGCCTGTGGGCGGCTGGTGGGGGTGGACGACTTCTCCGATTTTCCCGAGCAGGTCAAGCGGCTGCCCAAGGTGGGGGGGTATTTCAACCCCAACCTCGAGGCCATCCTGGCCCTCAAGCCCGACCTGGTGATCGTCTCGATCTACGGCAAGCTGCACGAGGGGCTCGAGCGGGCCGGGGTCGCTACCTTTGCCATCAAGCCCGAAACCTACGACGACATCTTCCGCACCACCCGCCTGCTGGGCCGGGTGCTGGGGCTGGAAGCCCAGGCCGAGCGGCTGGTGGCGCAAATACAACGCGAAGTGTACGCGGTGGAGACCCGGGCGGCCAAGGCCACCCAGCGCCCCACGGTCTACTACGAGATTGACCCCACGCCCTACACGGTGGGGCCCGAATCGTTCATCGGCGTGCTGATTACCAAGGCCCGCGGCCAGAACATCGTCCCCAGGGAGCTGGGGCTCTTCCCCCAGATCAGCCCCGAGCTGGTGGTGCAGAAGAACCCCGCCGTTATCGTGCTCACCCATCCAGGGGCCGCCGACCTGCCCAAGCGGGCGGGCTGGGGCAGCCTGGCGGCCATCCGCAACCAGCGCATCTGCGCTTTTACCGGCCAGCAGGACAACCTGCTCTCGCGGCCCGGCCCGCGGGTAGCCCAGGGGTTGCAACTCCTGGTGGGCTGCTTCCACCCCGAGCTGCGCTAGAACCATGCAAAAGACCACCTATCCAGGCCGCGTATCCCCCCTTGCGGGGGGGCGCCGGGGCCGAATGCTCGGTCGGCGGCTGCTGGTTTTTACGGGCCTGCTGGGCCTGCTGGTGCTGGGCCTGGTGCTGGGGGTGGGGCAGGGGGCCGTGCCCATTGCGCCGGATGAGGTGGTGCGGGCTTTGCTGGGCCTCGGCGAGAACCCCATCATCACCGAGCTGCGCCTGCCCAGGGTGCTGGGGGCCCTGCTGGTGGGGGCCGCGCTGGGCCTCTCGGGTGCGGCCTTCCAGGGCCTGTTTCGCAACCCCCTGGCCGACCCCTACCTGATGGGCTCGGCGGCGGGGGCGGCCTTTGGGGTCACGCTGGCGGTGAGCCTGGCGGGGGGGCTGGGTGGGGCCTTTGCCCAGCATGCGGTGTTCAGTTTTCTGCCCGCTTCGGCCACCTGGTTTGGCTTTCTGGGGGCGATTGGGGCCGTTCTGCTGGTGCTTTTTCTCTCGGGTGGGGCCAGCCGCACCCACGACCTGATTCTGGCCGGGGTGGTGGTGGGAAGCGTGCTGGTGGGCCTGACCAGCTACCTGATGCTGCAGGATGCCGACCGGGTGCGGGCGGTGTTTGCCTATACCCTGGGCAACCTGGCCTTCCTGAGCTGGCCGGGGGTGGGGTCGCTGGCCTTGTACCTGCTGCTCACCTTGCCGCTCTTTTTGCTGCTGGCCCGCACCCTCAACGCCCTCACCCTGGGCGAGGAGACCGCCCGCAGCCTGGGACTGCCGCTCGAGGGGCTCAAGCTGCTCTTGATTGGGGCCGCCACCCTGCTGACCGCTGCGGCGGTGGCCCAGGCCGGCATCATCGGTTTTGTGGGCCTGGTGGCCCCGCACGTGCTCCGGCGGCTCTTGGGGGGCGACTACCGCTACCTGCTGCCGGGCTCGGCCCTGGGAGGGGCGGTGCTGTTGCTCTGGGCCGACCTGGGGGCGCGGGTGCTGGTGGCCCCGGCGGAGCTGCCGGTGGGCATCGTGACCACGCTGCTGGGGGGGCCCTTTTTCCTGTACTTGCTGTGGCGGGGGCGGCGGGTATGAGCGAGGGGAAGGCTGTGATCGAAGGGCCTGTGGTGAGGGGGTTGGGGGCCCTCGAGGTCTCCTTTGCCTACCGGGGCCGGGCGGTGCTGGAGGATATCCACCTCGAGCTGAACGCGGGGGAGTGGCTGGCCCTGTTGGGGCCCAACGGCTCGGGGAAGTCTACCCTGCTGCGCCTACTGGCCGGGCTCTTGAAGCCAACTCGAGGGGGGGTGTACCTGGGCGGGCGGCCCCTGGGGGGGTACTCGAGCTGGCTTCGAGGCCAGCAGATCGCCTTCCTGCCGCAGAACGGCGGCTACCCCGAAGACCTCACGGTAGAAGAGGTGGTGGCCCTGGGCCGCACCCCCCACCTGGGCTTGCTGGGGCGGGGGGGCCGGGCCGACCGGGAGGCGGTGGAATGGGCCATGCAGCAGACCCAGGTGAGCGGGTTCCGCCACCGGCTGCTGCCCACGCTCTCGGGCGGGGAGCGGCAGCGGGTTTTGCTGGCCCGAGCCTTGGCGGCGCGGCCCAGGTTTTTGCTGCTGGACGAGCCCACCAACCACCTCGACCTGCACCACCAGGCCGAGTTTCTGGCCCTGGTGGCGGGCTTGCGGGCCCAGGGGCTGGGCATCCTTACGGTGCTGCACGACCCCAACCTGGCCGGTAAGGCCGACTGGGTGGCTTTTTTGTCGGAGGGGCGGCTTTTGGCCCAGGGCCGGCCGGGCGAGGTGCTGAGCGAGGCCCTGTTGCAGCAGGTGTATGGCCGGCAGGTGCGGGTGCGGTGGATCGAGGGCCAGCCGGTGGTGCTCCTGGGAGGGTAGATGCAGGCCAGCTTGAAGGTTACCCCCAAACTATTGGTGCTCGACCTGGGCGAGGTGCGCCGCCTGATGACCCAGGACGGGCCGCGGCTGGCGCGCTATGTGGCGGTGATGCGCTCGGCCCAGACCACGTGTGTGCGCATGGGGCGGGGGGCGGGGCACGCCCACCTGATGCGGGCCGGGCTGCCGCCGGGTGAAACCCTGCTGTATGCCCTGCCTGCCGATCCCCTGGACTTCGAGCAGGAGGGCCCGGTGCTGCGCCTGCCGGGGCTGGGGCTGTATCTGGCGGGGCCGCCGGAGTTCGTGGAGACCCCCTTTTATGCCTGGGTGGAGCCATGAGCGAACTCTGGCTGGTGCGGCACGGAGAGACCCCGTGGAACCAGGAGGGGCGGCTCACCGGCTGGAGCGATGTGCCGCTTACCGCGCTGGGCGAGCAGCAGGCCCGGGCTCTGTCGGGCTGGCTGGCCGCCGAACGCTTCGAGCGGGTGGTGGCCTCCGATTTGCAACGGGCCATCCAGACCGCCCGGCTGGCCTACGGCGAACCCCAAGAAGTCTCGGTGGCGCTGCGCGAGCTCGAGTTCGGCCAGCTCGAGGGCCTGAAGTGGGCCGAGCTGCCCGAGGCCTACAAAGCGGCGCTCCTGGCCTTTGATGGCTTCCAGGCGCCCGGGGGGGAGTCCACCGCCCAGTTGCGCTGTCGGGTGTATGGCTTCTTCGACCGCCTGCCGGCGGGCCGCCACCTGGTTTTCACCCACGGGGGGGTGCTGCGCATGGTGCTGCGGGAGCTAGATCAAGACCGCTTCCTGCCGCCCTGTGCAGTGGTAGGGGTGGACTGGGCGCACAAGCGGGTGCGCTTCGTGCGGACACCCGAGGACAAGGGGTGAGGCCCTGTGCAGAACCATCTGGTGCTCATCACGGGGGGAGCCAGGGCCGGTAAGAGCCGCTTTGCCCAGGCCCAGGCCCTGGCCCTGGGGCAGGCGCAGGTGAGCTTTATCGCCACAGCGGAGCCGCTGGACGGGGAGATGCGCCAGCGCATCGCTAAGCACCGGGCCGAGCGCCCCCCCACCTGGGAAACCCTGGAAGCCCCGCTCGAGGTGCCCCAGGCCCTGCAGGAGGCCCGGCATGGGGTGGTGCTGCTGGACTGCCTGACCCTGTGGGTCTCCAACCTGATGCTGGCCGGGCTCGAGGTGCTGCCCGCGCTCGAGCACCTGCTGGCGGTTCGGGCCCAGACCGGCAAAACCCTGCTGGTGGTCAGCAACGAGGTGGGCCTGGGCGTCGTGCCCGAGAACTCCCTGGCCCGGCACTAACGCGACCTGCTGGGGGCGGCCAACACCCGCGTCGCCCAGGAGGCCCACCGGGTCTACCTGCTGGTGGCGGGCATTCCGGTACAGATTAAATAGTCTATGATGCACTTCAACATCCCACCCATCCCCCAAGAATGGCTGGCCCAGGCTCGAGCCCACCAGGATCAGCTCACCAAGCCGCCGGGCTCGCTGGGGTATCTGGAGGAACTGGGGGTTCGCCTGGCCGCCATCCAGCAGACCCTGCGGCCCACGCTGGGCAAGGGCGCCGTGATCGTCTGCGCCGCCGACCACGGGGTGGCCGCCGAGGGCGTCTCGGCCTACCCATCCGAGGTGACCGCCCAGATGCTCCTGAACTTTCGGGCGGGGGGCGCGGCCATCAATCAAATTGCTCGAGCCGCCGACGCCCAGGTTTACGTGCTCGACGTGGGCATCAACTCCCCCGTTCCGTCGCCGGAGCGGGTGCGGTCGGGCACCGGCAACATCGCCCAGGAGGCTGCCATGACCCGCGCCGAAGCCGAGCAGGCCATCCGGGTCGGGGCCGAGGCCGCCCGCCGGGCCATCGCCGAGGGCGCTACCCTCCTGGCCGCCGGCGATATGGGCATCGGCAATACCACCGCTGCGGCAGCCCTCACCGCGGCCTTGCTGGGTCTGGAGGCTGAGGCGGTGACCGGGCGCGGTACGGGGGTGGACGAGGCCCGCTACCAGCAAAAGGTGCAGGTCGTCCGCAGGGCGCTGCAGCGAGCTCAGTCCCGCCTGGGCGACCTTACTCAAGCCGGGCCGCTCGAGCTGCTCACAGAGCTGGGGGGGCTGGAAATTGCGGCGATAGCGGGGGTGTTTCTGGCCGGGGCCGAGGCCGGCCTGCCGTTGGTCACCGACGGCTTCCCGGTAACCGCCGGGGCTTTGCTGGCCTGCCGCATCGAGCCGAACGTGCGCGAATATCTTTTCGCCGGACACCGCTCGCTGGAGCCGGGGCACAGAAGGCAGTTGGAGGCGCTGGGGCTAAGGCCCATCCTCGAGCTGGACATGCGCCTGGGTGAGGGCACCGGGGCGGTTTTGAGCTTTCCCATCCTGCGGGCGGCGGCTTCGGTAATGGCAGGGATGGCTACCTTTGCCCAGGCCGGGGTGTCGCAAACTACGGCGCCATAGTCAAAGGCTGGGTCGGTCAGCGACGCCTCTCTTTTCGATCCGAAGGCCCAGTAAGCAGATTGAGTCCGAAGCTGATCACCGAGAGCAAGACGGCTCCAATCAAAGCCCCACCAAACCCCCGCACCTCCAGCGGGGTCAGGCTCGCCACAATCAATAAAATCACGGCGTTGACCACCAGGGTAAACAGACCCAGGGTCAGGATATTGAAGGGCAGGGTAAGCAACAACAACACCGGTTTGAGCAAGGCGTTGGCCAGGCCAAATACCAGCCCGGCTAGGAGATAATCACCCAGACTGCTGCCCCTGGCGAAAAAGAGACCGCCATAGAGCTGGGTTACGATCCACAGGGCCAATGTGTTGAGTAGCAACCGCAGCAAGAAACCGCGCATAGCCCAGGGTACACCGCCTGGGCCTGTCCGGATAGCCGAAGCCCCTGGCACAGCTTGGCTTCAGCGAAGCAAGAGATAAGCTCACCGTCGAGGAAAGCGGAAGGCCAGCAGGATAAACAGCACTCCCAAAGCAGCGCTCAGGATGGCCCAGGGGATGCGGTTCTGGATGGCCCGCGTGGGGTGCAGCACACCGCTTTGGTAGGCCTGGTGCTGGTTTTGTGCGAGCACGTCTACGGCGGCGGGGGCGTCTGCTGGCCCATCGATCGTCCAGGTACCCCCACCGGGGCGCACCGGGCGAAAGTGCCAGGGCGTGAAGGGGTCGTAGAGCCCCACCGCCACGTAGTAGGCGTAGTCCCCTGGGGGCAGGTTGGGGGAAAGCTCGAGCCAGTCTCCATTCTTCGCAACCGGAACGGCCTGCACACTGCCATCGGGTCGGTGCTCTTCGGCTTTCCAGCCGGTTAGCAAATAGGCCCAGTTCCACCCCTGCCCTGGGGGGGTTTTGAAGCCGGCTCCCGGGAGTTCTTCCTGGCCGCCGGGCTCGGTATGGATATAGATGCCGATGCTAGCCAGCGAAAAGCCGTTAGGGGCGTTGCCAGGGTTTGGATAGCGGTGGAGCCTGACCCGGAGTACCACCTTTTCCCCTTTGCGAAGGGCTTCAAAACCGGTCAGGTCGGCAAAGCCGGCCTCGGCAAACAGGGCCGCTCGAGGATAGGCATAGCCCAGGCCATAGTCGTCACCTACAGGGTCGGAGAAGAGAAGGGGGATCATGGCGGATGGGTTTCCCTGCAATACCCAACAATGCCACGGTGGTATATGTGTGAATACAGGTAACAGGTGAGCCAGAGCTGCCCACGAGCCCACACCCTACCCTGTCTGCGGCCCCATATCAAGGGGATGTTTTAGCCTAGCACAGGTTTATTAGGGCTTTGACCAAGCGTTTGGGGTCGTGCTGGGCAAAGCCGGGCTCCAAAAAATCGTCGGCCACAATCTGTACCCCCAGCCCCTCGAAACGTTTGGGGTTGAAGTGTACCGGCATCTGGCCCTCGGCCCGGTAGCGTTTGAGCAAATCGTCTGGGATGTGAGCATTATTGACCAGTACCACATTGGGCCTGCGGCCCAGGTGCTGCTCGACCGCGTGAAAATGGTCGTAGGCATCCATGCCCTCGGTCTCGCCGCGCTCGCTCATGATGTTGACAATGTAGACCAGCTTGGCCGGAGACTGCTGAATAGCGATCTGGATGCCCTTGGGCAAAAAACTGGGAATCACACTGGAATAGAGGCTGCCCGGCCCCAGCACAATCAAATCGGCTTTTTGCAGGGCGGTGATGGCCTCGGGCATGGCGGCTACCCCAATAGGGGCCAACCCCACCCTGCGAATCCGGCCGGGTTGTTCGCGCAGGGCGGTCTCCCCCTGCACCCGCGAGCCATCCTCGCGTTCGGCCCAGAGCCGGGCCGCTTCGTAGGTAGCGGGCCATACCGCGCCGCGCAGGCGCAGCACCTGGTTGGCCTGACGCATAGCTTTGGCGAAGTCGTTGTTGAGTTCGGACAGCGAGACCAGCATCAGGTTGCCAAAGGTATGGCCTTTGAGCTCCTCCCCACGCTGGAAGCGGTACTCCATTAGGTCGGGAAGACCCTCGGCATCCGATAAGGCTGCCAGGCAGTCCACCAGGTCGCCCACCGCCGGAACCCCAAACGAGACCCGCAGGCGCCCGGTGGAGCCGCCGTCGTCGGTGACTGCTACCACGGCGGTAATGTTGGCGGTTTCCATCTTGAGGCCCCGCAGCACGCGCGAAAGCCCGGTGCCCCCGCCCAGGGCCACAATGCGGGGGCCGGCCTCGAGCCTCCGGCGTATGTACACCTGCTTGGAGACCGAGCTGGGGTCGGTGATGGCCGAGAGCATGCTGCGGTTCATCCAGCGCAAGCCCATCAAAAACAGCACCAGGCCACCCAGCAGCCAAAGCCCCCCGGAGATCCACAGCGGGATGGAAAAGTAGCCGGCCCAGCGGGTGGTCTGCAAGAACCAGGGTAGGAGCGAGGTTTGCCACGAGAGGTGCACCACCCCGGTAAACATGCATAGCATGCCCAGGGCAGCCAAAAACGCATACCGCTTGACCCGCATGCCCGGCAGCAGCCAGCGCAACGAGCTAAGGAAGCGGTCGTCGGCGGGGTTGGCCCGCAGGCCCTGGGCGAGCCTTTGCAGGTTGGGGCGTTTGGCCTTGTTCCAGATCATAGGGGCCGGTCTCCCTCAAGCCGAGAGGGCTTTTTCCAGGTCGCGGTGCTCGAGCTCCACCCGAAAGCGACTCGAGAGCTCCTGGGCCAGGCGTTCGGCCACCGCCACGCTGCGGTGCTGACCCCCCGTACAGCCGATGGCTACCGTATACGCAGCCCGCCCGGTCTGGCGAGCGCCTTCTGCCGAAAGCCCGATGGTGGCCAGCAGGGCACGGTAGAGGGGCTCGTTCTTTTTATCGGCAAACACATACCCGGCCACCTCGGGGTCGGTGCCGGGGCGGGCTTTGAGCACCGGGTCGTAGTGGGGGTTGGGCAGCGAGCGTACGTCCAGCACCAGGTCGGCGTCCTGCGGGGGGCCCCACTTGAAGCCGAAGGAAAAAATCCGCAGCAAAAACCCCTCCTCTTCGCCCAGGGCGGCCTCGAGGGCTTCCTTGAGCTGGCGGGGGGAACGCTCGGAGGTATCAATCACCAGGTCGGCCCGGTCGCGCAGGGGGGCCAAAGCCAGACGCTCTTCCTCAATCTCGCGCAGCAGGTTGCCCATGCCCAGCGGGTGTAGGCGGCGCGACAGGTTGTAGCGCTTGAGCAGGATGTCCGACTTGGCCTCCAAAAAGATGATGAAGGGCTTGAGCTGGCTCAGTACGGTATCCACCTCGTCGAGCAGGTTGCGGGCTCGGATGTCCAGCACCACCACCACCTTGTGGATGCCCCGGGCCTCCACGGTTTGCAGCAGGTCTGCCCAGAGCTGGGGCGGGAGGTTGTCTACCGAAAAATAGCCCAGGTCTTCTAGGGCCATCCGGGCCGAAGTCAGGCCGGCCCCGCTTTGTCCACTGAGCACCACAAACCGCATTAATTCACCCCAACCTACCCACTGGTAGTACGCATTCAAGTATATCGGCGGCTTTTGTACGCCAAGGGTCAACAGCTTCAGTACGGTGCTTACCGAATCTCCAGCAGCTCCACGTCGAAAACCAGGGCCGAGTTGGGGGGAATATCGGGGCTGGGGCTGCGCTCGCCATAGGCCAGATTGGCCGGAATAATCAGGCGGCGCTGACCGCCGACCCGCATGCCCACAATGCCCGAATCCCAGCCGGGAATCACCTCACCCGCCCCCAGGGTGAACTCGAAGGGGGTGCGGCCCGGCTGGCAGGAGGTGTCGAACTGCTTGCCATCTACCAGCCGCCCGATGTACTGCACCCGCACGGTGTTGGAGGTGATGGCCTGGGGGCCGTTGCCTTCCTTGAGGTCTTCGATGCGGAGGGCGGTGACGCCCTCGTTGGTAAGGCCGGTAGCGGCAGGGGGTTGGTTGGCGCAGAGTGTGCCGCTGTCTGCGCTGGTCTGGCTGCCTGGGCGTTGCCCAAACAGAAAATAGGCCCCCATACCCAACAAAGCCAGCACGATAACCACTATGACGATGACGTTTCGGTTCATATCGCTGCCCATTGTATGGCTTTTGCCCAGCGCGATGACTGGCTCAGGCGGGTTGCTTCAGCGCGAGCTGGCCACAGGCCGCCCCCACGTCGCGCCCCCGGCTCCAGCGCACCGAGGTGGGGATGCCCTGCTGCTCCAGAATGGCAGCGAACTTCAGGATTTGCGCCCTGGGGGTGCCCTGATGCGGGGCCCCCTCCCAGGGGTTCCAGGGAATCAGGTTCATGTGGACGCTAATGCCCTTGAAGTGCTGGGCCAGGGCCCGGGCCTGCCAGTCGTGGTCGTTGATGCCCTTGAGCAGGGTGTACTCCAGGGTGATGCGGCGGCCCGTCTGGGCGTAGTAGTGCCGCACAGCTTCCATAATTTCGGCGATGCTGTAGCGGTGGGCGGTGGGGATGATTTGCTGGCGGGTTTCGTCGTCGGGGGCGTGGAGCGAGAGGGCCAGGCGCACCTCGAGCCCCCACTCGGCCATTTTGTAGATGCCCCGGGGAATCCCTACGGTCGAAAGGGTAACACGGCGCGGGCTCATGGCCAGCCCCTCGGGGTGTAGCATGCGCTCGAGGGCCGCAAACACGTTATCTACGTTCAGGAGCGGCTCGCCCATGCCCATCAGCACCACGTTGCGAATCTCGCGGGGGGTGTGCCCCTGATGGTGGGCGGTAAACAGAATCTGATCCAGAATCTCGGCGGCGGTCAGGTTGCGCCCAAAGCCCATCCGGCCGGTAGCGCAAAAGGTACAGCCCGCCGGGCAGCCCACCATGCTGGAGATGCAGATGGTTTTACGGTTCAGATAGGGCATGTACACGGCCTCGGTCTTCTGGCCGTCCAGCAGGGTGAACAGGTACTTGACCGAGCCGTCCTGGCTTGGGAAGGGGGTCACCTCGGCGAACTCCGAGATGCGGTACTGCTCGGCCCACTCGGCCCGCAGGGCCTTGGGCAGGTCGGTCATCTCCTCCCACTGCCGCGCCCCTTTAGCGTAGAGCCAGGCAGCCAGTTGCGCCCGGCGGTAGCCCTGGCCCGGAAGCTCTTCGATGGGCAGCGAAAGTAGGGGGGTTTGGTCTTGCGGCAAAGCCATAACGCTTTAGTATAGCGGGCGCGACTGCTTCAGAAGGTGGGCGGCTCGAGGTTCTCGGGCTTCCAATGCGCCGACCTCCTGACGGCTTTCCTGTCAGCCGCCCGTATACTGGGGCAAATGCGCGCTCACACCAACCCTTGGTATTTGGTGCTTTCCTCTTATTGGTTTGCCAGCAGCTTCAAGTGGTTTTTGATTCTACTCGTACTGTTACCGGCGCGGGTGGCAGAGCTGGTACCCGAACCCGAGCGGGCTACCCGCCTGGGGCTGCTGTTTGCCTTGGGGGCGGTAATGGCTTTAATCGGGCCGCCCATCTGGGGCTACATCTCTGACCGGGTGGGCCGCCGAATGCCATTTTTGGCAATAGGAACTATCCTGACAGCAGGCTCGCTGGTCTGGATGGCCTATGCAGGCAGTTACTGGCAGCTGGTGGTGGCCTATTTGCTGCTGCAACTGGCCGACGACATGGCTACCGGCCCCTACTCGGCCCTGATCCCCGACCTCACGGCCCGACGCGAGCGAGGGGTGGCCTCGGGCTGGCTGGGTGCGCTCCAGGTAGGGGGTCAGGTGGCGGCGGGGGCGGTGGGCTTCCTGCTGGCCAACCTACAGTGGCAGTTTTTGTTGATTGCCCTGCTCAACCTGGCCGCAGCCGGCATGATTCTGAGCCTGATCCGCGAGGTGCCGGGCTTGAGGCCCCAGCGCCGGGGGCTGTGGGAGAGCATGATAGCCCCCTGGCGCAGCGCCGATTTTCGCTGGGTCTGGCTCACCCGCTTTTTGGTGATGTTGGCCCAGTACGTGGTGCAAACCTATTTGCAGTACTATCTGGCCGATGTGGTACAAACCTTCCAGACCTTCGGTCAAACCCTAGCGACCGAAGCCTTTCAGGCGGTGGCCCTGCTGGGCCTGCTCATCTCCATTGGAGCGGCGGTGTCTGCGGTTCCGGCCGGGCGTTTGTCTGACCGGCATGGCCGTAAACCCCTCATCTACGTAGCCGGGGTGGGGCTGGCGGTGCTGATGCTGCCGATCCTGCTACTGCCCCGCTACGACGTGCTGATGGTGCTGGCTTTGGTGTTTGGGGTGCTGTATGGGGCCTACCTGGCAGTGGACTGGGCCCTGGTCTCCGATGTGCTGCCCAACCCCCAGGCCCATGCCACCGATATGGGTATCTGGCAGACCTCCATCGTACTGCCGCAGGTTTTAGCGGGCGGATTTGGGGCCATGCTCGATGCCTTCAACCGCCAAAGCCCCGGTCTGGGTTATACGGTACTGTTCTTGATAGCGGCGGTTTGCTTTGTACTGGGCACCATCCTGGTTCGCCAGATCCGCTCGGTGCGCTAAACCCCAGGATTCGGATCAATGATTTTACTTGACAACCCAGGGGAGCTTAGCCATAGTTAGGAATGCGCTGTCCTGGAGGGATGGCTGAGTGGTTGAAAGCGGCGGTCTTGAAAACCGTTGTAGACGCAAGTCTACCGGGGGTTCGAATCCCTCTCCCTCCGCCAGGCTATTTCATTTACCGGATTTTGTGCTAAAGTATCGGTTGCGGTTTTAGGGACAGCCCCCAAAACCGAACAGTTGGATGGAGGGGTGGCCGAGTGGCTGAAGGCGGCGGTTTGCTAAACCGTTATAGGGAACGAAAGTCCCTATCGGGGGTTCGAATCCCCCCTCCTCCGCCAGAATAGAGCAGTACAAAGAAAGCTGTGGCAAGGGTTGGGGCCAAGACCCCAGCTTTTTGCTTGGAGGCCTGGGTTTTTACATCTGATACGCATTTCGCCAATATCGTTCACTTTTGAAAGCCTAAATGATACTACCGAAATGCTTTTCTACTCCCTTCGGTCGGCTTGAATCCTTCACCTTTGACTGCGCTCCACGGTGAAGAACTCAAGCGGAAACGGTATGAAACGCCGACTTGGCCTATGCTATTACAATATGAACAACACTCTACTAGCCCGTTTTGAGCTTTCGCTGGCTGGTTTGCCCCAAATTCTGGGCCAGGCTACCTCTGAACAACTGCGCCAGCGCAGCCTGCCCGACAAATGGTCGGCCCACGAGAACTTTGCCCACCTGGCCCACTTCACCCTGGTCACCCAGGACCGCATGGCCCGCATCCTGCAGGAAGAAACCCCCCTGATTGAGCGGCTGAAGCCCGATACCGAACCGGCCTTTTTGCTGCTGGTGGAGCGTTCTCCTGAGGAGGTGTTGAACCAGCTCAAAGAACTGCGGGCCCAGCTTAACCAGCAGGTAGCGGCCCTGAGCGAGGCCCAGCTCGAGCGCATTGGCATCCACAGCGCAGCCGGGCCCATGCTGCTACGGGAGTGGCTCGAGCTCTTCTTGGTGCACGAAGCCCATCACCTCTACCTGGCTTTCTGGCGCATCCGCGAGGTGCTGCAGATGGCTCGCTGAGTCTAGTGCACCCCCGCCTCGGTGATGGCTGCCGCCGAGTTCTTGGCAAAACGCACATTGCCCCTAAACTCGGTCAGGTTGGTGGCGTTCACATAGGTCATGGCGCTCTGCAGGCCTTCGCGCAGGCGGGCGATGGCCTCCTGGGCGGTGTGGTGGAAGGCCCGCAGGGTTTGCGAGGAGCCCTCGATGAAGTTGCGCTTCTCGGTTACCAGCATGGAGGCCATGCCGTAGAGCAGAACGCCCTCGAGCTGCCCGTCTTTCTTGATGAGCACCTCGTCCTCGAAGCTGCCGGAGGCAAAGAACTTGCCCATCATCACCCCGTCGCTGTAGGCCAGGGCCTTCACAAAGTCGCCCGAGCTGTTGACCCCGCCGTCGGCGATAATCTGCACGTCGCTGTACCCCACCACCGACTGGAACCGGCGAACCTCCTCCAGCAGCGAGAGCTGGCCCACCCCCACCCCGGTGTTGATGCGGGTGGTGCAGACCGAGCCCGGCCCCACCCCCACCTTGAGGATGAAGTGGCGGAAGCCCGAGAGCTTCATCAGCCAGTAGGCGTAGGCGAAGCCCTCGATGGAGCCCACATTGCCCAGAATCACCCCGCTATCAATGCCCAGCCCGCGAATCTTGGCCAGCACCGGCAGCACCGCCGCGTTGGCCCCGTGGGCGATGTCAATCGAGGCGAAAATCAGGTTGGGCTGGGCGAAGAGCTCGGCCAGAAACTCCTCTTTCTCGTTCGTGCCCAAAGCAGCCCCCACCAGGGCCGGAGCGCTGGCCTGCACGTCCCGGAGGCGCTCCTCGTCGGAAAGCCCCACCCTGGGCAGAATGTGCACCCCCCCGTTGCCCCCGTCCCACACGTCGCGGGCAAAACGGCTGCGCATCATGCTCATGGAAGCCCCAAAGGCCGGGAAAATCTCGATGGTGCCTTTGGTGGTGTAAAAAAGCTGGCGCACCTCCACCTGGCGGCGCGAGACCGGCTGGGTCAGAAAGGTGGGGATGATGGTTTTGTCGGCGAAGGTGTAGTAGGTTTCAAAACGCTCGTAGGGGTAGCGGGCCAGGTCGGCCTGGGTTTTTTCCAGAGCTTCCTGGGCGATGCCATCAAAAATTCCGTAGTTCACGGGCCAAAATTGTACTAAAGCCTGGACGGGGGGTCTACTACGCCTGCTACAGTGGGCCGGCTTTACAAGAGGTGATACCCTTTCCGCTTGAATCCTTCAGCGTTGGACGCAGTCAGAGGTGAAGGATTCAAGCCGACCGAAGGGAGTAGAAAAGCATTTCGGTAGTATCGTTTAGGCTTGTCAAAGTGAACGATACTACCGAAATGCGTATGATGTCTGGCTCGAGGCCATTTCCCTTCGCTCGAGCTACCCACTAACCCCGGCGTTTCGTTTTGAAATGACTGGTGGGGTTTGCCTAGCGGGGCATCTTTTTTTATGCTGAGTTAGTTTGAGAGGCCACGATGAAAACCGCCGAAATCCGCGAAAAATTTCTCCAGTTCTTCCAATCCAAGGGGCATTTACGCCTGCCGAGCTTTAGCGTGGTGCCCCAGGACGACCCTACCCTGCTCTTCATCAACGCGGGCATGACCCCCCTCAAGCCCTACTTTCTGGGCAAAAAGCCAGTTTTCCCTGGCTACGAGGGCGAGTGGTACCGGGTGACCACCTGCCAGAAATGCGTGCGCACCGGCGATATCGAGAACGTGGGGCACACCAACCGCCACCAGACCGTTTTCGAGATGCTGGGCAACTTCAGCTTTGGCGACTACTTCAAAAAAGAGGCCATCGAGTGGGCCTGGGAGTTCCTGACCGACCCCAAGTGGCTGGGTCTGGATCCGGCGCGCATTTACGTGACCATCTACAAAGACGACGACGAAGCCTTTGAGCACTGGACGCGGGTGGGCGTACCCCCCGAGAAAATTCACCGCTTCGACGCCGACGAGAATTTCTGGCCGCAGAACGCCCCCACCAAAGGCCCCAACGGGCCGTGTGGGCCCTGCAGCGAGATCTACTACGACCGGGGGCCGGCTTTTGGTTCGGATACCTGGGCCGACTACTACCAGACCCGCGAGTCCAACCGCTTTGTGGAGCTCTGGAACCTGGTATTTCCACAGTACGACCGCAAGGACGGCGGTGTGCTGGAGCCCCTCCCCAAGCCCAACATTGATACCGGTATGGGCCTTGCGCGCGTGGCTATGGTGCTGCAAGACGTGACCGACTTCTACGAGACCGACGAGTTCCAGCCCCTGATTGCCAAAATTGTAGAGCTGACCGGTATCAGTTACGAAGGCCCCAGCTCGGTGGCCCACCGGGTGATTGCCGAGCATGCCCGCGCCGTGACCTTTATCCTCTCCGATGGGGTGCACTTCTCCAATACCGGGCGCGGCTACGTGGTGCGCCGCTTGCTGCGCCGGGCGGTGCGTTTTGGCTATTTGCTGGGCCTGCGCGAGCCCTTCATGTACAGGCTGGCCGAGGTGGTGGCCCAGGTGATGGGCGGGGTCTACCCCGAGCTAAAGGAGAACCTCGAGGGCGTACAGAAACAAATCAAAATTGAAGAAGAGCAGTTCTTGCGCACGCTCGAGAGCGGTATCAAGCGCCTGGACGCGATGCTGGCCAACCTCAAGCCGGGCGATACCCTGGCGGGCCGGGATGCCTTTACCCTCTACGACACCTACGGCTTCCCGCTCGACTTAACCATCGAAATTGCCGGGGAGCACGGGGTTCAGGTGGACACCGAAGGCTTCGAGCAAGCCCTGGAGGAACAGCAGGAGCGGGCTCGAGCCGCCGCCGCTTTCAGCAAGGAGCTTTTCAAGAAGTCCAACGAGGCCCTTTCGGCCCTGGCCGCCGACTACGGGGGCACCAAGTTTGTGGGCTACGAGAGCCTCGAGGCCCAGGCCCAGGTCAAGCTGCTACTGGTGGGCGAGCAAACCATCGAGGAAGCACCGGCTGGCACCGAGGTGCAGGTGGTGCTGGACAGAACCCCCTTTTACGCCGAAGGGGGCGGCCAGGTGGGGGATGCGGGCGTGCTGGAATGGGAAGGGGGCTGGGCCAGGGTCTCGACCACCCAGAAAAACCCCGATGGCATCTTTTTGCATATCGCGCGGGTGGAGGAAGGCATCCTTAAGGCGGGCTCGACGGTGCGGGCTTTGGTGGATCTGCACCGGCGCGATACCGAGAAAAACCACACCGCCACCCACCTGCTGCACGCTGCCTTGCGGGCGGTGCTGGGCCCCCACGTGCAGCAAAAAGGCAGCTATGTGGGGCCGGATCGGCTGCGCTTCGACTTCAGTCAGTTTGAGCCGATTGCCCCCAGGGATCTGGTCCGGGTCGAGCTGCTGGTGAACCGCTGGATTCAGGCCGACTTCCCGGTGAGCTATACGTACAAGCCCCTGGAGGAAGCCCGCAAGGAAGGGGCCATGGCCCTGTTTGGCGAAAAATATGGCGACGTGGTGCGGGTGGTGAGCGTGGAAGGGGCCATCGACAACGTGACCTCCAAGGAACTCTGCGGTGGCTGCCACGTGCGGCGCACCGGCGAGATTGGGGCCTTTGTGATCGTGGCCGAGGAGTCGGTGGCGGCGGGGGTGCGGCGCATTGAGGCCCTGACCGGAACCGGGGCTACGCAGTACGTGCGCGAGATGCTGAACCGGCTGGGCGGCCTCTCCCGCGAGCTGGGTACGACCCCTGAGCACCTGCTTGAGCGGGTGAGCAAGCTCCAGGACGAACTCAAGGCCCGTGAGAAAGAGATCGAAAAACTGAAGCTGGATCTGGCTCGAGCCCAGCTTGGGGGCAGCGCGGCAGGCATCTCGCTCAAGGAAGCAAACGGCTACAGGTATCTGGCAGTCAAGCTCGAGGGTCTCGAGGCCGGGGCCTTGCGGGGTGCAGCCGACGAGCTGCTGGACAAGCACCAGGCCGACCTGGTGGCGGTGGGCTCGGGGCAGCACCTGGTGGTCAAGGTGGGCAAAAAGGCCCTGGACAGGGGGTTGGATGCTGGTGCGGTGATGAAGAAACTCTCGGCTGTCGCCGGCGGGCGCGGCGGCGGCAAGGGGGCCCTGGCCCAGGGCGGGGGCTTCGACCTGGACAAAGCCTTTGGGGCGCTCGAGCAGGTGTTGGAATAGTGTTTGGCCTCATGTGCACCCGATAGCTGGAGGAGATAATAGGGTAGATGCGGGTAGTGGCGCTGGACGTGGGAGAGGCCCGGATTGGCCTGGCGGTGGGCGAAACCGGTTCACCCTGGGCTTTTGGTCGGGGCTACCTGGTGCGCAAAAACCTCGAGGCCGACCTCGAGGCCCTGGCCGCGTTTGCCCAACGCGAGCAGGCCGAGCGCTTTGTGGTGGGGCTGCCCCTGCGCACCGACGGCCGGCCCAGCGCCCAGGCCGAGCGGGTGCTGGCCCTGGTGGAAGCCATGCGCCAGCGGGGTATGCAGGTCGAGCTGCTGGATGAGCGCTACACCACCAAACTGGGACAAAACCGCCTCAAAAATGCCCCCAAGCGCATTCGACAGGAGAAAGGTAAGCTGGACGAAGCCGCAGCCATCGCGCTGCTGGAATCCTATTTGGCGGGTGTATAAGCCAAGCCGTACCGAGCCGTGGAGCTTTTAGCATGGACGATTCGAACAAGCCAACCCCTCCCGATGGGCCTGTTGCAGCCCTCGACGACCCCCAAGAAAGGGGTAAGTCGCCCACCCGCTGGATTCTGCGGGGGGTGCTGTTCATGTTTGCCCTGGTGGCGGCGGTTTTTGGCTATGCCCTGTATTTGATGGGCCCCACCGGCACCACGGCCGAAATCCGCATTCCCAAAGGCAGCGGGGCCGCGGCGGTTGGTCGCATCCTCGAGCAGGCCGGACTGGTGCGTTCGGGCTCTATGTTTGCCCTGTATCTGCGCTTTTCCGGCCAGGATAAAGAACTCAAGCCTGGCTACTACAAGCTCGAGGGCAAGGGGTTGCGGGCCATTGCCCTGGCCATCACCGATGAGTCCCGCCCCCTCACCGTGCGCATCACCTTTCCGGAAGGCTGGCGGGCGGTGGATATGGCCCAGCGCCTGAGCGAAAACAACCTGGATGGCCCCAAATTCCTCGAGCTGGTCAACAACCCTCCCTCCGAGTTGCGCCCTGCTGAGGCCAAAGGCCCCACCCTCGAGGGCTACCTCTTTCCCGCTACCTACGACTTCCCCCTCGACTACACCGCCGAAGACGTCATTCGCACCATGACCCGCCGCATGGAGCAGGAGTTCACCCCTGCTGCCAAGGCCCGCCTGCAGCAGCTTGGCCTTCAAAGTATCCACGACTGGGTCACGCTGGCCTCCATTGTGCAAGCCGAAGCTGCCAATGCCAGCGAAAAGCCCTTGATTGCAGGGGTTTTCCTCAACCGCCTGGAAATTGGCATGCCCCTCCAGGCCGACCCCACCGTGGCCTACGGCCTGGGCAAGCGTCTGCCCGAACTCGATCGGGGCGCGGGCGACTTCGCCAAAGACACCCCCTACAACACCTATACCCGACGCGGCCTGCCTCCGGGCGCCATCGGCAACCCTGGCTCCGAGGCCTTGCAAGCGGTGCTTAACCCGGTGCGCACCAACGAAAAAGGCCAGAAGTACCTTTACTTCCTACACGCCCAGGGGCGCTTGTTTCTGAATGTAAGTTTCGACGGGCATCTGCGCGATACCGCGAAGTATTATCGCTAACTCTCTTCAAAAAAGTCCCTATCAACCCGCTTCACCTCATACCTGGCCGCTACCGTGACTCCAACGTTGTACTCGATCATGAAGTCTGCCAGGGTATTTCCATCAATTAGTACGATATTCCCGAGCGCCTTAGCTGTTTCAATCGCACTACTGGAAAAGTCCGAGGTGGTGATGATAACCCCTCGGCTTGCTCTTTGAAGGGCTAGGCTTCCGTGAAAGGTTCTGACAACTTCACTTGGGACGGTTCTTTCCCAACGCTTGGCTTGAATGTAAATATTGTCCAGGCCAAGCCGGTCTTGCTTGATGATGCCATCAATGCCATCATCCCCACTTCGCCCCACTGCCTTACCCGCATCTGCTACCGAACCGCCGTAACCCATTGCTACCAAAAGCTGAACCACAAGACGCTCAAAGAATGCAGGTGAGCACTGCTTGACACGTGCCAAAAGCTCCTGTGCTAGCTGTCTCCTCAAAACTAGATGCAGCTGCTCGAGCTGCTCATCCGGTGTTGTCTCGTTGCTAACCTCTTCTTCTGAGCTTGTTTCATCTACAGTGCGGCCTCTACGCTTAAACTCAACAAACCCAGGGAATTGCATAAGGTACTGGTTGTTGAGTTCAGTAATGCCCGACTGCAAAACTCTGCGACCTTCCGCAGTGATCTTGAATTGCCCTCTGCCAGGCGACTCCAGCAAACCTGCTTTTGTTAAGTAGGTTCTGGCCCATCCGACGCGGTTCTCATACCTACTTTGCCCACCACTGGGCAGCAATTCAGCCCGATCTTCTTTGCTTAGGTTGAACTTTCCGGCCAGCACCTCGTAGGCTTCCTCCATCGAGTGCGCTTCACCGTCTGCTGCCATCTCGAGCAATGGGTACATGAATCGCTGGTAGCTTGGAATTGGCATTTCATTACCATTCTACTTGCCCGATGAGACTTGCTTCGTCTGTTTCAGCCGCGAGAAAGCCCTGCCTGATACAGCACCACCCCCAGCGCCACCGCCGCGTTCAGGCTCTCGGCCCCTTCGGCCAGGGGGATTCTGGCCAGCTCGTCGCAGTGCTCTGCCACCAGGCGGCGCATACCCTCACCCTCGGAGCCAACCACAACAGCCAGCGGGCGTTGGTAGTCGAGCTCGGCTATGGTTTTGCTGGCCTTGCCGCTGGTGCCATAGACCCAGACCCCTTGCTGTTTGAGCTGCTCGAGGTAGCGGGCGATGTTCTTGACCTGCACCAAAGGGATCTTGCTGGCCGTACCCGCCGAAGCCTTCATCACCAGTGCAGATAGGGGTGCGCTGCGGCGTTCCTCGGTCACCACCCCATGCGCTCCCAAGGCAAAAGCACTGCGGATAATGGCCCCGTAGTTGCGTGGGTCGGTGATACCATCCAGCACCACCAGCAAAACCTGCTCGCCGCGTTTTTTCGCCACCAGGAAGGGGGCTTGGGGGTCGGCGTAGGTGGCCTCTTCGATTTCAGCTACCAGACCCTGGTGCTGGGTGGTGCGCACCATCTGATCGAGCTCGATGCGCGGCACCAGTTTGTACGAAGCCCCCAGCTTGTCAAGCTCCTTCAAGAGCCAGGTTTCCACGCCCTTGGCTACCCAAACCTGCCCCACCTGGCCTTCGCGCAGGGCTTCCAAAACCGGATTACGCCCATAGATCAGCATGGAAATAGTCTAATACCAGGCTTGCATAGACAGCTTTCCGGTTCTTTAGGGCGATACGCAAAAAGAACTCGGCAACCCACAAAAGACAACAAAACTATTCCAAACTCGCTTTTTCTGCCAGGACAGGTAAAAAATGGAGTGATACGCATTTCGGTAGTATCGTTCACTTTGACAAGCCTAAACGATACTACCGAAATGCTTTTCTACTCCCTTCGGTCGGCTTGAATCCTCCACCTCTGACTGCGCAGGGCGGTGAAGGATTCAAGCGGAAAGGGTATGAACCGCGATAACAGCTAACAAAAAACCCTCCCCAAGGTGGGGAGGGTCATACACCAAACAGGGCTAGCGGTTAGCCGGGGTGGAGGGGTTGCTTTGATTATTGCCGGGCTGGGTGGAGTTGGTGCTGGGTTCTTCCTTCTTGGGTTCTTCCTTGGGGGTTAGGGCTGAAAGCACCTTTTGCAGGTTGTTTTCCACCTTGGCGGCCTTACGCACCTCTTCCACCCATTTCTGAGCGGCCTCGGCCCGGCGGCTGGCCAGTACCTGCTGGCGGGCTTCTTCCTTGACCTCCTCGAAGGGGCGCAGGACTTCGGCCTTGCGGTCGTTGACGATGAGCACCTGGTGGCTTTCGTCCTCGAGCTTCACCACCTCGCTTACCTCACCCAGTGGCCCTTTGGGGAAAGTGCCGCGAGTCAGGAAGACCAACCGGTTGGGTACCGGCGGCATAGTACCGGGGTTGACCACGCCAAAGTCCTGTACGGTGCCGCTGTTGGCCTTAGCCAGGTCTTCAAGCTTGCCGCCTTTGAGGGCAGCAGCCCGGAAAGCATCGGCTTTGGCTTTATCTTCCTTTTTGAAGTTCACCGCCTGCACTTTGGCCGAGGCCGGGATGGTGAAGTTGGCCAGGTTGGAGTCGTAGTACTTGCGTACTTCAGCATCCGTTACGGTGATGTCGCGGGTTTTCCACTGTTGAGCCTGGGTGACAATATCGGATTTTGAGCCAAAGAAAGGCTGGCCCAGCTTTTGAGCAGCCTGATAGACGGCCTCCCGGTTAATAAACTGCTCCAGCGTTTGGGGCATAAAGAACTGCACGGCCAGCTCACCCAGACCCTGCTGTACTAGCTGGGGAACCTGGGGGTTGGCAAAGACCGACTGGGTTACTTCCGCCAGCTTGATTTCGGCCTCGTTGACCTTAGCCACCACGGGGTTCTCGTACTTGAGGGTAGAGCCCTCGGCAAACTTGACGTTGGCTTTGGCGCGCAGCTCCTCGAGGTAGGCTTCCAGCGCCCCCTGGCCCTTGATACGCTTAGCGTCTTCCTTGACCCGGTCTTTGACCTCTTCAAACTTCACGTCGCCTGCTGGAAGATACTTTTCTACCTTCACGATGTAGAAGCGGCCCCCGGCTTCGATGGGCTTGCTGATCTGTCCGTCGCGCAGCTTGAAGACCACATCGGCCACAGCATTGGGGAAGACCACCCGGGTCACCGGGCCGGGCTCGCTCTTGCCTGCCTCGGCCCCCAAAGCCCCACCTTGCTCGGCGTTGAGCTTGGAGTTGGCTTTGGCGATGGCGGCAAAATCGGCCCCTGCCGCGGTCACCTCGGCGTAAATTTTGTCGGCGGTGGCCTTGTCATCCACCACAATCTGACGGGCCTGTACCCGCTCTTCGTTTTTGTACTGCTCGCGGTTGAGCTCGAAATACAGGCGCATCTCCTCTTCGGTCGGCTCGGCTTTTTTCTGTATTTCCTCAACGCGCTTATTGATGCGAATCTGATCGCGCAGCTCGTTGCGCAGTTGCGAATCGGTATAGCCTACCTGAGTCAGGAAGCGGTCGTAGTCTTCCTTTTTTTGCAGGCCAAAGCGCTCTTTGATGGTATCGAGCTCTTTTTTGAGCTCCCCGCTCGAGACCCGAATGCGGGCAGTATCCTGCAAAAGCGCTGTGGTCACGATAAGCTTATCGGTAAAGTTGATCTCGGCCAGCCGTTTCAGGAGCCCCTGGGGATTGGTGCTCAAAATGGGGTCGGCTTGCTGGGCTCTGGCGAGCTCGAGCTCGTACACCGGACGACCGTTCACGGTGAATTCGATTTTGCCCTGGGTGCTGCGCTGGCCCTGGGGGGTGAACAACAGCACCGAACCCACCACAAACGCCAGGGCCAGAACCCCAAAAATAACCGCAATTACCCTTCTGTTGATTCCAAACACTTGACTGCCTCCTCTATGCGGTGCTACCCTTCTCTGTGCTTATGCACCCGTAGCTCAGTGGATAGAGCGTTCGCCTCCGGAGCGAAAGGTCACAGGTTCGAGTCCTGTCGGGTGCGCCAACCTTCTGAGGTCGGGCCTAGCCCGGCCTTTTTTCCGGTAGCATCGCCCACCGAACTCTTTGTACCCCGATAAGGTAAGACCAGGGTTAAGCATCAGCGAACCTACGCCAAGGGCCGATTGTAGCATATTAGGCGGATGGTTTATGCGCCTCGATAGCTTTGCCCGGCCCAGCACCCTGCAGGAGGCCGCGGCGCTGCAACGCACGCTGGCCCAGTCTGTGGTACTGGCAGGGAACCCCTGTAAAGCCCGATATATCGGGGCTCTGGATGCTTCCCACCCGACCCGTTTTTCCAGGCAAAAAGGCCCCTCGGTGGCGGTGGCGGTCTTGTGGGATAGGCAGACGGGGGGGGTGCTCGAGGTCGCCACGGCCCAGATGGACGAGGCCGAGCTATTTCCTTACATCCCCGGCTATCTGTCGTTCCGCGAGGCCCCACTGTACCTGGCGGCCCTGGCCCGGTTATCCCGCCTGCCCGAGGTGCTTTTGGTAGACGGGCAGGGCATCGCGCATCCCCGGCGGCTGGGCATAGCCGCCCACCTGGGGGTGCACCTGAACCTCCCAACCATCGGAGTTGCCAAGACCCTGCTCTTCGGCCGGCCAGAAAGCCCACTACCCCTGGAGGCGGGTTCGGCGGTGCGCTTGCTGGATGGGGAGACGCAGATTGGCTGGCTTTTCCGCAGCCGCAGCGGGGTTCGGCCGCTGGTGGTCTCGCCGGGCCACCGGGTGGGCATGGAAGAGAGCCTGGCATTTATGCGCTCGCTGATGGGGAAGACCCGTCTGCCCGAGCCCCTGCGCCAGGCCCACCTGCACGCTGGGTTGCAGCGGCGGCTGGTCAATGTGAGATGAGCTTACATTGGGCCACACCCCCTAAGCTATGTTTTTTTACGTACTTTATTTCGTCAAGCAAAATGAGAAAACCCTAAGGAGGCCCGTATGAGTAAAGTTTCTCGTCGTCAAGCCCTCAAGCTGCTGGGTACTACCGGTGCGGTGGCTGCTGCCGGTACGATACCCACCATAGCCCAACAAACACCCACCATGCCCAATGGAGCCGGTTTCTATCGCTTTAAGCTGGGGGATTTCACCTTTACGGTGCTGAGCGACGGCCAGACCCCGCCCGGCAACGCCTTCCCCAACTGGGGGGCGACCCCCGGCAGGCAGGCCGAGTTTGAAGCAGCCCTGCGGGAGCACTTCCTCGAGCCCACCCAGTTCATCAACAACTTCAACCCCATGGTCATTGACACCGGGCGGGCCAAAATTCTCATTGATACGGGCCGGGGCCAGGCCGGGCAACTGCTGAACAACCTGGCCAACGCCGGCCTGCGGCCTGGCGATATCAATATCGTCTTCATCACCCACGGCCACGGCGATCACATTGGCGGTCTGGTGCGGGATGGGCAGCCGGTGTTTGCCAACGCCCAGCACATCATCGGCGAGACCGAGCTACAGTTCTGGCTCTCCCAGGCCACCCCACCCGCCAACCTGGTGGCCCTGCGCGACCGCTTTACCCGGGTGCGTCCCGGTGCCGAGATTGCCCCCGGCATTACCGCAGTGGATACCCCGGGCCACACCGTGGGACACCTGGCCGTACAGGTAACCTCGGGCGGGCGGACGCTGTGGCACCTGGGCGATGCCGGGGGCCACTACATCCTCTCCCTGCGCTTCCCCGACCACTACCTGGGCTTTGACAACAACCCCCAGCAGGCCGTGGCCACCCGGGCCCGGCTGTGGCAGGCCGCGGCGGCAGAGCGGATTATGGTGGTGGGCTACCACTTCGCCTGGCCGGGTGTGGGCTACGTGCGCCGCGCGGGCAACGCCTACGAGTTCGTGCCGGCCTTCTTCACTTTCTAGGCCAGTTTTCAGAACCCAGCCCCCTCGTGGTAAAGGCCTCGAGGGGGTCTTATACTTTTGTTACACTTTTGTTACAACCCGAAGCGAGAGGAGACGCCCATGCAGTCCACCATGATGGATTTTCCCCTGACCCTGCCGCACCTTTTGGAGCGGGCCGGCAAGCTGTTTCCAAAGGAAGAAATCGTGACCCGGCTGCCCGACCGGTCGCTGCACCGCTACACCTTTGGCGATTTTTACCAGCGTTCGCGCAGGCTGGCCTCAGCCTTGCAAAAGGCCGGGCTGCAAAAAGGCGACCGCGTAGCCACCCTCTCCTGGAACACCTACGCCCACCTCGAGGCCTACTTTGGCGTGCCGGTAGCCGGGGGGGTGCTGCACCCCCTCAACCTGCGCCTGCACCCCTCCGACATCGCCTACATCATCAACCATGCTCAGGACAGGTTTTTGATCGTAGACGACGTGCTCTTGAAGCTGTATGAAGCGGTAAAGGAGCAGGTGAACCTGGAGAAGGTGATTGTGGTGCCCCTCTCGCGCCAGCCGGTGCCCGAGGGCCTGCTGAGCTACGAGGACTTCCTGGCTACCGGCGACCCCGATTTTGCCTACCCCGCCCTCGACGAGCGCGACGCTGCCGGGATGTGCTATACCTCCGGCACCACCGGCAAGCCCAAGGGAGTGGTCTACTCGCACCGCTCCATTGCCCTGCACAGCCTGGCCTCGGCCCTGCCCGATGCCCTGAACCTGGCCGGCCACGATGTGCTGCTGCCGGTGGTGCCCATGTTCCACGTGCTGGCCTGGGGGCTGCCCTTTACCGGGGTGATGGTGGGCAGCAAGATGGTGCTGCCGGGGCCCCACCTCGACCCGGTGAGCCTGCTGGACCTGTTCGAGTCGGAACAGGTGACCAAGACCGCCGGGGTGCCCACCATCTGGCTGGGGGTGCTGCAAGCCCTCGAGAAAGAACCCACCCGCTGGAAACTCAAACCGATGGAGATGGTGGTGGGGGGCAGCGCGGCCCCCGAGGCCATGATCCGGGCCTTCGACCGCCTGGGCCACACCGTGCTGCACGCCTGGGGTATGACCGAGATGAGCCCGCTGGGCACCGTGAGCCGGCTCAAGCGCCACCTGCGGGGCGACCCAGCGCTCGAGTACCGCTACCGGGCCCAGCAAGGCCTGCCCACCCCCTGGGTGGAGATACGGGCGGTGGGTGAGCAGGGGGTGGTGCCCTGGGACGGGCAGTCGCTGGGTGAGCTGCAGGTGCGGGGGCCCTGGGTGGCCGCGAGCTACTACAACCTGGAAGAAGAGTCCGACAAGTGGACTCCCGACGGCTGGTTCCGCACCGGCGATGTGGTGGCGATTGACCCCGAGGGCTACATCCGCATTGCCGATCGCACCAAAGACCTGATCAAGTCCGGCGGCGAGTGGATTAGCTCGATTGACCTGGAGAACGCCCTGATGGCCCATCCGGCCGTCAAGGAAGCCGCGGTGATCGCCATTCCCGACCCCAAGTGGGACGAGCGCCCGCTGGCCGCAGTGGTGCTCAAGGAGGGGGCCAGTGTCACCCCGGAGGAGCTGGCCCGGTTTTTGGAGCCCCGCTTTGCCAAGTGGTGGCTGCCGGATGCCTATGTCTTCCTGGACGAGATTCCCCGTACCAGCACCGGCAAGTTCCTCAAGTCCAAGCTGCGGGAGCAGTTCAGGGATTACAAGTCCAGGGCGGCTTCATCCTAGAGGGTCTTTCGGGAAAACTTTCTGGCTGCGGGAAGCAAAAAGCCGTAATGGTCAAGGGGTGCTGGACAGGGTTATAGTCTGGCTATGTCGCAAGCCATAGACCGCTACCTGCAAGAGCACCTCGAGGCCTACCTGCAAGAGACCATCCGCCTCTGCGCCCAGCCCAGTGTCTCGGCCACCGGCGAGGGGGTGCTCGAGTGCGCCCAACTGGTCGAACAAATCTTGCAACAGCATGGCTTTGAGACCTGGAAGTTCGAGGGCTACGGCAACCCGGTGGTGGTGGGCCGGGCCGCCGGGAAATCGGAGCGCACCCTGCTCTTTTACAACCACTACGACGTGCAGCCCCCCGAGCCGCTGGAGCTGTGGGACTCGCCCCCTTTTGAACCGCAAATCCGCGAGGGCAAGCTCTATGCCCGCGGGGCCAAGGACGACAAGGGCGAGTTTATGGCTCGCCTGGCCGCGGTGGAGGCGGTGCGGGCCGCGCATGGGGGCGAGCTGCCCTGTGGGGTGCTCTTCGTAGTGGAGGGCAACGAGGAGGTGGGCAGCCCCGGCATCGCCCGGTTCGTGCAGGATCACCTGGACTTGCTCAAATGCGACGGGGCCATCTGGGAGGAGGGGGGCATCGACTTTGAAGAACGGCCCGGCACCTCGCTGGGCCGGCGGGGGATTCTGGCTTTGGAGCTGGAGGTCGAGACCCTTTCGCGCGACGCCCACTCCGGCAACGCCCACATCCTGCCCAGCGCGGCCTGGCGGATGGTGCGGGTGCTGGCCTCTTTGAAGGACGAGAACGAGCGCATCCTGATTCCCGGCTTCTACGACCATGTGCGGCCTGTTTCGGAGCAGGATCTCGAGCTCTTGCGCAACCTACCCGACCTCGAGGCCTACCTGCGCCAGACCTTTGGGGTGCGGGGCTTTGTGAACAACCTGAGCGGCTTCGAGCTGCGCAAGGCCGTCTTCAACCCTACCTGCAACATCCAGGGCATCACCACCGGCTACCAGGGCCCGGGCACCAAGACCGTGATTCCGGCCCGGGCCAAGGCCAAGCTCGACTTCCGCCTGGTGCCCGACCAGGATCCCACCGACATCCTGCAAAAGCTGCGGGCCCACCTCGACACCGAAGGCTTCACCGACGTGCAGATTACCCACGCCGACTACATGTTCCCGGCCCGCTCCGACCCCCAGCACCCCCTGGTAGAGCTGGCGGCCCGCGCAGCCCAGGAGGTCTACCAGAAGCCCTACCAGCGCATCCCCCTCACCGGGGGCAGCTCGCCGGTGTATGCCTTTGCCGGGCCCCTGAACATCCCGGTCATCGACGCGGGGGTGGGCTACGGCATCACCAACCGCACCCACGCCCCCAACGAGAACATCCGCATCCAGGACTTCCACAACGCCGCCCGGCACATCGCCCGCATTCTGGACGGCTTTGCAGGCATCTTTTAGGCCGGCATACAATAGGCCTGTGATCCACATCCTCGACCTTCACGACCGGGCTCCCAGGGTAATTGCTTCGTTCCTGCTGGAAACCAGCCAGGGGCCGGTGCTCTTCGAGACCGGGCCGGAGTCGCGCTTCTCGGTGCTGCTGGATGGCCTCAACGCGCTGGGCTACGCCGCTTCCGACGTTAAGCACGTCTTCGTGACCCACATCCACCTCGACCACGCGGGCGCCGCCTGGCGCATGGCCGAGCGGGGCGCGACCATCTACGTCCACCCCAAGGGGGCGCCGCACCTGGTAGACCCCAGCAAGCTTTGGGCCTCGGCCAGCCGCATCTACGGCGACCGGATGGAAGAACTCTGGGGCCAGATGGGCCACGTGCCGGAGGGCCAGATCGAGATCGTCCAGGACGGGCAGGTGATCCAGATTGGCGAGGCCCAGATCGAGGCCCTCGAGACCCCCGGCCATGCTTACCACCACCACGCCTACCGGATTGGCGAGGTGCTGATCGGCGGCGACGTAACCGGGGTCAAAATTGGGCGCGGCCCGGTGCTGCCCCCCTGCCCCCCGCCAGAAATTCACATTGAAGCTTGGCGTGCGTCCATCGCCCGGATACGGGCCTTGAAGCTGAGCAAGATTTACCTGACCCACTTTGGCGAAACCGAGGACGTAGGGCCCCATCTGGACGCACTGGAAGCGCGCTTGCTGGAGTGGGCCGACTGGATTAAGCAACAACTCAAGGCCGGCCTCACCCGCGAGCAGATGGTGCAGGCTTTCGAGGCCTACGTGGCCGCCACCCTCCGAGCCGCGGGGCTTTCCGAGGAAGAAATACAGGAGTACGAGTTTGCCGACCCCGCCTGGATGAGCGTGGATGGGCTGGTGCGCTACTGGAACAAGCACCACCCGGAAGAGGTGATGAGCTAGTGGCTGGTTGCGGATGAACCTTATGAGACGCGGGGGCTGTTAGCACAGCTTTCAAAACAAAAACCACAAGACCTTCCCGGGTTTGCTCCTGAATTGACTGCAAGCTCCCTTCACCAAACCTACACATCTTGTTCTTTGCGCTTACATCAGCCTTGTCAAAGATGACCCGAGTGGAGGTGGTGCTTTGAATAAATTTCTTTCATCTATCGCAACCCTGCTGGCCCTAGCACCTCCGGCCCTGGCGCAAGGCCTCGAGCTCCCCCAGGCTCTCCAGGCTTTGCCTAACACCCTGGACTGGAAAAGCGCCGACCTTAACTACGAGAGCGCGGTACGGCAGCTCGAGGCTGCCCTGGCCGCCCTGGGCTTCAAGCTATCGGGCGGGGCCGACTACACCCTGCGGGAAAATGCAGGCAGCAACCTAACCCTCTCCGGCACCGCCAGCATAGGGGTTCTGCCCTGGTCGAGCAGCGCCGATGCCGTGCGCAGCGCCGAGCGGGCCCTGGAGCGGGCCGCCCTGGCCCGGCGCGACGCCCGGAATAGCCTGTACATCGCCCTGCACACCCAGTACTTCAACCTGCGCCAGGCCCAGACCGACCTGGCCCAGGCCCAGGCCACCCTGGCCCTGCGCGAGCGTCAGCTACAGATTGTGGCCGCCCAGAACCAGGCCGGCAGCGCCACCCTGAGCGACCTGCTCACCGCCCAGCAAAACCTGGACACAGCACGCTCGAGCCTGGTGAGCGCCCAGGGAGCCCTCGAGCTGGCCCGGCTCACCCTGGCGGGCACCCTGGGCCTGAACCCCCAGCAGCTCGGGAGCCCCACCACCCCCCCCGAGGAACCCAGCCTGCCCGATGAGGGCCTGGAAGCCCTGCTGCAAAGGGCTCTGGCAGGCCGCTCGGATGTGCTGCGGGCCCTTTCCCAGCTCCGCGACGCCGAGGAAAACCTGGCCAGCGCCGAGCGCGACCGGCTGATTCCCAACGCTTCGATGAGCGCGGCTTACAGCAGCAGCGGCAACTCGGTCTCGGCGGGCCTTAACTTCAAGAGCGGCGTGGCCTCGCTTTCGGCGGCGCTGCCTGTGTTGCAGGGTACCGGAAGCGGTTCGCCGGCCCAGGGCTATAGCCTGGGGCTCTCGCTGAGCGTACCCATCTTCGACCCCGTAAGCGATAGCCGCATCCGCACCGCCCAGACCGCCCTGCAAGCAGCCCGGCAGGCCCTGGAAACTGCCCGCAGGGCCGCCGAGCTGGATGTGCGGCAGAAGTATCAGAACCTGCAGACCGCCCAGGCCGCCATTGCCGCGGCCAGGGCCGCCTTGAATATCGCCAACCAGAACCTGCGCACCGCCCAGGCCCGGCTCCAGGCCGGCACCGGCACCAGCGTGGAGGTGCAGGCGGCCCAGGTGAGCCAGCTCCAGGCCCAGCGCAACCTCGAGGCCGCCCTGATCCAGGCCCAACTGGCCGCCCTGGCCCTGCAAAACGCCCTGGGCACCGACTTCACCGCAACCCTTGGAGGAAGATAGATGATTCGCTTCGCAAAACGCTTTTTTTGGCTGCTACCAGTGCTGGTTTTTTCGGCTGGGCTGGCCCAGAACAGCCTGACCCTGGTACAGGCCCTTGCGCAGGCCTATAGCCGGGGCCCCTCGCTGCAAAGCGCCCAGGCCACCCTGCAAAACGCCACCCTCCAGCTCAACGCCCTCAAGGCCGACCCCAGCACCCTGATTGTGGCCCTCACCCAGGCCGAGCACAACGCCCGGCTGGCCCAGGTCAACCTCGAGGCCACCCGGCTCTCGGTGATGCAGAGCGTGGTGAACGCCTATACGAACCTCTACGAAGCCCAGCAGAACGTGGCCCTGTTCCAGGCCCAGGTGGCCCTGAACCAGCGCAACCTGGACGTGGCCAAGGCCCGCCAGGCCGCGGGCAACGCCACCGCGCTGGACGTGGCCCGCGCCCAGACCACCCTGGACAGCTCGAGGCAGTCGCTCACCAACGCCCAGTCGCAGATACCGGTGCTGTCTGCCCAGCTCGCCGCGCTCCTGGGCCTGAGCGAACTGGGCAACGTGACGGTGGCGGCTCCCCCAAACCCGCCCGCTCTTGAAGCCAACCTCGAGGCCCTGCGCAACGGCCTGTTTGAGCGCCTCCCCAGCGTGCTGCAAGCCCAGCAGGCGGTGGAGCTTTCCCAGCTCAACGTTAAGCTGGCCGACAACGACTACACCCCGGCAGTTCAGCTCAACACCGCCAAAACCAGCCTGGAAAACAACCTGCGCACCCTGCAAACCGCCCAGCAAAACGCCCAGACCAGCCTCACCAACGCCTACCAGGCCGCCCAGAACGCCTTCCGAAACATCGCCCTGGCCCAGGCCAACCTGACCAACGCCCAAAAAGTGGTGGAGCAGAGCCAGGCCGCCCTGCGGGCCGGTACCATCTCGGCCTTGCAGCTCCAGGCCGACCAGGTCTCGCTTAGAAGCGCTGAGTACGCCCTGGTGCAGGCCCTGGGCAACTACTGGAGGGCCCTGGCGGCCTTCTCGGTGGCCGCCGGCCAGGACTTCACCGGCCTGGTGCGGGCAGCCAGTGCGCCCTAGCCCTTTGGAGTCCTAATCGAGGAGACGCAGGGATGATAGACGGCCTCGAGCGAATCCAAGCCCGCAACCGCCTACTGCTGGAAGAGATGCGTCAGGAGGCCCAGCGGTTCATCGGGCTGCTCGAGGCCTGGACGGCTTCGGGCGACGAGGACCTGAAAGCCGAGCTCGAGGCCATGCCCGAGGACGAAGGGTAAGCACTCCATAAGCGCTTGCCCTCAATCTCCACTGAGGAGTTTTTAGCGCTATAGTTCAGCTACAAAGCACCCTCGAAACAGTCAAAACATTGCGACTTTATCGTGCATCTGGAGCGCTCAAAGTTCTAGAAAGCTCAGTTTCTATTCCGATGGCATAATAATCTTCGCTTTGATACCGACCTGATCCAATAAATAGAGAAGTCCTCCACCATCAATTAGCTCAAGCGGCTTATCCTTGACAAAGTCGTAAGCATCGGATCCATAACTGCTTGTCGTTACAAGGATTCCCTTGCTAGCACCCTCATTTAACATAGTGCCGTAGAGGTCGCGCACCGCAGAAACACCCACCGTATTTTTATACCTCTTTGCTTGGATGACAACTTTTCCCCCCAATACCGGGCGAGTATCGAAAGCAACAGCGTCAACTCCACCGTCTTTGGACGATCGAGTTAATTTGGTATCTAGGCCCATTTTGCCGAATAAATTGCTAACTAGGTTCTCAAACTCTGTTGGACTCAAATCCATCAAGTTGGGGCGTGAGTCTAGATTGTTCAGGATATTTTCTTGATCAATAAACCGCCTATCTACCATATCGAATTCAACAACAGGTTTGACCGGCAGCCGTTCCTCTGGACTTGAAGAAACTCGAGCTCCGAGATTCCGAAGACATACCTGTTTATCAACTCTTTCTAGGTTGATGTCCATAAATACATCTTTTGTTGTTCTTACCGATATAAGACAAGGCTGCACATCCTTCCCCGTGGCTGGATCCACTGCGTTAACGAAACCATTGAAAGTAACTACCTGTATGTGATTTCCTTGGTCGGCTTCGAGAATTTCGTGAATAGTTCGCAGGGTTATCGCGATTACAATATCCTGATAAAGAGCCTTGATTTCTGCTGGTTTTCGAGGCTTCTCCTCTATAAGATCCTTGGCTTTGTTGTACTTGTACTCAGCAACGACTGGGATTACATCAATTCCAGGAAATTCGTATTCAACCACCATTTCTTTGGACTCTTGTGAGTAAGCTAATCGAAAACTTTGAGGGAAGTCCTCAGGATATTCAGAACGCTCCAAAACCATACTTGTATACGTCATAACTGCTGATGCTTCACCCTCTTTATAAGCTGCTTCGAGTTCAGCAACTTCTTGATCACGTTGCTGAACCTTTCTTAGAAATACTTGGCGGGCATTCTCATATTCCTTCTTGAGTTGTTCAAGCCTAACCCTCTTTTCCTCGTATGTCTTAAGTGCACTGAGATACTGCGCTTCTGCCGCCTGGAGCTCACGCTGATACCTGCCCCTCATGCCCAATGCATTTTCAATAATTCCCATTGGCTTGACTTTTTGTAAGTATGACTGCTTATCTGGCGGCTCAACAGTAAGTAACTCTTGGGGAGGTGTAAAAGGTGGAAATTCTTCAACAACTCGTAGAGAGCTAAAGGCAATTGTGTCATTTTTATCCAGGGTATGCTGCAATATCTGGCTGAGATCTCTTATCCGTTCACTCAACTCGGCGTTGAGTTCATCAACTTCCTCAATGCGAGATTGAATATATTGCTGTTTTTCCTCTTTTTCTAGTTGTTTTCTTTCTCGTTCAGTTTGTGCTTGTTGGCGTTTGACGAGAATCTCAGCTTGCGCTCTACGACGCTCATCTTCTCTACGACGAGCTTCCTGTTCACGTAGTTTGCGCTTGCGATTCATCTCTTGTTGGCGACGGGTTCGAGCCGCGTCACGGGCGATTGCTTTAATAAAGCTAGAAACACCTAGTTTGGCCATAACTCGCTCTCCAAAAAAAGTTCCCTACCATTGGTTCTTGACCCATCTTGAAGTTTTACGTACGGGTGCGGTCAATATCGAGCACATATCATTTCGTCTTACAATTACACCTGTACACCTACACCAAAGGTTTATATAACCTTTCCACTCAACCCTTCACGTAGAAATAACCGCCCAAAAATCTTTTCCTTTCTGGCGCTGCATCGAAGGATTCGTCGCCCAACGCCTCAAGGCTCCTACACAAAACTTTTTGATAGCCTCATACTAGGCACAACTCCCTTCCAAATCAAGCGCGGCACATCTTCACCAAATCTTCGCATGGCATACACCGAACATTGGATATCCTGGGAGAAACTCGAGGGGTGAACATGACACAAGCCCGTTCCCGTATCCGCGTACCCTGGCTTTGGCTGGTTGTGGCTTTGGTGTTGGCCGGTCTGGGGGGTGCGGCCTACTGGTTCCTGCGGCCCAAGCCCACCAGCACTGCGCCTACGATCGAGACCGCCACGGTGCAGCGGGGGGTGTTCCGGGTCTCGGTCTCGGGGCCGGGCACCCTCGAGGCCGTGCAAACCTTGGCGGTTAAGCCTGCCGTAAACGGCACGGTGCTCAAGCTGCCCACCGTGGGCGACCGGGTGCAAAAAGGCCAGCTCATCGTGCAGCTCGACCCCACCAACTACAACCGCGCCCTGGAGAATGCCCGGCTGGCCCTGCAAAAAGCCCAGGCCAACCTGGACAAGCTGCGGGCCGACCAGCAGAGCGCCCTGGCTACGGCCCGGCAGAACCTGGCCAGCGCCGAGGTGGCCTATGCCAACGCCCGGCGCGACCTCGAGGCCGCCCGCACCAACCTCGAGGCCACCCAGAAGCTCTTCGACCTGGGAGGGGCCAGCGCCCAGAGCCTGCAAAGCGCGCGCGACGCTTACGCCAAGGCCCAGGCCAGCCTGGAGATCGCCCAGGTCAATCTCAACACCGCTCGGCAGGCCCTCACGCTCCGCAGCAACGCCAACGCGCAGGATCTCAAGAACGCCCAGATCGCCGTGGAGCAGGCTCGCCTCGAGGTCAAAAACGCCGAGGAAAACCTGGCCAGCACCAAAATCTACGCCCCCTTCGACGGGGTGGTCTCGGAGGTCAACGCCCAGGTGGGGAGCATCGGGGTGGGGGCTACGGTCAGCAACAGCACCGCCCTGCTCACCCTGATTGACGACAGCAGCGTCAACCTGCTGGTGCAGATTGACGAAAGCGAGATTGCCAAGGTCAGGGTGGGCCAGAAGGTGGAGGTGACCCTCGACGCCTTCAGCAACGAGACCTTTGAGGGGGTGGTGACGGCCATCTCGCCCAGCGCCCGCATCCAGCAGAACATCGCGGTGTTCTACGTGACCGTCAAGGTGCCCAACCCCGAGCGCAAGCTGCGCCCCGGCATGACCGCCGAGGGCGAGATCATCGCCGAGGAGATTCCGGAGGCCCTGACCATTCCCAAGCGAGCGGTGCAGACCGTGCGCAACCGGGCCTATGTGGACGTGTTGCAACCCGACGGCAGCAGGGAGACCGTGCGGGTGGTGCTGGGGCCCGACGACGGGGTGAACCAGGTGATATTAGAGGGCCTCGAGCCGCGCCAGACCGTGGTGCTGCCCAGCCGGGTACAGCCCACCTCCAACAACTCCAGCGGCCAGGGCGGCCTGCGCCTGCCTATCGGAGGTGGCCGGTGACGGTGGTGGCCCTCCACCAGGTGCGCAAGGTGTACAAAAGCGGGGCGCTCGAGTTCGAGGCCCTCAAGGGCGTTTCGCTGGAGATTCGCCAGGGCGAGATGGTGGCCCTGATGGGGCCTTCGGGTTCGGGCAAAACCACCCTGATGCAGATTATCGGCCTGCTCGACCGGCCCACCGAGGGGCGCTATGTTTTAGCCGGGCGGGACGTCACCACCCTGACCGAAAACGAGCGGGCCGAGGTGCGCAACCAGGAGATCGGCTTTGTTTTCCAGGCTTTTCACCTGTTGCCGCGCCTGAATGTGCTGGAGAACGTGGAGGTTCCTCTTACCTACGCCGGTTATAGCCCCCACGAACGGCGGGAGCGCGCCCTCGAGGTGCTGCAAAAAGTGGGCCTGGGCGACAAGCTCAAGAACCTGCCCTCCCAGCTTTCGGGCGGCCAGAAGCAGCGGGTGGCCATCGCCCGGGCCCTGACCATGCGCCCCTCCATCCTGCTGGCCGACGAGCCGACCGGCAACCTCGACTCCAAAACCGCCGCCGAGGTGATGCGGCTGTTCCAGGAGCTCAACGACGAGGGCACCTGCGTGATTATCGTGACCCACGAGGCCGATATCGCCGAGTACACCGGGCGCATCGTGCGCATCCGGGACGGGCAGATCGAGTCCGACGGCCCCAACCCCCACCGCAAACGGGCTGTAGGAGGTGTGGCATGAGCGCATCCATAGCGACGCAAGCACCCAAAAAAGTGCGTTCGCACGCAGCCGGCATGAACCTCTGGCAGGTGTTCCGCATTGCCTGGCGGGCCATTCTGGGCAACCCTTTGCGCTCGGTGCTCACCACCTTGGGGGTGATTATCGGGGTGGCGGCGGTGGTGGCCCTGACCATGGTGGGGCAGGGTTCCACGGCCAACATCACCCGCAGCCTGCAAAGCCTGGGCACCAACCTGCTCACCATCGGCAGCAACACCGGGGGGCGGGGCGGGGGCTTTGGCCTGGTGCGCTTTGGAGGTCCCCAGACCATCACCCTGGCCGACGCCGAAGCGGTGAAATCGGCCTTCGCGGATCGCCTGGCCGGTGTGGCACCGGCCCTGCAAAGCAACCAGCAGGTCAAGGTGGGGGCCAACAACCTCAACGTCACCGTGATTGGCACCTGGCCCGACTACGCCAGCGTGCGCAACGCCCAGCCCGCCCAGGGCAGCTTCTTTAGCGAGGCCGACCTGCAAAGCCGCCGCCGGGTGGCGGTGATTGGGTATGGCATCGCCCAGGACCTGTTCGGCGGCCAGGATCCCCTGGGGCAGCGTATCCGCATCGCCGGCATCTCCTTTACGGTGGTGGGGGTGCTGCCCGACAAGGGCGACTCCGGCTTTGCCAGCCCCAACTACCAGGTGATGGTGCCGCTCTCGACCTACCTCCAACGCCTCTCGCGCAGCAGCACCGGCGAGCCCAGGGTAAATGCCATCTATGTGCAGGCTCCCGACAAGGACTCACTCAGCCGCTTGCAGCAGGAACTCACCGACTTTATGGCCCAGCGCCGCAAAGTGACCGACCCCAGCGAGTACGACTTCAGTGTGCAGAACCAGGCCGACGCGCTGGCCTCGGTCAACCAGGTAACCCAGACCATGACCCTATTCCTGGGCGGGGTGGCCGGGATTAGCCTGCTGGTGGGGGGCATCGGCATCATGAACATCATGCTGGTCTCGGTGACCGAGCGCACCCGCGAGATTGGCATCCGCAAGGCCCTGGGGGCCAAGCCCCGCGACATCCTGACCCAGTTTTTGGTGGAGTCGGTGGTGCTCTCGGTGGGGGGCGGCATTCTGGGCATCTTTTTGGGTCTGGCCATGGCCGGCAGTGTGGGGCAACTGCTGCGGGTGACACCGGTCTTCGACCCCTTTAGCATGGTGCTGGCCTTTGTCTTCTCGGTGGCGGTGGGGGTGTTCTTCGGCTTTTACCCGGCCTCGAGGGCGGCCCGGCTCGACCCGGTGGAGTCGCTCAGGTACGAGTAGCATCCGGCCAGGCCAATCTTTATCGCTTCTACACAAAGCGGTTGCAAACTACCCAAACGGGAGGCACACATGAAGAGACTGATGGGCTTATTGGCCATACTGGCTTTAGGTTTAGCGCTGGCCCAGGGCGGGCCACCCAACCTTAGCCCGGAGATGCGACAGCGGCTCGAGGCCTACCGTCCGGTGCTGGATCTGGTGGCTACCATTGGGCTTCTGGACGAGCTGGACAAGCAGCGGGGCCTGGCCTTTACCAAGGCCCAGGCCCAGAAGCTACTGCCCATTCTGCGCGACCTGCAAAACCGCACCGACCTCAAGCCCGCCGAGGCCAGCAAGATACTGAGCAACATCGAGGACAACATCCTCACCCCGGCCCAGCTCAAGTGGATCGACCAGACCATCCTCAAGCAGCGGGAGGAGGCCCGCCAGCGGCGCGAAAGCGCCGGGCAGAACCCCCAGGCCGGTCAGGGCAACTTCCAGGGCCAGCCGCGGCAGGGGGGCCCAGGGGGGTTCTTCCAGGCCGTGACCCAGGGCAAGCCCTATAACCCCTTCAAAGAGCAGCCCCGTGCGGCCGATAACCTCAAGAACCTAATTGCCCTCTTGAGCAAAAAGTAAGGGCGGGTGAGCCGGGGCCTCGAGCGGCTTTACCTTCTGGGAGCTGGAGAGCTAGGAAGCCCGTTTAGAAACCTTTTCAGACTTTGCAGCGAGTCAATGGGGGTGAGCAGCTCCAGGTTGTCGGGGGTGACCTCGAGGCCGGGGCGGATGACCTCGAGCCAGCCCACATGCACCCCCAGCGGTTTGAGCGGCTTGCCGTGTAGCTGCGCGATGTGGTTGAGGTTCCAGGCCGCCAGAATCTCGGCCAGGGTGCCCACCCCACCGGGCAGGGCCAGGCAGGCCACGCTCACGTCAATCAGCCGCTCGATGCGGGTGAGCAGCGAGGAGGAGGGCAGCTCCAAATCCACGTGCAGGTTGGGCCCGTTGCGCTGGGGAAACAGGCTGGGTGCGGTAATGCCTATTACCAGCCCCCCGGCTTCCTTGGCCCCCTGCGAGACGGCCTCCATGGCCCCGTTGTAGCCGCCGGTGGCCACGCCGAACCCGGCCTGGGCAATGGCCCGCCCCCAGGCCTGGGCCTCGGCAAAAGCAGGTGTGCCCGGCTGTGCCCTCGATGAACCAAACACCGTAATGAGCTGCATGCCTACAGTCTATCGTGGGTAGGAGGGCCGCTGGCGAGAATCTTGGCGTGGATTACCCACCTCCGACCACCTTTTACAGGTATTCTGATGGGCGTGGAAGTTCTGGCACTCATCTACCGCAACCTGCGGGCCCGGCCTGTTCGCAGCATCCTAACTTTGCTGGGCATCGTAGTTTCGACAGCCTCTATGGTGCTTTTTTTGTCATTTGGCGAGGGGCTGCGTAAAGCCCTGGGAGCCGAGTTATCCACCGTGGGGCCTGCGGTGCTGGTCTTGCCGGAGGGTGTCGAAGCCTTTAGCCCAGGCTACCCAGAGCTGCGGCCCGAAACGGTAGAGGCCCTGAAAAAATCTGCCTCCGAACTGGGTATCAGCCAGGTGATCCCGTATGTAGTACTGACTCGAGGGGGGTTGGATCCCCAGAGCGCCTTCGTTTTTCAGGGGATCCCCGAAGGTCTCAGCCCCCAAGCGCTGTACCCCAACCTTACCCTGGCCGCGGGCAGCCTGGTTCCAGGCCCCAAAGGTGCGGTGGTGGGTAGCCGCTTGGCCGAGCGCAACCAACTCGGCCTTGGTAAGGTGCTGCGCCTCTCGCCCAGCATCTCGCTGCGGGTAGAGGGTATTTTGAAGCCCAACGGGGGCCTCTCCGACAACATCATCTACGTTCCTTCTAGCGTCGTGCAGGAGGCCCTGGGCACACGCAACTACACGGCAGCGGCGGTAGGTGTGCGGGAAGGATTCAAAGCCGACCAGGTGGCCGCGGCCATCAAGGCCCGGATCGCCGGGGTGAACGCCCAGACCACCGGGGATGTGCTGCGCTTCGCCGAGCGCGCGGTGCGCATCTCCGATCTGGTGCGTTTTGGCATCAGCCTGGTGGCGCTGGTGGTGGGGGGCTTGCTGGTCGCCAACACGGTGATGATGTCGGTCTACGAGCGTATCCGGGAGTTTGGCCTGATGCGGGCCCTGGGGGCCAAGCAGGGTTTTATCTTTAGGCTGGTGCTCCTGGAAGCCCTGCTGTTGGGGGTGGTGGGGGGGCTTCTGGGCCTGCTCCTGGGCCAGGTAGCCTCCGGGCTGGTGAACTGGTTCACCGGGCGCGAGGTGGGCCTGGCCCTCTCCGCCATCACCTTTCGCCTGGCCTTCTTCGCGCTCCTGGTGGCGGTGGTGCTGGGGCTGCTGGCTGGGTTTTTGCCGGCCCGAACCGCCAGCCGGCTCAAGGTGGTCGAGGCGCTGGGGAGGCTGTGATGCTCGAGGCCATTAACTTACAAAAGCGCTACCACCAGGGCGAGATTGACGTGGTGGCTGTAGATCACTTCACATACCGGTTTCCGGCGGGCTTAACGGCTATTGTGGGGCCCTCGGGTTCGGGTAAAACTACCCTCTTGAACCTGCTGGCCGGCTTTGATGTCCCCAGCGAGGGAGAGGTGCGCATGGGCAGCATTCCACTTTCTGCCTTAACCGAGGATGGCCGCTCGGAGGTGCGCCTGAAATACATGGGCTTTGTATTTCAGCAGTGGAATTTGATTCCCACCCTAACCGCGCTGGAAAACGTGGCTTTCCCCATGATGCTGGCGGGCGTTAGCCCCAAGGAGCGCACCGCCAGGGCTACTGCACTTCTGGAGGCGGTAGGGCTGGGCCAGCGGGCCAGACACCTGCCTAGCAAGCTATCGGGCGGGGAGCAGCAGCGCGTAGCCATTGCCCGCGCCCTGGCCCTGAATCCCCCCATCCTGTTTGCCGACGAGCCTACCGGCAACCTCGACTCGGTTTCAGGGGCCCGTGTGGTGGAGTTGCTTTTACAGCAAGCCCAGGAGGGTCGCACGGTGATTCTGGTGACGCACGACCTCGAGCTGGCTCGCAAAGCCGATCGCATTCTTCGACTAAGGGATGGCCGGCTGGTAGAGATGGAAGAAGCCACCTCAGCTACACCAACTGCCTCGAGTATTCGATAAACCACGCATATCCAGTGCAACGCTTTTAGAAGCGGAAAGCTGCAACGCCCGAACCACCCAAGCCAACAACTGATAGCGGCTTAAAGCAGCAACAGGGTAGCCTCCCGGTTCCGGTGCAGGGGCGGCCTCGACCAGCGAGCGAATCCTCCATCAATCTGCACAGTCACCCAGTGGGTATTTGTGCGCACAGTATGGGGCAGCGCCGTTGCAAACCACAAGCAGTCGCAAAATCCCTGGGCAGTTCCATTCCACAGGTCAGGCAGACCCGCCTGGTGGGGTCGAGGAATATGTCCGCGTCGGCAGCGGGTACTGTGTACCCCAGGGCCACCCTAACTCCAGGGGATTTCTCCAAAATACCCCCTATTTATCGTCCGTGGATGGTGTCCAGGAGCGACTCGTGGATCAGGCCGTTGGAGGCCACCAGGTAGCGGTTGCCCAGCCGGTACTCCTCCCCTTGAAGGCCGGTTACCCGCCCCCCGGCCTCAGTGATGATGAGCCAGCCCGCGGCCACATCCCAGGGGTTGAGCTTCACCTCCCAAAAGCCATCCAGGCGCCCGGCGGCCACATACACCAGGTCGAGGGCCGCCGCACCGGGCCGTCGCACCATAAGTCCCTTGGACAGGGCCCGCTGGAAGTAGGTCACGTTCTCGGCGTCTTTGTTCACATCGTAGGGGAACCCGGTGGCCAGGAGGCTTCCTACCAGGTTTGAACGCGTGGAGACCCGAATAGGGCGGCCATTCATAAAGGCCCCACCTCCCTTGGTAGCGGTAAACAGTTCGCCCCGGGCGGTATCCAGAACCACCCCCAGCACCACCTCGCCGTGGGCTTCCAGGCCAATGCTCACTGCGTAAAAGGGAAAACCGTGGGCATAGTTTACGGTGCCGTCCAGGGGGTCTACAATCCAGCGGAAGGCCCCCTCTTTGTCCTGGCCCTGCTCCTCGCCCAGCACCACGTGGTCGGGGTGGCGCGAAGCAATGAGTTCTCGGATGGCCGCCTCCGTCTCGTGGTCGGCCTGGGTGACCAGATCGGTGGGGGTGGACTTGGTGCTCTGGGTAAAGCCTTTTTCCTGGTAGTACTGGTGGATACCTTTGGCTAAATAGGCAGCGTCGAGGGCGGTTTGCAGATAGGCACGCAAGTCCATGGGTCAGATTCTATCGCGGTTTTTGCTGGGGCTGCTGAGTTAGTTCCTGCTCGAGGCCAGCCAGCCCAGCCTTCTCATCTTCAAGCTCAGCAGCGGCCTGGGCAGGTTTTTGAGCGCTCAGGTAACGGGGCCTTTGGGCCAGGTCGTACAGTACTCGAGCCTCCCGCCAGCCCTGGGCGGCGGCCTCGGCCAGTAGCGTGTAGATGTTTTCTGGAGCCAGCTCGAGCCACAACCAGCCGCCGGGCTGGAGGGCCTCCCAGGCCTGGGGCAGGAGCGCTCGAGCCACGTCGAGCCCCTCGGGGCCGGCGTAGAGGGCGCTGGTATCCTCGTAGGCCAGCTCGGGTGGGGCCTCCTCGCGGTAGCTGTCGGGCAGGTAGGGCGGGTTGGAGATAATCAGGTCGAGCCCCGTCAGGTTGGCGGTAAAGGGGGCCTCCAGGAAGGAGACCTCGAGGCCCAGGCGCAGGGCATTTTCTCTGGCGAGCCGGAGGGCTTTGGGGTTAATATCGGTGGCCCAGACCGTGGCCTGGGGCCGCATGGCCTTGACGGCCAGCGCAATGGCCCCGCTGCCCGTGCCGATATCCAGAACCCGTGCGGGTGCATCCGATGGCAGGTGAACCAGGGCCTGCTCGACCAGCCCTTCGGTCTCCGGCCTTGGGATCAAAACCCCGCGCTCTACTTTGAGCCTAAGCCCATAAAACTCGGCCTCGCCCAGCAGCAGTTGCAGGGGGTGGCCGCTCAGGCGCAAATTCAAGAGGCCCCAGGCCGCCTCTTCTACATCCACCGGAACCGGCTGCATCAGCCGGGTGGTCAGCTCTTTTTCACCCAGGCGGGCGGCGTGGCCCAGAATCCAGCGGGACTCCACAGCCGGCTTTCCAGCAACCTCGAGCCTTCGCTGAAACTCCCTCAGGAGTTCCAGGTAACTTTTACCCGTCGGCTTCATCTAGTGAGGCAGGGGGGTTACTGGTATCCCTAGGCATCACGACGACGTGACGCTCCTCCCCCTCGCCCACCGAGGTGGTGGTCACTTTGGGGTGCTGCTTGAGCATTACGTGAATCATGCGCCGTTCGCTAGGGCGCATGGGGGGTAGTTCGATGGGCTGGCCGCTCACCTCCACCTGCAGCGCGGCGTCCGAGGCTATCCGCCGGATGCGCTCCTCGTTGCGGCGGCGGTAACCGGCAGCGTCCAGCACCACTCGGTAGGCCGAGCCAAAGTGTTTAGCCATGGCTACGTTGGCGATGAACTCGAGGCTTTGCAGGGTTTTGCCCTCGCGCCCAATCACCCGCCCCGAGTCGCCCCCTAGAATCTCGACCCGGAAGAGGTTCTCCTCCTGAACAATATCCACCGAGTAAGCCGGGTCGAGGCGCAACAAGAGCCCCACCATGAAGTGCTCGAGGACACTTTTAGGGTCTTGCGCTGGGGCGGGTTGGGCCACGATGGGGGCCGCCTCTTCCTCCTTCGGTACGACCTCGGGGGCGGTTTCGTTTTCCCCAATCCCCAGGTCGGATAACAGATCGTCGAGTCCGCGCTTTTTGTCATCCATAACTAATCGTCCGATTATAGCTTACCAGGCATAATACCGGTTCCGCTTGAATCCTTCACCGCCCGCCGCAGTCAGAGGTGAAGGATTCAAGCCGACCGAAGGGAGTAGAAAAGCATTTCGGTAGTATCGTTTAGGCTTGTCAAAGTGAACGATACTACCGAAATGCGTATAAGAAGCACCGTAACCAGGCGGGTGTCCAGAATTTTCCAAAAATCACACCGGTACGGCGCATGTTCCGTACCGGTGAGCGTGATCAGACCGATTAGCTTTTGGCTGGGTACATGGGCAGGCCCAGTTGCTTGTTGATGAACCACTGCTGCCCCACGCTAATAACCGTTGAGAGTAGCCAGTACAGCGTTACACCGGCAGGGAAGCTGAACAGAAGAAAAGCGAACACCAGGTTGATTAGCATGCCCTGCCGCAGGGCATCTTTGTTCCCGGCTGCCGAGAGCCAGGTAGAGGCCAGCAACACCACCACATACAAAAATGGCAGGATATACAGGGGGTCGGGTAGCGCGAGGTCTCTGATCCACAAAAAGCCCTGCCCGAACTCGTAGCCCACCATAATCTTGTACATCAGGAACAAGATGGGCATCTGGAGCAGCAAGGGAAAACAGCCGCCCAGGGGGTTAATCTTGTGTTCCTGGTAGAGCTTCATCATCTCTTCCTGCTGCTTTTCTTTGTTGTCTTTGTACTTTTCCTGAATTTTCTTGATCAGGGGCTGGATTTTTTGCATTTCGGCCATGCTCTTGTACTGCTGGTGCATCAGGGGCCACATCAAGAGCCGGATCAGGATGGTCACCAACACAATGGCCAGTACCCAGCTACCCCCTACCAGGCGGTGGGCTTCCTCCAGCAGCCACAGCAGGCCCAGCGACACCTGACCCCAGATGTTGGGCTGGAAAACCCCCGGCAGCTCGTAGAAGTTCTCCACGCTCAGGCGCACCAGCTCGTTGGCCCCACCGTATACCTTTAGGTTGAAGTTGCCCGCCGGAACGCTAATCTCGGCAATTCCCGCGCCGTTGAGCTGGGTGAGGGTGATGGGGGTGGGGGTCTGTGGGCGCACAAACATGGCAAAACCCGCGCCCCTTTGGGTTTGCCAGCCCACATACACCGCCGGGCCCTGCCCCGCATTGAGGGGCTGGTTGTTGCCCTGCCCCAGCCACTTGGTGATGGGGGTGTCGGTGCCGCCGATGCCCGTCCAGACCAGCTTGCGCGGAGTGGGGCTTTGCACGTCTACGTCTATGGTCAGGAAACGGGGGTGGATGGTGTAGGTCAGGGTGGTGCTGCCGTCGCTGAAGCGGGCGATGAAGTCGGCTTCGGGGTTGCCCTGTTCCCGGCGGGTAAACTCGCGGCTGGTGGGGGTGAAGCCCTCGAGGGTTCCGGGCAAGGTCTGGCCAGCCCGTACCAGGTTGGGGGCGCGGTCGTAGTTGCCCTTGAAGTCGGTGGCGCGCACGGTTTTGATGTACCAACCCACTATCTGCCCCTGCTCGTTGAAGGCGATATCGGCCAGGTTGGTGACGGCCACCTTCTCGGGCTTGCCGTCTTTGTTTACGTCCACATCGCGCCACTCGGGGGTGAGGGCAAAGGCGGGGGCTAGGGCAAATAAAGCCAAACTTATCCAGAACCAACGTTTCATCCAGTTGCTCCTTCTATTTCAGCGAGTCCAGGGGATTCCAGCGGACTCGAGGCCTTTCTGTGGGTACATAGTCCAGCCCACCCGGATGCAGGGGGTGGCACTTGAGAATGCGCTTGACGCTCAGGTACAGGCCCCAAAAAGGCCCATGACGCTCGAGCGCCTCCAGCGCGTAGTGGCTGCAGGTTGGATAAAAGCGGCAGGTGGGTGGTTTTAAGGGGGATATGAAGCGCTGGTAGAAGCGCACGCTTCCTTTTAAGAACAGATTGATCATCACCCGATGCTCCAAGCTCCTACGATAGAGCAAACCAACCTGTGTCATTGTACCAGCCCGCTCTTTTTTAGGGCATGGGTTAAATCTTTGAGCAAGTCCCAGTAGGACGCGTTTACCGCTTCGGGCTGGGCCACGACCACCATCTCACACGGCGGAAGGTACATTTTTCGCAGAATCTCCCGCAGGCGACGCCGAATTTTGTTCCGCACGGTGGCCTTTTTAGAGACCTTATTCGAGACCACAATACCCACCCGCACCGGGTTGAAGGCGGTGGGCCGCAGCGGAAACCAGCGCACGGTCAGATACCTGCCACGCCCCACGCGCCCCCCACGAAGGCGCTGGAAGGCTTTTTCACCTTTGAGGGAAGAGAATGGCATGGGTGCGCTAAAAGAAAAGGAGCGACCAAAAGCAGGAAAAAACTCCCCAGCAACGGGGAGCTAGGAGGCCGCCCTGGGCCTAGCGACGGAGCTGGGGCTCGCTGCTGACAGTCAGCTTTACGCGGCCTTTGGCGCGGCGGCGGGCCAGAACTTTGCGGCCATCGGCGGTCTTCATGCGGGCGCGAAAACCGTGGGTTTTAGCCCGTTTGCGCTTGTTGGGTTGCCAAGTGCGTTTCATCGCTTCCTCCAAAAACTGGCTGCGAGGCCAGATGAGATATCCTGCCGGGTCGAGCCAGGCAACCCCAAAAGTGTAGCACACTCACCCAAAAGCGGGAAGCGGGGGTAGGGCCGAGGGCCGAAGAGATGGGAAGGTAGGGAGTTTCTGAGCCTTTTGAAGTGATCCCTGCGACGGAACTAGGATGTGGGTTGCTTGGCGCGGGTTGTTGCCGGGAACCGCTCCCATGACAAAAAACCAAGGTTTTGTGCAATACCTGCAATATAACGTTTTTTTGCATGTCAAGCCGTAAAGCGTTGACATACCACAGGGCCCATCGGTATACTCAGCCCCAACCAAACGCTCGTTTGTTAGTCATTTGGGCAACGAAAGCGACGCGCCTTAGAGGTGTTCATTAGGAAGTTTCAGGAGGCTTGGTGCAGCTCAAGGTAGAACACGTTTCACTAAACTTTGGCGGGGTAAAAGCGTTGAGCGACGTTTCCCTCGAGGTCGCCCAGGGCGAGCTGGTTTCGGTGATTGGCCCCAACGGCGCGGGCAAGACCAGCCTGCTTAACTGCATCTCCGGTTTCTACCACCCCAGCGCGGGCCGCATTACCTTTGAGGGCCACGACCTGACCCACGCCTCGCCACACCAGGTCACAAAATTTGGCATTGCCCGGGCTTTCCAAAATATCGAATTATTCACCGGCATGTCGGTGCTGGAGAACCTCCTGATGGCCCGCCATACCTTTGGCCATTACAACCTGCTGGACAACATTCTGATCTATGGCCGGGCCATGCGGGTGGGGGTGGAGAACCGCCGTTTTTGCGAAGAGATTATAGATTTCATGGAGCTCGAGCCCTACCGCAAAGCCCTGGTGGGCGACCTGCCCTACGGGGTGCGCAAGCGGGTCGAGGTGGCCCGTGCCCTGGCCCTCTCGCCCAAGCTCTTGCTGCTGGACGAGCCCATGGCTGGCATGACCCTGGAAGAAAAAGAAGACATGGTGCGCTTCATCCTGGATATCCGGGCCGAACGGGGCACCACCATCATCCTCATCGAGCACGACCTGGGCGTGGTGATGGACATCTCCGACCGGGTGTATGTGCTGGATTTCGGTCAGGTCATCGCTTCCGGCTTGCCCGAGGAGGTCAGCCAGAACCCGCGGGTACAGGAGGCCTATGTGGGGGTGGATCATGTGGCATAAAGCGAGAGGCGTGGAAAGGGGAAAGAGCAAAGATAAAAGGGAATTCAAAGGCCTTTGCTTACCTCTTTCCACCTTTCTCTTTTTTCGCCTTTACCCGCTCTTCAGAGGTCAACCATGATGCCTTCGGGCTACGAACTCAAGAAATACACCCTCCCGCAAGTGCTGCAAATGCGGGCTAAAGCGATGCCCAAACAGGTGGCTATCCGCGAGAAGGATCTGGGCATCTGGAACGAGATCACCTTTGCCGACTACTACCGCCACGTGACCCGTTTCGCTGCGGGACTTCTGGCCCTGGGCTTTGAAAAAGGGGAGCGGCTGGCGGTAATTGCCGACAACATCCCCGAGTGGCTCTACGCCGAACTGGCCACGCAGGCTCTAGGGGGCATCTCGGTGGGTGTGTATCAGTCTTCACTGCCCCCCGAGATCGCCTATGTGCTCTCGTACACCGGGGCAGCCTTCGTGGTGGCCGAAGACCAGGAGCAAGTAGACAAACTCCTGGAAATCCGCAGCGAAATTCCCAGCGTGCGTAAGGTCATCTACGAAGACCCCAGGGGGATGCGGGCCTACCGCGACGACCCCTGGATTATCGGCTTCGACGAGGTGGAGCGGCTGGGCGAGGAATACCTGCAGAAGCACCCCCAGGCCGTTGAGGAACGCATCGCTCAGGGCCATCCCGAGGACGTTTGCCACCTCTCGCTCACCTCCGGCACCACGGGCCGCCCCAAGGCCGCCATGCTGCGGCACCGCAACCTGCTGCACATGGGGGTGGCGCTGCAGGAGATTGACCCTCTAAAGCCCACCGATGACTACCTGTCGTTCCTGCCCTTCGCCTGGATTGGTGAGCAGATGATGTCGGTGGGGATGGCCCTGGCCGGTGGGTTTGCCGTCAACATGCCCGAGTCGGTGGAGACCGCCATGAGCGACCTCAAGGAGATCGGGCCGCACGTGATGTTCAGCCCGCCCAGGGTCTGGGAGGGTACACAGAGCCAGATCTGGGTGCGCATCTCCGAGACCTACGCCTTCAACCGTTGGGTCTACCAGCAGATGCTCAAAATTGGCTACCGCGCCGCCGACTATCGCATGCGCGGTAAACCCATGCCCCTAGGATTGCGCCTGGCCTACTGGTTCGCCGACCAGATTATGTTCAAGCCCTTGCGCGACCAGCTCGGCTTTTTGCGGCTGCGCCGGGCCTATACCGGGGGGGCGGCGCTGGGCCCGGATGTCTTCCGCTTTTACCACGCCATTGGGGTCAACCTCAAGCAAATCTACGGCCAGACCGAGATTATCGGGATTGCTTTCGTGCACCGCGACGGCGATGTGCGGGCCGACACAGTGGGGGTTCCCATTCCCGGCGGCGAGGTAAAAATCAGTGAGCGCGGCGAAATTCTATGCCGGTCGGACGCGGTGGTGGCGGGCTACTGGCAGAATCCCGAGGCCACCGCCGAGACCTTTGCCGATGGCTGGTTGCACACCGGTGACGCCGGCTACCTCACGCCTGAAGGGCACCTGGTGGTAATTGACCGGGTATCGGATGTGATGCACACCAGTACCCAGCAGATGTTCAGTCCGCAGTTTATCGAGAACAAACTCAAGTTTAGCCCCTACATCAAAGAAGCGGTGGTCTTTGGGGACCAGAAGCCCTTCCTAACCGCTTTCATCAACGTAGACCCGCAGACCGCGGGCAAATGGGCCGAGGACAACCGGATTGCCTACACCACCTACATTGACCTCTCGCAAAAACCGCAGGTGGCCGAACTCATCCGCAAGGAGGTCCAGACCGTCAATGAGGGGCTGCCCGAGCACCTGCGCATTCAGCGCTTCGTGCTGCTCTATAAGCTGCTCGACGCCGACGACGACGAGCTAACCCGCACCGGCAAGGTGCGCCGGAAGTTCATCATGCAGCGCTACCAGCCCATTGTGGATGCGCTGTATGGCGGCACCGACAAAGTACAGGTAGATACCGAGTTCAAATACCAGGACGGCACGGTGCAAAAAGTCTCGGTGGAGGTACGGGTGCTCGAGGCCGACGGAAAGCCCGAATTGGTGGGGGTGTAGTGTGATTGACTTTATGCAAAACCTCATTTCTGGTGTGGCCGTGGGCTGCATATACGCCCTGGCAGCGCTGGGATTTGTGCTGATTTACAAGTCCAGCCGGGTTATTAACTTTGCCAACGGTCAGTTTATTGCCATTGGGGCTTTCATGGCCTATGCCCTGGCGGTCTGGATCAAACTCCCCATATGGCTGGCAGCGCTGGCCGCCATGCTGCTGACGGCGGGGCTGGGCTTTCTGGTAGAGCGGGTATTTTTGCGCCGGATGGTGGGCCAGCCGATTATCTCGGTCATCATGGTGACCATTGGGCTGGCCAGCGTGTTAGACGGGCTGATGTACCTCACCCCCTTTGGCTCGGGCAACTTTACCTTCCCGGCTTTTTTGCCCGCAGGAGGGCTCAATCTGGGGGCCATCAACATCTCGTACCCGCAGCTTCTGGCCATTGGCTTCACCGTGGTTTTCTTGCTGCTTTTTGGCTGGTTCTTCCAGCGCTCGGTGCTGGGGGTCTCGATGCGGGCTGTGGCCGACGACCAGATGGCCGCAATGAGCGTGGGGGTCTCGGTGCAGCGGGTGTTTGCGCTGGCCTGGGCGGTGGCTGGTCTGACTGCAGCCGCAGCCGGTATTGTGGTGGGGACGGTCTCGGGCTTGAACCAGGATGGCCTTATCGCCATTGGTCTGGCGGTGTTCCCCGCTGTAATTCTGGGCGGTTTGGACTCGGTGCCGGGTGCGGTGGTGGGGGGTATCGTCATCGGTATCTTGCAGTCTTTTTCCACTGCCTACCTGGATGGCCTCTTCAGCCAGATTGGACTGGTGGGGGGTGGTTCGCAATACGTGATGCCCTTTGTGGTGCTGCTGGTCATGCTTTGGTTCAAGCCACACGGACTGTTTGGCACCGAGGAGATCGAGCGGGTATGATTCCAAGCCTGGTAATGAGTGGCTCAAAAGGTTGGGAAAACGTCCCTCGGACGCGCAGAGTTGATATGAGCCAACCATCGAAGCTTGCACTTTGCCGCACCGGAGGTGCCCATGCGTAACCCCTGGGCCCAGACCGGCAACTACCGCACCTCCTACGTGCAGGACACCACCATTTTTGCCAACTACCGCGAGATTGTCTCGGTGGTGTTGCTGCTGGTGGCCCTGTGTGTCCTGCCCATGTTTTTGGAGCGCTCACAGGTGCTGGTGCTCAACTTCATCCTGATTTACGCCATTGCGGTGCTGGGGCTCAACATCACCACCGGCTACGCGGGCCTGATCAGTGTGGGACAGGCAGCGTTCATGGGGGTAGGGGCCTATACGGTGGCCCTGAGTGCACCCAGCCTGCCCTTCTGGCTGACCATCCCCCTGGGTGGTTTTACGGCGGCCATCGTCGGGTTCATCGTGGGGATTCCCAGCCTTCGGGTCAAACACCTCTACCTGGCGCTGGCCACGCTGGCCTTCCAAGAGATTTTCGTCTGGGTGGTGGGGCGCAGCCCGGCCCTGGCACAGGGGGCGGCCATTCCGGTGGAGATGCGCAACTTTTTGGGCCTGGAAATCGGTTTCCGCAACCACAACTACTTCTGGTACTACGTAATTTTGTTCGTGCTGGTGCTTATGGTGATAGCCTGGCGCAACCTGCTAAGGGGCAAGTATGGCCGGGCGCTTATCGCCGTGCGCGATAACGACCGCGCAGCCGATGCCATGGGCATGGATCCGGGCCGCACCAAGCTCATGGCGTTTGCCCTGGGGGCCTTTTATGGCGGGGTGGCCGGAGGCTTGCTGGCCTATATGCAGCGGGCGGTGGTGGTTGAAGAGTTTACCCTGGGCCGCTCGGTGGCACTCCTGGCCATGGCCATTGTGGGCGGGCTGGGCACTGTGGTGGGTAGCCTACTGGGCCCGGCCTTTATCGAGTTCTTGCGGCTCTACATGGAGCGCCTCTCTGAGTGGATGAAGTCCAACGCCTTCATCCAGAGCATCACTCCAGCGGGTGTGGATGTGGCCTCGGCCCTGCTGCCCCTTTCCTTTGGCCTGGTGATCGTGCTGTTCCTGGTTTTCGAGCCAAGGGGCTTGTACAACTGGTGGCGGCTTTTGCGAAGCTATTTCCGAACGTGGCCGTTTAAGTACTAGCTGCTGGGGAGTGAAGCAAATGTATTCTCCCGTCGAGATGGGCAACATCGCGTTAAGCGCGTTGCAATCAGAGCTGAAGTAAACAGAGCAGAGGAGGCAACATGAAGCGAGCAATAGTGTTAGCAACGGTGGCATGCCTGGGGCTGGCCATGGCCCAGGGGCGCACGGTGAACCTGCTGTGGTCGGGGGCCATAACCGGCCCTACTTCGGATGTGGGGGGGCCGTATGGGGCGGGCATTGAGGATTACTGCAAGTATGCCAACGAGCAAAAGCTGATTCCCAACGTAACCCTGAACTGCACGGTGCGTGACGACCAGTACCAGAACCCCAATACTCAGCGTATCTTTGAAGAAGCCCTGGATCGGGCCAAGCCAGCTATTTATCTGGGCTACTCCACTGGGGCCATGCTGCAACTCAAGCCCCTCATCAACGAAGTGAAGATGCCCACCATTCCGGCTTCGGCCCATATTGGCCTGATTGACCCACCCAACAACCAGTACATGTTCTTGCCAGTAAGCAGCTACTCCGAGCAGGTGGTGGCGCTGATGGAGTACATCAACCGCACCACTAAGAATGCCAAGATTGCCCTGGTGGTTAACCCCAGCCCCTTTGGGCGGGCAGTGGTAGACCATGCCCGCCGGGCTGCCCAGCGGTTGGGGCAGACCATTGTGGATGTACGGGAGGTGGGTGGTGGAAACCTGGACAATACTGCTTTGCTGCGGGCCCTTGATGCGGCTGGTGCTCAGTTCATCATCCACCAAAATGTAGCCGGGCCGGTGGCCAACATTCTCAAGGACGCGAAGCGCTTGGGCCTGGACAAAAAGATTAAGCAGATGGGGGCGGTTTATACCGGTGGCGCTGACCTGATTCGCCTGGCAGGCGATGCGGCCGAAGGCTTCTTGTGGGCCAGCAGCTACTATACCCTGGACGAGAACGCCCCTGGCATCAACCTGCAGAAACAACTAGCCCAAAAATACAACCGCAGCGCCGATATCCTCAACTCCACCAACTACACCGCCGGGATGTTGGCAGCGGCCATTGCGGTAGAGGCCATGAAGCGGGCGGCCCAGCGTTTTAATGGGCGCATAGACAACGAGACCGTTTACCAGGCTATTATTGGTATGAACGGCCCCAACGCCTTCAAGCCCGGCTTTGCGGTTTCGACCAAGGCAGGTATCGAGATTGACTTTACCCGTACCGAGCAGACTGGGGCCGAGGGCCTGCGGGTGTTGGAGGCCAAAGGCGGTAAGTTTGTTCCGGTAACCGACCCCTTTACCTCGGCGCTGTTCCGGCAGGTACGGAACCCCTAAAGGAGGCAAAAAGCTGAAGGCCAAAGGCAGACCTATGCTCGATGCTTTTGGCCTTCAATTTCCTGTGAGGTGATATGCGCCCCGAAGACCTTGGGAACATCCTACTGGAAGTCAACAACATCGAGGTGGTGTACAAGGACATCATCCAGGTGCTACGCGGGGTATCGCTGAAGGTGCCTGAAGGTCAGATTACCGCTTTGCTGGGCCCCAACGGAGCTGGAAAAACCACCACCCTGCGGGCCATCTCGGGGTTACTGGTGCCCGAGGACGGCAAGGTGGTGGCGGGCTCCATCCTGTACCGGGGCGAAAACATTGCCAACAAGCCGCCCGAGCAGATTGTGCTAAAGGGCATTGTGCAGGTGCCGGAGGGACGGCGGGTGTTCAAGCACCTGACGGTGGAGGAAAACCTGCGGGTGGGCTCGGCGACCCGGCGGGATGGAGCCAAGGTGAAGGAGGACTTGGGGCGCATCTACCACTACTTTCCCAAGCTGGCCCTGATCAAAAACCGCCTGGCGGGCTACTGCTCGGGGGGTGAGCAGCAGATGCTGGCCATTGGGCGGGCGCTTCTTGCCAACCCCAAGCTTTTGCTACTGGATGAGCCGAGTTTGGGTTTGGCCCCTCTGCTGGTACGGGAAATTTTCGACATCGTAGCCCAGATCAACGCCGAGGAAGGCGTGACGGTGCTGGTGGTGGAACAGAACGCTCGAGTGGCCCTTTCGGTGGCCCACTACGGCTACATCATGGAGTCGGGCCGGATTGCCCTCGAGGGCACCAAGGAATACCTGGAAACCAACCCCGACGTGAAGGAGTTCTATTTAGGCGTAGCCAAGTCGGGCGGGCGCAAGAGCTTCAAGGACGTTAAGAGCTACCGGCGGCGCAAGCGCTTTATGTGAGGGCCGGTATGGCTTGGAGGAGCGAGCGAGGGCTCGCTCTTTTTTTTTGCAACATAGGTCAGAATGAACCGGCCCGGCCTAAAGTACCATGGGAGCCATGAGCGAGACCACGCTGCCCACCAAAGAACAGGTTCTGGAGGCCCTCAAGGTTGTGCGCGACCCGGAGATTCCGGTGAACGTGGTGGACCTGGGGTTGGTCTACGACGCCGAGGTCAAGGAAGGGGGCATTGTAGACATCACCATGACCCTGACCTCCATTGGCTGCCCCGCGCAGGACATTGTCAAGGCCGATGCCGAGATTGCGGTCATGCGCCTGGAAGGCGTCAATGCGGTAAACGTGGATTTTGTCTGGACGCCCCCCTGGACACCCGCCCGCATGACCGAGGATGGCAAGCGCCAGATGCGGATGTTTGGCTTCAACGTCTAATACGCATTTCGGCAGTATCAGTCACTTTTGAAAGCCTAAACGATACCGCCGAAATGCTTTTCTACTCCCTTCGGTCGGCTTGAATCCTTCACCTCCTGACTACGTCTAATGGTGAAGGATTCAAGCGGAAATGGTATAACGGCCTGCTACATGCGGCTGGTGAACTCCCGCTTGACGTAGAGCGCGGGGTCGGTGGGGTTGGAGCTGGCCACAATCAGCTTCTGGGCTTCTTCCGCCTCGAGCTCAAACAAGGCGGCGTACTCGGAGGGGGGAATCACAGCCTCCCTAAACTCGGTTACGCCGCGTTCGATAAACCAAAGGGTTAGCTCTTTGAGGGCTGCGTCGCCCTCGAGGCCGAACCGCGGGCCGAAGGCATCCCGGCTCAAAACGCGGTGTTTGCCCTGCCGTACAAAAACGGCAAAACGAGCCCTGGCCCGCTGATCCTGCCAGTCGGTGATATAGGTCACTACGGCCTCGGGGAAGTCAATGCCTTTCAGGGCTTCCTTGAGAGCTCGAAGGGTTTCTTGGGGTGCGCCGCGAAGGCCTACAATTTCCATAATCACCATTTTATCGTCCTGTTTGTAACCTTGGTGTTTTGCGAGTGAAAAGTAGATTCGCAAATATTTCATTCATGAATACTTCACTTGATAATACTTCATTTTGAAAGTATATTGACGGAAGTATGACCTGGGGCTTGCTTACCAACCTATGGCGGCTATCCCGTGGTTTGCGGGAAGAGGTAACGCCCCACCTCGAGCGCCTTGGTTTAGCCCCAACCGACCCCTGGCTCCTGGCTGAAATCGAACGGCACCACTACCCGACTGAAGCGGTGCGGGCTATGCAGATACCGGCTCCGACTGTGAGCCAGATGCTGAAGCGGCTCGAGCAGGCCGGTCTGGTGGTGCGCTCACTCGACCCTACCGACTTGCGCCGCTACCGTTTTGCGCTGACCCAGGCCGGTCAGGCGGTGCTGGAAGAAAGCCGTCGGCACATGCTGGAGGCCCTGGAACGCAGACTGGAGCGGTTGAGCCCCACCCAGCGTCAGCAATTTGCCGAATGGCTGGAAATTCTAGCCCAGGAAGAGGCCTCCACCCCAAAGGAGTAAGCAGCAATCATGAGCAACCCCTCGAGCGAACCCAACACCCAAGTTTCTTCTAATGACGTCTCCCGTGAGACCCGGCTAACTCTGATTGGTATTTTGCTCGGACTTTTTCTGGCTGCACTGGATCAGACCATCGTTTCAACAGCGTTACCAAAAATCATCGCCGATCTCAACGGTGCAGAGCTTTATGCCTGGGTGACCACCGCTTATTTGCTGGCCTCTACCGTTTCGGCCCCCATCTTTGGTCGCCTGACCGAGCTTTTCAGCCGTAAGGCTATTTTGCTGGTGGCGATTGCCATCTTCCTCCTGGGCTCGGCGCTTGCAGGTTTGTCGCAGAACATGCCCGAGTTAATCCTGTTCCGGGGCGTTCAGGGGATAGGCGGTGGGGCTTTATTCGCCCTCGCCCTGACCACCATCGCGGTGCTCTTCCCCCCACGCGAGCGTGGACGGGTGGGGGGGCTGTTTGGGGCCATCTTTGGGGTGAGCAGTGCGGTGGGGCCGTGGCTGGGGGGTCTCCTAACCGACCACTTCTCCTGGCACTGGGTTTTTTACATCAATATGCCCGTAGGGGCGGTGGCGCTGTGGTTCATTCTGCGCTATATGCCCCGCCTTAGCCCGGAGCACCGCGAACGCTTCGACTACCTGGGGGCTGCCTTGCTGGTGGTCTGGACGGTGCCGCTGATGCTGGCTTTTTCCTGGGGGGGCAGTACCTACCCCTGGTTAAGCGCTCAGATTCTGGGCCTTCTGGGGTTGAGCGCGCTGGCCCTGGTGTTGTGGGTCTGGTCGCAGAACCGTGTACAACACCCGCTTTTTGACCTCTCGATTCTGCGCGTGCGCAGCTTTAGCCTGGCCTCGGCGGCGACCTTTTTCTATGGCCCTGCTTTCCTGGGGGCGGTGGCTTTCTTGCCCCTGTACTTGCAGGTGGTCAAGGGGGTCTCGGCCTCGGCTTCGGGGGTGACGGTGCTGCCCCTTACGCTAGGGGTGGTCTTGGGGGCCACCGGCAGTGGGGTGCTCTCGGGGCGGCTGGGCCGCTTCAAGCCCCTATTGCTGCTGGGAACCGGCTGGCTGCTGGCAATTTTTCTCACCCTGCACTTCCTGATTAAAGTAGATACCCCCCTCTGGCTGGCGGTGCTGTTCTTCTTCCTGCTGGGGCTGGGGCTGGGGCCTGCCCAGTCGCTTCTGCAGATTGCTGCTCAGAACAAGGTACCGCCCCAGCGGTTGGGCTCGGCCACGGCCTTTACCCAGTTGATGCGGCAGATTGGCTCGACTGTGGGCATCGCTTTGATGGGCACGCTCTTAGCCAAGAGCCTTAGCGCCGAAACCTGCAAGGTATTCCCCGACGATGCGGCTTGCCGCCCGGGTGCGCTGGTGCAGCGGAGTAACGAGGCGGGGGTTGGTCTTAACCTCGATGAGCAGTTTGCCAGGCTCGAGGCCCAGATTGTAGCCGCCCTCAAGGGGGATACCCAGGCTTACAGCGCCCTACTACAGGATGCCCAGGTGCCCACCCAGGTTAAGGAAGGCCTGATCAAAGGCGGCATCCCGGCGCAGTTTGAGCGGCTCGAGGGCCAGGTGGTAGCGGCCCTCAGGGGCGATATCCAGGCCTATGAGGCCCTGATGCGCGACCCCAACCTGCCGGCGGAGTTCAAATCGAAGCTGACCAGAGGGGGTATTCCAGCGCAGTTTGAGCGGATGGAACGCCTGATGGTGTCGGCGCTCGAGGGGGATATCAAAGCCTACGAGGCCCTGATGCGCGACCCCAACCTGCCGGCGGAGTTCAAATCGAAGCTGGCCAGAGGGGGTATTCCAGCGCAGTTTGAGCAGATGGAACGCCTGGTGGTGTCGGCGCTCGAGGGGGATGTGGCCGCCTACAACCAGCTCATCAACGACCCTCAGATCCCGGCTGATCTGAAGGCCCGGCTGGTGAAGGGTGGTATACCTGCCCAGTTTGCCCAGCTAGAGAAGCTGCTTTTGGCGGCTTTGAACGGGGATGCTCGAGCCTATCAGGCGGTGCAGCAGAACCCACAGATTCCCCCTGCCTTCAAAAGCCAGATTCCACAGGGCGGCCTGGCTGCCCAGGTTGAGGCCCAGCTACAAGCAACCGCGCGCCTGCTCGAGGCAGCCTGGCAGGGGGACGAAAGCGCACAACAAGCCCTGCGTCAGAACCCCAGACTCGACCCCCGTCTGCGGAGCTTGCTCGACAACCCGCCGCCCGTGGAGGCCCGGCCAGGGGTGCTGGCCCAGGTACAGGCCCAGGCTCCCCAGCTTGTCGAGGCCGCTTTGCAACAGGCCACAGCCCAGATTAAGGCGGGTCTGGAACAGGCTAAGGCCCAGGCGCTTGCTCAGGCTATTGCCGGGGTCAAGACGGGTTTGAGCCGGGCCCAAGCCCAGGCCCAGGCGGCAGCCATTGCAGCAGTCCGGGAAAACCTGCAAAAAGCCCAGGCCCAGGCCCTGGAGCAGGCCGTACAGGCCGCCCACGAGAACCTGGTCAAAGCCGAGCGGCAGGCCCTCGAGGAGGTGCCCCGCAAGGTAGTAGCACAGCTCGAGGAAACCAAACACAAGCTGCAAGAAGCCCTCAACAACGGTATTACCAAGGCGGAGCAAGAAATCTTCCTTTATGCGGCCCTGTTTGTTCTTATCTCATTGATTTTTATTTTACCGCTACCCAACGAAGAGCTGCGTGGCGGCTGGGGGGCTCGAGCCTGAACCAGGCTTGAATTGGCGTAATGCGCATTTCGGTAGTATCGTTCACTTTGACAAGCCTAAACGATACTACCGAAATGCTTTTCTACTCCCTTCGGTCGGCTTGAATCCTTCTCCTCTGCCTCCGCAGGACGGTGAAGGATTCAAGCAAAAACGGTATAACAACAACGCAACCCAGTACAGCCAAAGCCGCTGTACTGGGTTTTTATCGCCACCGCGCTAGGGCAACAGGAACGAGATGAGCTTGGTCTCGAGGAACTCCTCCATGCCCCAGTGCCCGCCCTCGCGGCCCAGGCCTGAGTTTTTGTAACCGCCAAAGGGCAGGTTGGAGCCCATGGCGCTGGGAACCGGGTCGTTCACGCCCACAATGCCATACTCCAGGGCCTCGGCCACCCGGAAGGCGCGGGAGAGGTCTTTGGTCCAGATGTAGGCGGCCAGCCCGTAGTCGGTGTTGTTGGCCCAGGCGATGGCCTGTTCCTCGTCCTCGAAGGGCATCAGGGGGGCGACCGGCCCAAAGGTTTCCTCCTCCAGGATGCGCATCCCGGGCTGGATGCCGGTGAGCACCGTGGGGGCGTACAACAGCCCGCCCAGGGCCTTGCCACCGGTGACCACCCTGGCCCCTTTGGCGAGCGCATCCTCCACGTGCGAGGCCACCTTATCCAGGCCCTGCTGCTCCACCAGGGGTCCTACGTTGGTGCTGGGATCCAGGGGGTCGCCCACCTTTAGCTTGCTAACGGCCTCGGCCAAAGCCCCGGCGTAGTCGGCCTCGAGCTTCCTGTGCACATAGATGCGGTTGGTGGTCACGCAGGTCTGGCCGGCGTTGCGGTACTTGGAGAGCAGGGTAAACTGCACGGCCTTTTCGATGTCGGCGTCCTCGAAGACGATAAACGGAGCGTTTCCGCCGAGCTCGAGCGAGACCCGCTTGAGGGTATCGGCCCCCTGGCGGTAGAGGATTTTGCCCACCGGGGTGGAGCCGGTGAAGGTGATTTTGCGGATACGCATATCGTCCATCAAGACCCTGGAGACCGGCACCGGGTCAGAGGCCGGCAGCACCTGCAGGGTTCCGGCAGGCCCCCCGGCCTCTTCCCAGAGCTTGGCCAGATAAAGCGCACACAAGGGGGTCTGTTCGGCCGGCTTGATGATGATGGTGCAGCCCGCAGCCAGCGCCGGGGCGGCCTTGCGGGTGATCATGCTGGTGGGGAAGTTCCAGGGGGTAACGGCGTACACCGGCCCCACCGGCTCGTACACGGCCATCTGGCGCTTGTTGGGGAAGCGCGAGTGGATGAGTTCCCCGGTTACTCGAGGGGCTTCCTCGGCGCACCACTCCACAAAGCTAGCGGCATACAGCACCTCCCCCTTGGCCTCGGTGATGGGCTTTCCCATCTCCAGCGCGGTCAGCCGCCCCAGCTCTTCCTGATGGGCGATAAGCAGGTCGTTCCACTTGCGTAAAATCTTGCCCCGCTCAAAGCCGGTCAGCTTTTTCCACTCCTTGAAGGCCGCCACCGCAGCGTCGGCGGCCATGTGGGCCTCGGCCTCGCCGCAGTCGGCCACCTCGGCCACCAGTTCGCCGCTGTAGGGGCTTTTAACCGCAAAGGTTTTGGAGGTTGGCTGCCACCGACCGCCCACATAGGCGAGGCTTGGAAAATCGAAGTTTTTGACCATAGCAAGGCCTAGCATACGCCTGGCCTGCGCGCGGGTGGTAGGGGGAGGCTCGCAATTAAAGCACTACAAACCTGAACCCACGCGATTCGGTCTGATTCAGCTCCGCACTGCCTGAATCTTTGACAAAAAGACCTCGGTGAGGCAACCAAAATAATCTTAGGGGTTACGGGCCGGGCTCAAGAAGCTTTTCCAGTCGCGATCCACCAGCAGGGGCAAAGGGTCAATCACCCGGTAATCGCAGGTGCGCCGGCTGCCGGCATACACCCCAAAGTGCAGGTGGGGTGGGGTGGTGCGGGCGTTGCCGGTGTTGCCCACGTACCCCAGCAGGGTCTGGGGGGTTACCCGCTGGCCCTCTTGGAGGCCTGGGGCGTAGCGGTCGAGGTGGGCGTAGTAGTAGCGCCAGCCGCCCGGCCCAACCACAAACACGTACAACCCGCCCAACTGCCCCTGCCCGATGCGCCAGACAAACCCACGGGTGGCCGAGTAGACAGGGGTGCCCCTGGGGGCGAAGATGTCCTGCCCTTCGTGGGTACGCCAGCCGCTGCGGGGGGCGCCGAAGGTGTTGGCCACCTGGCGTACCCGCGCCCCCTGTACCGGCATGGCCAGCCGGGTGTCGGGTTCTTTGGGCAGCAGTGCCAGATAGCTTTGCAGTTTGGCCCGGTAGGCCGCCCAGCGTTCCCGCTCACGCCGCTCGGCTTCGGTGCGGGGCTCGGGTGGACTCCAGCTCGAGGTGCATACCCGCCCGGGCTCGGGGTCGGGCTCTCCCCGCTGGGCCAGGCCCTCGCTGCCCCACAGGAGCACACATAGCAGCGCAGAAAAACCCACCTGTCGAGCCAACATAGGTTTAGTTTGCGGCCACAAGATTAGTTTTACAAAAGAACTGGTCAGGGCAGGCCGGGACGGCTAGACTCTATTTATCGGTTCTACCGATGGGAGGCCTCGGTGCAGATATCACTCAAACAGTTGGTGTACTTCATAGCGGTGGCCGAGTCGGGCTCGATTTCCAAAGCCCTCACCTCGCTCAACGTGACCCAGTCGGTGGTTACGGAGGCCATCAAAAAGCTGGAAGACACCCTGGGGGCCGAGCTTTTTACCCGGCACGCTCGAGGCATGATTTTGACCCACGCCGGACACCAGTTTTTGCGCCACGCCCACGAGGTGCTGGCCGCGCTACGCAACGCCGAGCAGGCCATCCGCGAGCGCCCCGATGCCACCACGGGGCAGCTCAACCTGGGCGTGACCAGCCTGGTAACGGCTTACTATCTGCCCTACCTGCTCGACCGCTTCGAGCGGGTGTTTCCGGGTGTTCAGGTGGCCGTGGTGGAAGACCGGCGGGGTTACATCGAGCACCTGCTGATTAATGGCGAGCTGGATGTGGCGGTGATGAACGTTTCTATGGTGGATAAGCAGGCCTTGGAGACCCGCACCCTGCTGCGCGCGCCCTGGCGGGTCTGGCTGCCCACCAACCACCCCCTGGTACAGCAGGAGGCGGTCTCGCTGGAGAATTTGCGGGAGGAGCGGTTCTTGTACCTGAAAAACGACGAGCTCGAGGAGGTCACCCAGCAGATCTACCGCCTGAGCGGGTTTCCTCGAGTGGCCGTGCGCACCGATTCCATCGAGGCCATGCGCAGCCTGGTGGCCCTGGGCATTGGTGTGGCGGTTCTGCCCAGCCTGATGTACCGGCCCTGGAGCCTGGAGGGCGACCGCCTGGAGTCGCGGCCCTTGCTCGAAGATCTGCCCCGCCTGCAGATTGGGGTGGCCTGGCGGCGGGGCAGTGCGCTGAGCGAGGCCGCCCGGCAGTTTTTGGTGGTGGTGGGGGAGCATAGCCGGGTGCAGACCTACGGGATGAGCTACAGCGATTTGCTGAGCGCGGGGGAGTAGGCCCGGCCATCAATCTATTTTCCCGATACCTCCTATATCCCCAGGTTTCTTGTTGGAGGGCCGGGGGGGCTTTATCGTAGGAGCAGTTCGACAGCTCGAGTCGTCTCGTTGGCATGGCTAGGCCTTAGGGGCTGTCGTGTTTGATTGAGGAGGACGTATGAGAACACAGTGGTTCTTGGCCGTGGTGGGTTTAGCAGCAGTGGCGGGTTTGGCTGTGGCGCAGCTCCCGGCCAGCCGGGCCAAGCAGTCGTTGGGGCCAGGCGAGGGCCAGCTCAACATCCTGGCCTGGCCGGGCTATGTGGAAAACGGCTCTACCGATAAGAGCGCCGACTGGGTTACGGGCTTCGAAAAAGAGACCGGCTGCAAGGTTACGGTCAAGGTGTTTGGCAGCTCCGACGAAGCGGTGCGCCTGATGAACCAGGGGGGCTACGACCTGGTGACCGCCTCCGGCGATGCCACCCAGCGCCTGATTGCCGGTAATGTGGTGGCCCCCATCAACTGGAACCTGATCCCCAACACCCGCAACATTGACCGTCGCCTGCTCAACGCCCCCTGGTACGTGGTGAACGGGGTGCGCTACGGGGTGCCCTACCAGTTTGGCGTGAACGTGCTGGCCTACAACACCAACGTCTTCAAGACCCCGCCGGATAGCTGGAAAGTGGTGTTCGAGGAGATGATTTTGCCCGATGGCAAGAGCAACAAAGGCCGTATTCAGGCCTACTATGGGCCCATCTACGTAGCCGACGCCGCACTCTATCTGATGCGTACCCGGCCCGAACTGGGCATCAAGGATCCCTACGAACTCAACGAGCGGCAGTACCAGGAGGTGCTCAAGCTGCTGCGCCAGCAACGGGCCTTGCTCCAGCGCTACTGGAACGATGCCAACGCCCAGGTGCAGGACTTCACCAACGAAGGGGTGGTGGCCTCGACCACCTGGATTTTCCAGGTAAACACCCTCAAGGCCAACAAGCGACCCATCGATTGGGTGGTTCCCAAGGAGGGCGCCACCGGCTGGGCCGATACCACCATGCTGGCGGCCAACTCCAAGAACTCCAACTGCGCCTACCGCTGGCTCAACTGGCAGCTCACCAACAAGGTGCAGGCCGATATCGCGGGCTGGTTTGGTTCCAACCCGGTGGTGCCGGCGGCCTGCAACACCCCCGGTTCCCTGCTGCCTGCCGATGGCTGCAAGAACCAGGGCTTCAACGACTTCGACAAGATTTTCTTCTGGCGCACCCCCACCACCCAGTGCCGCACCCAGAACAACCAGTGCGTGCCCTATAGCCGCTGGGTGAGCGACTACATCGCCATCCAGGGAGGCCGCTAAAACGATGCTTGGTGTCCCGGCACGAAGGGTAAGACTATAACCAGGAACCGCACCACCTAAAAGAGCGAAGCACTTCGTGGGTAGGGCTGGGCGCGGCAGAGTCTGGCATAGCGCCCAGCCCCCACCCACAGCAACAGACGACAACCTCGCTACGATGGTACAGATGTATAAAGAACCCAAAACCCAATCTGTTCAGGCTGCTGTGGAGCTACGCGGGGTGTCGTGTTACTTCGGCCCGGTGAAGGCGGTGGACGGGGTGGACTTGGAAATCTTGCCCGGCGAATTCTTCTCCATGCTGGGGCCCTCGGGCTCGGGCAAGACCACCTGCCTGCGCCTGATCGGCGGCTTCGAGCAACCCACCGCGGGGCAGATTGTGCTGTTTGGGCAGGACGCTTCCAAGCTGCCGCCCTATGCCCGCGACGTCAACACGGTCTTTCAGGACTACGCGCTCTTTCCCCATATGAACGTGCGCGACAACGTGGCCTATGCGCTGATGGTGCGGGGGGTTCCCAAACCTGAACGTCACCGGCGGGCCGAGGAGATGCTGGAACTGGTGAAGCTCTCGGGGCTGGGGGATCGGCGGCCTGGGCAGCTTTCGGGTGGGCAGCGGCAGCGGGTGGCGCTGGCTCGAGCCCTCATCAACCGGCCCAAGCTCCTGCTCCTGGACGAGCCCCTGGGGGCCCTGGACCTGAAGCTGCGCGAGGAGATGCAGATCGAACTCAAGGCCCTGCAGCGCCAGCTCGGTATCACCTTCATCTACGTGACCCACGACCAGGGCGAAGCACTCTCGATGTCGGATCGGGTCGCGGTGTTTAATCACGGCAAAATCGAGCAGCTCGACAACCCCAAGACCCTCTACGAGTACCCCAAAACCGAGTTTGTGGCCCGCTTTGTGGGGAGCGCCAACGTGCTCGAGGGCCGCCTGCTGGGGCTTGGAACCGGCAAATACGCCCTGCGCCCGGAGCGCATCGCCATCCAGGCAGGAAGCCACAATGGGCCCAACAGCCTCTGCGGCACCTTGCTGGACATTCACTACCTGGGCGCACAGACCCGGTACGAGGTTCAGGTTGGCAACGAGCGGCTCACGGTGCTCACCTCATCGGAAGAGCAGGGCTTGCAGGTGGGCGGCGCCGTTACCCTGCGCTGGGAGCATAGCGCACTGCGGCCCATGCAGGAGGCCTCATGAGCGGTATGACCCTGCGCCGTCGCCTTTCCGACGCGCTGTATGTGCGCCCGCTGCTGCTGCTGTTGCTGCTGCTAATACCCCCTTTGCTATGGCTGGGCATCATCTACCTGGGTTCGCTTTTTAACCTGATGCTCTACAGCTTTTACTCCCTCAACGACTTTACCGGGCAGGTGGAATATAAGTTTTCACTCTCGGCTTTTCGGCAATTGTTTAGCTCCCCGGCCAACGTAGACATCGTGCTACGTACCACCCTGATGGCCCTGGCGGTCACGCTGGCCTGCGCGGCCATTGGCTTTCCCATTGCCTACTACATCGCCTTTTATACCCACGGCACAGCCCGAACCTTCTGGTATCTGATGGTGCTGCTGCCGCTGTGGTCGAGCTACCTGGTCAAGGTGTATGCCTGGCGCCTGATTCTGGCGGGCGAGGGGGTGGTGAGCTGGTTTTTCAACCTGCTGGGGCTGGGCTGGCTTTTGCAAGGCATCCTGGGCCTGCCGGTGATCGGCGGCCCCAGCCTGTCCAACAGTTACCTGGGTATGTTTCTGGTCTTTACCTACATCTGGCTTCCCTACATGATTCTGCCCATCATCGCGGCCCTCGAGCGCGTCCCCCGCTCGCTCATCCAGGCCTCGGCCGACCTGGGGGCCCGGCCCGGCCAGACCTTTCGCAAGGTGATCTGGCCGCTGGTGATACCGGGGGTGGCGGCAGGCTCCATCTTCACCTTCTCGCTGACCCTGGGCGATTACATCATTCCGCAGGTGGTGGGGCAGCCGGGCTTTTTTATCGGACAGATGGTCTATGTGCAGCAGGGTACCGCGGGCAATTTGCCGCTGGCGGCGGCCTTCTCGGTGGTGCCGGTGGTGATCATCGCCATCTACCTGCTCATCGTGCGGCGGCTGGGGGCTTTCAATGCGCTGTAAACGCTCCACGCCGGTAGCCAGGAGGGACGGGTATGCCGGGTAAGCCATCGCTGGGCCTGCGGCTGGCCTTTTACCTGGGGATGCTCTTTTTGCATTTCCCCATCCTGATCATTGTTCTGTATGCCCTGACTACCGAAGACCGCACCTACCAGTTCCCGCCCCCCGGCCTGACCCTGCGTTGGTTTGGCGAGGCTTTCCAGCGGCAGGATATGTGGGCGGCCTTGTGGTTATCGCTGCAGGTGGCGGCCATGGCGACCGCCATCGCGCTGGTGCTGGGAACCATGGTGGCGGCGGCCATGTACCGCTTTCAGTTCTGGGGCAAGGACTTTATCACCGTGCTGCTCATTCTGCCCATCGCCCTGCCGGGTATCCTGACCGGCATTGCCCTCCTCACCACCTTCAAGCGGCTGGCCCTCGAGCCCGGCTTCTGGACGATTGTGATAGGCCATGCCACTTTTTGTATCGTCACGGTCTACAACAACGTGGTGGCCCGCTTCCGCCGCACCGGCTACTCCCAGATCGAGGCCTCGATGGATCTGGGGGCCGACTGGTTTACCACCTGGCGGATGGTGGTGCTGCCCAGCATCGCCACGGCTTTGCTGGCCGGCGGGATGCTCTCGTTTGCGCTGTCCTTTGACGAGGTGATCGTCACCACCTTTACCGCTGCCGACCAGAAGACCCTGCCCATCTGGTTCCTGAACGAGCTCTTCAGGCCCCGCGAGCGCCCCATCACCAACGTGGTGGCGGTCTTCGTGATGCTCATAACCTTTTTGCCCATCGTGCTGGCCCAGTGGCTGACCCGCGACACCGACGACCTGCACGGCGGCGGTAAAACGGGCTGAGGCAGTAAAACCATTCCCACATCTTCGGACGAAAGAGAGGAAAGCCCATATGGTAAAAACCCGCATAACACAGGACAAGATGCTGATTGGTGGCGAGTTTGTGGCCGGGGAGAGCACCCCGCTGGAGATCCTTAACCCGGCCACCGGCGAGGTGCTCTTGAAGCTGCCGGAGGCCTCGGTGGAGCAGGTTAAGCAAGCCGTAGCCGCCGCAGAAAAGGCCTTTGACGCCTGGTCACAGACCACCCCCAAAGACCGCTCCATGATGCTGCTCAAGCTGGCCGACAAAATTGACGAGCACGCCGAGGAGCTGGCCCGGCTGGAATCGCTCAACTGCGGCAAACCCTACCTGGCGGCGCTGAACGACGAAATCCCGGCCATCTCGGACTGCTTCCGCTTTTTTGCCGGGGCGGTGCGCTCGATGACCGGGGCGCTGGCGGGCGAGTACCTGGCCGGCCACACCAGCATGATTCGGCGCGACCCCATTGGGGTGGTGGCGAGCATTGCCCCCTGGAACTACCCCCTGATGATGGCGGCCTGGAAGCTGGCCCCGGCCCTGGCGGCGGGCAACACGGTGGTGCTCAAACCCAGCGAGCAGACCCCCCTGACCACCCTCAAGCTGGCCGAGTTTATGGCGGAAATTTTCCCGCCGGGGGTGGTTAATGTGATCACCGGGGTTGGGGAGAGTGTGGGTTCTACGCTCATCCACCAACCGGCGGTGCGGATGATCTCGCTGACCGGCGATGTGGCCACCGGTAAGCGGGTGCTCGAGGCCGCCGCCGGTAGCCTCAAGCGCACCCACCTCGAGCTTGGCGGCAAGGCCCCGGTGATCGTGATGGACGACGCCGACCTCGAGGCCGCCGTGCAGGGTATCAAAATCTTTGGCTACTACAACGCCGGCCAGGACTGCACCGCAGCCTGCCGGGTGTACGCCGGCAAGAAAATCTACGACAAATTCGTGGCCGAGCTGTCCGATGCGGTCAAGTCCATTAAGGTGGGGGCCCAGACCGACGAAGGGGTGGAGATGGGCCCCCTGATTACCGAGCGGCAGCGGGCGCGGGTGGCCAGCTTCGTGGAGCGGGCCAAGATGCAGAAGCACATCGAGATTACCGCCGGTGGACACCCCGTGGAGGGCCGGGGCTTCTTCTACGAGCCCACGGTGGTGGCCGGGGCCTTGCAGTCCGACGAAATTGTGCGGCGTGAGGTGTTTGGGCCGGTGGTCTCGGTCACCCGCTTCTCCGACCCCGAGGAGGCCATCGCCTGGGCCAACGACTCCGACTACGGCCTGGCCAGCTCGGTCTGGACGCAGGATGTGGGCAAGGCCATGCGCATTGCCAGCCGCTTGCAGTACGGCTGCACCTGGATCAACACCCACTTCATGCTGGTCAACGAGATGCCCCACGGGGGGCTCAAGCAGTCGGGCTACGGCAAGGATATGAGCCTGTACGCGCTCGAGGACTACACCGTGGCGCGGCATATTATGGTCAAACATTAAGCAGACCGGTGCTTGGGCTCAACTTAGGTTCAGGGCGAGACTGAGGTCATTTCCAAACCGGGCGGCTTTGATAGTCTTCTGGGAACCCCATCCGTCCGAGCAGAGGGGCTTGTTCGGAAAGCAACTCTTTTATCCGGGTTCCCCAGTCGCTCTCGGGTACCAGCCTGGGCATTAGGTACATAAGCAAAGTGAGCGTCCGGTAAATCTTCTGTGCGTGCTGGTTTGGCTCGAGGCTTCTTCGCAGCTCAGGCGGTCTTTTGCGCAACACAGGTAGGGTGTTTACGCTAAAAACTCGATCCCACACCCGAGCGTGGTGTGCGGCGTAGTTGCGAACCGCCACCAGATGCCGGGTAGCTCCTTTGAGGTAGCTGTGGGGTAGGTCAAACAGCGCGGCAATGGCCTGGGATACCCGGTCGTCACCAAGGTTGGAGAACCACCGACTCAAGGTACCAAACGCCATCACCTCACAGGCTAGCCAGACTGGGGGCAGCGACTCTTCGTACTTCTCTTGGAAGTTTTGGAATATCGGATCTTCCTCCCGTAGACGTTCCCATTCCTCTCGGAGGCGTTCAATGTTTTTCTGGTGATAATCGAGGTTTTTATACAGAAAGTTCCTCTGATGGTATCCGAATGGTTCGTGCATGACAGCCAGATGGTAGGCCCATTGTGTCCTTAGTACTATCTCAAAACGCTCGATGGCCTCCAGAATCAGCAGACGCAACTTGCGATCAAATTCATAGAGAAGCAGAACCTGCTCGAAAGTTGTGCCATCCTGAAAGCTATGGGTGTTTCGATCCAACTCGAATGGATGCCAGTAGGGGCGAAGTCGAGTGTACTGAATGCGCTTCAGAACATCTACTGCTCTGCCTTCGTCTTTGAATACCATGCCGCGGCGCTTGAGCTGTTTGATTTGCTCCTCAATGGTAAGTGAAGGTTTGGAATACGGGATTTTATTTTGCATAATAAACGTCCCCCTCATGAGGCTAGGAGCCTAGAGGGGGCTTTATCAAGATAAAAGGTACATTTCGGGGGGAAGCCTGTCAAGCGCAGCTATCACATACCGCTACAGCACCGATTTAGGGCTAAAGCTGGCCGGTATCGCCCCAGCCCTTCAGCCGTTGCTGGTAGGCCGGGTCTTGGTAGCGCGACAGCAAAAAGGCCGGGGCATAGCTGGGCAGAGCCGCGCCGGTCAGATGGGCGGCCAGCAGTTCCCCTGCCGCGCAGGCGGCCATGACCCCAAAGCCCGACAAAGCCCCCACCAGATAGGCCCCCTTGACCGGTAGCGGGCCAATCAGGGGGCGGTTTTCCTGGGTCTTGAGGTAGTAGCCGCCGTCTATCCAGGGCCGGGGGGCCTTGTCGAAGTACTGCCGCAGGCCGGGTAGCATCACCGAGAAGCCGCGCAGGGCCACATCGGCGTAGTGGGGATCCGGGGGAATGGGGAAGGTGGGTGTAAGGGGCTCGGTGTGGTAGTTGTACAGCACGATTAAGGTGGTGCTTTCCCCGTGGCCGTCGGGCCGGCCATGCACCCCCGAAGGCAGCCGTTCCAGCAGCCACCGGGTGGAGGCGTCCTCGGCCAGCAGGGCGCGCTCCTGGGGGCTCCAGGGTAGCTCCACCTCGTCCAGCCAGATCAGCATGGGGGCCTCGCGGGGCACCACGCCCAGGTGCTCGCTGAAGCTCATCTTGCGGTGTAGCTCGGCAAACACCGGCAGCTCGAGCCCCAGCAAGGCCGCCACTTCCTGCTGCATGGGCCCGGCGGCATTGACGAAGACCGGAGCCTGAATGAACAGCAGCGCACCGTCCTTCTGCCGCACCTGCACACCCTGCACCGCGCCCCCCGCGGTCTCGACCCCCACCACCTGGCCCTGCACCAGCCGCACCCCGTGGCCTCGAGCCTCCTCCAGCAGGTACATACCCAACTGCTGGGCCGAGAGCCACCCTGCCCGCCGCACGTGCAGCACGGCCTGGGTGTCGGGGGACAGGTAGGGGAAGTGCTGGCGAATCAGGCTTTGCGAGGTGAGCAGGTCGGCCCCGTCCTGGGGACCACCGGGGTAGGCCGCAGAAGGGTGGCTGTGCACCCGCAGGGCCCCCGCGCCCTGCTGGGCGGCCTGCTCGGCGGCCTGGGCCAGACGCTCAATTTTGCTGGCCTCGGCGGTGGCGTACAGATAGCCGCGCCGGTTGAGCCGGATGCGGTTGGCCGACCGCTGGGCAATCTCCTCCAGCAGCTCGATGCTGCGGTTCATAAAGGCCACCATGGCCCCGTCGGGGCCGGGCCACCAGTTGCGGTAGGCCTCGGTGGACTTGTCCGAGGTGAGCGAGAGTGGGTCGCCCTGCTCAACGATCACCACCTCCTTCAAGCCCCGCTTCACCGCCAGGTGGTAGGCCGCCGCCACCCCGGCAATGCCGGCCCCACAGATCGCGACCTCGGCTGTTTGCTCTGGCATAAGGTGTATACAGTATACATCTAGAAATAGAAACCAGAGAACAGCGCAGCTATGTAAAACCGGGTCTGCCATTCATGTTTGGATTGAAAAGGAAAAAACTAAATTGCACCAAGTTTATATAGTGATTATCCGATTGACCATACCTGCGCATCCAACCTAAACTGAGCCAGGCTGCCCAAAATGTAGCCTGGACTATGGAGGTGCATTCAGCTATGCGTGTTTTATCTTTTGGTCGTTGGTTGTTGGTCGTTGGTCGTTGGGCTAGTTCTGTTGCTGGCGGCGTGCGAGACGCAAAAACAAACCTCAGTTTCTAACCCAGGTAGTGAAGTCGAAGAGATTCCCGTTGTGGTTGGTCAAGCCCTTGCTCTAAAAGATTTGTTGGAGACAGGTGCTGTAAATGCGCAGGCAGCCAATAACCTGCAACTCGTGACTGAGAAGGTGTACGATTTGTTGGGCGCTCCGTTCTACCACCTGACCGTCGCAGCACAGGGTGTAACCAGCAACTGGGCCAGCATTTGGGATGCCGTGAGCACCTATAAGCCTGGCTCCTCCTACACTGTATACGGAACAGGGGGGTCGGACATTCGCGGCATTTACAACTTCCAGTTCGATGGCGGATTGGTAGAGAATCTTGGCAAGGTTCGCAAACTCGCTGGCTCGTATCGCCGTCTTGTTTCTCCCTACGGTGCTGTTCTATACCTTGAAGACAGGCTTGGTCGCTACTGGGACGTGTGGAAGCTCGAGGTGGTTTCAGCCGAGCGCCTTAGTGAAGATCGGAAAACCTACCAGTCGCTCAAACGTTTTTTCGATTCCGATCCCGAACTGGTGCGTCAGACCAAGCAGGCCTGGGCACTGGTGACCAACAACAGCAAGGTTACACCCGGCTCGGCAGACAACATAGATGTAGCATCGTATGCGACTGCCCAAGGGACCCTAGACCTTGCCCGGATACTGGAAGCGGTTCAACAAGTCAGACCCTCGGCCCAGAGTTCGGCGGTCAGAGCCCAGAACGATTACAAAACCTGCGTGGGCTGGTTTTGCAGTATCAGTGTTTTTTCTCATATCGCAGGGTATGGGCAGAACGAAACCATTCCGAACTGGGACAATCCAAAAGACGATCCGCGGCTCCAAGCTCAGCTACTTAACGAGAGCTGGGGTAACCAGCAATACGTTTACTCCGCCCCATTTTACTTTTCTCAACAACCGATGGGGCCAGGCTCCAAGTGGGGTCTTCGGTACTACAACCCGCTGGTTGGAGGCTACGCCAGCAATCACTACGTGAATGGATGCGGGGCGCAAACCTTTACCCGCCTGATGGGGTGGTACTTCCGCACCAACCAGGGAGTCAACCGTGTGCGTGACCTGCTGAGCCGTTTTTATGGCTCGGATGTCGAGTTGGCCCGCGACCTCAACCGCCCTGTCCCAGCGGCGGGCATAAGTGCCAGCGAAAACGTGTACCAACCATATATTTCCCAACTGATGGGTGCGGGCGAGTTTATGGGGGGCACCCTAATTGATCCCCCGAGTTTCCAGAGGGGTGCTAACGCCTGGCTCGATGAGCTTTCTAACCGTTATGCGGCGGTGAATGGCGGCCTTGCCGACAGATACGAACTTCGTGGCTACGGCTTCTTCGACTGGACCAACCTACTTCTTCCTACGCAGGTTGTAACTGTTGGCAAAGCGTTCGATTCGGGTTTCAACCAGTTTACCTGGGATGTTCACCATAAAACCCGCTATGCCATTTACACCAACGGTGAGCCCTACATTGCCCTCTACAACTCGGGCAACAAAGGAGGGCACTACGCCCCCGTGTTTGCATACAGGAACTACGCCAACCCCTTTTATGTGGACGTGAACGTCTGGGTCAATGGTAGGGGTCGAAAGTACACCGACGATAACGGTAATGTTGTAAACAACCCCAATGGCAACCGAGGGGGTCTTGATTTGGTTTTCAATACCAATTTTCAAGCGTATCCAAACGGTTTCTGGGGAAGTGAAGGGATAGGAATCACCGGTTGGGTGAACATAACCAACCGATGGAACATAACCAACCGATGGGACATATATGGTGGCGGCTGGGCAATATACAAGAAGTAGAAAGTCGCCCATATATCCTGGGATATGGTGGAACCACTGCGAGATGAGGCAAACGATGAAAAGGTTTCTACTTATGGTTATCGCAACGGCCGCCCTTGTCGGTTGCGACGTTGATTTGATATCCAGAGGACCTAGTCCAGTGGAGTTGGTCTATCTGGGAACGGGGCTGTGCCAGGGTTTGAAGGTGGTGGATTACAGGCGACAGATCGTTGCGCTTGCTATATACCCCTTGGATTACGGCACAATAGAGTCGGTAGTTTACCCCCAAGACGAAAAAACATTCATATTGCCCACGCCAGGAAAGAGATACGCCTCTTCGATTGGTGGGTCACGGTCAGGGATCACAATGGAGTTCGACTTCCACTGCTTGCCGGATGGCCAGGTCGAGCATCGGCGGTACGAGGGGGTGGGCTACCAGAGCAGCTACTTTGGCGTAAGAATAGAGGAGGACGCTTCGCAACCCAGTAAGCTCAAAATCACGCGTATGGTAAACCCCGGAGACCTGCCTTAGTTTTGGGGTTGCCGGTTGCATGGGATGCCTATCTGGCGCTGGGGATTTGATCTAGGTACGTGAATAATTGCGAGCAGCGTACATATACCCTCACCTGACCAAAATTCACGCATCTCCCCTGCGAATTTATGTGAGCGATCCACCACCGGTGAACGGTTCAAAGCAGAGAACTGAGCCTTGAAAGGAAAACCACCGTACTTCATAGAGAGAAACCCGAATGAATGATACAAGAACGTACGCCACGCAGGATGTTGTTCTGCGAATGCTCAGCCCACCACTCTTTCATTTCCCCGCCACGGGAGTGTACTACAAGATTCGTTGGGAAGAGGATACCGGCCTATGGGCTGTTACAACAGCTCGGTTGCCTCGTGACAACGACAAAATTACGCCGTATCAGAGTGGAGCGGCAGAGCGAAATTTAGAAGTTAAACTTCGCCCACCTGGCAAAAACGTTATCGAGAGTCAGTTCTGGTTCAAGCCGGGTGTGGGATACAGAACCAAATCGCTCAGGTATTCAAGCCACGAATCGGGATTCCAAGGGCACTCAGACGAGGCTTTTTATAAAGATGTGGAGAAGTACTTTGATGAACATGGGCAGGTAAAAACACAAATAGATAGGCGGCAGAGAGAGGAACTGCGGCGAGAGGGAATGAAGTTCCTAGCAGCCAGCATGTTGCGGGAAATAAAGCATGCACGGGCAGCAATCAGACCCCCGCAAGTGGGTATAGAAATTTCAGTAGATGAGACGAGTGACGAGATTAACGAAGAGGTGGAACGGATTCTAAAACCTCTGCTCGATCCCCAGAATCAACTGAATAGAAGCGTGGTGAGCATGGAGGATGTTTATCGCTGCCGCAGCCAAGATCCCGCCGATGCCTTCTATTGCGATCCGGTCAATGTCCGGGCCCGGCACCCCAACCTGACCATAGTCAACGAACATTTCTACCTGCGCCCAATGGCCAAGGACCTGAAGCTCGAGGTGCTGGGGGAGTGTAGCCACCTGGGCCGACCTGCGGTGTTGGTTCGGGGGGTGCCCCGCATCACCGATGAAGAGGAAGACGCAATTTTCTGGGTGGGATGGTGGGGTGTGCCAGACGACTGGTGGCTGGTGTGCGACTACTACGAGCTGGCGATAGATATGGAATCGGGGCTGCTGCTGTACTACCGAGGGGTTGTTGGGAGCAAAACCATGGTTCAGTCGGAGATGCTCGAGCTGGTCTTCGACCCCCCAGAAGTGATGGATGAATCCGTCTTCAGGGGAGGACAACCCACCCGGTAGGGGCTCCGATGGTTCGGGACGAAGCTCGGGAGGGTGTTGGGAAACCCAACTGCGTACACACCACCCTCTCTCAAACCTGCAAGCCTCATCAGGCCAGACTTGCCCGTTGAACAACTGTGGAGGGCTCAGGTCATTTTCTGAAACTGCACTTGCACAAACAAAAGACGAGGGGTTCATTACAAAATAAACCAAGTATATTTAGTGCTTAGTAGGTTGCTAAAATGCACCGCTACGAACTAAACTGAGGCAGGCTGCCCAAAATGTAGCCTGGACTATGGAGGTGAATTCAGCTATGCGTTTTTCATCCGTTGGTCGTTGGTCGTTGGTCGTTGTGGTTTCAGAACTCAGATCAAGGTCTTACCCGAGACACCAACATGATCCCAGGTGCAAACAACTGGATTCGGGATAGGGCGAGTGCGGAAGGGAAAAACTGGGAGATGCGGGGGAGCCACAAAGCCTGGGTGAATATAGTCTACGCGGCCACGGGATGGACTGTTGTGGCAATTCCCATCGCCTGGATAGACTTCAGTCAACACACCTGGCGCGTGCGCGATATAGCGCGTGGCAAGATTGGGCGAGACAATGAGCCGGTGATTGCGATGTACGGGCAGGGCACTTTAGGCCACTTTGCTATGTCCCAGGCTTATATTGTGCACGAGGGCTGGTTTTCAGCGAACGTGCTCCTGTGGATTTCAAGGGGTAAGGAAGGTTTCTTAGACGGCACTTTTGTTAATGTTACCGACATGGCCAGCTATTACAGCGGGGCGTTTGGGATGTTCAGGAGGTAAAGGCGGTGTTGCTTCGCTTGTTTGTGCCATTGGTTTTGTTGGCCATTGTGACCGGCTGTGACCTACGGGCCTACGTGGCTACTCCTGCTTATATTCGTTACGAACCTGCTGGGGTCTGTCAGAAGTTTTCCATTGCAACCCTTACAGATAGGGGATTTTCACTGCAGACCGCCCCACCGGATTTGAAGCATATTGGTTTTGTTGGACCCAACCTCCCCCCACTGGAAATAGACGCGCCAACCCAAACCACCGAGTACAGCTTCCTTGTAGGGGGTCAGGTCGAAACCAACGTGCCACTCTCCCTTGCTTTCAGGTGTTTACCTGATAAGTCAGTGGTGAGGGTAGACTTTGTTGTTCCGATAGCAAATTTCCCGCGAATACGGCTTAGAGTCAAGGAAGATGCCTCCAAACCCGAAAGCTTGGAGATAATCGTTGAGCAGTTCAGGTATACGCCCCCGCCGCCCTAGTGCGCATGTAGGATGGCTCGGACTGTTCTAACGGCATGTACTTAGATGGGTGGTGAAGATGAAGTTCTACCGGCTGTTTCCCCTCCTGGCCGTTGCTGCAACAAGCTGCCAGTTGCAGTTGAGTTACTATGTGTCTGTTACTGAAGCGGAATACACATCAAAAGGGGTATGTTCGGGGGTTGAACTGACCACCAACAACCAAAAAATAACGAGTATTGGCTACCTGTACAGAACAGAGGGTAGAGCCGACTCAGTACGCCTGACACCAGGCCAGCCTGTGCGCATTCCAGACCCGAACCCTGAGCCCAGGCGAACCAGCTATATTCTTGGTTTTGATGGTTCCGTGCGTAACTTCGCAGAGGTCGACCTAACTTGGAGGTGTCTGCCTGATAAACAGCCACTAGGGGTGCGGTTTACCTACTATGGTGGTCAGTCGACCATAAAAGGGCTGCGTATTACTGAAAACCCTGCCTCACCTCACGGATTTGACATTGAGGTAGTGGATTTCTGACCGCAAGAGCCGAGTTGGGAACACTCAACCGATCGCTTGATTGCACATCCGCGGGTGCGCTGATTGAGGCTACCCGATAAGCGCCCTAACCGCCTCCTCGAACACCTCGGTATGCCGCCGCACCTGGGCCGCGGTGGTCTCGGGCGAGATCAGGGTCATGTTGTGGAAGGGGGTGAGCAGGATGCCGCGGTTCAGCATGAAGAGGTGGATGAAGGGGTCGAGGTCGGGGTCCTGGCCGGCCAGGGCCTCGCTGCCGTTTTGGGCGGGGTTGGGGCGGAAGAGGTACTCGACCCGGCAGCCTACGCGGGTGACGTGCCAGGGCAGGCGGTAGCGCGTCATCACCTCCTGCACCTCGGCCTCGAGCTGCCTTCCCAGGGCGATCATGTGCTGGTAGGCGGCCTCGGTCAGGACGTGCTCGAGGGTGGCCCGCATGGCCGCCAGCGAGAGGGCGTTGGCCGCCAGGGTGCCGCCAATCCCGCCGGTATCGGCGTAGGGGGGCTGGATGACCGCCTGGGCCCGCTGGCCCACTTCCTCGCTAAAGCCGTAGGCGGCGCTGGGAATGCCGCTGCCCAGGGGCTTGCCCACCGTAAGCATGTCGGGCTCGAGGCCGTGGGCGCGGGTATAGCCGCCCGGCCCCGCCGAGAGGGTGTGGGTCTCGTCCAGAATCAAAAGCGTGCCGTAGCGGCGGGTGAGCTCGCGCAGGGTCTGATGAAAGCCGGGGGCAGGCTGCACGATGCCCACGTTGGTCATCACCGGCTCGGCCAGCACCGCTGCCACGTCGCCGGGGCGCAAGGCTTCTTCCAGGGCCTCCGGGTCGTTCCATTCCACCACCTTGGTGGTGAGGGTGGGGTCTACCTGCGGCCCGATGTTGCCGGGGCGGCTGGCGGGTTTGCCCTCTACCAGCCAGGCATAGGCCTCGTCCACGGTGCCGTGGTAGCAGCCGTGGAAGACCAGCACCCTGGGCCGGGCGGTGATGGCCCGCGCCAGCCGGAGGGCAAAGCGGTTGGCATCGGTGGCCGAGAGGGCAAACTGCCAGTATTTCAGGCCAAAGCGGCGCTGCAACTCCTCGGCCACCCAGAAGGCGTTTTCGCTGGGCAGCATGGTGGTGATGCCCTTGTGGAGCTGTTCGGCAATGGCTGGTAGCGCGGCGGCGGGGGAGTGGCCGGTCATGGCCCCGGTGTCGCCCAGGCAGAGGTCAATGTATTCGTGCCCGTCCACATCGCGGAAAGTAGCACCCCTGGCCTCAGCCACAAAGATGGGGAAGCCCCCCGGCCAGCGGGTCATCCAGTGCATGGGCACGCCCGCGAGGAGAGAGTGCTGGGCGCGCTGGTAGAGCGCCTGCGAATGCGGGTGCTGCTCGGAAAAGCGCTGCTGCTCGGCTTGCATCAAGGCCCTGACTTTGTTGCGGTCTATGGTTGCGGTGTGGGGCATGGCGCCTCTCCTTTATAGCGATTTGCGAAAACAGACGATGCGCTCAACTTCCTGGTAGCCCAGACACGCGTGGGCCTGGTGGCTCGGGGTGTTGGATAGCTCGCTGTCGGAGGCCATCTCGCTACAGCCCCTGGCCCTGGCCCAGTCTTCGGCGGCCTGCACCAGTCGGCGCCCAATGCCGGTCTTGCGGTGCTTTGGCACGACGTACCAGCCCTCCAGATAGCCCACCGGGCTGCTCTCGCAACCCTCGGCATAGTCGCGGAGCGAAACCTCCACAAAGCCAACAAGCTGCCCGTTTTGCTCGGCCACAAAGCTGGCGAGGCGATGGTTGTTCAGGATTTTGCTTACCTCGAGCTCGAAGTCGGCTGCGCTGTCGGGCCACAGGGCCGTGCGGAGGGCAAAGTAGGCGGGTAGGTCTTGGGGTTGTAATGGGCGGATAGTCATGGGGCCGCCTTTCCGCCCACTACCGTCTGGGAAATGCTCAGGCTATAGGGGTCGCGCAGGTCGCCCTCGAGCACCACCAGGTCGGCCCACTGGCCCACCTCTAAAGTCCCCCGGTTGGCCCCGTCGCCCTGGGCTACGGTCCCGCCCACGGTGTAGGCCCAGAGGGCTTGCTCGAGGGTCACCTGGTTGCCCTCCACCAAAGGCTCCCGCAGAGCGGCCTGCAGGCCCTTGAGCGGCTCCACCTGCTGCACCACCGGCCCATCGGAACTGAAGGCCACCGTCAGGCCCGCCTCGAACATGGCCCGCAGGTTGAAGCAGCGCCCCAGCCAGGCGTCGGGTACGTAGCGCTGGTAGTTGGCCCGCAGCTCGCGCAGGAAGATGGGCTGGGGCACGGCGATAACCCTCAGTTGGCGGGCTTTGTGCAGGTGCTCGGGGCCGGCCAGCCCGAAATGCTCGATGCGGTGGCGCGGGCCGGGCGCTTCCTGGTACAGCCGCTCGTAGACCCGTAAAACCTGATCCAGCGCCCGGTCGCCAATGGCATGGGTGCCAATGCGAAAACCCGCGCGGTGGGCTTCCTGGGCCAGCTCGAGCAGCTCCTCTTCCTCGAAGCGCAGGATGCCGTACTGGGGGGGCTCGAGGGTTTTATACGGCTGTGAGATGGCCGCCGTGGCCCCCGAGAGGCCCCCATCGGCAAAAAACTTGACCGAGTCGCAGCGCAGCCAGTCCGAACGGTGCTTCTCGGGCAGCGGGAAGGTCTCGCTTCCCCCGTCCGGGCGGCGGATGTAGAGCAGATTAACCCGGATGGGCAGCTCACCGCGGGCGTCTAGGGCCCGGTAGGCCGCGTAGAGCGGGGGGTCTACGGCCGGGTCGGTGGCGCTGGTGATGCCCAGGCTCTGCAGATATTCCAGGCCAGCCCGAATCCAGTGCTCGTACTGGGCCTGGCTGGGCTCGCCCATGGCCCTGAACACCAGCCCGTAGGCGGTCTCGTACAGGATGCCCTGCTCGAAATTAATCTCGCCGCCCGGCACGTGGGTCTCGGGGGTGATGCCCGCGAGCTGTAGGGCTTGCGAGTTAACCGCGTGGATATGGGCGCAGGTGCGGGTGAGCAGCACCGGGTTGTGGGGGGCCCGCCGATCCAGCGCGGCCTTATCGGGCATGGCCTTCTCGGCCAGCAGGGCCTCGTTCCAGCCGCGCCCCCACAGCCACTCGCCGGGCTTTAGCGTTTTGGCCCGCGCCTCCACAAGGCGGTAGAGTTCCTCCAGGCTGGGCACCCCCCGCAGGTCGAGCAGGGTGGTGCGGAGCTGCCCCACCTTCCAGACGTGAATATGCGCGTCGTTGAAGCCCGGCAACACAGTGCGGCCTTCCAGGTGGATGCGCTGGGTATCGGGGGTGGTCAGGTGCTCCACCTCCGAGAGCCTGCCCACCGCGGCGATTTTGCCTTCGCGGATGAGGAGGGCCTCGAGGGGCTTTAGAACGTAGCCTGACCCTTCAAGGGTAGGGGAGAGGATGTTACCGCCAAACAGGAGGTGCTGGGGCATGGGGTTATTGTATGGCTTTGGGGGGCTCGAGGCTCGCTACACACAATCCCTAGCAGCCCAGTTCGTGTTGATGTCCTCTTTTATGCTGCTTGAGAAATTACATTTCGCTCGCTCAGACATACTCGATGCTCTCAGCAATGTCCTTGGCAATGGGGGCTACCCTAATCCCCTGTATGCCTGCCGGCGTGAGTATATCCACCTGGCGACCTATTAATCCCTCGAGATACTCGGCCAGCTCAACGAACCTAAAGCCAATGGGTTGCTCAAACTCCACGACCAGATCCACATCGCTTTCGTCCGTGGGTTGTCCTTTGGCAAACGACCCAAACACACCAATCCGTTGTACCCCATAAACGTCGGAGAGGTGGGCACGGTTTTGCTTGAGCAAGGCCAGGGTTTGTTCTTTTGATAGCATGTTCGCTTCCTAAAAGATGAACCAAACTGTGTATAACTGAATATCAACTGCGAACGAACCGAGTTTGATGAGGCGAACCGGATTGGAAGTTAGGGAGTTTGCGTGCCATGAATTCATTTCATCTTTGCCTTACGATAGCAACCGCTCCGGATTCCGCCACACGATAAACACCCCGTAGTTGCCACAACTGGGGTCGTCGAGGTAATCCGGCATAATGCCCCACACACAGTAGCCCCGCTTGAGCTGTACCGAGAGCACCGGGTCGAACATCTCGCCGCGCACCACTTTTTGCACGTACTGTTCTATGGCAAGGTCGCGCTGGAAGGGGGCGTAGCCCTTGGGCATGGCCCCGGCCACGTGGCCCTTGAGGCCCAGGCGGCGCACCAGGTTTTGCCGGGCGGTGTAGAGCAGGGTAGACAGGCCCAGGCCGCGGTAGTCGGGGTGCACGCCAATGTCGGCGCCGTAGAGCCAGTCGCCGCTGGGGTTGTGGGTGGTCAGCCAGTTGCCGCCTACGGCCTCGAGGTAGCGGTGCTGGAAGTGGCTAAAGTCTACCTGGGTGCAGAGGTCGGTGGAGCAGGCCACCACCCGGCCGGTCTCGCGCTCGATTACAGCATGCTGGCCTTCGGGGAAGACCTGCATATGGGCCCGGTAATGCTCGGCAGTAATGAGCTCGTCTTTGGCCAGCGAAGGAAAGGAAGCCTGCTGGATGGCCTCGAGGGCCTCGGCCATCCAGGGCTCGGACTGCACCACGGCAAAGCGGTTATCGGGGCTTTGGAGGAGTTCGGTCATATTTTTGGGCTAGCGGCTTTTGACCCGTGTCCAGGCTTCGTCCAGCACGCGGTTGTTGCTGCCCTGGTCGAGGATGAACTCGAGCACCCTCATCTGCGCCTCGGTGGGCCAGATGGCGGGGTTCTTGAGCATCTCGGGCTTCAAGAGCTTCTTGGCTGCGGCGTTGGGGGTGGCCGACTGCTGGTACTCGGCCAGGCGGGCCCCAATCTTGGCGTCCAGAATAAAGTTGATGAACTTGTGCGCGGCCTCGGGGTTGGGAGCCTTGGCCGGGATAGCCATGCTGTCAATAAACAGGGTGCTGCCCTCGCGGGGGATGGTGAAGCCGTAGCGGGGGTTGCCCTCGGCGGTGCGCAGGGCATCCTGGTTGTAGACTACCGCCGCCACAATCTGGTTGGCCAGGAGCAACTTGGTGGCCGAGACCCCACCCTGGAAGCCCTTGAAGTTGCGGCTTTGCTTGGCTGCTAGAAGGGTGTTTATCACCCGGCGAACCTGGGCGGGGTCGGTGTTGTTGACCGAGAGGCCCAGGTAGCGCTGGCCAATGCCCAGCATCTCGCGCGGGGAGTCCATCAGGGTAAAGGGCCCTTTCTGCTCTTTGGGGTCGAAGAGCACGCTCCAGGAGGCAGGCGGGGTTTTGAAGATGTCGGTGCGGTACATCAGGCCCACCGTGCCCCACAAATAGCCCACGGTGTAGCGGTTGCCGGGGTCGTAGGGCGGGTTGGCAAACTTGGGGTCGAGGTTTTTCAGGTTGGGGATTTTGCTCTTGTCCAGGGGTTGCAGCAGTTTCAGGTTAATCAGCACCGGCACGATAAAATCCGAGGGTACCACCAGATCGAACTGGCTCACGCCCCCGGCCTGGAGTTTGGCCTGCATCTCCTCGTTGGACTCGTAATAGGTGATGCGCACCTTGATGCCGGTGGCCTGTTCGAAGTCCCTGACGATACTGGGGTCAATGTAGTCGGTCCAGGTGTAAAGCTGGAGGGTCTGGTTCTGGGCCCAGGCCAGGGACATGGCTACCACAAGCGCAAGAATCGTTCGCATGGTTGGCTCCTTTTTTCGTCAAGATACCGTCTGGGTGTGTGCCCGCGCAACTAACACAGCACCGTTTGCAGGGCCGATAGCCCGATGTTGGCCCCGCAGATAACCACCACCACCCGCTGCCCCCGGTAGTGCGCGGCCTGTTTGAGCAAAGCGGCCAGGGCCACACCGGCGGCCCCTTCCAGAAGCTGGTGCTGGGTCTCGATAAAAAGCCGCATGGCGGCCTTGATTTCTTCCTCGCTCACTGTAACCCAGTTGTCCACCAGGGTTCGGCACAGTTCAAAGGTGATGGTGCTGGCCTCGAGGCCCCCCGCGCTGCCGTCCGAGAGGGTGGGCTGGGCCTCGAGGCGCACGATGCGCCCCGCCTGCACCGAGGCCCACATGGCCGCGTCGTTTGTCGGCTGGCAGCCGATTATCTGGGTTGCTGGGTTGAGCGACTTAAGGTACGCGGCGATGCCGGAGATCATCCCCCCGCCCCCCACCGTCACGAAAACGGCCTGGGGGGGCTGGGATAGCTGCTGTGCGATTTCCAGCCCGATGCTGCCCTGCCCGGCGATCACCTCAGGGTCGTTGTAGGGCGAGATGTAGGTCAGGCCGTGCTGGGCGGCGTAGCTCCGGGCGTAGGCTTCGGTGTCGTCGCCGCTCTGCCCGTAGAACCGCACCTCTGCACCATAGCGCCGGATGGCCTCGAGCTTGGTGGGGCTGGCCCCCTCCGGCACGAAGACCAGGCCCCGCGCGCCCAGCTTGGCCAGGCCAAAGGCCACCCCCGCCCCGTGGTTGCCGCTGCTGGCCGCTACCACGCCTTGTTGCAGTTGCTGGGGGGATAGCGAGAGCAGCTTGTTCAGGGCCCCCCGCACCTTGAAGCTACCGGTGTGCTGAAGGTTTTCCAGCTTCAAGTAGACCTCGGCCCCGGTGGTCTGGGAAAGGGCCGGCGAAAGCTCCAGCGGCGTCTCGCGCACGTGGGGCCGCAGGCGGGCGTGGGCCTGCCGGATGGCCTCGGGCCAGTTCATGCTGGACTCAGGCCCCCACCGCCAGGGTCTGGTAGGTCTCGCGGATGGCCCCCGCCACCACCCCCAGGGCCTCGCGCAGCATGGCTTCGGGGATGTCGAGGGCGGGCAGGAAGCGGATGCAGTTGGTGTAGAGCCCGGCCCGGATCAGAATCACCCCGCGGCGGGAGGCCAGCTTGATGGTCTCCATGGCGAACTCCTGCCAGGGTTCTTTGGTTGTGGGGTCTTTGACGAACTCGAGCACCATCATGGCCCCCAGCCCGCGCACGTCGCCCAGCACCGGGATTTCTTTTTGCAAGGGCGTGAAGGTCTCGCGGATGATCCGCTCGATGTGTTGGGCCTGCTCGAGGAAGCCCGGCGAAGTCAGGATTCGCAGGGCCTCGAGGGCCGCCGCGCAGGCCAGTGGGTTGCCGCCGTAGGTGCTGCCCACCCCGCCCACGTGGGGGCTGTCCAGAATCTCGGCCCGGCCTGTGACGGCGCTGATGGGCAGGCCGGCCCCCAGGCTCTTGGCGCTGATGAGCAGGTCGGGCACCACCCCGCTGTGCTCGATGGCCCAGAGCCTTCCGGTGCGGCCCGAGCCCGACTGAATCTCGTCGGCGATCATCACCGCCCCGGTCTGGTCGCAGACCTCGCGAATCTTGCGCAAAAACTTGTGCGGCACCGGGATAAAACCCCCCTCGCCAATCACCGGCTCTATCACGATGGCCGCCAGGGCCGAGGGGTCGATGTGCGCGGTAAGGGCGTTTTCCAGGTTCCAGCAGGCCCAGTCTACGTATTCCTCGGGGGTCATGCCCGGCGGTGTGCGGTAGAGGTTGGGCACCGGCAGCCGGTAGACCTCGGGGGCGAAGGGGCCAAAGCCCTTCTTGAACAGGCCCCATTTGCTGGTCATGGCCATGGTCAGGTTGGTGCGCCCGTGGTAGGCCCCCTCGAAGACGATAATCCCAGGGCGTCCGGTGTAGCGGCGGGCAAACTTCACGGCGTTTTCCACCGCCTCGGCCCCGCCGTTGGCCAGAAGGGTCTTTTTGGGGAAGTCGCCGGGGGTCAGGCGGTTCAGGGCCTCGCAGACCGCCACATAAGGCTCGTAGTTGGCCACGATGCTGCACATGTGCAAGAGTTCGTCGGCCTGGGCTTTGAGGGTTTCCACCACGCTCTGGGGCGTGTGCCCCACGGCCAGTACGCCAATGCCACCGGCCAGGTCAACGAGGGTGTTGCCGTCCACGTCTTCCACCAGCGAGCCGTGGGCTCTCTTAACCGCGATGGGGTTGGCCTGGGCCAGCGCGCTCGAGACGGCGGCAGCCCGGCGGGCCTGGAGTTCCTGGCTTTTGGGGCCAGGGATGGGGGTTTTGAGCTGGATATACGCCATAGATTCCTCTAATAGTTGCTAGTCGCTGGGCCGACCCCTGCCCTGGTCGAAGGGGTCGAAGCATGGTTGCTGAGCTTGTCGGAGTAAGGCCTACCGAAGGAGACCGGGGCTCACCAGGCCTGCAGGGGGCGGAATGCACGCCTTTTGCACATCCATTTGCCTCTAGCTTAGCAGACCGTACAGCGCGCTTAGAACCTGCTCTTCCCAGCGGGTGTAGGCCGAGTAAAGGCCCCTGTGCTGGGCGGGGTCACAGCCCTGGCCCCCCAGGATGTACACCAGCGCGTGAGCGGCCTGCGGGTCGAACAGTAGGCCGCTCAGAAGGCCATAGGCATCGCCTAAGTGGCCGAACCAGGGCCGGGGGTGGCCCTGCACCGGGCAGTCCTGGCCCGGCTGGTTGGTAAAACGCCAGACCCCCAGCCCCCAGCTTAGGGCCTGGCCTTCCAGGGTGTCGCCGTTGTGGCCGTTGTAGGTCCACTGGGGTGCGCACACCTGCTCGAGCGTCTTTGACTCGAGCCACTGGACGCTCCCCACCCGGCCTTGGTGCAAAAAAAGCTGGGCTATCCGGGCCAGCTCGAGGGCCGAGGCTCGCAAGCCCCCTTGCGGCGAGAAGAAGGTGGCGTTGGTGCCGGGCCGGTAGGTACGCAGATCCACGGTGGCAAACCCCCCGTCGGGCCGGTTGGGGTCGGGGACGAGGGGGCCTGCTGGAACCACCCCGCAGTGGTCGTCCACCTGGGCTACCCAGGGGCCAGCCGGGTTCCATACCCCGCCGGTTTGCTTGCGGTAGAGCACTGCTAAGTTGCCCATAGCTTCCGGGGTGAAGCGGCTCAGGTTGAAGCCACCCCCCAGGCCCAGCGGGCGCAGCACCTCGTTCTCCATAAACAGGTCGAAGCGCTGGCCCGACACGCACTCCAGCAGGGTGCCCAGTACGCCGGTGTTGAGGTTGGCATAGCAGGCGTAACTGCCGGGCGGGTGGGCTGGGTCGAAGTGGGCCCCGGCCTCAAAAAAACGCCCCTGGGGATGAAAAAAGTCCTGAAGCGTGTAGGGGCTGGGAATGGCGTAGCACGAGCCGTCGCGCAACGAGGAGGTGTGCGAGAGCAGGTGCTGAACCCGGATGGGCGCCTGCGGAAACGCCGGGTTGCGCAGGGGAAAGCCCAGGTACTGGCTTACATCGGCCTCGAGGTCGAGCTTCCCCTGCTCCACCAGCCGCATGGCCCCCAGCGCCACCACCAGCTTGGAGATGGAGGCCACCCGGAAGCGGGTCTGGTTGTTGACGGGCAGGCACTGGCTGGGGTCGGGGTCAAGGTAGCGATACCCAAACGATCGGGCATAGACCACCTCCCCGGCCCGAACCACCGCCACCTGCAAGCTGGGCAGGGCGTGTAGCGGGTCTTCGAGCAGCAGTTGCAGGTGCTGGTGGGTGTCCTCGAGCGTCACTAGCCCAGATTCTACGCGGATGCAACACCCTCGCGCGAGGCTCTCTTCCACTGTTGTCGGGCCGGCTATCGGTAAAATCGATACTGGCAGCTCCTTCTTTACCCAGCGAGCTTCTAAACCTGCCCTTTTTCACCCCGTTAGTGGTCTGCATGGCGAGCAGCTGGGCACGGTACAATATACTGGAACCGGTTTGGCACAACCGTTACTGGCAATTTATGTCGAGCGGAAAGATGGGGTGCTATACTCTGTCGGTTGACGCGGCTTGACCGTGTGCTGAGGAGGACAAAGTTGCGACGACTGATAACTTCGGAATCGGTGACGGAGGGACACCCCGACAAACTGGCCGACCGCATCTCGGATGCGGTGCTGGACGCGATTCTGGCCAAGGATCCCGAGGCCAGGGTGGCCTGCGAAACCCTGGTAACCACCGGCCTGGTGATGGTGGCGGGCGAGATTACCACCAATAGCTACGTGGATATTCCCCGCCTGGTGCGCCAGACCGTGCTCGAGGTGGGCTATACCCGGGCCAAATACGGCTTCGACGGCGATACCTGCGCGGTGCTTACAGCCATCGATGAGCAGTCGCCGGACATTGCGGGCGGGGTCAACGAGTCCTGGGAGTGGCGGGTGCTGGGTTCCCGCGATGAGTTCGACCGGGTGGGTGCCGGCGACCAGGGCCTGATGTTCGGCTACGCCACCGACGAGACCCCCGAGCTGATGCCGCTGCCCATCTCGCTGGCCCACCGCCTGACCCGCCGCCTGGCCGAGGCCCGCAAAACCGGGGAAATTCCCTATCTGCGCCCCGATGGCAAGGCCCAGGTGACGGTGGTCTACGAGGGCCAGAAGCCCCTCTACGTGGGTACGGCCCTGATCTCCACCCAGCACTCCGAAGAAGTGGAGGCCGACCAGATCCACCACGACATCCGCACCAAGGTGATCGAAAAGGCCATTCCCGAAGAGTACCTGAGCAAAGAGACCCTCTACCTGGTCAACCCTTCGGGCAAGTTTGTGATTGGGGGGCCGCACGGCGACACCGGCCTGACCGGGCGCAAAATTATCGTGGATACCTACGGCGGCGCGGTGCCCCACGGCGGCGGCGCTTTCAGCGGTAAAGACCCCACCAAGGTAGACCGCTCGGCGGCTTATTACGCCCGCTACATCGCCAAGAACATCGTGGCGGCAGGGCTGGCCAAGCGCGCCCTGATCGAGCTGGCCTACGCCATCGGCAAGGCCCGCCCGGTGGGGATGCGGGTCGAGACCTTTGGCACCGGGATTGTACCCGACGAGAAAATCACCGAGGTGGCCCAGAAGGTCTTTGATGCCCGCCCCAAGGCCATCATCGAGAATCTGAAACTGCAGCGCCCCATCTACACCCCCACCTCGGCCTATGGGCACTTTGGCCGTGAGGGCTTCCCCTGGGAGAACACCGACAAGGTCGAGGAACTACGCAAGCTCCTGCCTTAGTGCTCAGTAATTGCTCCGGACGGCCCACAGGCCGTCCTTTTTGTTTGACCTAGGGAAATCCACATGTATACTGTATACAGTTTATGGCCCAGTTTCAGCGACCCCACTCGGTGCGGGAGGCGGCCTATGCCCATTTGCGGGGGGCCATCCTGATGGGGGCCTTGTTGCCGGGGGCGCGCATCTCCGAGCCGGGGCTGGCGCAGGAACTGGGGGTCAGCCGTACCCCGGTGCGCGAGGCCTTGCAGCGCCTGGCCCAGGAAGGGCTGGTAGAACTGCTGCCAGGCAAGGGAGCGCGGGTGCGGGTGCTCTCGGCCGAGGAGGTACGCGAGGTTTACGATGTGCGAGCCCTGCTCGAGGGCGAGGCGGCGGCCCTGGCGGCGCAAAACGCCACCGAGGACGAACTGAGCCGGCTGGAGCGGCTGCTCCAGGCGCTCGATGTCCTGCCCAAGGAAGCCTATGCCCAGCAGATGCAGGTGGACTTCGACTTCCACACCGCCCTGATCGAAGCGGCCCACAACAAAACCCTGGCCCGCATCTACGCCGATCTGCGCTCGAGCCTCACCCTCGTCCGCTCGTTTCAGCAAACCCTTTCCCAGCACCCCAAAACCCGCCAGCAGCACCGGGCCATTCTGTCGGCGCTCAAGGCCCGCAACCCAGCCGAGGCCGCCGAGGCCGCCCGGGCGCATGTGCGCTATTTCCGCGACCTGGTCATGCAAAGCCTTCAGGCGCAGGTCTGGCAGTAGAGGAGCCCCTATGGATTTCAACCAAAGCTATCGCTCGTTTGTGCTGGCCATTGCCCAGAATCCCAGCATCAAGCATCTGGTGCTCACCCGTGGCCGCAACTTTGCCCGCCGCTTCATCGCCGGGGATACCCTCGAGGAGGCCTTGCAGGCAGTGGAGGCCCTCGAGCGCGACCGGATTCACGCCATCCTGGATCTGCTGGGCGAGATGGTCACTTCCGAAGCCCAGGCCCGGCAGTTCCAGCGCGAGATTATCCGGCTGGTGCAGGCCTTGGGTGAGCGACCTTACCCCCGCTATGTGGCCCTCAAGCTCACCCAGCTAGGTCTGGATATCTCCGAAGACCTGGCTTTTTCGTTGATGGTGGAGATTCTGAGCGAGGCCCGGCAGCACGACTGCTTCGTGCGCATGGACATGGAGGACAGTCCCCGCGTAGACGCCACGCTCCGGATGTACCGGCGGTTGCGCGAGGCCGGCTTCGATAACACCGGGGTGGTGCTGCAAAGTTACCTCAAGCGCACTGAGCAAGACCTGCAAGCCCTGATACCCCTCAAAGCGCCGGTGCGCATTGTGAAGGGTGCCTACAAAGAACCCCCCGAGGTGGCTTTTCAGGATAAGCGCCTGGTGGATGCCCAGTTTGTGCTGCTGTGCAAGAAAGCCCTGGAAAACGGCCTCTACACGGCCATTGCCAGCCACGACCCCCAGATCATCCAGGAGATGAAACGCTGGACGGCGCAGATGGGCATCGGGCCGGATCGCTTCGAGTTTCAACTGCTTTACGGGGTGCGCCGCGACGAGCAGAAAAAGCTGGCCGCCGAGGGCTATACCGTGCGGGCCTACGTGCCCTACGGTACCGACTGGTATCCCTATTTCTCGCGCCGCATCGCCGAGCGCCCCGAGAACCTTTTGTTTGTGGCGCGCAGCCTGATCCAGGGGTAGATATGAGCTGCTCGATGTACGCGCGCTGAGGGACTCCAGCTCTGTTCCATCCCGGGTATCGCAAACGCCTTATCGTAATCTGACTGAAAGGAGCAAGTATGACCACCGAACCCTACCGTCCCGAACCTATTGAAACCTTCCAGAGCCCCGAAGCCTTCGAGGCCATGCGCAAGGCCCTGGCCGAGGTGCGGGCCCAGTTTGGCCGCCACTATCCCCTCGTCATCGGGGGGGAGCGGGTGCACACCCCGGCCACCATCACCTCCACCAACCCCTCCAACCCCAGCGAGGTGGTGGGGGTGAGCGCCAAGGCCGGCATCGCCGAGGCCGATGCCGCCCTGGACGCGGCCTGGCGGGCCTTTAAAACCTGGCGCGACTGGCCCCAGGAGCACCGCAGCCGGGTTTTGCTGAAGGCAGCCCAGATTATGAAGCGCCGCCAGCGGGAGCTCGAGGCCTGGCTGGTCTACGAGATTGGCAAGAACTGGGTGGAGGCCGCCGCCGACGTGGCCGAGTCCATAGACTTTATTCGCTACTACGCTATCTCGGCCCTCAAGTACAAGGATGGAGCCCCGGTGGTGCCCTATCCGGGCGAGGACAACGAGGCCTTCTACATCCCGCTGGGGGTGGGGGTGGTAATTGCCCCCTGGAACTTCCCCCTGGCCATCCTAGCTGGCATGACGGTGGCCCCCATTGCGGTGGGCAACTGCGTGGTCTCCAAGCCCGCTGAAGACACGGTAGTGATTGCGGCCAAGCTCTTTGAGATTTTGGAAGAAGCCGGTCTTCCACCAGGGGTTGCCAATTTTTTGCCGGGGTCGGGCAGCGAAATTGGAGCCTATCTGGTACAGCACCCTCGCACTCGTTTCGTCAACTTTACGGGTTCGCTCGAGGTGGGCCTAAAGATCAACGAGAGCGCGGCCCGGCTTTCGCCGGGGCAGGTCTGGCTCAAACGGGTTTTCCTGGAATTGGGCGGCAAAGACGGCCTGATTGTGGACGAAACCGCGGATATTGCTGCTGCTGCGCAAGCCACTGTGCAGAGCGCCTTTGGCTTCCAGGGCCAGAAGTGCTCGGCGGCCTCGAGGCTCATCGTAGTAGATGGAATCTACGACCAGCTCATGGAGCGAGTGCTGGATCGTGCCGAAAACCTGATTGTAGGCCCGGCCGAGGAGAACCCCGATATGGGGCCGGTGGCCAGCGCCCAGCAGGAGAAAACCGTGCTCTCTTACATCGAGATTGGGCAGCAGGAGGCCAGGCTTGCGCTGGGGGGACGGCGGCTCGAGGGGGGCGGCTACTTTATCTCACCCACCATCTTCGAAAACGTATCCCCCGACGCCCGCATCGCCCAGGAGGAGATTTTTGGCCCGGTGCTCTCGGTGATCCGCGTCCCCGACTTCGACGCCGCCCTGGAGGTAGCCAACGGCACGCGCTTCGGTCTGACCGGCGGGGTCTTCTCGCGCAAGCGCGAGCGCCTCGAGCGGGCCCGGCGCGAGTTCCACGTGGGTAACCTCTACTTCAACCGCAAAATTACCGGGGCCCTGGTGGGGGTGCAGCCCTTCGGCGGCTTCAACCTCTCGGGCACCGATACCAAGGCCGGGGGGCCCGACTACCTGCTCAACTTTTTGCAGATGAAAAGCGTCACCGAGCGGTTCTAGAACTCTTCGTCTACTTCGTGTAACCGCTTAGCCCACAGGCTTACCGGCTGGTGGTGCTCCCGCACAATCTGGGCTACCTGGGGCTCGAGGATGCGCATGGCGCCATACTCGGGGTGGTGCTGGCGAATCTGCCAGGCTCCTCGCCATCCCTTGTGTAGCGGCTCAATTGGTACATCCAGGCTTATAAGCCCGGTCAGGATGCGCTCCAGGGGACGGTAGGGGCGCAGGGCTTTGCCGCAGTCGTGCAGCAGGGCGGCCCGCACGGCATAGCTGGGGGCGTCCGGGTAGCGCTCCAGCAGCCTTTTGGCTACCCGCACGGCGTGCTCGCGGTCGCGTACGTCCATGGCTTTGTACAGGTGGGCCTCCTCGATGCTGAGTTCGGCCAGTGCCCAGGCGTCATCTGGCTGGGCTTGGGCTGGGACAAAGGCCTTATATAAACGCTTGAGTCGCAACCACACGGTTTTATCCTACGTAGGCCGGCCCGTTTAGGGTGTGAATTCGGCCATTTGTGAAAAGCCGGTGGCCTACGGTAACGTATGGGCGGGAGGAAAGCATGAACCTACGTGCCCTTGTTGCAGAGTTTTTGGGGGTGTTTGCCCTGTGTTTTGTGGGGATTGGGGCCATTGCGGCCACCCAGGGCGGTGATCTGATGGCCATCGCCCTAGCCCACGGCCTGGCCATTGGTCTTTCGGTGGTGGCCTTGGGGGCTATCTCGGGCGGGCACTTTAACCCTGCCGTTACCTTCGCCATGCTCATAACCGGTCGTATTACCCCGGTGGGCGCAGTGGGTTACTGGGTGGCGCAGTTGCTGGGGGGGCTGGTCGCGGCCTTCTTTATCGGCGCTTTGTATGGCGGTACGGCGGTGGCCGACGGAACCCCGGCCCCCGGCGCGAACCACACTGCCATCCAGGCCCTCATGATGGAGGTTTTCCTGACCTTTTTCCTGGTCTCGGTCATCTTCGGCTCGGCGATCTTCAACAACTTTAGCTTTGCCGGGCTGGCGATTGGTCTGGCAATCACCATGGACATCCTGGCCGGTGGGGCCGTCTCCGGGGCGGCCATGAACCCCGCGCGGGCGCTGGGCCCGGCCATTATTGGCGGTGAATGGGCCGCGCACTGGGTCTACTGGGTGGGCCCGCTGGTAGGGGCCGGGTTGGCGGCTTTGCTCTACGACTTCTTGTACAGCAAGAAAGCAGAAAGCTAGACGGCTTTTCGCAAGCGCACCGCTGGCCTGGGGGGTTCTTCTCCAGGCCAGCTTTTTACCTGACTCCGGCCAGCGTTTTGGCCCGCTGCAAGATGGCGTCGAACATCGCCGCGGTTAGCCTGCCGGTGTTGGTGTTCTGGCGGCTCACGTGGTAGGAGCTGAGCAGAATCCGTTCTCCTACCCGATACTCGCTGCCGTGCCGAAAGGGGAGGTGGGCCTTGGGCAGGCTGTGGTATTCCAGCAGGGCCTGGTGGGCGATCTGGCCCAGGGCCAGGTAGACCCGGATATGGGGCAAGAGGGCCAGTTCTTGAGCTGTCCAGCTCGCGCAGGTGCGAAGTTCGAGCGGGCTGGGCTTGTTTTGTGGTGGGGCACAGCGCACCGCCGCGGTGATGTACACCCCCTCGAGCGCAAGGCCATCGTCCAGGTGGCTCGAGGTGGGCTGGCTGGCCAGGCCGGCCCGGTAGAGGGCAGGGTACAGAAAATCACCCGAGGCATCGCCGGTAAAAGGCCGCCCGGTGCGGTTGGAGCCGTGGGCGCCGGGGGCCAGGCCAAAAATCAAAATCCGGGCCTTGGGATCGCCAAAGCCCGGTACGGGTTTGGCCCAGTACTGGTTATTGCGAAAAGCGGCGCGTTTTTCCCGTCCAACCTGTTCGCGCCAGGCCACCAGCCGGGGGCAGGCCCGGCAGGCGGTAAGCTGGTCGTAGAGGGCCTCGAGGCTCATACAGGCCCCATTACACCATCCAACCGGGTTGCCGCTTCAAGGCTGGACTCAGTACAGACCCGGCGGCTTTTGTGCTTTAACCTTTAGTTCTCACCTGCCCATCCCATACAATCAACCATCTCGTCGTCGTCTTGAGTTGCTTATGGAGGTTTGTTGACGTGCAAAGTGTTTCTACTGTAGCCCTACCGCGCATTATCCAGGGTGGGATGGGTGTTTCTGTTTCCAACTGGCGTCTGGCTAAAACAGTTTCGATGCTGGGGCAACTGGGGGTGGTTTCTGGAACCGCCATGGATACCGTGCTGGTGCGGCGGTTGCAGGAGGGCGACCCCGGCGGGCTGATGCGCCGCGCGCTGGCTTCCTTCCCTGTGCAGCACTGGGTTAAGCCGGTGCTGGAAAAATACTTCCTGCCCGAAGGCCATAAAGGCAAGCCCTACCTGCGCCTGCCCATGCCCAGCCGGCTGGGTGATACGGCCTCGCAAATCATGCACGTGCTGGGGGGCTATGTGGAGGTGTTTCTGGCCAAGGAAGGGCATTCGGGCCTGGTGGGCATCAACCTCCTGACCAAGCTGCAACTGCCCACCCTGGGCACGCTGTATGGGGCCATGCTGGCCGGGGTGGACTACGTTTTGATGGGGGCCGGCATTCCCCGCGAGATTCCCGAAGCGCTCGATAAGCTGGCTGCCGGTGAGACCGCCTCGCTCAAAATTGACGTAACCGGCTGGACGGGCGCCGAAGCCCCCCGGCTCTACTTCGACCCACGCGAGGTGCTGGGCGGCGCGCAAACCCTCAAGCGCCCCCACTTTTTGCCCATCATCGCCTCCAACTCGCTGGCGACCCTGCTGGCCCGCAAGGTAACGGGTACCATTCAAGGCTTCGTTATCGAGGGCCCCACCGCGGGTGGGCACAACGCGCCGCCCAGGGGTGCCCCGGTTTTTGACGAGCGCGGGCAGCCGGTGTACGGCGAGCGGGACGTGGTGGATCTCGAGCAGATCAAAGCCCTGGGCCTGCCCTTCTGGCTGGCAGGGGGCACCGGCTCGCCCGAGGCCTTACAAGAAGCCCTTGCACGAGGGGCCGCTGGCATTCAGGTAGGGACGCTGTTCGCCTACAGCCAGGAGTCGGGCTTCGAGGCCAGCCTCAAACGGAGCATCCTCGAGCAGGCCGCCCGGGGGGAGGTCAGGGTCTTTACCGACCCCAAGGCCTCGCCCACCGGCTTTCCCTTCAAGGTAGCCGAAGTCGAGGGCACCCTGTCGCAACCTGAGGTATACCAGCGGCGAACGCGGGTCTGCGACCTGGGCTATCTGCGCGAGGCCTACCAGACCCCCCAAGGAAAAATTGGCTTCCGCTGCGCTTCCGAACCCATCGAGCAGTACCTGGCTAAAGGGGGTGAACTCGCCAACACCGAGGGGCGCAAGTGTCTGTGCAACGCCCTTTTGGCGGCGGTGGGGATGGGGCAGCTACAGAAAAACGGCGACCGCGAGCTACCCCTGGTAACAAGCGGCGACGACCTCGAGCGCATCGGTCGCTTTGTGCGTCAGTTTGGCACCGAGTACAGCGCACGGGATGTGGTGGCCTACTTGCTGGGCACCCCGGCTCAACCTCAAGCAGAAGTCCAGCCGGCGATGACCCATGGGTAATGCGCCTTTGATAGGAGATACCGCGTTTTTTGAAGATCAACCGTAAATGGGCCTACCATCTGGCAGGGCATTAGCCGGCAAACTCGAGAGGTAGTTTATTTGCCGAAGCGCTGCTCGAGGGGGTGAGCCGTGGGGTTCCAGTTTCCGCTCCTGCTGTTGCTGCTACTACTTTTACCACTGCTGGCCTGGGTCTACTGGCGCAGGGTAGGAGCGGAGGGCTCGAGCGGCTATGTGCTGTACCCCAACCTGGCCCAGCTGGCCCGTTTATCCGAACCCCGCTGGAAACGCCACCTGGGGGCTTAGCTGTACGGCCTGGCCCTGGCGCTGGCTATTGCGGCCCTGGCCCGTCCCGAGGCTACCATCCCCGCACCCGACAACACGGCCACCGTGATTGTGACCATCGACATCAGCCTCTCGATGCGGGCCCAGGATATCCAGCCGAGCCGCCTCGAGGCGGCCAAGCGCGAGGCGCAGAATTTTGTGCGGGCGCTGCCGGATAGCGTCAAAGTGGGGCTGGTGAGCTTCGCTGGCTACGCCACCCTGGAAGTGGAGCCCACCACCGATCACCAACGGGTGATAGACCAGATTGAGCTACTGCAGATGGCCCGCCGAACGGCCATTGGCGATGGTTTGCTGGAGAGCCTCAAGGCCATTCCTAAGGACGAAAACGACAAGCCCCTGGGATCTTCTACGGTGGTGCTGCTTTCAGACGGCCGAACCAACAGCGGCATAGACCCGCTCGAGGTCACCCCATTTGCCAAGGATATGGGGGTGGTGGTACACACCATCGGGCTGGGCCGTCGCAGCAACCCAGGCGACCCCGATCAGTACTGGGGTGGCTACTGGATGCAGTTCGACGAAGAAACCCTGCGGGCCATCGCCGACTCCACCGGGGGCCAGTACTACGCAGCCGAGTCGGCCGAGGCGTTGCGAGAAGCCTACCGCAACCTGGGCCGGGTGGTGGGCTGGAAGCCCCAGCGCACCGAGGTCAGCGGTTTATTTGGGCTGGGAGCCGGGCTGCTGCTGGCCTCGAGCCTGCTGTTATCCAACCTGCGCCGCCAGGTGCTGTAGGGCCGAGTGCATAGCCTTTCGTTCCATTTGCTGCGGATCACGAGCCCATCTAGGCGTATGTGCCAACCGCGGTAGACTGTGCCCGTGACTTATTCGGAAGCGGTGGAATGGTTGTATGCCCAGACCCGTGCCGGGGCACCCAGGGGCCTGTCGCGGATTCGAACGCTGCTGCAACGCCTGGGCCACCCCGAGGTCGCTTTCCCTACCGTTCACGTGATTGGCACCAACGGCAAAGGCAGCGTGGTGGCCTATTTAGAGGCGGCTTTCAAGGCGGCCGGTGAACGCTACGGGGCCACCACCAGCCCCCATCTGCTGGACTTTCGCGAGCGTATTCGCACCCACCTGGGCCTGATTCCCGAGGCGGAGGTGGTGCATTTTGTGGAGTGGGCCCAGGGCCAGCAGTTTTCCGAGCCGGTGGCCTTCTTCGACCTCACCACGGCGCTGGCTTTTCGGCACTTTGCAGCGGTGGGTATCAGCATAGCGGCCATCGAGGCGGGGGTGGGTGGGCTGCTGGACGCTACCAACGTGTTGCCCTGGGTGCGGGCCACGGTCTTGACCAACATCGGGGAAGACCACCTAGAAACCTTGGGGGGGTCGCTCGAGGGCGTGGCCAGGGACAAAGCAGGCGCCGTTCGGACAGGGGTTCCGGTGGTAACCGGGGCCGAGGGGATTGGGCTGGAGGTAATCCGCGCCATAGCTGCCGAACGGGCAGCACCGCTTTATGTGCTTTCGGAAAGCGGCCCTTTATTTGATCTGCCGGTGCAACCTTCGCTGCAGGGCCGCTTCCAGCGCCAAAATGCCCGCCTGGCCGCGGCGGTGTTGCGCCTGCTGGGCTACGACGAGTCCACCATATCCACAGGTTTATCCACAGCCCAGCACCCAGGCCGGATGCAGCAACTCACCTATCAGGGCGTCCCGGTGGTACTCGATGGGGCCCACAATCCCCCTGCGGCCAGGGCTTTGGTAGAAGAGCTCGAGGGCTTTCACCTGGTCTTCGGGGCTTTTCCCCGCAAGGACTACCGCACCATCCTGCAAACCCTGCTACCCAAAGCCAGGAGCGTGCGCTACACCTATGCCGCCAGAGGCGCTTTGCGCGCGGAAGAACTGTTGCAGGCATACCCGGCGCCCTACTTCGACCACCCGCTCGAGGCCCTCCAACACGCTGTTCAGTCGTCTCAACAGGACGGCAGCCCGGTGCTGGTGACGGGCTCGCTGTACCTGGTAGGGGAGATGCTCCGGCTGCTGCAGGGGCGCGCTGTAGACGGTCTGCTCACCGCCGAATCGGTTTGATGGGGGTTTAGGCACCCAGGACTTCGTCCAGGGTCTCGGCCAGGGCGTTTACCAGCTCGTCGATCTCTTGCTCGGTAATAACCAGAGGTGGGGCGATGGCAAAGCCGGTATCGTTGCAGCGCACGATCACGCCCTTTGCCCGGCTGACCTGCATTAGCCGCCCCCCAATGCCTCTAGCTGGGTCAAAGGTCTTTTTGCTGGCTTTGTCCTCCACCACCTCGACCAGGGCCATCAGGCCCTTGCCGCGCACGTTGCCCACGTGGGGGTGGGTCTCGAGCGCCTGGAGCCGCCGCAAAAGCTGCTCACCCCGCTTTTGGGCATTAATCCAAAGCTGCTCGCGCTCGATAATCTCGATGTTGGCCAGGGCCACCGCACAGGCCACCGGATGCCCCGAGTAGGTGAAACCGTGCATGAACATGCGGTCGGGGGCCGAAATGCGCTCGAAAATTTGCGGGCTGATGCCCACCCCGCCCAGCGGCACATACCCCGAGGTGATGCCCTTGGCAAAGCTGGTGATGTCGGCCTGGAAGCCGTAGGTGGTCTGGGCGAACATCTCGCCGGTGCGGCCAAAGCCGGTAATCACCTCGTCGGCAATTAGCAGAATCTCGTACTTCTTCAGAATGGGGACGATGGCCTGCCAGTAGCCCTCGGGGGGTGGCACCACGCCCCCCGCCCCCTGCACCGGTTCTCCGATAAAGGCCGCGATGGTCTCGGGGCCTTCCCGAAGGATTAAGTCCTCGAGTTCCTGGGCCAGCATGGCTACAAACCCGGCCTCCGAAAGCCCCGGATTGTTGCGGTAGGCCAGTGGCGCGCTCAGGTACAAGAACCCCGGCGGCAGCGGCCCAAAATCGGCGTGGTAGGCCGGTACGCCGGTGGCGGCCAGCGCTCCCATGGCGATCCCGTGGTAGGCCATGCGCCGCGAGATAATCTTGGTTTTTTGGGGCTGGCCCGACAGGGCCCAGTAGTAGCGGGCAATCTTGATGGCGGTCTCGTTGGACTCGGCCCCGCCCGAGGTGAACTGGAAATGGGAGTGGTGCGGCAGAAGCTGGTGCATCTTGGCCGCCAGCTCGATGACCGGGGGGGTAGCCAGCCCAAAAAAAGTGGGCTGAAAGGCCAGCTGGGCCATCTGCCGCCGGGCGGCCTCCACCAGCTCCTGGCGCCCGTAGCCCACATTCACATTCCAGAGCCCGGCGAACCCATCAATGTACCACCTGCCCTCGCTGTCACGCACCTTAGAGCCCTTCCCCTCGACCAGCACCAGCGGGCCCTGTTCTTTGTGGCGGTGCAGGTTGGTGACGGGGTGCAGGTGATGGGCGATGTCCTGTTCAATCAGGCGCTCGGTGTTCCAGATGGGGGTGTTCATAGTGTTGCTGATTGTACCCCGCCCGGAAGTGGGCGGCTCGAGCCTTCCGGCCCTGCAGCACCGGCGACAGGGCAAGCGACGGGATAGATGGCTGGCTGCGTAGTATGCTGGCCTTTGTGACTGCCGATACCCGGCGCGAAATATTCACAATTGCCCTGCCGGTGAGCCTCGAGTCCACCGTTCAGCTAGCCCTTGGCTTCGTCAATCAGGTGATTGTGGGAACCCTGGGCACCGCCACCATTGCTGCGGTGGGGCTGGCTAATAACGTTCTGTTCATCGGTATTCTGTGCCTCAATACCCTGGGTGCGGGGTGCGCCATTCTGGCCAGCCGGGCCAGGGGACGGGGCGATGAGGCCGCGGTGCGGCGCATCGTGAGTTTTTTCATCGGATTTTCTTCGCTTCTGGCACTTGCGCTGGCCCTACCGTTGGGTCTGGAGGCCACCCCATTCTTGAACTTGGTAGGGGCCAACCCCGAGGTTATCTCGATTGGTGGGCCCTATCTTTCGCTGGTGGCACTGTCCTTGCCCCTAATCACCCTCAGCGTGGTGAGCAGCGCAGCTTTTCGCAGTATTGGTAAGGCCCGCATCCCCATGCTGGTAACCATCCCAACCATCGCCCTGATACCGCTATTGTCGTGGTTGTTTGCGTTTCCGTTGGGGATGGGCGCAGTAGGGGCGGCGGTGGCGGCCCTGGTGGCGCAGGGCATCCGGGCGGCGCTGTTGCTGGGGCTGCTGTTTGCAAGCCGCTGGGGGCTGCGTTGGGCCTGGCCCGACCTGAGGCAAATCCGGCCGCTGCTGGCCCAGGCCGTGCCGCTGGTGTTGCCGCTGTTCATCACCGAGGTGGTATTCAGCGGCGGGGTGTTTTTGTTCGCCCTGCTGTTCGAGCGTCTGGGCACCCAGGAATTGGCGGTGTTTCAGATTGTGAGCAACCTCGAGATGGTCTTCATCACCGCCTCGGCGGGCCTGCATTACGCGGCTACCGTGCTGGTGGCCCAGTTCATTGGGCGGGCCGACTCCCCCGGCGTCTGGGCAGTCTCGCGCCAAATCTGGCAGATTGGGCTGGCTTCGGCCGCCATCTTTGGCTTTATTTTTGCCCTGTTCGCTTTTCTCCTGCCGGTGCTCTACCCCAACACCACCCCGCAGGTGCAGGAATGGGCTTTCTGGGCCGTGCTGCTCAACGCGCTGTTCCAGCCGGTTAAGGTGTCCAACTTCATCTTTTTTGGCACCCTGGCCAGCGGGGGGGACACCCGTTTTTTACTGTTCTCCGATTTTGTGACAGTGTTTGTGGTGGGTTTGCCCCTGGCCTGGCTGCTGGCGTTTCCGTTGGGTTTGGGATTGTGGGGCATATTTCTGGGGCGGCTGCTGGGTGAGGAGACGGTGCGGGTGAGCATGTTTTTGTGGCGTTATCGAAGTGGGCGGTGGTTTCGCCTCGAGGCCCAGCCAGCGGCTTCCGATTAGGTGCTTCACGGGAAGCTTCGCTCCTTAGCCCGTCGCAGCAAACAGCGTATTTGCGCTTTCCACGGGAGCCCCAGAAAAAAAGCACCTGGCGTATGGTAATGGGGGGCTCAAACCCTGACTCTGAATGCAAACGCTTTTTTGTTGGTAGGGCAAAAATCCGTATTATACTGTGCTTCAATGCGGGCGCGGTCTTATCTATTTACACTCTACATGGAGTACCTTTACCCAGAAAACCGGGCCTGGGTGGGGGACTTGATTCGCTGGATGGAACTGCTGCAATTCAGCGAACCCGCCGTGCGGGCCGCGGTCTCGCGCAGCGTCAAACGGGGCTGGATTATGCCAGAGAAGGATGGACGCCGCGCCTACTACCGGCTTTCGCCGCGGGTATCCTGGCAGGTCGAGAAGGTGCGGGAGCGCCTGTATAGCTATGGTGCGCCATGGGATGGCAAGTGGCGCATTTTGGTCTATGCCGTGCCGGAAACCAAGCGCACCGTGCGGGATCGCTTTCGCAATGAGCTAATCCTCCTTGGCTTCGGTACGCCGGCGCCGGGCGTCTGGATCAGCCCCAACGGCTCGCTCGAGGCCGCCCGCGACCTGGTGGGCTTTTACGGCCTGCAAAACTACGTTGAGCTGTTCCAGGCCGAGCGTTTTTCCAGCACACCCTCCCTCGAGCTCATCGAAAAATCCTTCAACCTGAAGGCGGCCCAGACCCGCTACCGGGCTTTTCTGGCCCAGAAGCCACCGCGGGCCCAAAGCGCCGAGGAGGCCTTTGTGCGCCTGACCCACATGATTCACCAGGCCCGCAAGAACCTTTTCTTAGACCCCGGCCTACCGCCCGAGCTCACCCCGCCGGGCTTTTTGGGGCAGCAGGCCAAGGCGCAATTCCTGGAACTGTACAATCAGCTTTCCCGGCAGGCCCGTCCGGTGTTTGAGCCCCGTTCGGCTGCTGCGGATTGATATCAATTCTGCGCGTAATACGCATTTCGGTAGTATCATTCTGACAAGCCTAAACGATACTACCGAAATGCTTTTCTACTCCCTTCGGTCGGCTTGAATCCTTCACCTCGGTCGTGTCAAGATTTATGTGTAGCAGTCTGTGTAGAGGGGAAGTACCGCTCCTTCAGCATCTGTTCTAGCATCTCCTTTGCCTCGGCAAAGCCTCTGAGTGTACGCTCTGTCCATTTGCCCTCCTGCCTTTCGCTCTCCAGATACAGCACTTTGAACACCGCCTCCGTTGTAGGAAACTTGTGATCCCGTACCTTGGTACTGCGTCTTATCTCCCGGATAAACCGTTCCATCGGATTGGTGCTCCGAAGGTAGGGCCACAGCACCTTGGGATAGCCATAGAACCGCAGCAGCGCCGCGGAGTCCTCCCACCAACCGCTCACCAGCCGCGGGTACCTCGACCCCCAGGTTCGCCGCAGCCGCTCCAGGCCTTCCAGGGCTTCCTGTCGGCTTTCCGCCCGGTACACCCCGCGTAGATGCTCGGCCACCGCCCCCCGATCCCGTGCACGCACCTGTGCCAGGCTGGAGCGCACCATGTGCACCACGCAGCGCTGCCATTCGGCGCCGGGGTAGACCCTTTGGATGGCCGCCTCCATGCCGGGAAGGCCATCGGTCACGAAGAGCAAGACCCGCCGTAGGCCCCTTTGCCACAAGCCCTTCAACACCTCCTCCCAGGCCAGAGCGCTCTCTGCGGGCAGGAGCCAGAAGCCCAGCACCTGCCGCTCCCCGCTGGGGGTGATGCCCAGCGCCACATACACCGCCTCTTGCTGAACCCCCAGGTCGTCCCGCATGACCCTCAGAAACAGACCGTCCAGGTAGACCACGGCCAGTTCCTCCGGCAAAGGCCGCTGGCGGTACTGCTCCGCCGCCCGCAAGACCTGGTCGGTCAGGCTGCTAAGGGTCTCGTGGGTATAGCGGTGCCCCAGCAACAGGCTCAGCACCTCCGCCGCTTTGCGCTGCGTCACCCCGGCGGCATACAGGGCCACGGCCACCTCCCCCACGTCCACCAGGCGCCGGGCATAAGGTTCCAGGAAGCTGGGATAGTAGCACCCCTCGCGATCCCTGGGCATCTGGAGGTTCACTGAACCAAAGCGGGTCGAAAGCCGCCTGGGGTAGTAGCCGTTTTTGCGTCCTCCGTGTTCCCGCAAGAAGGCCTCCCGGTCGGCGTCCAGCAGAATCTGCAAGACCTCGGTGGCTGTTTCCCTTACCGCTTCGCGCAAAATCATCTGTAGGGTATCCTGATCCATGGGGTACCTCCTTGTTGATTGCGGTACCCCCTCTTTTTACACAAACCCCTACACATAATTCCTTACACGACCTTCACCTCTGACTGCGGCGGGCGGTGAAGGATTCAAGCGGAAACCTTATGAAAGGCGCATCCGGGGGTCTCTTCGGTTGTTTTTTGGGTTCAGCCAGGGGCTGAATCTGTAAAAAGGCGTACCTGGCGGAGGCGCTCGAGGAAATCGTGCACAATGTTCCCGGTCACACCCCAGATGTCGTAGCCCCGCCAGGGATAATGCCAGACTTTGCGCCGTAGCTGGCCTTCTATCTCGGAGAACTCCCCGCCCAGGCCATTTGGAAAGCGGTTGCCCGGTGGGGGCGTACGCTCTTCGGCGTAAGCTGGAGCGGCCAGCAACTCCTCAATGGGCACCCAGAGCAGGGTTTCTACTTCCGCGGGGTTGGGGGTGAGCTGGGGTTCCTGGGTAATCCGGCCCAGCAAAGGAAATATCCGGAAGCCAAAAGGCGAGAGGGTGGGGTTGAGGTGTCCCAGGATTTCCACGTGCTCCGAGTTGAGCCCCACCTCTTCCCAGGCCTCGCGCAAGGCAGCTTCCTCTGCGCTTTCGTCATCGTCAAAGCGGCCCCCCGGAAAGCTAATTTGGGCGGCATGGTGGGGGAGGTGGGCGCTGCGTACGGTGAACAAAAGCTGTCCCTCCCATACCGGCAGCAGCACGGCGGCATCCACGAAGCCCTCCGGCCTCACCAATGGTTGAGGGGAGCGGGCAACGAGGGCTTTGAGCAGATCCGATTTCATGGGTCTGTCCGCTGGACTGGGCAACCAGGTGCCGGGGTCACCACGGAACCTTCACGTTTCCTATTGTGCACCGGTGCTGCGCTCTCATCTGTGGTATCTGACGCTTTATGAACAGCTTTCCTCACATCGCTCGCGCAACAGAATCTCCGGATTGATTTTTTCCTCCCGACACCAGGCCACCATCAGCCACAGGGCCTCGGCCAGGTTGCCCGCTTCGAGAGCGTCCATCAGTCGGTCTTTTCCGGGAAAGGCGTACCCCATTTTTTTCTGGATCTCGGCGGCGCGGGCCAGGGCCCCCAGGCTTCTCGGCACCTGGTCGCAAATAGACTGGGCGGTTTTGCCCTCCTGGGCCTTAATGGCGTTCCAGTTGGCGGTAACGGCCTCGGGGGTGTCGGCCTGCACGTCGCCGAACACGTGGGGGTGACGCCGGATGAGCTTATCCACAATGTGCTGCTCCACCTGTGAATAAGTAAAGGTGCCCGCTTGCTCGGCAATCACCGAATGAAAGGCCACCTGCAACAGCACATCCCCCAGTTCCTCGGCGAGCTCGTTGGGGTCACCCTTGCCAATGGCATCTACGGCTTCGGCGGCCTCCTCGAGCAGGTAGGGGCGCAGGCTTTGGTGGGTTTGCTCCTTGTCCCAGGGACAGCCGTCCGGGCCCCGCAAACGCCGCATGACCTCGAGTAAACGCTCCATGCTTACAGCCTAGCGGGTTTTGGAAAGTTCGCCATGTCTGAGCAACTGCCACAGCAGGAAGCCAGCCACCCACGAGCAGCCCATCAGCATCAGGCTCAGTAAATCTACCGGGGCGGTATCCCCCAAGGCCAGGCCCTGGGGGCTGGGGTAGGGCAGGCCGGTGGTGCGGGTCAGGACGAACAGCAGGGTGATAAGCCCCACCAACCAGATCCCCCCTTTGTAGGTTCCCCGCTCCATGCTGGCGGGCATCTCGAGCAAACGCGCCAGCAGCAAGAAACCCCCGTACATGAGCTGAAAGCCCAGCAGCATCATGAACAAGACCGCATACCAGAACCCCGCCCCCTGAAGCCCCAGCGGGGTGTCGTTGCCAAACAACTCACCGCACAACCCACCCCCCAGCAAGGTGTTGCCCAGTCCCAGCAACTGTAAGAAGAAGGGCGCCACGAAGAGGGCCCCTGCCCAGCGAACCAGGGGGTGAGAAAAAGCGACAGCCCGACCATCCATGCCAACCCCATCTTGCCCCAAAGACGCCGGGCCAATGTAAATTGGCTTGCCTTATACCGCATTCGGGTAGCGGTGGTGATACCGCCCTGACCTTCAAAAGCTACGTGCGGGGTGCCGGGAAACTGTCTACTGGGGGACATTTGCCTCGGGCCTGGTTGTCTAGGGTTAACCCAGGTTCGCAGGGGGTGTATCCTGCCCCTCTGGTTCGGGAGTACAAACATGCCACGTCGAGCAATTTGGATCACCTTATTGGCTGGCCTGCCTTTGCTGCTGGCGGGGGCGGCTTTTCTGCTATCTCGAGACACCTACCAGCCCTACGGAACCCGGCTTCTGAATGTTCGGCCAGCCGAGGCCAATCAGTTTACCCTCACCGCCCACGACGGCTCGAGCAAAAGCCTGTCCGACTTTCAGGGTAAGGTGGTTCTGATCTTCTTTGGCTTTGTGAACTGCCCGGATGTCTGCCCCACCACCTTGCTCGAGCTCAGCAAGGTCTACAAAGCCCTGACCCCCGCCGAGCAGGCGCGGGTGCAGGTTTTGCTCATCTCGGTAGACCCTGAGCGAGACACCCTGGAAAAGCTAAGGGACTACGTCACCTTCTTTAGCCCCAGCTTTATCGGGCTGACCGGAACCCCCGAGCAGATCGCCGAGGTGGCCAAACGCTACGGGGTTTTTTATCAAAAATCCCAGATCAAGTCGGCCGCTGAGTACAACGTAGACCACACCGCTACGGTCTTCGCCCTCGACCCCAAGGGACAACTGCGCCTCGTGTACGGCAACGGTAAAGCCGCCGAAACGGAACGGGTGGTAGAGGACGTGCGCTGGCTGCTGCGCTGAACCGTGCGACCCATCCTTCCATATGAGTTTAGGGCAGGGCGCATGTTTTTCTTATGCTCCAGCAATTGCCCCGGGTTCGCCTGAGTTTCCAGTGCCACGCCCATAGATGGGCTATTGAGCATGGCAGCACCGTCTTTGTAGCTGATACCTAAGCCATATTTTCCCCCTTGATTAACTCTTCCTGGCCGTATATACTTCTAGGGTTGCGTCGCCTCAGGCCAGCCCCGGCCCTGAGGTAACATCGGTTGCGCTCACGGGAAGACCGTCGCGCACAGCGATTCTTGAGAACCTAGGGGCGAAACGCAGGCTGCTGGCCTGGTTCGCTTCTCGACGGGAACCCCGCACCGAGCGCAGCGCAAGTACGCAGACCTCCGTGTGGGGTTTCAGTTTTTAGAACACTCTAGTCGAACGAAAGGATGTGATTACACTGCCAACCATCAACCAACTCCTCCGTAAGGGCCGTACGCCGGTGGTCAAGAAGAGCAAGGTGCCCGCGCTCAAAGGAAGCCCCTTCCGCAAGGGGGTCTGCACCGTGGTGCGTACTGTCACCCCCAAGAAGCCCAACTCGGCGCTGCGCAAGGTAGCCAAGGTTCGGCTCTCGAGCCAGTACGAAGTCACCGCCTACATTCCTGGCGAAGGCCACAACCTGCAAGAACACTCGGTGGTACTGATCCGCGGGGGCCGTGTGAAAGACCTGCCGGGTGTGCGCTACCACATTGTGCGGGGTATCTACGACACCCAGGGCGTGAAAGACCGTAAGAAGAGCCGCTCTAAATACGGCACCAAGCGTCCCAAAGCCGATGCCAAGGGTGCGGCGGCCAAGGGTAAGAAGTAACTCTTCCACGTGTGGCCCTTTGGGGCGGCACGAGTGAGGTTTAAGTATGTCGCGGAGAAGACAAGCAGAAATTCGCCAACTCGAGCCCGATCATCTGTACGGCGATGTGGTGGTCACCGCGCTCATCAACCGTATGATGCGCGGCGGTAAGAAGAACCTGGCAGCCCGAATCTTCAAGCAGGCCTGTGAGGTTATCCAGGAGAAAAGCGGGCAGGAACCTCTCAAGGTGTTTAAGGCGGCCCTGGACAATGTGCGCCCCCGCGTGGAGGTGCGCAGCCGCCGGGTGGGTGGGGCCAACTACCAGGTGCCCGTCGAGGTATCGCCCCGCCGCCAGCAGACCCTGGCCATCCGCTGGATCGTGAACGCCTTCAACAGCCGCGGCGAACGCGAGGCCCATCAGCGCCTGGCGGCCGAGCTGCTGGAGGCTGCCGAGGGCAAGGGTGGTGCAGTCAAGAAGAAAGAAGATGTTGAGCGTATGGCCGAAGCCAACCGAGCCTACGCCCACTACCGGTGGTAAGTATGTCTGTCAAGACTGGTTTTGACCTAAAACTCTTCCGCAACATCGGGATTGCGGCCCACATCGACGCCGGTAAGACCACCACTACCGAGCGCATCCTGTACTACACCGGGCGCATCCACAAAATCGGTGAGGTGCACGAAGGCGCTGCCACCATGGACTGGATGGAGCAGGAGCGCGAGCGTGGTATTACCATTACTGCGGCTGTAACCACCGCCAACTGGAAGCACAGCGGTACCGGCATCGAGCACCGCATCAACATCATTGACACCCCCGGCCACGTAGACTTCACCATCGAGGTTGAGCGCTCCATGCGGGTGCTGGACGGTGCAGTAGCGGTGTTCGACGCTTCGCAGGGGGTGGAGCCCCAGTCCGAAACGGTCTGGCGCCAGGCCGACAAGTACCGGGTGCCCCGCATTGCTTTCGCCAACAAGATGGACAAGACCGGGGCCGATATCTGGTTGGTGGTCAACACCATGAAGGAGCGCCTGGGGGCCAAGCCGGTGTTGATGCAACTGCCCATTGGCCGCGAGGATACCTTCAAGGGCATCGTGGATGTGCTGCGCCAGAAGGCTTACATCTACGGCAACGACCTGGGCACCGACATCAAAGAGGTTGAAATCCCCGAGGACATGAAGGCCCAGGCCGCCGAATACTACGAGAAACTGGTGGAAGCGGCCGCCGACTATGACGAGAACATCATGATGAAGTTCCTCGAGGGCGAGAAGCCCACCGAAGAGGAGCTCATCCGGGCCATCCGCAAGGGCACCATTGCCATCGAGATCTTCCCGGTCTTCCTGGGTTCGGCGCTCAAGAACAAAGGCGTGCAACTGCTCTTGGATGGGGTGGTGGACTACCTGCCTTCGCCGCTGGATATTCCCCCCATCAAGGGCAAAACCGAGAATGGCGAGGAAATCGAGCGCCCGGCTGACCCCAACGGCCCCTTGGCGGCCCTGGCCTTCAAGATTATGGCCGACCCCTACGTGGGCCGACTGACCTTTGTCCGGGTTTACTCCGGCACCCTAAAGTCGGGCTCTTACGTGCAGAACACCACCAAAGGGAAGAAGGAGCGCGTAGCTCGCTTGCTGCAGATGCACGCCAACCACCGCGAAGAGGTGGAAGAGCTGCGTGCGGGCGAGCTGGGTGCGGTGGTGGGACTCAAGGAAACCATCACCGGCGACTCGCTGGTAGGGGATGGAGACGAGCCGATTATCCTCGAGTCCATCGAAATCCCCGAGCCTGTGATTGACCTGGCCATCGAGCCCAAAACCAAGGCCGACCAGGACAAGCTGGGCGTGGCCCTTGCGCGTCTGGGCGAGGAAGACCCCACCTTCCGCGTCTCCACCGACCCCGAGACCGGCCAGACCATTATCTCGGGGATGGGTGAGCTGCACCTGGAAATCATCGTGGATCGCCTCAAGCGCGAGTTCAAGGTGGACGCCAACGTGGGCAAGCCCCAGGTAGCCTACCGCGAGACCATCACCCGCCCGGTGGATGTCGAGGGTAAGTTCGTGCGCCAGTCGGGTGGGCGTGGACAGTACGGTCACGTCAAGATCAAGGCCGAACCCCTGGGCCGCGGCTCGGGCTTCGAGTTTGTCAACGCCATCGTGGGTGGGGTAATTCCGCGCGAGTACATCCCGGCGGTGCAAAAAGGCATCGAGGAAGCCATGCAGTCGGGGCCCCTCACCGGTTTCCCCATTGTGGACATTAAGGTCACCCTCTACGACGGTAGCTACCACGAGGTGGACTCCTCCGAAATGGCCTTCAAGATTGCCGGTTCAATGGCCATTAAAGAGGCCATCGAGAAGGGTGGTGCGGCCATCCTCGAGCCCATCATGCGTGTTGAGGTCATCACCCCTGAGGAATTCCTGGGCTCCATCATCGGCGATCTTAACTCTCGCCGTGGGCAGATTCAGGGCATGGAAGAGCGCGGCAACGCCCGGCTGGTACGGGCCTTCGTTCCTCTGGCCGAGATGTTTGGCTACGCCAACGATATGCGCTCGATGAGCCAGGGCCGTGCCCAGTTCTCGATGTTCTTCGACCACTACGAGCAAGTGCCCCAAAACATCGCGCAAAAGCTGATCAAGGGGCAATAAACCAAGGGGGTCGGGCCTACCCTTGACCCCACGACGCTAAGCGAAATAGAAGGAGTGAAACTGTTATGGCGAAAGGCGTATTTGAGCGCACCAAACCCCACGTAAACGTGGGCACCATCGGACACGTAGACCACGGCAAGACCACTTTGACGGCGGCGATTACCTTTGTAGCGGCGGCGGCCAACCCCAGCGTGGAGGTGCAGGCCTACGACCAGATCGACAAAGCTCCTGAGGAGAAGGCCCGCGGGATTACCATCAACACCGCCCACGTGGAGTACGAGACCGAGAAACGGCACTACTCCCATGTGGACTGCCCCGGCCACGCCGACTACGTCAAGAACATGATCACCGGCGCGGCTCAGATGGACGGGGCCATCCTGGTGGTCTCGGGCACCGACGGCCCTATGCCCCAGACCCGCGAGCACATCCTGCTCTCGCGCCAGGTGGGGGTGCCTTACATCATCGTCTTCCTGAACAAGATCGACATGGTGGACGACCCCGAACTGTTGGATCTGGTGGAGATGGAGATTCGCGACCTGCTGAACCAGTACGAGTTCCCCGGCGACGACACCCCCATCATCCGCGGCTCGGGCCTGAAGGCGCTGGAGCACATGATGGCCCACCCCAAGACCCAGCGGGGTGAGAACGAGTGGGTGGATAAGATCTGGGAGCTGCTGGACGCCATTGACTCCTACATCCCCACCCCCCAGCGGGACGTGGACAAGCCCTTCCTGATGCCAGTGGAAGACGTGTTCACCATCACCGGGCGCGGTACGGTGGCCACGGGCCGGATTGAGCGCGGGAAGATCAAAACCGGTGAGGAAGTGGAGATTGTGGGGCTGCGGGAGACCCAGAAGACCGTGGTAACCGGGGTGGAGATGCACCGCAAAACCCTCAACGAGGGTATTGCCGGGGACAACGTGGGTCTGCTCTTGCGGGGCGTGGGCCGGGAAGACATCGAGCGGGGTCAGGTGCTGGCCAAGCCGGGCAGCGTCACCCCCCACACCAAGTTCGAGGCCTCGGTGTACATCCTGAAGAAGGAGGAAGGTGGCCGGCACACTGGGTTCTTCACCAACTACCGCCCGCAGTTCTACTTCCGCACCACCGACGTGACCGGAGTGGTGGAGCTGCCCAAAGGCGTGGAGATGGTCATGCCCGGTGACAACATCACCTTCACCGTCGAACTCATCAAGCCCATCGCCATGGAGGAAGGTCTGCGCTTCGCCATCCGTGAAGGTGGTCGCACCGTGGGTGCCGGTGTGGTGGCTAAGATCATCGAGTAAGGGAGGCCCTGAATGCCAAAGATTCGTATCAAACTTCGGGGCTTTGACCACAAGAGCTTGGACGCTTCGGCGGCCAAGATTGTGGAGACGGCCCGCCGTAGCGGGGCCCAGGTGTCAGGGCCGGTGCCGCTGCCGACCCGCATCCGTCGCTTTACCGTGCTGCGGAGTCCCTTCAAGCACAAAGACAGCCGTGAGCACTTTGAGTTGCGCACCCACAATCGCTTGGTGGATATTACCGATCCCACACCCAAAACCATTGAGGGATTGCGCAACCTCGATCTGCCCACCGGGGTAGAGATCGAGCTCAAGATGGTAGGAGGCCGCTAATGAAGGGCATCCTTGGGACTAAAGTGGGTATGACCCAGATTTGGAAAGGCGATAAAGCCGTGCCGGTAACGGTGATTTTGGCTGGCCCTTGCCCAGTGGTACAGCGCAAAACTATCGAGAAAGATGGGTACGAAGCGGTACAACTAGGCTTCCAGAGCCAGAAGCCACAGCGGGTCAACAAGCCGGCCAAGGGTCATTTCGCCAAGGCAGGTGTGGAGCCCGTGAAGTACCTGCGTGAACTGCGGGGCTTCAACCCCGAGGGCGACACCGTGACGGTGAGCATTTTCAATGCCGGGGAAGTGGTGGATGTGACGGGTACCTCCAAGGGCCACGGCTTTACTGGTGTGATGAAGAAATGGAATTTTGCCGGTGGCAACGACTCGCACGGTGCCCACAAGATTCACCGCCACGGGGGTTCGATTGGTAACCGCAAGACCCCGGGCCGGGTCTTCAAGGGCAAGAAGATGGCCGGGCGTTGGGGTAACGAGCGCGTGACGATTCAGGGCCTCGAGGTCGTGGATGTGCTCGAGAGCGAGAACCTGATCCTGGTCAAGGGTTCAGTGCCCGGGGCCAACGGCAGCCTTGTGGTGGTGCGCCAGACCAGCAAAGTTCCTGCCGTAAAGGCCGGCAAGGGAGGTAAGTGATGTATCACCTTCCGATACTCGGAAGCAATAAAACCGTGGAGGCGGCCCTGCCTGAAAAGGTTAAGAGCCACGTGCTCTACGAGGTGGTGCGCTGGCAACTGGCCTCGCGCCGCCGGGGTACCGCGGCCACCAAAACCCGCGGTATGGTGAACTTCACCACCAAAAAAATGTACGCGCAAAAACACACCGGCCGGGCCCGCCACGGCGATTACGGCGCCCCTATTTTTGTGGGTGGTGGCACGGTATTTGGGCCGCAGCCTCGCGACTACAGCTACACCCTGCCCAAGAAGGTGCGCAAGCTGGGCCTCTCCATGGCCCTGGCCGACCGCGCTAAGGAAGGTAAGTTCTTCCTGGTGGAAGACTTCAAGGGCGTGAGCGGCAAAACCAAAGAGTTCGTGGCCTGGCTCAAAGCCCACAACCTCGAGGGCCCTTCCATCCTGCTGGTAACCAGCGACGAAAAGGTGGCTCGTGCGGCCCGCAACCTGCCCAAGGTGCGGGTGCTGGCCCCCGAAGGGCTCAACGTCTACGACATCATGCGCCAGGAAGTTCTGGTGATGGAGGCTTCGGCCTGGCCAGGGGTACAAGCCAAGCTGGGCCAAAGTGTAGGGGGTGAGGCCTGATGAAAACGCCCCACGATGTGATTATTCAACCCGTTTTGTCGGAGAAGGCGTACGGCCGGTTTGCCGATGGGGTCTATACCTTTTGGGTGCACCCCAGGGCCAACAAGACCGAGATTGCCAACGCTGTAGAGGCCGCCTTCAAGGTCAAGGTGGTGCGGGTCAATACCCAGAACATCCTGGGTAAAGACAAGCGCCTGGGCCGCTTTATGGGTAAGCGCCCCGACCGTAAGAAAGCTATCGTAACGGTAGCTCCCGGACAGAAGATTGAAGCCCTGGAAGGACTGATCTAAATCGGTTTGTCCCGATTTTAAGGGCTTTTAATCGAGGAGGACAGGGGATGTGGGACAAAAAAACTCGAACCCTGCGCCCTCCAAACTGCCTCGAGACCGAGCGTACATGCGTATCTCACGGCGCTGGACGATGACGGGGCAAAAATCCACTTGGCATCAGGGCGACTCGGTTAGCCCGTATCAAGTGAGAGGAAGAGAACAATGGCAGTAAAGAAATTCAGACCCTACACCCCATCGCGCCGCTTCATGACGGTGGCCGACTTCTCTGAGCTGACCAAGAAGCGTCCGGAGAAGAGCCTGACCGCCCCGATGAAAAAAACCGGGGGGCGCAACAACCAAGGCCGCACCACCAGCCGCTTTATCTCGGGTGGGCACAAGCAGCTCTACCGCATCATCGACTTCCGTCGGCGGGATAAGGCCGGTATTCCTGCGCGGGTTGCAGCCATTGAGTACGATCCCAACCGCACCGCCCGTATCGCCCTGCTGTTCTACCGCGACGGCGAAAAGCGCTATATTCTGGCCCCCGATGCCCTGAAGGTCGACACCATCGTCTCCAGCGGCCCCGAAGCGCCCATCTCAGTGGGCAACGCCCTGCCGCTGCGCTTTATTCCGGTGGGTACGGTGATTCACGCGGTAGAGCTCGAGCCTGGCAAGGGCGCCAAAATGGCCCGTAGCGCCGGTACTAGCGTGCAGGTGCAGGGCCGCGAAGGTGATTACGTAATCTTGCGCCTGCCCTCTGGTGAGCTGCGCAAAGTGCACGGTGAGTGCTACGCCACCATCGGGGTGGTATCCAACGCCGATCACAAGAACATCGTGCTCGGTAAAGCGGGTCGTACGCGCCACCTTGGCCGAAAAGGCCACGTGCGTGGTACGGCCATGAACCCGGTAGACCACCCGCACGGTGGTGGTGAAGGTCGCGCGCCGCGAGGCCGTCCGCCAGTCTCGCCCTGGGGCCAGCAGGCCAAAGGTCTCAAGACCCGCAAGAAGAAGAAGCCCTCGAGCGCACTCATCGTGTCTCGTCGCAAGTAGAGGTGAACTATGCCACGTAGCTTGAAAAAAGGAGTTTTTGTGGAAAGCCACCTGCTGGAAAAAGTCGAGGCGATGAACGCCAAAGGCGAAAAGCGGGTGATCAAGACCTGGAGCCGCCGGAGCACCATTGTGCCCGAGATGATCGGCCATACCCTGGCGGTTTACAACGGTAAGCAGCACGTGCCGGTTTATGTAACTGAGCAGATGGTCGGGCACAAACTAGGCGAGTTCTCGCCTACCCGCACCTACCGCGGCCACAGCAAAGAGGCCAAGACCGCTAAGAAGTAAGGGGTGGATGATGGAAGCCAGAAAACGTCTCAAGAAAGGCGAGCGCAGCGATATTCGTAAAGACCTGCGCGATGTGCACTACCCCGGTTCGGCGGGCTTGCAGCGCTACGCCAAGCTCTCGTTGCGCAAACGCGGTGAAGCCGTCAAGGATGAGAAAGCCCACACCTATGCCCTAGCCACGGCCCGTTATGTCCGTATGTCACCGCAAAAGGTGCGCCTGGTTGTAGACCTGATTCGGGGTAAGAAGCTCGAGGAAGCCCGGGCTATCCTCAAGTACACCCCGCACCGGGCCTCGGAAGTGGTGGCTAAGGTGCTCGAGTCGGCTGCAGCCAACGGCATGAATGACGACCGCAAAAACATGATCGAAGACCAGATCTATGTCAAAGCGGCCTATGTAGACGAAGGCCCCGCCATCAAGCGAATGCTGCCTCGAGCCCGCGGAAGCGCCAACATGATCAAGAAGCGTACCAGCCATATCACCATCATCGTGGGGGAGAAAAATGGGTAACAAGATCAATCCCGTGGGTCTGCGCCTGGGTATCACCCGCGATTTCGAGTCGCGCTGGTATGCCGGCAAAAAAGCCTACGCCAAGACCCTGCAAGAAGACCGCCTAATCCGGGCTCTGATCGAGAAGGAGCTGCGCCAGGCCGGCCTGGCCCGTATCGACATCGAGCGCGCGGCTGACAACGTTACGGTTATGGTGTACGCAGCCAAACCCGGCGTGGTGATCGGGCGTGGGGGCGAGACCATCAAGCGCCTGCGCGAGGCCCTGCAAAGCCAGTTCCCCGGTAAAACCGTGGCCCTCAACGTGCAGGAGGTGGGCAACCCCAACCTTTCCGCGCCCCTGGTGGCTCAGCGCGTGGCCGAGCAAATCGAGCGCCGTTTTGCCGTGCGCCGTAGCATCAAACAAGCTGTCCAGCGTGTGCGTGAATCCGGTGCACAGGGGGCCAAAATCGTGGTTTCGGGTCGGATTGGTGGAGCCGAGCAGGCCCGCGTTGAGTGGGCAGCCGAGGGACGGGTTCCCTTGCACACCCTGCGGGCCAACATCGACTATGGAACGGCTAGGGCCGAGACCACCTACGGCTCGCTGGGCGTCAAGGCCTATGTGTTCATGGGCGAGGTGATCGGCGGCAAGAAGGTGGTGCCAGGCGCTGCACCTGCGGCTCGTCCGGCGGCGCCAAAACGTGATCAGGAAGGCAAACCTCGTCGCCGCTCGGCAGTTCGTAAGGCCGGGGCGACGGGCAAAGAAGGGGGCGAATAAGCATGCTGATGCCCAAGCGCATGAAATACCGCAAGGCCCACCGGGGCCGTATGCGGGGTACAGCCAAGGGCGGCGACTATGTGGCCTTTGGCGAGTGGGGTTTGGTGGCGATGGAGCCCTCGTGGGTTACCAGCCAGCAGATTGAGGCGGCCCGTGTGGCCATGGTGCGCCACTTCCGCCGTGGCGGCAAAATCTTTATCCGTATCTTCCCTGACAAGCCCTATACCAAGAAGCCCTTGGAAGTGCGGATGGGTAAAGGTAAAGGGAACGTAGAGGGGTATGTGGCTGTGGTAAAGCCCGGGCGCGTCATGTTCGAGGTGTCCGGTGTGACCGAGGAGCAAGCCCGTGAAGCCCTGCGCCTGGCCGGCCACAAACTGCCGATTCAGACCAAGGTGGTGAGACGCGATGCCTACGACGAAGCCCAGTGAGCTGCGCAAACTTTCGGTGGCCGAGCTGCAAAAGCGGATCCAGGACACCAAAAAAGAACTAATGGAGCTGCGCTTCCAAGCCAGCATCGGTCAGCTTGATAAAAACCATCGGGTCTCGGAAGCCAAGCGCGAAATTGCCCGCATGATGACCGTATTGGGCGAGAAAGTAAAAGAACAATCGCCCCGCGCCAAAAAGGCCTAAGAAAGGAGTCCGCAATGCCTAAAAAAGTTCTTACCGGCGTGGTGGTGAGCGATAAGGCGCAGAAGACCGTTACGGTTTTGGTCGAGCGCCAGATGCAGCACCCGCTGTACGGCAAGGTGATCAAGCAGTCCAAGAAATACCTTGCCCACGATGAAAACGACCAATACAAGCTGGGCGACGTCGTCGAAATTCGGGAAGCCACCCCCATTTCCAAAAACAAAAAATTTGTGGTGGTGGGGCGCCTCGAGGAGGGCCGTATGGACCTGGTCGAGCGCTATCTCTTGCGTAAGGAGCGTGGTAAAGCGTGATCCAGCAAGAAACCGTACTGGAAGTCGCCGATAATACCGGCGCTCGCAAGATTGCCTGTATCCGGGTGATGGGTGGTCACTACCGCAAGTATGCCAGTGTGGGTGATGTGATCGTGGCTTCGGTCAAGGAAGCCATCCCCCGAGGTATGGTCAAGGAAGGCGACGTAGTTAAAGCGGTAGTGGTGCGGACAGCCAAAGAAATCCGTCGGCAGGACGGTTCTTCTATTCGCTTCGACACCAACGCTGCGGTGATCATCAACCAGCAGAATGAGCCTCGAGGTACCCGTGTCTTTGGGCCGGTCGCCCGCGAACTGCGCGAACGCGGCTTCATGAAGATCGTTTCGCTGGCCCCTGAGGTGCTTTAAGCCTTGTGTGGGTTTGCGGGTTCTTGCCGTAGGCAAGTTGTTCCGATACACGAGAGGCTACTCAGGCCTCTCGTCCCGCGCCCGGCTTGCATGTGGCAAGCTCTTGCACAGGATGCTTTTTGGGACGGTTTCTGCTAAACTTGTCATTTGGTGTCTTAGCTGACCGGCCCTGAAGCAAAATCGGAGGAATTAAATGAAAATACACGTCAAAAAAGGGGACACGGTGGTGGTTCTTTCCGGCAAGGAAGGACTTCGCGGTGAAACCGGTAAAGTCAAGGCTGTGATGCCCAAAGAGGGGCTGGTAGTGGTTGAGGGACTAAACCTCATCAAGCGCGCAGTGCGGCCCAACCCCCGCAACCCCCAGGGGGGCTTTATCGAGACCGAGGCGCCCATTCATGCCTCTAAGGTCATGCCAATCTGTCCAAGCTGCGAGAAGCCGACCCGTATCCGCAAGAAAGTGCTGCCCGATGGCACCAAGGTGCGCGCCTGCGCCAAGTGCGATGGCGTGCTGGATACCAAATAAGGGGGTTGTAAATGCCACTGGAAGTTGCCCTCAAGAAACGCTATCTGGAAGAAATTCGCCCCGAGCTGATGAAGCGCTTTGGCTACGACAACGTCATGGCGGTGCCCCGCCTGGTGAAGATCGTGGTCAACCAGGGCTTGGGCGAGGCTAAAGAAGACAGCCGCATCCTCGAGAAAGCCGGTAAGGAGCTGGCCGTTATCACCGGTCAGCAGCCGGCCATTACCCGCGCCAAAAAATCGATCTCCAACTTCAAGTTGCGCCAAGGTATGCCCATTGGCTTAAGGGTTACGCTGCGCGGCGACCGCATGTGGATTTTTGCCGAAAAGCTAATTCACATTGCCCTGCCCCGCATCCGCGATTTCCGCGGGGTTAACCCCGGCGCTTTCGATGGCCGCGGCAACTACAACCTGGGTCTCCGGGAGCAGGCCATCTTCCCCGAGATTACCTACGACATGGTGGATGCCGTGCGTGGAATGGACATTGCGGTGGTTACCACGGCTAAAACCGACGAGGAAGCCAAAGCCCTGCTCGAGCTGCTTGGATTCCCGTTCCGTAAGTAATGCTTTGTTTGCTATCATCGTAGAGTTGCTTAGCTGAACTTAGGAAGGAGGTGAAACCATGGCTAAAAAATCTCAAGTCGAGAAGATGAAGCGCAAGCTAAAGACCATCGCCAAGTATGCCGCCAAGCGGGCTGCCCTCAAGGCTGCGGGTGATTACGCTGCGCTGGCCGAGCTGCCGCGCGATGCCAGCCCCACCCGCCACAAGAACCGCTGCGCGGTGACGGGCCGTGCCAAGTCTTACTTGCGCTACTTTGGGCTTTCGCGCCTCCAGTTCCGCGAAATGGCCCACAAGGGGCAGTTGCCGGGCGTCAAGAAGGCAAGCTGGTAAAGATTGCTTTGTAGGTCGGTGAGATTTCACCGATACCGCAAGGCCAATCCTAGGGTGTCCTCTGTGGATGTTCTGAGCCGACAGGTTGGCTTGCCTTAGCCAAGACCGAGCTCTGCAAACCTCCAGACCAAGCGGAGCCACCCCAGAAGAAGGAGATGCTGTAATGCTAAGTGATCCGATTGCCGATATGCTGACCCGGATTCGAAATGGAGTCCAGGTCTACAAGGAGAGCGTGGATGTTCCTGCTTCTAAGTTTAAGGAGCAGATCGCCAGCATCCTGGTCAAAGAAGGTTTTCTCAAAGGAATGGAGCGCATCGAGGTAGAGGGTAAGCCGTTTCTCCGCCTAATCCTCAAGTATGGCCCCCGCCGCGAACAGGTTATCAAGCACATTCGCCGGGTGAGCCGTCCGGGGCGCCGGGTATACGTAACTGCCGAGAACGTGCCTAACGTGCGCCGCGGCCTGGGCCTGGCCATCGTCTCGACCTCCAAAGGTCTGCTGCCCGACCGTGAAGCCCGTAAGCTGGGCGTTGGCGGCGAAGTGATTTGCGAGGTGTGGTAATGAGCCGCATCGGAAAACAACCCATCACCTTGCCTAAGGGCGTGACCGTAGAAGTGGCCCCTGGTTTCGTAAAGGTCAAGGGCTCCAAGGGCGAATTGACCGTACCTGTGCACCCCGACCTAACCGTAAAGAACGAAGGGGGCACGCTTACTGTTAGCCGTCCCTCCGACAGCCGAACCCACAGAAGCCTGCACGGCCTGACCCGCACCCTAATTGCCAACGCGGTTCAAGGCGTCTCGACAGGATACGTGAAGGAGATGCTGATTAGCGGAACCGGTTACCGTGCGGCCATGCAGGGTAAGAACCTCGAGCTCACCGTGGGGCACAGCCACAAAGACATTGTTACGCCCCCAGACGGCATTACCTTTGAAGTACCGGAGCCCACCAAGATTCGGGTAATTGGTATTGATAAGCAACTCGTGGGTCAGGTTGCCGCCAACGTGCGTGCGGTGCGACCCCCCGATGCTTACCACGCCAAGGGTATCCGTTATGCGGATGAGGTAGTCAAGACCAAGCCCGGCAAGACCGCTGGCAAGTAAAGGAAGGAGAATCTGTGGCTCGTTTGACCACCGAAGATCGCCGCAAGTTCCGGGTTCGCAACGCGGTAAAGGCCTCTGGTCGCTTGCGCTTGAGCGTACACCGTAGCTTGCAGCATATCTACGCTCAAATCATTGACGATAGTAAAGGACATACCCTGGTGGCGGCCTCGAGTAAATCCCTCAAGCTCTCGGGCAACAAGACCGAAGTGGCTAAGAAGGTAGGCCAAGCCATCGCTGAGGCGGCCAAGGCCAAGGGTATTTCTCAGGTAGTGTTCGATCGTGGCGCTTTCAAGTACCACGGACGCGTGAAAGCCTTGGCCGAAGGGGCCCGCGAAGGCGGGTTGGAGTTCTAAGCTGAGGGCGAAAAAGCCGAAGCCCAAGCATTGAAACAGGGCAACCGGTTTTTTTGAGTCTTCTGCCTCGAGCGAGGTTACATATGCCTGAAACCGATTTTGAAGAAAAGATGATCTTTGTGCGCCGTACCTCCAAAACCTACCAGGGCGGGCGTCGGTTCCGCTTTGGGGCTTTGGTGGCCGTAGGCGACCGGCAGGGCCGTGTGGGCCTGGGTCTGGGCAAAGCCAAAGAAGTGCCTATGGCTGTACAGAAGGCCAACAACTATGCCAAGCGCGACATGATCGAGGTGCCGCTGCACAATGGCACCATCCCCCACGAAATTAGCGTAACTTGGGGCTCTTCCACCATTTTGCTGCGCCCGGCGGCTCCTGGTACTGGGGTAATTGCTGGTCAGGTGCCCCGCGCGATCCTCGAGCTCGCTGGCATCACCGACATTCTGACTAAGGAGCTGGGCTCCCGCAACGCGGTGAACATTGCCTATGCCACCATGGAGGCCCTGCGCCAGCTTCAGACCTGGGATGATGTCAAGCGCCTGCGTAAAACTCCTGCCAAATCCGAGGAGGTGGCCTAATGGCGACCTTGAAGGTGCGGCTGGTTAAGAGCCCTATTGGCTACCCCAAAGACCAAAAAGTAGCCCTCAAGGTGCTGGGCCTGACCAAGATGAACCGCGTGCGTGAGGTGCAGGATAACCCTGCTGTGCGCGGCCAGATTCGCAAGGTGGCCCACTTGGTGGAGGTGCTGGAATGAAACTTACCGATATTCGTCCCAACCAAGGGGCCAACAAGCGCCGCAAGCGCGTGGGTCGGGGTCCCGGCTCTGGTCACGGCAAGACGGCTGGGCGGGGTCACAAGGGTCAGAAATCCCGTTCGGGCGGCCTGAAGAACCCAGCGCGCTTCGAAGGCGGGCGTTCTACCCTGATTATGCGTCTGCCCAAACGCGGCATGAAGGGTGATTCGCACGGCGAGCTTAAGCGGGTTGAATACCAGGTGGTCAATGTGGGGGCAATTGCTAAGCACTTCACTTCTGGCGAGGTGGGCCCTGAAGCGCTGGTGCAAGCAGGTCTGGTGCGCCCGGGCTACCCGATCAAGGTGCTGGCTATGGGTAACGCCAACGGGGTAAAAGTGCGTGCCCACAAATTCTCCCAGGCTGCCGTTGAAAAACTCAAGGCGGCTGGTGGGGAAGCTGTTGTGATTGAGGGGGCCTAAGATGCTCGCGGCCTTCCGCTCCGCCATCATCATCCCTGAGCTGCGTAAGCGCATTCTGTTTACGCTCTTGGTGCTGGCGTTGTATCGGTTGGGTACCTTCATCCCTACCCCTGGGGTAGATATCAGTAAAATCCGCGAGTTTTTGGGCACCCAGGCGGGCAGTGCCTTGGGGCTGGTTAACCTCTTTTCCGGAGGCAACTTCGAGCAGTTCTCTATTTTTGCTCTGGGTATCATGCCCTACATCACGGCCGCCATCATCATGCAGCTGCTGGTTACAGTAATCCCATCCCTGGAAAAGCTGCAAAAAGAGGGCGAGGAAGGCCGTCGTATCATTACCCAGTACACCCGTATAGCAGGCATTGCCCTGGGGGCGGTGCAGGGCTTGTTTCTAGCCACGGCTTTTCTGGGCTCCAACAATGGAGCTTTCCTGCTACCCGGCTGGGAGCCTGGCTTCTTCTTCTATTTTGTGGTGGTGATTACCCAGGTGGCAGGCATCGCTTTGCTGCTCTGGATGGCCGAGCGCATCACCGAATACGGCATAGGCAATGGCACCAGCATGGTGATTTTTGCTGGCATTGTGGCCTCGTGGTTGCCGCAGCTTGGCCGCACTTTTGGTTTGGTGCGTACTGGTGAGGTCAACCTAATTGCCTTGCTGATCTTCCTGGCCTTTATCGTGCTGGCTTTGGGGGTAATGGCTGCGGTTCAGCAGGCCGAGCGCCGCATCCCGGTGCAGTACGCACGGAAGCAGGTGGGCCGCAAGATGTTTGGTGGGCAGGCCACCTACATTCCCATCAAGCTCAACGCGGCTGGGGTCATCCCCATTATTTTTGCGGCAGCCTTGCTCCAGGTACCCCTCTTTATTACCGGGGTATTCCCCGAATCCACGGTGGCTCAGGGAATTGCCAACTTTTTCACCCCCAACCGTTTCCCCGGCTTGCTGATTGAGGTGCTGCTGATCATCGGATTTACCTATGTCTATACGGCGGTGCAGTTTGATCCGCGCCGTATCTCCGAGAACCTGCGTGAGTATGGTGGGTTTATCCCTGGCATTCGTCCGGGCGAGCCCACGGTAAAGTTCCTCGAGCACATCGTCTCTCGCCTAACCCTCTGGGGGGCCATCTTTCTGGGTGTTGTGGCGGCTCTGCCTACCATCATGCAAAACGTGACCGGCGTGACCACCCTGGCCTTTCACTTTTCGGGCATTAGCTTGCTCATTGTAGTGGGTGTGGCGCTGGATACCCTGCGCCAGATCGAGGCCCAGCTACAGATGCGCAACTACGAGGGCTTTTTGTCTAAGGGGCGCTTGCGGGGTCGTACCCGCTAAGGAGGTTGCTGGTGGCAGAGGCGGTAATTTTTTTGGGCCCTCCAGGGGCGGGCAAAGGTACCCAGGCCAAGCGCTTGGCGCTCGAGCTTGGTTTTCGTCAGCTTTCAACCGGTGATATCCTTCGTAGCCACGTGGCTCGAGGCACCGAGCTGGGACAGCAGGCCAAGCCCTTGATGGAGGCAGGCAAATTGGTGCCCGATGAGATTATCCTGGGGCTAATAGGCCAGGAATTGGCTGAAATGCCTGATCCCAAGGTTATATTCGATGGCTTTCCCCGCACCCTAGCCCAAGCCGAAGCCCTCGACCGACTGCTGGCCGAGCGCAAGATTCGTCTCCTGGGTGTACTGCTGGTTACCGCACCAGAAGAAGAGTTGGTGCGCAGGCTCTTGGGGCGGGCTTTGGAAGAGGGCCGCTCAGATGACAACGAAAGCACCATTCGCGCCCGAATGGTGGAGTACCGACAGAAAACCCAACCCTTGGTGGACTACTACAAGAAGACCGGATACCTCAAGGAAATCAATGGCCTGGGTAAGGTAGACGAGGTGTACCAAGCCATTCAAAAGGCACTGGGTGTGGGGGTCTCCTAGGACGCTGGCGCGCTTGAGTAGGGAACTGAATATGGCCATCCACATTAAGTCGCCCTGGGAGATTGAGAAGATGACCAAAACGGGTCAGCTTCATACCGCCATCTTTGCCGAGGTGGAGCCACACATTCGTCCTGGGGTGAGCACCCAAGAGCTCGATCAGATTATCCTGCGGGCCATCCAGAAGGTGGGAGGCCAGGCGCCACAGATTGGCTATCGCGCGGGGGGGACGGTGCCCTTCCCCAGCGCAACCTGTATGTCTATTGACGATGTGGTGGTGCACGGTTTCCCCTCCAAGCGCCCTTTACGCGAAGGAGAGCTTCTAAAGATCGATTTCCTATTTACTTACGAAGGCTACACCACCGATATGGCCCGTACCTATGCCATTGGCAAGGTCTCACCCGAGGCCGAGCGCTTAATGCGTGTTACTGAAGAGGCTTTTTGGGTGGGATTTGAACTGCTGCAGCCTGGTAAGCGTATCGGCGATGTGGCGGCAGCGGTGCAGGATTTTGTTGAGCGCCAACACGGGCTGTGGTGTATCCGGGAGATGGTGGGCCATGGTGTGGGCCGCGAACTGCATGAGGATCCCCAGGTGCCTAACTACGGTGAGCCTGGCAAAGGCCCCAAGCTACGACCCGGTATGACCCTGGCTTTTGAGCCAATGGTTGCTTTATATCCTGCCAAGATGGTAATATTGGCGGATGGTTGGACGGCCACGGTTGGTAAGGGCAACCTGGCAGCCCACTACGAAAACACGGTGCTGATTACTGATACTGGCCCTCGCCTCTTGACGGGGAGCCAGAAAGCTGTGCCGGTAGAACGGTAGCTAGGAGGAGAGGCTTGGCCAAGGAAAAAGATACAATTCGTGCTGAAGGCGTCATAAGCGAGGCTCTGCCCAACACCACCTTCCGGGTTCAGCTTGATAATGGCCCTGAAATCCTCTGCTACATTTCGGGCAAGATGCGGATGAATTACATCCGTATTCTGCCCGGTGACCGGGTGGTGGTCGAGATTACTCCCTACGATCCCAGCCGCGGCCGGATAGTGTACAGAAAGTGACCCTCTGGCTCCAGTACAAGGTGCTAAGCCCAAGACTCATTTTTCTTAAGGAGAAACCATGAAAGTGCGTACCTCGGTCAAGAAGATGTGCGACAAGTGCAAGGTGATCAAGCGGCACGGTCGCGTTTATGTGATTTGCGAAGACCCCACCCATAAGCAGCGTCAAGGCTGATGGAAACCTAGAAAGGAGGTGAACGAATGGCTCGTATTTCTGGTGTAGAAATCCCCCGTAATAAGCGTGTGGACATTGCTCTGACCTACGTGTATGGGGTAGGCCCCGCGCGCGCAAAGGAAGCCCTGGCAGCTACCAACGTCAATCCGGCTACCCGGGTCAAAGATCTGACCGAGGCCGAAGTAGCCCGCCTGCGCGAGTTTGTGGAAAACACCTACAAGCTCGAGGGTGAGCTGCGCGCCGAAGTGGCGGGCAATATCAAGCGCCTGATGGACATCGGCTGCTACCGGGGACTGCGCCACCGCCGCGGGCTACCCGTGCGTGGACAGCGTACCCGTACCAACGCCCGTACTCGCAAAGGCCCCCGCAAGACTGTGGCTGGCAAGAAGAAGGCGCCTCGCAAATAAGAGTACCCGTGGTTTGGGTAGTGGGCCCGCTGACTTTTACACTACCGGACAAAGCTGGAACGTAGGTGCATGACCCTGCATCGTGTACACGCCAGTTGAGACTCCTGATAAGCCTCCACCCCTGATTTTGCAGTGGAGCACACGCGAGGAGAGTATGGCTGAGAAAAAGTCTTCTACAAGTCGTAAGAAAAAAGTCAAACGTCAGGTTACGATGGGCAAGGCGTTTATTCACGCCTCCTATAACAACACCATCGTGACTATCACCGATACCAACGGTCACCCCGTTACCTGGTCGTCGGGCGGGGTTATTGGCTACAAGGGCAGCCGTAAGGGCACTCCCTATGCTGCCCAGCTAGCGGCCATGGATGCGGCCAAGAAAGCCCAGAGTTTTGGGATGAACAGCGTTGAGGTGGTGGTGCGGGGTACCGGCGCAGGCCGCGAACAAGCTATTCGTGCCTTGCAGGCCAGTGGGCTTCAGGTGCGCTCCATTGTGGACGATACCCCCACGCCGCACAACGGTTGCCGTCCCCGCAAAAAGTTCCGTAAGGCTGTTTAGTTTGCTACTCGGGGTGAAACTTTGGTTCCCTGCTTCACCCTTCGAACCTGGGAACCCGGCTGGGAAAGCAACATAGAGCTTTTCTGACCGATGGAGGAGAAGAGAATGGGTCGTTATAGAGGGCCAATTGTAAAAGTGGCGCGTCACCTTGGGGTGAACGTGGCCGAGACCGAAAAAGTTCAAAAGTATCTGGATCGCCGTCCTTATGCGCCGGGTCAGCACGGCCAGAAGCGCCGGGGCCGTCCCTCCGACTTCGCTGTGCGGTTGCGTGAGAAGCAAAAATTGCGCTTCATTTACGATGTCTCGGAAACCCAGTTCCGCAACCTTTTCGAGGAAGCTAGCCGTAAGAAGGGCGTAACCGGTACGGTGTTTTTGCAACTGCTCGAGAGCCGTCTGGACAATGTGGTCTTCCGCATGGGCATTGCCTCTACCCGTCGCCAGGCGCGGCAATTTGTGCGACATGGGCACATTCTGGTCAACGGCAAGCGGGTGAACATTCCCGGTTACCGCTTGCGCCAGGGGGATGAGATCAAGGTTGCGGAAAAGGCCAAAAAAATCGACTTTATTGTCCAGAATGTCGAGCGCTTTAAGAACCGCAAGAGCTTTCCTTGGCTGGAATTCAACGCCGATACCATGACTGGACGCTTCTTGCGCGTACCTGAACGGGAAATGCTCTCTTTGCCGGTGAACGAGCAGCTCGTGATCGAGTTCTATTCCCGATAGGACATAGCCCATAGCCGATAGCAAAACCGCTCAGCGTCAATTTGGCTATCGGTACCTCCGAGGAGGTTCTAGTTTGGAAACCACCAAGACCAAAGCCCCGGTTTTTAACGCCCGCATTGATGGCAATTACGGCGAGTTTGTGCTCGAGCCCCTCGAGCGGGGTTTCGGTGTAACCCTGGGTAACCCGCTGCGCCGCATTCTGCTTTCCTCGATCCCTGGCACGGCAGTTACCAGCGTCTATATCGAAGACGTGCTGCACGAGTTCTCCACCATTCCTGGGGTTAAGGAAGATGCCATTCAGCTCATTCTTAACCTTAAAGAACTGGTGGTGCGCTTTGCTAATCCTGGCACAGGCCCCAAGACCCTTACCCTGCGCGCCAGTGGCCCCAAGGTGATTTACGCTCGGGATCTCGAGTGCCCCCCCGACGCCGAAATCGTCAACCCCGACCAGTACATCGCTACCCTTGAAGATAAGGGCAAGCTGGTGATGGAAATTCGCGTAGACGAAGGGGTGGGCTACGTCCCGGCAGAGAAGCACGGTATCAAAGACCGCATTTCCTCGATCCCGGTGGACGCCCTGTACTCGCCTGTTCGTCGGGTGGCCTACCAGGTTGAGGATACCCGCCTGGGCCAGCGTACCGACCTGGATAAGCTAACCTTGCGCATCTGGACCAACGGTGCAGTATCACCCATGGATGTGCTCCAGCAGGCCGTGGGCATCCTGCGCGAGCAACTGGGCTACTTCGACCAGTCGCCGGTCATGCGGGTAGAACATAAGGCTACCCCTGTGCCCGCTGTAACAACGGCAGCACCTGCCGCACCCGCAGCCACGCCAGCGCCCCAAGGAATTTCCCTGACCCTCGACGACCTGGGCCTGACCACCCGCGTTCTGCACAACCTCAAGGAAGAGGGTATCGAGAGTGTGGAAAGCTTGCTGGCCCTATCGGAAAAGGAACTTAAGCGAGTGCCTGGTATTGGCGACCGCAGCCTACAGGAAATCAAAGACTGTCTGGCCCAACATGGGCTGGCGATGAAAGACTGAGGTCGCAGGCCACAAATTCAACTAGACCCGTAGACCTGAGACCTCTCTGAAGGAGAGATGCATGCGTCACCTGAAAGCTGGAAGAAAACTCAATCGGAACTCCTCGCACCGCGTGGCCTTGTTCCGCAACCTGGCTAAAAGCCTCTTGCTTTCGGAGAATGGCCGGATCATCACCACCATTCCCAAGGCCAAGGAATTGGCGGGTTACGTGGATCACCTGATCACCACTGCCAAGAAAGCCCCCACCTTGACGGTGCCTGAGGGCGTGCGCTTCACCAAGCGCAAAGACAAGAACGGTCAAGTACTGCCCCTCAAAGAAGGCGAGCGTATGGCTACCCCTGAGGAGCTGGCCGCTTATGCCCAGCGCAACCACCTGCGCCGCATGGTACTGCGCGATCTACACGACCCCAAGCTGGTCAAAAAGCTTTTTGAAGAAGTCGCCCCCAGATACGCCGACCGCTCGGGTGGCTATACCCGTGTGCTCAAGCTGGCCGAGCGTCGCCGCGGTGATGGTACGCAACTGGCCGTGGTTGAGCTGGTGAAGTAGCCGAGAATTTTTTGAAAAGCTGACACCGCTATGCCCACACCGGGGGTGCAAGCTCCCGGTGCTGGCTTTGTACGTGCGTTGAGGTGTAAATGCATGCACGGCCGGGTTATTAGGTAGAATCACTTACCCATGACCGAACCAAGCTCCAAAGATGTGAAACGCCGTAACCCTATCCCGCCCAAGGATGGTTTCGGGCTTGCCTTACTGGCTCTGATCCTGGCCATTAGCTTACTGATAGCTACGGGCTGGGTAATGTGGGCTGTGAAACGAACCATGACTGCCAACAACTTTGAGGCGCTATGGGCCGATGCCATACTGGTGCTGCTGGCCCTGGCTCCCCTGGGGTTGCTGTTCCCGGCCAGCCGCAGCATAGGGCAGTCGCGGGCGGCCCGACTGGCTTTGCAGAGCGAAAACCTGATTGCGGCCAGGGTGCACAGCTCGGAAGCTCATACCTGGGCCTGGTTTACCCTGGGCTATGCCGGGGCACTGATTCTGTTTTTGCTGTTTGTGCTGTTTTTTATCGCCAATAATGTGGCCGTTGGACGCACTTTTTTCCAGCTCGAGCTCATCCGCAACTCCTTTGGCCTCATTTTGCAGGCCTTCTGGGTGAACGTGGTTATTTTTCTGTTCGCCGGGGTTTTTTCCCTCATCTGGGGCCTGGTGGTGGCCATTGCCAAGCTGCTGCCCGGCAAACCGGCCCAGCCCATCCGTTTTATCGCGACCTTCTACACCGACGCTTTTTTGAGCCTACCCTCCATCATCGTGATCTACCTGATTGGCTTTGGCCTGCCCCTTACCGGCATTGGCTTTTTCCGCAACCTGCCCCTGGAGGCCCTGGCGGTGCTGGCCCTCACCCTGACCTACGGGGCCTATATGGCCGAGGTCTACCGGGCCGGCCTCGAGAGCATCCACCCCAGCCAGTGGGCCGCGGCCCGCAGCCTGGGCCTGTCCTACGGGCAGACCCTGCGCTTTGTGGTGGTGCCCCAGGCGGTGCGGCGCATTATCCCGCCCCTACTCAACAACTTTATCGGGATGCAGAAAGACACCGCCCTGGTGAATGTGGTGGGGGTGATTGACGCCTTCAACCAGGCCCGCATCATCGCCTCCAACGACTTCAACCTGTCGGCGGTGACCACCGTGGCGATTCTATTTATCCTGATTACCATCCCCCAGACCCGCCTGGTAGACCGGTTGGTCGAGCGCGACCGGGCCCGCTTCCGGCAGGGGTCGTAGCCGGGTAGTGTATTGGCCCAGGGAGAAGACCTATGAGCTTTTTGGAAATCCGCAACGTTCACAAGCGCTTTGGCGCCAATGAGGTGCTGCGCGGCATCAACCTGACGGTGGAGGAGCACCAGGTGGTCTGCCTGATTGGGCCTTCGGGCTGTGGCAAGTCTACGCTGCTGCGCTGCATCAATGGCCTCGAGGAGATCCAGGCGGGCGAGATTCGCCTGCACGGCGACCGCATTACCGGGCCGGGGGTAGACCTCAACGCCCTGCGCCGCGATGTGGGGATCGTTTTCCAGAGCTTTAACCTCTTCCCCCATATGACCGTGCTGCAAAACATCACCCTGGCCCCCACCCAGGTACTGCGGATGCCCGAGCCCGAAGCCCAGGCCAAAGCCCTGGCCCTCCTGAAGCGGATTGGCCTCGAGCACAAAGCCCAGGCCTACCCCGACCAGCTCTCGGGCGGCCAGCAGCAGCGCGTAGCCATTGTGCGGGCGCTGGCCATGGAGCCCATGCTTTTGCTTCTGGACGAGATTACCTCGGCCCTCGACCCCGAGCTGGTCTCCGAGGTGCTCAACCTGCTGCGCGAGCTGGCCCGCGAGGGCATGACCATGATTCTGGCTACCCACGAGATGGGCTTTGCCAAGGAGGTGGCCAGCAAGGTCTGCTTCATGTACGGTGGGGTGGTGCACGAGGAAGGCCCCCCGGAGCAGATTTTTTCCAACCCCCAGCACGAGCGCACCCAGCAGTTTCTGTCCAGCATCATCGAGGCGGGGCGGCTGTAGCCAAGAAAAAAACCCAGGCTTCCCTGGGTTTGCTGGCTCCGCGAGCAGGGCTCGAACCTGCGACCACTCGATTAACAGTCGAGCGCTCTACCAACTGAGCTATCGCGGAACGCTTCGCCAATAGCAGGTAAAAATATAACAGAGCTTGACCGACTTGGCAAGAGCGAGATGTGTGGAATTCGATTCAGTAAGGTGCGGTCTTACAAGCTGGATGTTGGAGCGATTCAGGGGAGACTGGCGATTTCTGCTATCAGCTTCGGTTGGTTTGCCACCCAATAGTGGCGAACCAACCCGACCGATTTGCTAGCGGAGGGCGATGCTTTCTTTGTCGAACGCAGTGAGGGGTGCGCTTTAGGCTAAATAGATAGCCTCGGAGGGTGTTTGGATGGTTATCTAGAGCGTGTCGAGGCGGGCCCGCAGGTGTTGGGCGCGCTCAAATAGCGGCGTGGACTGGGGGTTGGCTTGCTCAAACTGCAGGATGGCCATGGGGTGGATGTGGTGCTCGTCGGGGTTGCCGAACAGGGAGTTGAGCAGCTCGAACTCCTCCTGCGAGCGCAGTGAAGCGTCTTCGCGGAACATGTTGAGGTAGGCCCAGGCGAACTGCTGCTCGCTGATCGCTCCGCTCAGGTAGGCGTCCAGAAGCCGCTTGTAGGGCTCGAGGTTGCTTTTGCCCGCCTCTTGCGCGGGTTCGACCTTTACCTCCGGGAGGTGTTGCTGGAAGAGGGCCTCGAGGTTTTCCAGGGTGATCTCCCAGTTGTTCAGCTCAAAAAGCGGCTGGCTGTTGCGGAACAGAATAATTTGCGGGGAGTGGTGCACAATGCCGGTGCGCTCGGCCACCCGGTTCGAGGCTGGGCGGTGCTCCACCACCTTGATGATGCCCACCGGAATTTCGGGCCGCTCGCGCAGCATTTTTTCGACATTGCCCCAGCCCTGCATGGTCTTGTGGCAGGTGCCGGCTTTGAAGATGGCCGTGATGGGCTTGCTATCGATAAAAGCATCGGCCTCTTCGGGGGTGGTGATGGGGAACATGCGTTCTCTCATGGGGTTTAGTCTAACCCTCGAGGCTGCCCATAACCGTCAGCCGGAACACTTCCCCAGGGCGCGCTTAAGGCCGGGCATACCAGAGCAGCTCGTGTTGTATGGGCCCTTCATAACCTGCCAGGTGGAAGGTCTCGCTGGCTAGCCGGGAGCTAAAGCGATCCATAAAGTTGAGCACCGAGAGGGCCTGGGTGCGGTGCTGGGCCATGGCCCGCAGCTTTTGCAGCAGCACCTCCATGGGCAGGTGGCGCACGTGGTTGGGGGGCAGCCAGCCCTCCAGGTACTCCGGCAGCGGCCGCGGGGAAGCGTAGAAGAATAGCTTGATCTTCTGCCCGGATTTTTCTACAGCCTTCACCACAAACCGATGGGTGGCGACGTGGTCGGGGTGGCGGTTGGAGCCGTTGGGGCCAAAGGTAATGATGGCTCTGGGCCGCAGCACCTCGAAGCGCCACAGCAACAGGTCGACAATTTCGGGGTGATCGGCCACGCCCTGCGGGGTGGAAAAACCGTGGCCCCTGGCTTCGCCGTCCACCGGGTTGTTGGGTAGGCCGTTGGGAAAATCGTAGAGCTCGAGGTGGCCCAGTTTGAGAATTTGCGCCGCCCGCTGTAGCTCCTGGGCTCGCAGTTCACCCAGCTCTTCCGGCCTGCACAGCCCCAGGGTTCGTCCGGCCTCGCCTTTGGTGAGGGTGATCAGGCCGGTCTCCAGGCCCCGGTCGGCATATTGAATGAGCGTTCCACCTGCGCCGAACACCTCGTCGTCGGGGTGAGGCACCACCACCAGCAAATCCATGGGCCTCATCATGGCCTACCGGCAGGGGTTGTGCAACTGCCAGATTCCATTACTGGAGCTTTTTTGGGCCCCCAGCAACCTCTTACATTTACAATCTGAGAAGTCTTGACAGCGCTTTCAAAATATGATTTAGTTTCATATCAAGAAACTATCTGTAGCCCGGAGGCATTTTTGCGCGAAGCCGTAACCCTTAGCGATGTAGCCCGCGAGGCCGGGGTCTCGCCCAGCACGGTTTCGCGGGTGATCAACGGTACGGCTCGAGTAGCTGCCAGCAAACGGGAGGCTGTTCTTAGGGCCATTGAGCGCCTGCACTACCGCCCCAACATCATGGCCAAGGGCCTGGCCCAGGGGCGTTCGCTTACCATCGGGGTCATTACCCAGGAGATCAGCAGTCCCTACTACGGCGAGATGCTCAAGGGGGTGGAACAGGCCCTCGAGGGCACGGCCTACCACCCCATCTTTGCCAGCGGCCACTGGCGCGCCGATCAGGAGGAAGCAGCCTTGAAGGTGCTGGTGGGCCGCCAGGTGGATGGTCTGATCGTGATGGACGGCAGCGTGCCGGAGGAGCGCCTGAAGGAACTGGCCCACACCATGCCGGTGGTGGTGGTGGGTCGCAAAATTCCGGGCCTGAAATGCCTGGGCATAAACAACCGGCAGGGAGCCTACGAAGGCGTCCAGCACCTGATTGAGCTGGGCCACCGCCGGATTGCGCACATCGCGGGCCCCACCTCCCACCCGGATGCCATCGAGCGCCTCGAGGGCTACCGGGCGGCCCTCAAGGAGGCCCATATCCCCTTCGACCCCGCCTTGGTGGTGGTGGGGGACTATATGGAGCAGTCCGGGGTGCTGGCCGTCGAGGCACTGCTGGCTCGAGGTGCTCTGTTCACCGCCATTTTCGCTGCCAACGACCAGATGGCCTACGGCGCCAATGTGGCCCTGTACCGCCGGGGAATTCGTGTTCCCCACGATGTCTCGCTGGTGGGTTTCGACGACCTGCCCAGCTCGAGCTACTTCACCCCACCCCTCACTACCGTCCGCCAGCCGGGCCCGGCCATGGGCTGGGAGGCCGCGCGTCTGATGCTGGCCCTCCTCGAGGGTCACGATTACACGCCCAAGCCCCTCTCTACTAACCTGGTAGTGCGGGAATCCACGTCTTTGATCCGCTCCTCGGGTGCTCTGGCTGCGCACCTGTTGACCTGACGGATGGAGCGAAGGAGGTGATGAAAACAATCTAAATAACTTTGAAAGCGCTTTCAAAACCGGTTCAGGCAATCTGTTTGTTTAGGAGGAAACCATGAAGCAAATCCCATCGCTGCTGGCACTGTTGGTACTGTTTGGGCTGGGCCTGGCCCAGAAAACCACCCTCACGGTTGGGGTCTTTCCCAACCTCGACGACGCCCTCAAGGCACAAATTCCGTTGTTCAACAAGAAATACCCCGATGTCGAAGTCAAGCTGGTAATCCAGCAGTACGCCGACCACCACAACGCCCTTACCACTGCGCTGGCCACCGGGCAAGGTCTGCCCGATGTGGCGGCCATCGAGGTTGGGTTTGTAGGCCGCTTTGCCGAAGGGCAGGGTTTTGAAGACCTGAACAAGGCCCCCTACAATGCCGGGCAGTATAAGCGGCTCTTCACTCCCTATACGATCGCCCAAGCCACCGCGTCGGATGGGCGGTTTATCGCCATGCCGGTGGACATCGGGCCCGGCACTTTCTTTTACCGGGTGGATATCCTGCAAAAGGCTGGCGTAGATCCCAAAAACATGATGACCTGGCCGGGCTATATTGCCGCTGGCCGTAAAATCAAGGCCACCACCGGCGCTTTCCTCATTGCCGACGCTTCCGATGTGGCCTGGATCAACATCTTCGCCACCACCCCAGCCAACAACAGCCCTTACTTCGATGCCCAGGGCAAGGTGGTTGTGGATAGCCCCCGCTTTGTGCGGGCCTTTGAGCTGGCCAAAAACATTCGCGCTGCCGGACTGGATGCCCGGATTGGAGCCTGGTCCAACGAGTGGTACGACGCCTTTAAGAAGGGTACCGTGGCCACGCAGTTCTCCGGGGCCTGGCTGCAGGGCCACCTGCAAAACTGGATGGCTCCCGAGACCAAAGGGCTGTGGCGTGTGCAGCAACTCCCCGAAGGTATGTACGCCTCCTGGGGAGGCAGTTTCTATGCGATTTCCAGCACCTCAAAGAATAAGGCCCTGGCCTGGGAGTTCATCAAGTTTGTAACTACTACCAGAGAAGCGCAGGTAGCCGCTTTCAAAGCTATCGGCGCCTTCCCCTCCTTGCTGTCAGCCCAGGAAGACCCCTCCTTTAACGAGCCCATTGAGTTCCTGGGTGGTCAGCAGGCCCGGCTGCTGTGGCGCGACGCAGCCCGCCGGGTAAAGCCCCTGCGCGCCAATAAGTACGACCGTGTAGCCAACGAGATTATCTCACAGGCGCTTGCCCAAGTGCTGGACGAGGGCAAGGACATTCCGACGGCCCTGGCTGAGGCCAAGCGGCTCATCGAACGCCGTATGCGCTAACCAAATGAAGGGGAGAAGGGCCCGCCCTTCTCCCCCTTCTGTGGCCCGTGGGAAAAGGTTTTCCCAAGCAGGGCCAGCCAAGAGGAGCATCCGTGCGAAAGTCTGTTGGTACCTCGACCTCTGGCCAGGGCAGCCCCCCCCTGGCTATGCGCTGGAGCAGCTTCCAGCGCCGCTATGCACCCTACATTTTTGTTAGCCCCTTTTTTATCCTTTTCTTGGTTTTTGGCCTGTACCCCACGCTGTTTTCTCTGTACATGTCTTTTCAGGCCTGGACGCCCAGCGACGGGTGGGGCCGGTGGAAGTACGTGGGCCTCGAGAACTACACCTTCACCCTGACCGACCCCATGTTCTGGCGCTCCCTGTGGAACACCATCTGGCTGGGGGTATTTTCTGGGGTTCCACAACACCTAATCGCCATTCCGCTGGCCTTTGTCATTCACATGGTGCTCAGCCGTTTCAAGACCTTTGTCACGGCGGTTTACTTCCTCCCCTACATCACCTCTTCGGTGGCCATTGCCCTCATCTTCAACACCCTTTTTGCCACCAACAACGGCGTTATCAACCTGGCGATCGCCCACCTCAACACCTGGCCTCTGCTGGGTGCGCTGCTGCCCGACCAGAACATCAACTGGTTCACCAGCGCCAACATCAAATACGCCCTTGCCCTGGTGGTGATCTGGCAGTTTACCGGCTGGAACACCTTGCTCTACCTCTCCGCCATCCAGGCCATCCCCAAAGACCTCTACGAAGCTGCCTCAGTGGATGGAGCCACCCGCCTCCAGCAGTTCCGCTACATCACCCTGCCTCTTCTGCGGCCCATGATGTTTTTTGCAGTTAGCCTCACCATCATTGGCAACATGCAGCTTTTTGAGCAGCCCTTTGTGCTGCTTAACGGGGGCGCCAGCGCGGCCACACCGGGGGGACAGACCGCCACCATGTACATGTACCGCACGGCTTTTGAGTGGCTCGAGATGGGCACGGCGGCCTCCATCGCCTGGTTACTCTTCGTTTTTATCGGCATACTCACCTACCTCAACAACCTGATTTTTGGGCGTGCGGCCCGGGGAGGCGATTAGTATGGCTCGAGTTTCCCTGGGGGGTTGGCTGCTGCGCCTGGGGGGGTACGCCCTCCTGGTGCTGGGCGGGGTGCTGACCATCGCGCCGTTCTACTTTATGTTCGTGTTCGCTACGCACCAGCGCTCGGAAATTTTCGGCTTTCCACCCCCCATCTGGTTTGGTGAACACTTCCTGACAAACTACCAGATTCTGATCGAGAAAATACCCTTCTGGCGGGCTTACTGGAACAACTTCTACCTGGCCCTGATGACCACCATCACCAGCCTGTTTTTTTGCAGTCTGGCCGGTTTTGGCTTTGCCATGTACCAGTTCCGCTGGCGCGAACAGCTCTTTGCGGTGGTCATGGCGACCTTGTTGATACCCGCCATTCTCAACCTGATTCCCTTCTATTTGCTCATCTACCAGATCGGATGGATCAACACCCCCAAAGCCCTCTGGGTACCGGCTATGGCCAGCGCACTGGGCATCTTTATGATGCGGCAGTACATCATCTCGGCCATTCCTAAGGAACTGGTGGATGCAGCGCGGATAGACGGCTGCAGCGAGTTCCAGATTTACTGGCGCGTCGTTCTGCCCCTGATCCGCCCGGCCCTCGGCACCCTGGGCCTGATTACCTTTATCGGCTCGTGGAACCGCTTTGCTGATGTGAACGTGATAATGCGTACCCAGGAGACCAAAACCATACCGGTGGTGCTGCGCACCTTGCAGGGGGCTACCGATGTGGAGTGGGGTGCGATTATGGCCGGTACAGCCCTGATGGTCGCTCCACTGCTGCTGGTGTTTGCCCTGGCGGCTCGGCAGCTTATGGAAGGGCTAACCTCGGGAGCAGTCAAAAACTAGGAGGCCCAAAGATTATGTCTAGTTGGGTTTTTCTTGGGTTTTCCCTGGGGTTGTTGGTGTTGGCCCAGCCCGGCCCGCCGCTGCGTAACCTGGCAGAAGCACGAAAAATTCAGATTGGAGCAGCCGTAGAACCAAGTTTGTTGCTGCAGGAACCCCAGTACGCCCAGGTGCTGGCTCGAGAGTTCAACCTGGTGGTGGCCGAGAACGTGATGAAGTGGGGGGCCCTGCAGACCGCTCGAGGTGAGTACAACTTCGCCGCTGCCGACCTGCTTCTGAACTTCGCCCAGAGGAACCGGCAGGCGGTGCGGGGGCATACCCTGGTCTGGCACCAGCAACTGCCCCGCTGGATGTACGGCAGTTTTACCCCGGCCGAGATGGAGGCCATCCTGAGCGATCACATCCGCACCGTGGTGGGGCGCTACCGCGGCCAAATCGCCTACTGGGATGTGGTAAACGAGGCGATCGGCGACGACGCCCGGCTGCGCTCGACGCCCTTCGATGCGCTGCCCGGCTACCTGGAAAAAGCCTTTCGGCTGGCCCGTGCAGCCGACCCCAGCGCCAAGCTGTTCTACAACGACTACGGGGCCGAGGGCCTGGGGGCCAAGTCGGACGCCATCTACGCGCTCCTGAAGGACCTCAAAGCAAAGGGGGCGCCGGTGGATGGGGTGGGCTTCCAGGTGCACGTGGACTCGAGCTTCTCCCCCAGGCAGGTGCGGATGGCCGAGAACCTCGAGCGCTTCGCCCAGCTCGGACTGGAAATTCACATCACCGAGATGGACGTGCGGCTGGGTAGTACCGGCTCCAGAGCCGAACGGCTCGAGAAACAGGCCCAGGTGTACCGCGAAGTGCTGCAAGTCTGCCTGCGCCAGCCCCGCTGCAAGGTCTTCACCCTGTGGGGCTTTACCGATGCCCACTCCTGGCGGGGGGCCAGCGAGCCCCTCATCTTCGACGTAGATTACCAACCCAAGCCGGCCTACTTTGCCCTCCAGCGCACCTTACAACAACCTTAAGGAGACCTATGAAACGAAGCGATTTCCCCGCCAACTTCATCTGGGGCACGGCGACCTCCGCCTATCAGATCGAGGGCGCGGTATCCGAAGACGGACGGGGGCCCAGCATCTGGGATACCTTCAGCCATACCCCCGGCAAAACCAGAGGCGGCGACCACGGGGATGTGGCCTGCGACCACTACCACCGCTACCCGGAGGACATCGCCCTGATGAAAGAACTGGGGGTGAACGCCTACCGGTTCTCGGTGGCCTGGCCGCGCATCCTGCCCGAGGGCCGGGGGAGGGTAAACCCCAGGGGCCTGGACTTTTACAACCGGCTGGTGGACGCCCTGCTGGAGCAGGGTATTACCCCCTGGGCTACCCTCTACCACTGGGATCTGCCCCAGCCCCTGGAGGATCAGGGCGGCTGGCCGAGCCGGGAGACAGCCTACGCTTTCGCCGAATACGCCGATCTGGTAACCCGGCACCTGGGGGATCGGGTCAAGCACTGGATTACCCTCAACGAGCCCTGGTGCTCGGCGTACCTGGGCTACCACGCCGGCATCCATGCGCCGGGCCGGCAGAACTTTAAGCACTCGATATGGGCCTCGCACCACCTGCTGCTGGCCCATGGGCTGGCCGTGCCGGTGATCCGCCAGAATGTATCGGGCGCCCAGGTGGGGATTACCCTTAATCTGTCGCCCGGCTACCCGGCCTCCCCAGACCCCGCCGATGTGGCCGCCGCCCGCCGCTTCGACGGTTTCCAGAACCGCTGGTACCTGGATCCGCTGTACGGCTTTGGATACCCCGCGGACATGCTGGCCCTCTACGGCGAAACCCCGCCCGTGCAGGGCGACGATCTGGCAACAATTGCCGTGCCCACCGACTTCCTGGGGATCAACTACTACTCCCGCGCCGTGGTGCGCAATAGCAGCCTCGAGCCCTACCGCTTCCAGTATGTGCGGGCCGGCGAGGAGCATACCGATATGGACTGGGAGGTGTACCCCGAGGGAATCTACGACCTGCTCATACGGCTGGCCCGGGAGTACCGCCCCAAAGCCATCTACATCACCGAGAACGGGGCGGCCTACCGCGATGTCATCGCCGACGATGGGGAGATTCACGACCTCGAGCGCACCCGCTACTTCCAGCGCCACCTGGCCCTCTGCCTGGAAGCCCTGCGGCACGGCGCGCCCCTGAAGGGCTACTTTGCCTGGAGCCTCCTCGATAACTTCGAGTGGGCCGAGGGCTACGCCAAGCGCTTTGGGCTGGTGTACGTAGACTTCTCCAGCCAGCGTCGCCGCATCAAGGCCAGCGGCTACTGGTTCCGGGATTTTCTGCGGGAGGCGGTAGTCAGCCCATGACCCAGATTCTCAACCCCATCCTGCGGGGCTTTCACCCCGACCCCTCGATTCTGCGGGTGGGGGGCGACTACTTCATCGCCACCTCCACCTTCGAGTGGTGGCCGGGGGTGCGGCTGCACCACTCGCGCGACCTGGTGCACTGGCGGCCCATCGGCTACGCCCTGACCCGTACCTCGCAGCTCGAGATGCTGGGCAACCCCGACTCCGGGGGCATCTGGGCCCCCTGCCTGAGCCACGATGGGGCGCAGTTCTACCTCATCTACACCGACGTGAAAACCTGGGGCAACGGCGAGGTCTTCAAGGACGCGCACAACTACCTGGTGACCGCTCCAAGCATCGAAGGCCCCTGGTCGGAGCCGGTGTACCTCAATTCCTCGGGCTTCGACCCCTCGCTCTTCCACGACGAGGACGGGCGCAAATGGCTCTTGAACATGCTCTGGGATCACCGCAAGGGCCGCAACGCCTTTGCTGGCATCCTGCTGCAAGAGTACGACCCCCAGCAAAAGCGGCTGGTGGGGCCGGTGCACAACATCTTCCGGGGAACCCCCCTGGGCGTGACCGAGGGGCCGCACCTGTACAAGAAGGACGGCTGGTACTACCTGGTGGTGGCCGAAGGCGGCACGACCTACGCCCACGCGGTGACGGTGGCCCGTTCGCGGCGCATTGAGGGGCCCTACGAGGTGGATCCCTGCTACCCCACCCTGACCGCTCGAGGCCACCCCGAGCTGCCCCTGCAAAAAGCCGGCCACGCCTCACTGGTACAGACCCCCCAGGGGGAGTGGTACATGGCCCACCTGGTTGGGCGCCCCCTCGAGCCTCCCCAGGCCCTGCGCCGCCACTGCCCGCTGGGCCGCGAGACGGCCTTGCAAAAGATCCGCTGGAGCCCGGATGGCTGGCCCCGCCTCTGGCACGGGAGCAATACCCCGGCCCTGGAGGTGGAAGCCCCGGCCCTCCCCCCCCACCCCTGGCCCCAGGAACCCGAGCGCGACGATTTCGAAGCGCCAACCCTGAGCCTCCACTTCCAGACCCTGCGCCACCCCCCCGACCCTTCCTGGCTTTCGCTCACCGAGCGCCCCGGCTACCTGCGCCTTTTTGGCCGGGAGTCGCTCAGCTCGCGCCACCGCCAGAGCCTGGTAGCCCGCCGCCTGCAACACTTTTACGCCGAGGCCGAGACCGCGCTGGAGTTCGAACCCCAGCACTTCCAGCAGATGGCCGGGCTGGTCTGCTACTACGACACCGGCAACTGGGTCTACCTGCGGGTGAGCCGCGACGAAGCACTGGGCAAAACCCTCAGCGTGCTGACCTGCGACAACGGCCACTACGACGAACCGCTGGATCGGGAGCTGGTGATTGAGGGGTGGCAAAGGGTCTACCTCAAGGTTCGATACGAGCGGGATACCTTTGGTTTTGCTTACTCGGCCAACGGCCTGGACTGGAGCGAGCTTCCCCTGCGTTTTCCCGCCTACAAACTCTCCGACGACCACTGCCGGGGGCTGGGCTTTACCGGTACCTTTATCGGGCTGTGTGCCCAGGACTTGAGCGGGGCGCGCCTGCACGCCGACTTCGACTACTTTGTCTACCGGGGGCTCGAGTAACCGATGTGATCCCGACTGCTGGAGGCGTTTGAAGGGCTGGTTTTAGTGAAAGAGGTGAAAACTTTGAAACCGCACTTGTTCAAATCACTGATCCTTTTCCTGATGGTACTCTCGGGCGGCCTGGCCCAGGATCTGCCGGGCTGGCGGCTGGTCTGGGCCGATGAGTTCAACCTACCTCTGGGTAGCCCGGTAGATCGCAGCAAGTGGAACGTTGAAACCGGGGGCTGGGGCTGGGGCAACAGCGAGTTGCAGCTATACACCGAATCCACCCTCAACGCCGTGCACGATGGGCGCAACCTGGTGATTACTGCGCTCGAGCAGCGCCTACCCGGTGCACGCTGCTGGTACGGCCCCTGCCGCTACACCTCGGCCCGCATCAACACCCGCGGCAAGTTTGAACAGCGCTATGGGCGCTTCGAGGCCCGCATCAAGCTTCCGCGTGGGCAGGGGCTCTGGCCTGCGTTCTGGATGCTGGGCAGCAACTTTGGCGCGGTGAGGTGGCCCAATTGCGGCGAGATTGACATCATGGAACACATCGGACGCGAGCCGCGCACGGTGCACGGCACCATTCACGGCCCGGGCTACTCGGGCGGCGAGGGCATCAGTAAGTCTTACACCCTTGCGGCCGATTTTGCCGATAAGTTTCATGTTTTTGCCCTCGAGTGGGAGCCAGGAGCGCTGCGCTGGTACGTAGATGGCGTCCACTACCAGACCCGCACCCCCGCCGACCTACCCGAAGATGCCCGCTGGGTTTTCGACCAGCCTTTCTTCATCATCCTCAATCTGGCTGTGGGCGGTGGCTGGCCGGGTGTGCCCGACGCCAGTACGCGCTTTCCCCAGCGTATGCTGGTGGACTACGTCCGGGTATACGAGCGGGTTGATAGCCGTTAGAAGGTCTGGATTGAGGCTACCTGCGATACCAGATTCAGTTAGTATGTCGCCCTTCGAGGGCAAACTAGCCCAACCGAAGCTATCCGCGTAGCGGCGGCCTATACCGCCCCAAGCTAATCGCGCCACCCACGGGTGGCGCGAGTCGGGCGGGCTTTGGGTTAGCGGTGGGGGTCTATATCGGGCAGATACATGCGCCAGGCCTCGGGCAGGTGGGGTAGGTCGGCCACCAGCAGCAGGCTGTGACGCGGTGCGATGGGGCGGCGGGCCAGGCGCATCCCAGCTTCTTCGGGGGTGCGGTTTTTCTTTTTGAGATTGCAGGGACGACAGGCGGTTACCAGGTTTTCCCAGATGCTGCGGCCTCCTCGGCTTTTGGGAAAAACGTGATCCACTGTGAGGTCGCCCCCACGCTTGCCGCAGTATTGGCAGGTGTAGGCATCACGGCGGAGGATGTTGCGCCGGTTAAGCGCAAGCCGCCCCGGAGGGCGGCGAACAAGGCGTTTGAGGCGGATGATGCTGGGGATGGGGTAGGGGGTACTGGGAGTTCGTAGGTATTCGCCGCTTTCCTCGACCATTTCGGCGGTTCCGTTCATGACCAGGATGACGGCCCGCTTGACGCTGGCTAAACCCAGGGGCTCATACCCAGCATTGAGTACCAGGATGCGCGGGGAGTCGAGGTTCATGTAGCTCAGGATACTCGAAAGATGTCAGAGGATTCTAGAGCAACACTTCACAATAACTGCTTGAATGGGGACGAGCGTCAAACCCTGAACCAGCACCCTTTTACCAGTGGTGCTGCTGCTACAATCGGAGAGTTATGGGTCGTTTGATTCGTGGGCTGGCTGCCGAGGGAAACCTGCGGGTGCTGGCCGTGGAGACCACCGATATTGTCGAGGAAGCCCGTGAGCGTCACCAACTTTCGCCCACTGCCACTGCAGCACTGGGCCGGGCTATGAGTGGAGTATTGCTGCTGACCTTTCTGCTCTCAAAAACCCCCAAGGAGCGGATTGGTCTGCAGTTTGTGGGCGATGGGCCGCTGGGTGGGCCGGTGGTGGAAGCCGCGCCGGATGGGTTTGTACGGGGCTATGTCAAAAACCCCCAGGCCAACCCTCCTTTGCGCCCCGATGGCAAACTCGATGTGGGTGCGGCCATCGGCAGGGGCGAACTCAAGGTAGACCGGCTTCTGTCCAACGAAGAACTCTATCAGTCCAGCGTGGAGCTGGTGAGCGGCGAAGTGGCCGAAGATCTGGCCCGCTACCTGTGGCAGTCGGAGCAAATCCCCTCGGCGGTGCTGCTGGGGGTGCGGGTGCACGGACAGGGTGAGGTACAGGTCGCGGGGGGTGTGGCGATTCAGGTATTGCCGGGCTGCCCCGACGAGGTGATCGGTAGGCTCGAGCAAAACCTGCAGGGCCGCACCGGTATTACCGACCTGTTGCTGGAGAGGGGCCTCGAGGGCACCGTCGAGACCTTGTTGGAGGGCCTGGGCTATGACCCCACCGACCTGAGCGCGGTGGGCTTCCGTAAAGGGTATATCCCCCTGGCCTTCCGCTGCCGCTGTAGCCGGGAACGGGCCCTAAACGCCCTGGTCTACTTTTCGCCACAGGAGCGCGAAGAAATGATCGAGCAGGACGGGGGGGCCGAGGTGCAGTGCCACTGGTGCGCTGAGAGGTACCAGATTACCCCGGAGGAGATTCGCTCCTTGCCGCTGGGCGAGGGTTTTGTGCCTGAGGTGCCCAAAGCCTGAACGCTTTATACGTATTCTGGCAGTATTGTTCACTTTAGAAAGCCTAAACGATACTGCCGGAATGCACTCCTACTCCCTTCGGTCGGCTCGAATCCTTCACCTTTGGGCGTAATCAAAGGTGAAGGATTCAAGCGGAACCGGTATTACAGGCCTTCGAACAAGTCCTGCAAGGGCCAGCGCGGGATGGGGCCGCGGGTTCCACCCAGAGCGAAGGTTTCCACCGAGATCAGCTGCTCCATGAGGGCTTGGCGATCGAGGGTGGCGTTCATGGCCTGGATGCGGTCGGCGAACTGCGAGCGGTGGGCGGCGATGGCCGCTCGCTTTTGGGGTAGGTAGGCCTGCACGTTCATCCGCACCGCCAGGGTGTTTTCGGCTACGCCGAAGACCTGGGGGTCGAGGCCACCCAGGATGCTGTTGGCCTGGCCGCTTTGCTGCATGGCGGCGGCGTATTCGCTGGTGAAGACGCTGTAGAAAAGGCGTGCTGGGGGGTTGGGCAGGTGGCCCGAGGAAAAAAACGCGGCGGTGGCGGCACGGTGCACGACCAGGTGGTCGGGGTGCCCGTAACCCCCGTGGGGGTCGAAGGTAATCAGGATTCTGGGTTGAAGCTCGGCTATAAGCTCGCGGATTTTGGCCTCCACCTCCCACAGGTTGGCGTTGTGGAGGGCCTGGGGGTCGTCGCGGCGCAGCCGCTCGTTGCGCCCGGAGTCGCGGTAGCCCAGAAAGATGGGGGGCTGGAGGCCCAGGGCCTGGCAGGAGGCCTCGAGCTCCTGGGTGCGCCATGCGCCCATATCCTCCACGGTGAGGGTGGGGTCTTTGAGCTGCCCCGCCTCGCCCCGGGTGGCACAGGCCAGGTAGACCGGATGCCCCCGCCGCGCGTAGTGGGCCAGGGTGCCGCCGGTGGGAAAGGCCTCGTCGTCGGGGTGGGCGAACACCGCCAGGATGGGGGGAAGCTCGGCCATGGTGGGGATTATACCGGAGGGGCTCGAGCTCAAAAGAACCGCGCCCTGGGGTAGTCCTGCAAGACGCCCTTTTTGAAATCTTCGTATTTAGACTCCTCGACCAAGGCCACCGTCGAGCCGCCAAAGCCGGCCCCGGTCAGGCGGGCCCCCGCGGCCCCGTGGCGCAGCTCGGCCTCCACCAGCCGGTCGAGCTCGGGGATCGAGACCTCGTAATCGTCGCGCAGTGAGCGGTGCGAGGCTATCATCAGCTCGCCGAAGCGCTGGATATCGCCCTGCTCTAAGGCCGCTACCCCTTCCAGCACGCGCTGGTTCTCGGTGACCACGTGGCGGGCCCGGCGCTTCAGGGGCTCGGGCAGGGCCTCGAGGCGGGGGAGGTCGGCAGGGGAAAGTGCGCGCAACGACGGCACCCCCAGGAGCGCGCAGGCCTGCTCGCACTCGGCGCGGCGGGTGTTGTAGCCTGACTCGGCCAGGCGGCGCGGCACCGACGAGTCCACCACGGCCACCCGGTAGCCTGGCGGCAGGGGCACCAGCCGGGTCTCGAGGCTCTGGGTATCCAGGAACAGCCCGTACCCCAGCCGCCCCACCGACGAGGCCATCTGATCCATGATGCCGCAGCGCACCCCCACATACGCCACCTCGGCCTGCTGGGCCAGCCGGGCGATCTGCACGTCGTCGAGGGGAAGGCCATAGAGGGCGCGCAGGGCCCGCAGGGTGGCCACTTCCAGCGCCGCCGAGCTCGAGAGCCCCCCGCTCATGGGCACCTCGCTGCGGATGTAGGCCCGCAGGCCCGGCACGGCATACCCCTGCTGGCGCAGAGCCCACACGCAGCCCGCGAGGTAATCCAGCCAGTCCCCCTGCCGGCCCACCTCCAGCCCACGGCTTTTATGCTCCTGAAAGTTCTCGGCGTAGGCCTCGAGCCCCTCGGCGGGGGCGGCTTCGATATAGGTCTGGTAGGGGAGGGGGGTGGGGAAGACAAACCCCCCGTTGTAGTCGGTGTGCTCGCCCAGCAGGTTGACGCGGCCCGGGGCCGAGACGGATACGCTGGGTTCGCTGCCAAAGAGGTCTTTGAACATAGTCGGATCAGGATGGAGCAGGAAACAGGGTCTTGGGTTTTTCCATTAGCCCTCGAGCACCATCGGACGCAGGCGCCCGTTGACTTGTGCGCTGGGCCAGGCCGGATCGAAGGTGAGGTTTTCCAGGCCGGTTTCGCCGAGCAAAAAGGTATCCTCGACCTTGGCGCCGGGCAGGCTGGGGTTCCAGGCCAGGGCCATGCCGGGCTCGAGCCGGGTGGGGTTGCCGGGCCGGGCCAGCACCTCGCGGCTGCGGTAGCCGGTCAGGCCGCCCTGGTGATGGTTTTCAAACTCCTGGGGCTGGCCGATGGCCTGGTAGGCCGCGCGGATGCTTTCCAGCGCCTCGCCCAGGGTTGCGCCGGGCCTCGAGGCCTCGAGGGCGGCGGCTTCGATCTGGCAGACCTGCTGGTTGAGGCGCTGGGCCTCCGGGTGACCAAAGCTACGCAGGCGGCTCACGTTGGCGATAAGGCCGTGCCGCCGCCCGCAGATCACCCCCATAAACAGCCGCCCCAAGGGACGTTGTTTGGGGATGGGGTGGCGGTAGCGGAAGAGCCGTTCCTCGCCGGCGACCAGCAACACCAGGGGCTGGATGCCCTTGGACAGGAGTTCCTCGCTGATGGCCCCGGCCAGCTCGTACTCGCTCCAGCCGGGGTCGGCGAAGCGGAGGCTCTCGCCCAGGGCCGCCGCGGCATCCCGGCCCAGGGCGCGGTAGCGGGCCTGTTCTTCCGGTGAGAGCACCAGGCGCAAAGGGGTGAGGTCGTGCTCGCTGTCGCTGGGCCCCTGAGGGGCGGGCGGGCTGTACCAGGGGTAGCGCACGACCTCGAGGCCCGGCACCTCCTCGTCCAGGAGCCGCCCGGCCTCGATCTGCGAGGCGTGGAGCCGCACGCCGTTGGGGGTGACCTCGAGCCAGGCTGCTACTGAGCGAAAGGTGACCACGGTGTTGTCGCCGCCGGTGAGCCAGGCGAAGTTCTCGGGCTGCTGTACAAAAAAGCGCGCAAAACCCTGGCCTTCCATCCAGGCCCGCAGTCGGGTGAGTGCAGAATCGTTCATACCTCAGGCTATCGCTTTTGTGTTACGCACGCTCATAAAAAATCCAGGGTAGGCCAGGGGCCGCGCTCAGATCGCCACCTCGCGCAGCACCCGCGCGGTCTCCTCGGGCAGGGCATCCATGGCAAAGGTGCCGGCGGCCAGCTCGGTGCCGGCCAGGTACTTGAGCTTGTCGGCGGTGCGCAGGGCCGGGTAGAACTCCACGTGGAAGTGGAAGACATCCTCGGCGCCTTTGGGGGCGGCGTGCAGGGCCATCACGTAGGGCATGGGCTTCTGGAACAGGTTGTCCAGCTTCTGCACCACCTGGCCCAGCGCCCTGGCGAAACTGCGTATCTCTTCCTCGGTAAAGGCCCACAGGCCGGGGCGGAACTGCTTGGGGAAGAGCAGCACCTCGTACGGGTAGCGGGCAAAAGGCGGAATGCAGGCCAGCACGTGCGCATCTTCCAGCACCGTGTAGGGCCCCAGGTGCGGCAGCAGGTTGAGCAGCACCGGGCTTTTCTGGAAGGCCTCGTGCTCCTTTTGCAGAATGGGTGGAACCCAGGGGTAGGCGTAAATTTGCCCGTGGGGGTGGTGCAGCGTGACCCCCATCTGCTCGCCCCGGTTCTCGAAGGGCATCACGTACTGGATCGGGGGGCGGGCGTACAGCTCGCGGTAGCGGTCGGCCCAGACCCGCACCAGCAGCTCGCGCCGCTCGGGGCTTAAAGAGGCCAGGCTGCCGCTGTGCTCGGGGGTATACACCACCACCTCGCAGTCGCCCTGGGCGTCGCGGGTAGGGATGACCAGGCCCTCGGGCGGCGCCCCAGCGTGGGGGGAGAGGGAGGGCCAGCGGTTCTGGAAGACGGCGATCTCGAAGTCTTCGAAGGGAATCTCGGTGGGGAAGCCACCGGGCTTGCTGGGGGCCAGGGGGTCGTACTCCTTGGGGGGCAGGAAGGTACGCCCCTGGCGGCTGGCGGCAAACACCACCCACTCCTGCCGCAGGGGGTGCCAGCGGGCATGGGACTGGGCCTGCCCGGTGTTTTCGCCCTCCTCGAGCGCCGGCAGGGTGTGGGGCTTCAGGCCGTACAGGTACAGCATCCGGCCGTCTTTTTTCACATATACACGCTTATGCATGGTCTCCTCGAGGGTCTCAAGGCGCGAAGCGGGGCTAGATTTCCAGCCAGCTCGAGAAATCCACTTCACGCTCGCCAATCTTGAAGGTGTAGGGGCCGGTCTGGAGGATGGAGGGGCTGGCCTCGAGCCACTCCTTGAGCCCTTCCCGCTCCTCGCCGTCCAGCCACTCGGGGGGGTCGGAGGTGGCCTTGAAGCCCGCAACCAGGGCCAGGTCCTGCAACACCGCGCGCTGGGCCGGGGTGAGCAGGTTGTAGCGGGTGCGGAAGTAGGCCACGTCGGGGTCGGTGTGCACCAGCGGCTTCAGCCAGAGGCGGTGCAGGCTGGTGCGCAGGGCGTTGTAGGCCGCGGGGCCGGTGGGGTCGTGCAGGTACACCCGCCGGTCTTCGTTGTCCCAGTAAGGGGCCACGTCCGGCCCAATGCGCAGCCCATCCACCAGGCCCAGCGAGGCGATGATGGGGGCCCCGCAGGCCAGAATGTACACATCGTCGCCGGCGGCCTCGCGGATGAGGCGGAGCGCTTCGCGGTAGGCCTCCTCCCTCGAGGCTCCGCTATGCCTCTTGCCAGGCAGGGCCGCTGCAAACAGGAAATCCAGCTTCAAGTAGCGGTAGCCCCAGCCCCGCACCTTCTGGATCAGGCTCTGCAGCCAGTTTTGTACGGCTGGCAGGGTCACGTCCAGCGCGTAGTAGCCGCCCCAGTTGCTGCCCGCCGAGACCAGCTCGCCCTGCTCGTCGCGCAAGAACCAGTCGGGGTGTTCCTTGAACAGGCTGGAGCTGGGCCGGGCAATAAAGGGGGCCAGCCAGAGGCCGGGGGTCAGGCCCTGGCTCTGGGCCCGCAGGGCGATGGTGCTCATGCCCGAGCGGAACTTGTGGTTGGGCTCCCAGTCGCCCATGTTTTGCTGCCAGCCGTCGTCGAGCTGAAACACCTCGAAGGGCAGGCCCTGCAAGCCGGCGATGGTCTCCAGCATCTTGCTTTCCGAGATATCGCTGTAATAGCTGTACCAGCTACACCAGACCCGGGGGGCGGGCTGCTGGCCCCGGACGCCCAGGGTGTTGGCCAGCAGCTCGGCGTAGCGGGCCAGCACCTGCTGCTGTTCGCCGTAGGCCACAAACCACTGGGTCTCGTGGTCGCAGGTACCCTTCAAGTAGAGGCGGTCGGCCTCTACGCGCGCCCCCGGACGCAGAGCCCCCAGGAAGAGCATCCGTCCGTCGTGGCCCTCGAGGCCCCCCAGGCCGCTGCCGCCGTGCACCGGTGAGAGGGCGTAGGCTGGGTCGTCGCACTGAGGCCGCCGCTCGGGGGGCTGGATGGGCTTGGGGTTCTCTCTCAGGCTTACCCAGCCGGCCTCGCTCCAGCTCTGCCAGCCGTGCTTGAAGTAGAGCGTGCGCCCGAAGGGATGGCCGATCTGCACGGTTTTGCCGCTCAGCAGATAGCCGCCCAGGGTTTCCTCGAGCCGCCCCGCGCTGATGCTGAACTCGTAGCCCTGAATCTGCACAGCCTTACTCCTCAACCCAGATGCTCAAATCATAAGGGGCCACGGTGGGGCCGCCCAAAATGAACCGGGCGCCTGGGGGGGTTGGGGCGGCCTGGGGTCGGTCGGTGTAGTTGAAGGCAAACACCCAGGGCCCCCGCCGCCGCATGCGTAAACCCTCGGGCAGGGGCTGGATCGCCAAGCCCAGGCCCTGGGCCACCTCGGCCAGATAGCTTTGCAGAAACTCCCGGCCTGGCCAGAAGGCCAGGTAGTGCCGGTGGTGGTGCTGGTAGATGGCCCCCCTGCCATCGGCAAAGGCGGCGACCGGGGTGAGGCTGGACTCGACCCACTCCTTCCAGACCCCCACCGGCCAGGGCCGGCCCTGCCAGGTGAGGGTTTCGCTCAGGCCGGGGCGCCAGCTTTCCACCCGGGTTACCTTGAGGGGCAGCAGCGCCTGCAAAGCGCCGGGGGGTAGCTGGGCCGGTATGCCCAGGGCCTCGGTTTTGGAGCCGGTGCGCGGCCCGAAGACCACCGCGCCAGGGGCCTCTTTGAAGGCCTGCAGGGCCGCTTCGTGCAGGATGGGCAGGCTGGGCACCACCACCAGCCGGTAGGGGTGCAGGCGGGCTCCCGGAGGCACCACATCCACGTCCAGCCCCAGGCTGCGCAGGGCCTGATAGAAATGCCAGACCAGGTCGCGGTACACAAACTCCTGGCCCTGCGGCTGGATGCGGAAAACCCAGTCGGCCTCGTAGTCGAAGACCAGGGCCACGGGGGCCGGGGTGCTTTGGGGCAGGGACAGCCGGCCAAGCTCCTGAGCCACCTGCTGGGCCTCGAAAAAGCCCAGGTCGGGCTCGAAATCGGGCCGGTTGAGTCCGGCGTGGAACTGCTCCTGGGCCTGGGGAAACTGCCGCCAGCGGAAGTAGCTCACCACCTCGGCCCCGTGGGCCAGGGCCTCCCAGGTCCACAGCCGCACCATACCGGGGGCCGGGGAGGGGTTGTGGTGGGCCCAGTTGACCGGCCCCGGCTGCTGCTCCATCACCCACCAGCGCGGCTTGACCCCGCGGTAGAGATCGTGGTGGAAGGCGGCCATATCGGGGTGGCCGGTGTGGGCGTAGCGGAGCTTTTCCTCCGTTGTGCAGGGCAGCACGTCCATATCGGTAAAGCCCAGGGGGTAGCTGTCCCAGCCGGCGATATCCAGATCCTGGGCCAGCTTGAAGTGGTCGAAGTCTGGGGTGTAGCCCATAAAGTTGTGCACGATGAACTTCTCGGGGGCATACTGCCGCAGGACTTCGGTCTGCATACGGTTGAAGGCGGCCACCTGATCCGAGCTAAAGCGGTAAAAATCCAGCCAGTGCGAAGGGTTGGCCTCGGTAACGGTCTGGTTGGGCAGGTCGATCTCGCCAAAAGCCCGGTAGGTCATGCTCCAGAAGGCGTTGCCCCAGGCCTGGTTGAGGGCCTCGATGCTGCCGTAGCGGGCCTGTAGCCACAGCCGGAAGGCCCGCAGGTCTTCGGGGCCGTAGCTGCGGGTGGTGTCGTGGCAGCCGTACTCGTTATCGGTCTGCCAGCCGGCCACCAAGGGGTTGGGGCCGTAGCGCTGGGCCAGCAGGGTCACGATACGGCGGGCCTCCTCGAGGTAAACCCGGCTGCTAAAGCTGTAGTGCCGGCGGGAGCCAAACTTGCGGGGCCGTCCCTGGATATCGTAGGCCAGGATATCAGGGTGCTGGTCGATGAGCCACTTGGGGGGGGTGGCGGTGGGGGTGCCCAGCACCACCTTGAGGCCGGCTTTGCCCAGGGTCTCGATGGCCGCATCCAGCCAGTCCCAGGTAAAGCGGCCAGGGTCGGGCTCTATGGCGCTCCAGGCAAACTCGCCAATGCGCACGTAGGCCAGGCCCAGCGCGCGCATGCGCCGGGCATCTTCGGCCCAGCGTTCGCGGGGCCAGTGTTCGGGGTAGTAGCAGACGCCTAACATAGTTCAGGGTAAAGCGCGAGGCTGCGCAGAAGGGGGAATGGGCTCGAGGGCTCAACCTTTACCGAAGGAATCCCAACCGCTGGTGGGCTTTGTAGAGTGCGGAACAGCCTACCTAGCACAGGGTGCATATCAATCCTTCACCCCTCCCGCGGTAATGCCCGCAATAAAGTAGCGCTGCAGGAACAGGAACAGCACCAGAAACGGCAGGGTGGTCATGACCGCCCCCACCATGATGCCCCCCCACGAGACCCGCGTCAGCCCAATCAGCGAGCCCAGCGCCACCGGGGCGGTCTGCATCTCCCGATCCGAGAGCACCAGCAAAGGCCACAGGTAGTCGTTCCAGGAGGCCAGAAAGAGGATGATGGCCAGGGCAGCCATGGCCGGGAGCACCAGCGGCAGGGCTATCCGGAAGAAGATGCGAAACTCCCCGGCCCCGTCTATGCGGGCGGCTTCCAGCAGGCTCATGGGAACGCTGAGGAAGTTTTGCCGCATGAAAAACACTCCCAGGCTGTTGGCCAGTGAGGGCAGAATCACCGCCCACCAGGTGTTGGTGAGGCGGAAGTCGAAGGTCATGGCCTCGCGCAGCGCCGGCACCCCCAGGAAGAGGTAGGCCAGGGCCGCCACCGCATACCCCACCCACAGCGCCCGCCCCAGGGTGGGCGAGAAGCGGAGCCAGGCTAGCAGGGCCGCGATACCGCCAAACACTGCCATCCCAATCAGAATTGCCAGCAGGGTTTTGGCCTCGCGGGCCACCAGAATAAACTGGGGGATCACCACCGCAAAGTAGGGGATGGTCAGGGTGGCGATCACCAGGGAGAACAGCAGGCCCTTGCCCCAGAACTCAAAACGCGCAAAGGCGTACCCGGCCAGGCTGGTCAGGAAGATGGAGAGCACCGTGTAGATGCCGGCCACCATCACGCTGTTGAACAAAGAGCGCAGGAAGTTGGTGTCGGCCTGCAGGCTTTGCAGGTTGGCGGCAAACTGGTTGCCCGGCAGGATGGGGGTGGGGGTGCTGAAGATGGCGATCTCGGGGTGGGTCGAGAAGACGAACATCAGCCACAAAGGGGCCAGCCACAAAAGGGCCAGGGGGGTCAGGAACAGGTGCAGCCAGAAGCTGCGCCACCAGAGCCGCCGTTTCATGATTCCCTCCCAAAAAGCCGAAGCTGGATGATGGAGAAGACCAGCGCCAGCAGGGTGATGGCGTAGGCGATGGTGGAGGCGTAGCCGAAGTTGATGTTCTGGAAGCCCTGGCGGTAGAGGTAGACCCCCAGGGTGGTGGTGGCGGTGCCGGGGCCGCCGTTGGTGATGAGCCAGGGCTCGGTGAAGAGCTGCAGGGTTCCGATAATGGAGAGCACCAGGCAAAATAGCAAAACCGGGCGCAGGCTGGGTACGGTGATGCGCCAGAACTGCTGCCAGGGGCTGGCCCCGTCTATCTCGGCGGCCTCGTAGAGATCCTTGGGGATGCTTTGCAGGCCGGCCAGGATGATGATGGCGTTGTAGCCGGTCCAGCGCCAGGTCAGGGTGATGATGATGACCGCCATGGCCCCCACGGGGTCGAAAATCCAGTTGAGCTCGAGGCCCGTGAACGCATTAACCGCGCCGTTTTGGTTGAAAAGCAGACGGAACACCGCCGAGTAGGCCACCGCTCCCACCACCACCGGCGCAAAGAAAGCGAAGCGAAAAAACCCCTTGACCCGCAACAATTGCGAGTTCAGCGCAACGGCCAGCGCGGTGGCCAGGGCCAGCATCAGGGGCACCTGGATTACCAGAATCAAAACCGTGTTGCGCAGGGCGTCCCAAAAGGCGGCATCGCCCAGGATGCGGCCCCAGTTGATGCTTAGGTTCCAGACCGGGGGGGAGACCCGGGTGTTCTGGAACGACAAAAGCAGCGACTCGAGGATGGGCCAGGCCCAGAACAAAGCGAAAATCGCCAGGTAGGGCAGTAAAAAAAGGTAGGGGGTCGCGCTACGTTTCACGCGTCCTCCAGGTCAAAAGTCTGGGTATATTGCACCTCACGGGAGGCTCCAAAACGATTCTACTGTTGTAAAAGCGAGGGGGTGGGGCAGCCCCCACCCCCAAAGTGGTTTTAGCGTGCGATGGGCAGACCGGTGGCCTGCGAGATCTGCTGGGCGGCGGCATCAAGGGCCGCTTTGGCGTTCGGGAAGCGCCCGGCTACGTAGTCGGCCTGGGTCTTGACCATAATGGCGCGGGCTTCCTGGAAGAACTGGGTGCCTCGGGCCGCCGGCACGTTGCCCAGGGTGCCCAGGATCACCTGCCAGATGCGCTGGTTGCCCCAGTAGGGCTGGGGCTGGGCCACGTAGGGATCGCGGGTGGCGGCCAGCAGCGAGGGCACCAGGCCATATTCCTTGAGCATGGTCACCTGGCCCTCGGTGGTGCCCAGAGCGTAGCGGACAAAGGCCCAGGCGGCTTCCTTATTGCGCGAGGAGGCGGGAATGGCCAGGGCTGAGCCACCCAGGTTGGCGGCGCGCACCCCACCGGGACGGGAAGCGGGCATTGGGTACACGCCCCACTTGCCGCTCTGCTCGGGGGCGTTGGAGCGGATGGTGCCTTCGTACCAGGCCCCGAACATGCTGGTGGCTACGGTGCCGGCCTTGAAGGCCTGAATCTGCTCGTTCCAGCCGCCTTGCATCACGATACCGGCGTCAATCAGCTTCTTGACGGTCTCGAGCGCAGTCACACAGCCGGGCTGGTTCACCGTTACGGCATTGGCCTCGTTGTTGAAGTAGAAGCAGCTGTTCTGGTTGGCCAGCATACGGAACCATTCGTCGTCCTGACCGTTGGCAATGACCCCTACTTTGACGCGGTTGTTGGTGGCTGCAGCAATTTTCTTGCCAGCTGCAATAAAGTCGTCCCAGGTGCGGATGGTAGCCGGGTTGACGCCGGCCTGGCTGTAGATGTCGCGCCGGTAGAACATGACCACCGGGCCGGAGTCCCAGGGCATGGCGAAGACCTTGTTGCCTACGGTGAGTTCGGTCCACTTGAAGGCAGGGAACTGGTTGCGCAGGGTAGAGGCAGCGGGCTGCAGGGTGTTCAGGTCGGTAAAGCAGTTGGGGAAGCGGGCCCAGAACACCTCGGCCTCGTTGTTCTCGACGGAATAGACGTCGGGCAGGTCGCCCCCGCCGGCAGCACAGCCGGCCAGGCCGCGGTCGTAGGTGGCCTGGTTGCCGATGTCCAGCACCTTGACCTTCACGTTGGGGAAGAGCTTGTTGAAGCCGGGGATGTTAGCCTCCAGGGCCTTGGCTGCAATGTCCCAGCTCCACACGGTGATCTCGCCGCGCAGGTTGGGGTTCCCCTGTATAGATTGGGCCGAGGCCACTGTGAGAGCCAGGGCTGCTCCTAAAACCAGTAAACGCTTCATATAACCCTCCTTAGACACCAGCCTTTTCGGGGGTACACCACATAGTAAAACCACCTGGATACACAGGAAGCTTTTTCCCCGTCAAGGTTCAAGCGGAGTCTAAGGGCAGGGCCCAAAGCTTGTCAATAGTTATGAACACTTGCGAAAGGTTGCGAAACAAATCCTTTTAACAGTGTGTTTACCGACCTACCGCAACCTCGAGCCCCCGCTGCCGTAATAGCTCGAGATCCTCCTTTTTGGCCTTGCGGTCGGTGACGAGCAGGTTGGCTGCCTCCAGCGGCCCAATACGGGCGGCAGCGACCTGCATGATCTTGCTGTGATCGGCTAATACGATAATCTCGCGGGCCGCCTCGATCATGGCCCGCTTGATTTCGGCCTCTTGCAGGTTGGTGTTGGTAAAGCCTTTGTCGGGGTGCACTCCGTTGCAACCGATAAAGGCTTTGTCGGCGTTGATTTCGCGCAACAACAGGGTGCCGTAGGGGTTGACCAGCGAGTGCTGCAAAGGCCGTAGCGTACCGCCCGTGACGATTACCGTAATGCCAGGGTGCGACTCCAGCAGCAAAGCAATGTTGAGGCCGCTGGTGATAACCACCACGTTTTTGAGCGAGGGCGAGAGGGCCTTGGCCAACTCGGTGGTGGTGCTGCCCACGTCCAGAATGATGGTCTCGCCGTCGCGCACCAGGCCGGCAGCGTAATTGCCGATGCGCTCCTTCTCTTTAGCATGCACCTGGCGGGTTTCTTCCAGGGGAAGCTCGAAGCGTTTGGTTTCTGCTGGTACAGCACCCCCGCGGGTACGGCGCAATAGCCCCTGCTGTTCCAGATACTCCAGGTCGGCGCGGATGGTAACGGCTGAGACGCCAAAGTGCTGGGCCAGCTTGCGCACCTCGGCCCGGCCATCCCGGTGCAGCTTCTCCAGGATTTCCTGGTGACGGAAGGTGGCCTCGAGGGAGGGCATAGCGAAAGCATACGAAAGTTTGCGAAGGGATGCAAACAAAAACTATTCTTCTTCCATCAGAAGCGGTAAAAACACCGTAAAGCGGGTCTCGCCGGGACGGCTGGCTACACGAATTTCGCCCCCGTGGGCTTCGGCAATCTGCTTGGCGATGGCCAGGCCCAGCCCGGTACCGCCTTCGGGGCCGCGGGCAAAGCGGGTAAACAGGCGCGGCAGTACCTCGGGGGCGATGCCCGGCCCCCGATCCACCACTGCAAAGGCGGCCCAGGGCTGCTTGGGGGGCGTCATCTCGGGGGTGGAGGTGGTGCGCAGTTCGTCGGCAGACTCGTAGGGGTCGGGAGGGTTGTCGGTGGGTTCCTTGACCATCCAGACCCGCACCTGCACTTTTTCGGGAGCGCCTGCGGCCCGTACGGCATTGGCAATCAGGTTGCGGGCCAGTTGCAGCAGGCGGTCGGGATCGCCCAGCACCTCGGGGAACTCGGGGGGAATCTTGAGTGTTACCCCCGGATACTCCTCTACCGCCTGACGGAGAAGCTCGCCCAGGTTGACAATATGGGGGTTTACGCTCCGTTCGGCCTCGCCACGGGCCAGGGCTAGCAAATCTTGCACCATACGCGCGGTGTGGGCCGCAATTTTGCGAGCGCGCTCGAGCATCTCGGTATCGCTAGGGTTGCGGCTGAGGCGCTCGAGGTAGCCATTGAGCGAGGTTAAGGGGGTACGCAGTTCGTGCGAGACCTCGGCCAGGAAGGCTCGTTCGCGCGCCTGGGCCTCGCGCAGCTCGCCCAGCAGGTCGTTGACCTTTTCTATCATCACCCCCAGGTCGTCCTTGGGGCCGGTGTAGTGAATGGGCTCGAGGTTGCGCGGGCCGCGCTTGTCCACCTCCGAGGCTGCGCGGTGTAGCGGAATAAGCGAAACCTGGGCCGCCAACACAATCAGAAGAGCTCCTAAAGGCAATAAAAAAGCCATCCCCTGGATCAGGGTATTGCGTACGGTGGCCGAGATGCTCTCAATGTAACGAGTGTCCTGACTGACCACCACCACCGCCCCCGGTATGGCCTGGTAGGCGGCCATAAAGGTGGGGGCATAGTAGGGTTTGGCGGTACTGCTGGCGGAACGTATATAGTTTTTGGGCACTTTATGCTCGAAATCGGGGGTGGGCGCTACCAGAAGCTGCCCACCGCTACTGTAGAAGCTAACGCTTACCGGGCCGGAGCGTGGCAGGCTAATCTCCCCAGCGCGGCCTGAGGCATACAGCAAAGCCACCTCGTTGACGTAGCGCAATAGCGTACGCTCGACCTGCCCGTACAGACCAAAGTTGATGCTGTAGACCGCGATGCTCAGGGTCAGAACCAGAATCAGCACCCACAGAATCGTATAGGCCAGTATCAGACGGGTGCGGAAGGACATAAAGGCGGGTGGGTCGGAGGGCTAAGGGGAGTTATGAGCCGGGTGCACCACCAAGGCGAGGGCCTTGCAAAACCAGACCTACTCTGCCTCGCGTTGCCGCAGGGCATAACCTACCCCGCGCACGGTGCGCAGGTAGCCGTAAGCACCGACTTCACGCAGTTTGGAGCGCAGGTTGGCAATATGGACATCCACTACGTTGGAGTCGCGCTCGAGCTGCCTTCCCCACAGATGTTCTTCGATCTCCTGCCGACTGAACACCTTGCCCGCACGGCTTACCAAAAGCGACAACAGCTCGAATTCCTTGGGCGAAAGGCGCAGTTCCTGTCCTTCAAACAAGACCTGCCGTTTGGTGAGATATACCTCCAGGCCTCCTACGCTAATCTGTTCGCCCCCCTCCCGGTGGCGTAACTGCACCTGGATACGGGCCAGTAGCTCGGCAGGATGAAAAGGCTTGACGATGTAGTCGTCGGCCCCGTCGGAGAGCAGGCTGACCTTGCGCTCGACTGCGTCGGCAGCGGTCAGGACAATGATGGGCACTTCGTAGCCTGCCCGAATGCGCCGGGCTACCTCACCGCCGTCCAGGTCGGGTAGACCCAGGTCGAGGATGACCAGATCGGGTACGGCTTCGCGTAGGCGCACCAGGCCGGACATGCCGCCCGAGGCCCAGTCCACGGTGTAGCCAGCCTCGCCCAGCTCGAGCTGCAAGAGGTGAGCAATTTCGGGGTCGTCTTCAATTAGCAAAATGCGTTTCATCGAACCTCCGGCAAGACACGCCCATTGGGCAGATTCAGGCGATATGTGCGGGTCAACAGCTCATTAAGGCTAACACGCTCCCCTTGAACCAGCAGGGCAATATCCCCCCTAGGGGTCGTGATCCCATTGTATGGCGGGCGGTAGCCTCCATCCACCCGGAACAGCACCCGCACCTCCCGATTGGCGGGCGCGGGCAGCTTGCTTTGTAAAACCAGGTTGCGCTCTTCTACCTGCCAGACCACATATACCGTGAGCAAATCTGGAGACACCACCCGGATCTCACTCCCGGAAGGGATAAACGGGAGATTGGGCAGCGGTGCGAGCGCCAGTACGAAGGCTAGTAGAAGACCGCGCATCGTTCCACCACTATGCAAGCCTACCCGAACAGACGTATGGGATTCCAGTAAAGGGCATTTTATGCGTGTTCAGGGGGTGCCTCATAGGTCTTCAAATGGCCGATAATGCGGTAAGCAATATCCACAGTCATGGTAGTGCAAATAAAAGCCCTAAAAGTTTAGCATTTCTTAAGCCGCGAACACCCAGGGTAAGCACACACCAACCAGCCCGCCCAACGTGGTGGCCAGCAGATTGGTCAGGTCGTTGCTCCACCAGGCCCAGCGGTCTTCACACAAACCAAGCAGAGTATCGGCCAGGGCTCCGGCGATGCCTCCAAGCACTACTCCCGCGATGGGTACCTCGAGCCAGGCTGCCCAGGGCACAAACAGCAGTGCCCCGCCAAGCAGGGCCAAGGTACCCGGCCCGCTGATGGCGGCGTTGGTTCCGCTTTTCACCCGGCCTTTTAAGGGATGCCAGGCCCATCGACTGCGGCTACCCAGCTCAGTTGCCAGGGTATCCGCGGCTGCGGTGGCCAGCGCTGCGAGAAAGAACGCAGGCGACCCCAGGGCAAGGCCCAAAGCAGCAGGAAACCCGTTGGCCAGCACCTGAAAGGCTGTGCGGCCCGAGCGGTCTTGGCTACGCTGATTCCAGCGACTAGCAAGGCTGCCCAGAGCCACAAAGAAGAGCACGGCCAGGGCTGCTGGAATCCCTCCAGCCCACATGGGCAGACCTCCCACCAGCGCAGCAGCCCAGGCAGCTCCCGGCCTGAGCCAGCCCATCCGCTCGGCCAGCAGCCCGACTCCAAAAGCGATGGGTAGGGCCAGAAGGGGACTCATGCTGGGTGTGCCATCCATGCCAACTGGCTGCGAAATCCTTTGAGTACGGGCCCTATAACACCTGGGACCAGCTCACTGAGCGCACATTGGGCACGCTGCGCAAACGTTCATCAAGCGTTTTTTGCTCACTTTCGCTGAGGTCTATGCGAGTGCTGATGCGAAATAGCGAAGAAAGCGGCGAGGTGGGGCTCGAGTTTACGCCCATGGCGCTTTTGCCCATCCAGGCAATGGCATCCATGATGTCGCGCAGCAAACCAGCCCGGTCGTCGGCCAGCACCTCGAGCTGCATCACCCGGCCCAGCCCTTCCCAGTAGGCCGGCACGACCCGCCCGGAGTCGTGCTCCATCAGCCGGCGCATGTTGGGGCAGCCTGCTTTGTGAATCGTGACCCCCCGCCCCCGGGTGATGTAGCCCAGAATGGCATCACCCTTGGCAGGCTCACAGCAACTGGCCAGCTTGATGGGGACGTTGAGGTTGGACTCTAAACGAATGCCCAACTCGTTTTTGGCAGGCTTGGGCTTGGTGATGGCGGTTTCGCTTTTGGGGGCCAGGATGCGGGCAACTTGCTGGGGTGCTACCCGCCCAGTGGCGATGGCGGCGTAGAGGTCTTCCGGTGACGAGCTTTTGAGGAGCTTGCGTCCCACCTCCTCGAGCTGGCTCTCCAGGGGCCGGGGTAGGCCCCGCCGCTTGAAGTACTTTTCTAGCATCCGCACGCCTTTTTCCAGGGTCTCGGCCCGTTCAAAGGCCCGGAAGTACATACGGATTTTCTGCTTGGCCGAACGGGTTTTGGCGTAGTCGATCCAGTCCTTGGAGGGGTGAGCGGTTTTAGCGGTGAGAATCTCTACAATTTCGCCGTTTTGCAGTTCGTAGCTCAGGGGCACAATGCGTCCGTTGACCTTAGCCCCCACCATATGGTGACCCACCTCGGTGTGGATGTGGTAGGCAAAGTCCACCGGGCTCGAGCCCTTGGGCAGGTTGATGATCTTGCCTTTGGGGGTGAAAACAAAAACCCGATCCCCCAGCAGCTCTTTGGTCACGGCCTCGACAAAATCGCGCGAGCTGCTGTATTCCTGCTGCCAGTCCTGGATGCTTTTGAGCCAGCCTACCCGTCGGCGAAGGTCTTCGGGGTCGGTCACGCCTTCCTTGTAGAGCCAGTGAGCGGCGACGCCAAACTCGGCGACGCGGTGCATTTCCTTGGTGCGAATCTGCACCTCCAGCGGCAGCCCGTTGACGGCGATAACCGTGGTGTGCAGCGACTGGTAGCCATTGGGCTTGGGCACTGCGATATAGTCCTTGACCCGGCCCGGGATGGGCTGCCACAGAGCATGCACCAGGCCCAGTACGTGATAACAAACCTGCTTCTCGCGCAGGGCGTTTTCTTCGGCATCCTGGCCTGGCCGTGGTTCTAATACGACCCGTAAGGCCAGCAGGTCGTAAATTTGCTCGATGGTTTTACCCTCCCGTTCCATCTTCTTCCAGATGGAGAACAGGTGCTTGGTACGGCCTGTGACCTCGACTTTCTTGACTGACTGCTTGAGGATGAAGTCGCGGGCCAGGGCTTGCTCGAGCTTTTCTTTAGCGGCCTGCACCGCGGCCTCGCGCTCGGCCCGGTGGCTTTTGAGGCGGGCCTCGAGGGCCTGGTAGTTCTCGGGGTCAAGGTAGCGGAAGGAAAGGTCTTCGAGCTCGAGCTTGACCTGACCAATCCCCAGCCGGTGCGCCAGCGGCGCATAAATCTCCAGGGTTTCGCGGGCAATGCGCTGCTGCTTGTGGGGGGGCATAAACTCCAGGGTGCGCAGGTTGTGCAGCCGGTCGGCCAGCTTGACGATGATAATCCGCACGTCCTCGGCCATGGCAATAAACATCTGGCGCAGGTCTTCGGCGTGCTTTTCCTCGGCGTGCTTATCTTCCTGGGTGGCATGGGCCAGCTTGTAGAGCTTGGAGACCTTGGTCTCGCCCTCCACAATTTTTCGTACCGCGATCCCAAAGCGCTCTTCAATATCCTCGGGCCGCACATCGGTGTCCTCGATGGTGTCGTGCAGGAGCCCGGCCAGTAAGGTCTCGACATCCAGGCCCAGCTCGGCCAAAATTTGCGCGACCGCGACCGGGTGAACAATGTAAGGTTCGCCGCTCTTGCGCTGCTGGCCCTGGTGGGCGGTGTAGGCGAACTCGAGGGCCTCCCGCACCTGGGTTTTGGCCGCAGCCGGCAGGTAGTGCAGGTGAGGCTCGAGCTGTTGCCACAAGGCCTCTACGTCAGAATGCGCTGTGGGCGATAGGGGCACCGCGATGGGCTGGGTAGGCTTGATCATATCAAGGTTCCGGGGTTGCAAATAGTCAGCCCCTTAGATGCTTTTCTAAGTTTAGCATTTTACGCTGCATGCGCACGAACTCCACGGTAAACTGGTCATATGTTGCGACTGGATCTGACCAATGTACTTTCCAAACGCCTGGGCGAACAGGGCCTGGACTGGCCTGGGGCCCTGGCGGCCCACGCCCAGTTTCTAGAGGCGGCCCGCGATGCACTCTGGCAGCGCAAATCCAACCCTGCTGAGTTTCTAGGCTGGATTGACGTGCCCGAAGACACCGAGACCCTACGGCGGGTGTTGCGCTACCGCGAGGCCAATGCCTGGGTCGAAGACCTGGTGGTGCTGGGCATTGGGGGCTCGGCCCTGGGGGCCCAGGCGGTGGCCGCGGCCCTGGGTAAAGGCCCGGTGCGCCTGCATTTTGTGGACAATGTCGAACCTGAGCCCATTCTCAGCTTGCTTCGCACCCTCGAGCCTCATAAAACCCTGGTCAACGTCATCTCCAAGTCGGGCTCCACTGCCGAGACCATGGCAGCCTTTCTGGTGTTCCGGCAGTGGCTCGAGCTGGGTGTGGCCGACTGGAAAAAGCACGTGGTGGTCACCACCGACCCCGCCAAAGGCATCCTGCGCCCCTACGCCCAGGCCGAGGGGCTAGCCACCTTCGAGGTGCCCCCCGCGGTGGGCGGGCGTTTTAGCGTCACCTGTCCGGTGGGCACCCTGCCGCTGGCGTTTGCCGGGGTCGAGCTGGAAAACCTGCTGGCCGGGGCCCGCAAGGCCAACGAACAGGCCAGGGCGGCCCTCGAGCACAACCTGCCGGCCCAGACCGCTCTGATTAATCACCTGTACAGCCAAAGGGGCAAAAACATCGTGGTGTTCATGCCTTATTCCACCCGCCTGCGCTACCTGCCCGACTGGTTTGTGCAACTGCACGACGAGTCGCTGGGCAAGATGCGCGACCGGGCCGGCCAGGAGGTGCGCACCGGCACCACCGCGGTGCGGGCCATCGGCACTACCGACCAGCACGCCCAGGTGCAGCTTTTCCGGGAGGGGCCGCACGACAAACTCATCAATTTTGTGCGCCTGCTGAGTCCCAGCGAGGATCTGGAAATTCCCGCGGTGCGGGGGCTCGAGGCCCTCGACTACCTCTTCGGCAAGAGCTTCTTCGAGCTCTTGGACGCCGAGGCCAAAGCCACCGCCCACGCCCTGGCTAAAGCCGGCCAGCCCAACTACACCCTCACCCTGGAAAAACTCGACGCCTATCACCTGGGCTGGCTGCTGCAACACCTGATGTGGCAGACCGCCTTCCTGGGCGAGCTGTGGAACATCAACGCCTTCGACCAGCCGGGGGTGGAACTGGGCAAGGAGTACACCTACGCCCTGATGGGGCGCAAAGGCTGGGAGTCGCTGGCCCAGGAGTTGCGCGCCGAGGGGGTGGAATAATACCGTTTCCGCTTGAATCCTTTACCGTGGGGCGTAGTCAAAGGTGAAGGATTCAAGCCGACCGAAGGGAGTAGAAAAGCATTTTGGCAGTATCGTTTAGGCTTTCAAAAGTGAACGATACTGTCGGAATGCGTATAACCGCACCCAACCAGCTCAGTGCCCCAGCAGTTGGCGCATGGCCTGTGGAACGGTCTGGGGCTGGCGCGTCTGGGGGTGGGCCGCCACATAGATAACCTCCCCGCTAATCAGGTGGGCCTCCTCCCGGAAGATACCCAGCACAAACTGCATGCTGCTGTTGCCAATACGCCCGACCCGCACCCCGATATCCAGTTCGTCATCGTAGTGGGCGGGGGCGTGGTACTCCACCGTTGCCTTGACCACGAATAAATCCAGCCCAAAGCGCTCCACCGTGCTGGGGTAAGGGATGCCGGCGGCCCGCCAGTACTCGGTGATGGCTACATCGAAGTAGGTCAGGTAGTGCCCGTTGAAAACGATGCCCTGGGGGTCGGTCTCGGCCCAGCGAACCCGCAGGCGGTGGAAGAATCCAAAATCGGTACGCTGCATGCTCATCAATATAGTCCTTCAAAAGAAGCCTCCCCCGGGGAGCAGGGGAGGCCAGAAATGGGGGGTTTGTTACTCCGAGCTGCCCACGTCCCAGTGCTCGGGGGAGCGCCAGAGGTTGGAAATCAGCAGCTCGCGCATGGCCAGGAACTCCTTGGGCATGCGCTCGTAGAGCTTGATGAAGAGCTCCTCGTGCGAAAGGATTTCCTTGAGCCACAGGTCGCGGTCAATGGCCATGAGTTCCTGGAACTGCTCTTTGCTGAAGTTCAGGCCACGCCAGTCGAGGTCTTCGTAGTGGGGCACATAGCCAAGGGGGCTTTCGGTGGCGTAGCCGCGCCCATTGGCCCGGTCTACAATCCACTTCAAGACGCGCATGTTCTCGCCAAAGCCCGGCCAGGCAAAGTTGCCGTCCTGGTCTTTGCGGAACCAGTTCACGCTGAAGATGCGGGGCGGGTCTACCACCCGGCGGCCCATGTCCAGCCAGTGGTTGAAGTAGCTGGCCATGTGGTAGCCGATGAAGGGCAGCATGGCGAAGGGATCGCGGCGTACCTCCCCAATCTGCCCGAAGGCGGCGGCGGTCATCTCCGAGCCCATGGTAGCGCCCAGATAAACCCCAAAGCTCCAGTTGAAGCTCTGATACACCAGGGGCACGACCGTAGCCCGGCGTCCACCAAAGATAAAGGCTTTGATGGGCACACCCTTGGGGTTCTCCCACTCGGGGTCAATGGCCGGGTTCTGGCTGGCCGGGGCGGTAAAACGGGCGTTGGGGTGGGCGGCTTTGCGCCCACAGTCGGGTGTCCACTCGTTGCCCTGCCAGTCAATGGCTTTGGCGGGCGGCGGGCCATCCATACCTTCCCACCACACATCGCCCTCGGGGGTGAGGGCCACATTGGTGAAGATGGTATTGGCCTTGATGGATTCCATGGCATTGGGGTTGGTGGCATAGGACGTGCCGGGGGCCACCCCAAAGTAGCCGGCCTCGGGGTTGATGGCATAAAGGCGCCCGTCAGGGCCGGGCTTGATCCAGGCGATGTCGTCGCCCACGGTGGTGACTTTCCAACCGTCGTCCTGGAAGGGCTTGGGCGGAATTAGCATGGCAAAGTTGGTCTTACCGCAAGCGCTGGGGAATGCGGCTGCCACATAGGTTTTCTGGCCCTTGGGGTCTTCGACCCCCAGAATCAGCATGTGCTCGGCCAGCCAGCCCTCGTCACGACCAATTACGCTGGCGATGCGCAAGGCCAGGCATTTCTTGCCCAGCAGGGCATTGCCGCCGTAGCCCGAACCGTAGCTCCAGATGCTGCGCTCTTCGGGGAAATGCACGATGTATTTGACCTTGGGATTGCAGGGCCAGGGAATATCTTTCTGGCCGGGTTCCAGGGGCATCCCCACCGTGTGCATACAGGGCACAAAGTCGCCATCCTCACCCAGCACGTCGTAAACGGCCTTACCCATGCGGGTCATGATGCGCATATTGACCACCACATAGGCCGAGTCGGTAATCTCGATGCCGATGTAGCTGATGGGGGAGCCCAGCGGCCCCATGCTAAAGGGCACCACGTACATGGTGCGGCCCCGCATGCAACCGTCGAACAGGCCCTGCAAGGTAGCGTGCATTTCTTTGGGGTTGACCCAGTTGTTGGTGGGGCCGGCGTCTTCTTTGTTGATGGAGCAGATGAAGGTGCGATCCTCGACCCGTGCGACGTCGCTGGGGTCGGAGCGGGCTAGAAAGCTGTTTGGGCGCAGCTTGGGGTTGAGGCGGATGAACGTACCAGCCTCGACTAACTGATCGCACAGGGCGTTGTACTCCTCTTCTGAGCCGTCGCAGAAGTGCACTGCGTCGGGCTTGCACAGTGCCACGGCTTCGGCAATCCAGTGTTTGACCCGCTCGCTCTTGATGTAAGGGGGGAACTCGAGGCTTTGCATATCGTCCTTAACTCTAACGGTTGTCCCTGGATATTTCACGGGCATTGTGGTTCCTCCTCTGGGAGGCCAGCGACTTTGATAAATCTCTCACTAGCCTTCGGAACTAGTCTCCGCTACGAACCTATAACTCAGTAGGGTCAATCGCCCCGTTTTGGGTGAAATGGCAGAGTCTAAACTGGGTTTATGAAAATCCGCTTGCGGGAAAACGGATCGTTGGTGATAGACCTGCCGGAGGGCAGCAGGTTCGTGCTCGATGGGGAAGAGCGGGTGCTCGAGCGCGCTAAACTCGCGCTGTGTCGCTGCGGTCACTCAGAAAATAAGCCTTTTTGCGACGGCACCCACAAAAGGGTGGGTTTTGTGGCGGCGGGTGGCGAGCTGGAGATAGAGCTGCAATAGTTTTGGTGGGCTTTTTGTTATGCTGGGTCTGTCCATGAAGCCCGGCCGGTTTAACGCCATCACCGATGTTCCCGGTATCCAGGTGGGTCACTACACCGACCTCGAGCACCTCACAGGGGTTACGGTCATCTATCCCGAAAATGGCGCGGTGGCAGGGGTGGATGTGCGCGGCAGTGCGCCGGGCACGCGCGAAACCGATTTGCTGAACCCAGTTAACCTGGTTGAGCAGGTACAGGCTATTGTGCTCTCGGGCGGGAGTGCGTATGGCCTCGAGGCCGCTTCAGGGGTGATGCGCTGGCTCGAGGAGCACCACAAGGGCTACCCGGTGGGCAACGCCACCACCCAGGCCATTGTGCCCATCGTGCCAGCCGCGGTGATTTTTGATTTGCTGGTGGGCAGCGCTACGGTGCGCCCTAGCGCCTTTTACGGCTACCAGGCGGCCCAGAACCTGAAGGGCGGGCCGGTGGAGCAGGGTGTGGTGGGGGTGGGGACGGGCGCCCGGAACGGTGGATTGAAAGGGGGTGTGGGCACCGCCAGCCTCGAGCTGCCCGGCGGGGTGGTGGTGGGGGCCATTGTGGCGGCCAACGCCCACGGGCGGGCCCACGACCCGGTAACCGGTGAGCTTTACGCGCGTTTCCTGGAGCAGGAGGGCGAGTTCAAGCTCAAGCACCCCCCCCGGCGCCTGTCGGCCCCGGACTACACCGAGGTCTTCGCCGACGCCTTTGTGCGCAGCAACACGGTAATCGGCTGCGTAGCCACCAACGCCAGGCTGAGCAAAGCCCAGGCCCAGAAGGTAGCCCAGATGGCCCACGACGGCATCGCTCGAGCGGTTTTCCCGGCCCATACCATGTTTGATGGCGATGTGATTTTCTGTCTGGCTACCGGCGAGGTGGAGATTACCGGCCCCGCCGAACTCAGCCGGATTGGTGCGGTGGCCGCCGATGTGTTTGCCCGGGCCCTGGTGCATGGGGTGCTACACGCCCATTCGGTAGGGGGGCTGGTTTCCTACCGCGATTTGTACGAAAAATAGGCCTTAAGAGCCACGTCCTTTCCACCCTGTAGGATGAATAATGGACAGAAACAGCCTTGCCCTCCAAGCTGCCCAGGCTGTAGACGCCGACGAACTGGTGCGCCTGACCCAGGCCCTGATCCGCATAGCTAGCTATTACCCAGGGCCGGGGGAGCAGCCGGTGGTGGATTTTCTGGAGCCCTACCTGCGCGAGCGCGGTTTCAAGACCACCGTGCAGGCGGTGGCGCCGGGCCGCCCCAACCTGATTGCCGACCTGGGGCAGGGCAAAGGGGGGCTCATTCTGGAAGGCCATACCGATGTGGTCACGCACGGCAGTCTGGATCAATGGACACTCCCCCCCTACGAGGCCCGAATTGTGGACGGCAGAATTTACGGGCGCGGGGCCTGCGACATGAAAGGCGGGCTGGCTGCGGCCATTTGCGCGGCGGTGGCGGTGCAAAAGGTGCTGGGCCTGCCCCAGAAAACCCTGCGGCTGTGCATTCCCTGCGATGAAGAGGGCCTGATGATCGGCATCAAGGCTTTTGTTCGTGCGGGTTATGCCGAGGGCTTCGCCGGGGCTATCATCTGCGAGCCGGAGGAAAACCAGGTGTGCCTGTGGCAAAAGGGGGCCATGCGGGTCTGGGTGCACTTTCAGGGGAAGATGGCCCACGGGGCCATGCCCTATGCCGGGGCCAACCCCATCCCGTCGGCATCCAGATTCGTAACGGAGCTCGGCAGGCTTCAAGCGGCCTTGCAGGCAGAAAGCCAGCACGAGTACCTGGGCCTGCCCTGGATTACCCCGACGGTCTTCCAGGCGGGGGCCGGGGAGGGGCAGTTCAACGTGATGCCCGATCGGGTGCGGGTGGGGCTGGATATCCGTACCAACCCCGGACAGGATCACCGGGCCCTCGAGGCCCGGCTCCGGCAGGCCCTGGAAGAGAGTCTGGAGGCGGGGATAAGCGCGAGCCTCGAGGTCTTCGAAGACCGCCCCGCCACCGAGACCCCGCGCGATGCCGTGCTGGTGCAGGCGGTGGAACGGGGCTTGCAGCTTTTGCAGATGCCCATCCGGTATGGGGGTGTGCCGGGGGCCACCGACGGCACTTTCTTGTGGGCCTTGGCTGGGCTGCCCATCGTGACCCTTGGGCCGGGCGGTAAAACTATGCCCCATCAGGCCGATGAGTACATAGAGATTGAAGAATTGCTGGCTGCAGCCCGGCTGTATGCCGCTGTGGGGGTGTTGATGCTGGCCGAGTAAGGCAGGCTTTTTCCCCAGAGCGAATTGTGGTATTGTCTCCTTGCGAGCGAGGCCGAAAAAAGCGTATCGTGCAGGCTTTTTTCGGATAGGAAGGGTGGAGAAAGCCCGACCTAGCATGGTGAAACTCGAGATACCGGGTTCACCCGCGCGACGCGGCCATAAATCGCGACATTCCCACAACAAATCAAGGAGGAATCGTGATGAAACGTTGGTTGCTTATTGGTGTCTTGGCCCTACTCGGACTGGCCTGGGCCCAGCAGCGCGGTGGCAGCATCACCATCGCTATCCAGACCGAGCCCGCGGCCTGGGATCCGACCCAGGTGGCCGGGGCGGACATCTCCCGGGTGGTTTACGACAACGTGCTGCAGGGTCTGGTTAAGCGCAACCCCAAGGGCGAGATCGTGCCCTCGCTGGCTACGCGCTGGGTGGTTTCCAACTCGGGCCTGACCTACACCTTTACCCTGCGCCAGGGCGTAAAGTTCCACGACGGCTCCGACTTTACCGCTCAGGACGTGCTGGCCAAGTTCAACCGGGCCCGCAACCCCGACACCCGGGCCTCGGGCCACCTGCGCCCCGACCTGTACCGCGACATCGCCAACATCACCAGCCCCAACCCCAACACGGTGGTGTTTAGCCTGCGCCAGCCCAACAACGACTTCCTGTTCATTCTTTCGCGCCCCGAGTCGCTCATTGGCCCCCGGCAGCGCCCCCTGGCCGAGCAACGGGTGCAGCCCATTGGCACCGGCCCCTTCCGCTTTGCGGCCTGGGAGCGGGGGGTGGCGGTGCGGCTCGAGCGCAACCCCAACTACTACCTGCAGGGTCTGCCCTACCTGGATCGGGTCAACTTCCGCTTCCTGGGCGATGGGGATGCCCAACTGGCCGGCCTGCGGGCCGGCGACCTGGACGTGATCGCCTACAGCCTGCTGCCCGAAAACGCGGTGGTGCTCTCACGCGACAGCAACTTCAAGGTGTTCTCGGGCTCCGGGACAGCCGAAGCGGTGGCCGGTTTCAACAACAGCCGCCCGCCCTTCAACGACGTGCGGGTGCGCCGGGCCATCACGCTGGCGACCAACAAGGACGAGCTAATCCAGGGCGCCATGCTGGGCTATGGAACCAAGATCGGCTCCATGCGCTCGCCGGGTGAGGCCTGCTACGTGGACTTGAGCAACTTCAACGCCTACAACCCCGACGAGGCCCGCCGCCTCCTGGCCGAGGCTGGTTTCACCAACCAGAACCCCCTGCGCTTTACCTTTAACCTGGCCGCCGAGTTCCCCTACGAGCGCCGTATCGGCGAGGCCATGGTGGCCCAGCTCAACAAGCTGGGGCCGCTGCAAGTGACCATCCAGGTCACCGACTTCAACACCTGGATCCAGCGGGTCTTCTCGCAGGCCGACTACGCCATGACCATCATCGGGCACGTGGAGGCCAACGATATCGGAAACTACGCCAACCCCCGCTACTACTGGCGCTACAACAGCCCGCGCTTCCAGCAGCTCTTCACCCAGTACCTGCGGGCCCCCAACCAGACCAAAGCCTGCGAGGCCCTGGCAGCGGCCCAGCGCCTTCTGGCCGAGGATGCAGCTGGGGTATGGGTCATGAGCCTGCCGGCCTTGGGGGCCTACCGGGCCCGTGTGCAGAACTGGCCGGATGGCTTCTTGTCTCCAGGAATCAGCGTGGCCGAGGTGTGGGTACGGCCATAACCGACCAATGATGGATTTTGAGGGTCGGGTGTCTGGGGCCTCTCAGCCTTAGGCGCCCGGCCCTGGTTCTTGACGTATGTTTGCCTACACGCTTCGCCGCCTTGGCTTGGCCCTCGTCACCCTGTGGTTGGCGACACTGTTGGTGTTTGGAGCGCTGTTGCTGATTCCCGGCAACCCGGCCCAGGCCATTCTGGGGATTGAGGCCACGCCCGCCGACCTCGAGGCCCTCGAGGCCCGGCTAGGCCTGGATAAACCGCCGCTCGAGCGCTACATAAGCTGGTTGGGCGGGGTGCTGCGGGGCGACCTGGGCCAGTCCATCCGCTACGAGCGGCCCATCTCGGAGCTGATTGTGGCCCGGCTGGGCATCACCCTCCCCATCGTGGTGGCTTCGTTGCTGCTGGCTACCATCCTAGCCGTGCCCCTGGGCATCCTGGCGGCCCGCAAGGCCGGAAGCCCCATCGACCTGGGGGTCTCGGTGGCCTCGTTGCTGGGCATCGTGCTGCCCTCGTTCTGGGTGGGGCTGATGTTCATCTATATCTTTATCGTCTGGCTCAAGCTGCCCCTGCCCACCAGCTTTCCCATCGGGGGCTGGGAGAACCCGGAGCGCGCGCTGGCCGCTTTGGTGCTGCCGGTACTCACCGTGGCGCTGGCCAGCGCCTCGTTTCTGGTGCGGCTGGTGCGGGGGAGTGTGCTCGAGGTGCTCTCGCAGGATTTTATCCGCACCGCCCGCGCCAAGGGGCTGGCCGAACGGGTGGTGCTGTACAAGCACGCCCTGCGCAACGCGGCCCTGCCGGTGGTGACGGTGCTGGGGCTGGAATTTGCCAGCCTGCTCATCGCCACGGTGGTGGTGGAGACAGTCTTCGGGATTCCGGGCCTGGGCTCGCTCTCGCTCACCGCCATCAGCGCCCGCGACTACCCCCTGGTGCAGGGGGTGGTGCTGGTGATTGCGGCCTTTATCGTGCTTATGAACCTGCTGGTGGACTTGCTGTATGGTTTGCTCGATCCGAGGGTGAGTTATGCCTAGCCAGATTGTCCAAGCAAAGCCGTCCAAAAGACCCTCGAGGTGGGCCCGGCTACCCCTTGCCCTCAGGGCGGGAGCCTTCCTGATTGTGCTCATTCTGCTGATGGTGCTGGCCAGTGCGCTTAACCCCACCAACCCCAACGCCACCACCCCCAACCGCCTGGCCCCGATTTTTGCCGAAGGACATCCTCTAGGAACCGACATCCTAGGGCGCGATACCCTGGCTCGGGTGCTGGCGGGGGCCCAAAACGCGCTCTACGTAGGGCTAATCGCAGTAGGTATCGGGCTTTCGGTGGGGCTTCTGCTGGGGGTGCTGGGGGGGTACTTTGGCGGCTGGCTCGACCAGATTCTGTCGGTGCTGCTCGAGACCCTCTATGCCCTTCCGGCCCTGCTCATCGCTCTCTTGCTGGCGGCCATCTTCAACCCCGGCGTGACCACCTCGATGGTGGCGATTGGCCTGGCGGCGGTTCCGGCCTTTGCTCGGGTGGCCCGGGCCGGGGTGCTCTCGGTCAAGGCCCTGCCCTACATCGAGGCGGCCAGGGCTTTGGGCATGGGCAATGGGCGCATTATGCTGAAGCATGTCCTGCCCAACATCATCGGGCCGCTGGTGGTGCAGGCCAGCCTGGCCTTTGCCGTGGCAATTCTGGCCGAGGCCGCGCTCTCGTACCTGGGCCTGGGCACCCAGCCCCCCAACCCCAGCTGGGGCCGGATGCTGCGCGAGGCGCAGAGCTACCAGGAGCTGACGCCCTACCCGGTCATTTTCCCCGGTCTGGCTATTGGCCTGGCGGTGCTGGGCTTCAACCTGCTGGGCGACGGGTTGCGGGACTACCTCGACCCCAGAAAAAGAAGCTGAGGAGGTAAGCATGAACTATGCGGAGATGTTCCGATTGGATGGCAAGGTGGCGCTGGTAGTGGGGGGCGGCTCGGGGATTGGACAGGCCTCCTGCGAGGCCCTGGCGGCCCAGGGGGCCACCGTGGTGGTGGCGGATGCGAAGGCCGAGCTGGCCGCCGAGACCGCCGGCCGAATTGAGGCCAATGGGGGCCGGGCCGAGGCCAACCAGGTGGACATCACCGACCTCGAGGGGGTCAAGGGCCTGATGGGGGGCATTCTGGAACGCCACGGACGGCTCGATGTGGCCGTGACCACGCCCAGCATCAACGTGCGCAAGCCTGCTTTGAACTATACCAGCGAGGAGTTCGACCGGGTGGTGAACGTCAACCTCAAAGGCACTTTTAATCTCCTCACGGAAGCGGGCCGGGTCATGGCCGCGCAGGGTGGGGGCTCGCTCATTGCATTTTCCTCCATCCGCTCGCTGGTGGTGGAGCCGGGGCAGTCGGTCTATGCCATGACCAAGGCTGGCACTGTCCAGCTTATCCGGGGCCTGGCCGTGGAGCTTGGCCCCAAAGGGGTGCGGGCCAACGCAATTGGCCCTGGGGTGATTGACACCCCCCTCACCGCCCCCATCAAGGGCAAGCCCGACTGGTACCAGGCCTACGCCGAGCGCAACATCCTGCGGCGCTGGGGCCGTCCTGAGGAGGTGGCGGCGGCGGTGGTTTTTCTGGCCTCGCCAGCGGCTTCCTACATCACCGGCACCATTCTGTTTGTGGATGGGGGCTGGACGGCCATTGATGGGCGGTTTGATCCACCGCTGTAGTTGGTGCAAAAGTTACGCTGAACTTCAGCGATTGTTCAGGAAGATACCCTAAACTTGGCCCGTGAATGCTGTGTTCCGAGCTTTTCTCTTGATGATGGTGTTGGGGGGCGCTGCACATGCCCAACGACCCGTAGATATTGCCTTCTGGCACACCCTCGAGCCCCCCGCGCGGGAGGCGCTGGAAAAAATTGTGGCCGACTTCAACAGCCGCCAGCGCGACTACCGCGTGCTGCCGCAGTATGTGGGCGACCTACGCGAAGGGGGGATCAAACTCACCGCGGCCATCCGGGCCGGCAACGCGCCCCCGCTGTACTACGGCGAGGTTTCGTTCGTGAGCCGGGCGGTACAGGAAAACCTGGCCTTGCCGCTGGACGAGTACCTCGGGGCCCTGCCGGGTGACTTCTATCCGGGTCTGCTCGAGGCCGGGCGCTGGCGGGGCCGAACCTATGCCCTGCCGGTGGAGCTGCACCTGCCGGTGCTCTTCTTCAACGCCGACCAACTGGCCAGCCGCCGCCTTACCCCCCCCCAAAGCTGGGAGGCCCTGGCCGCGGCGGCCCAGACGCTCACCACCCGCTCGGCCAAGGGTTTTATCGTAGTGAGCGACGTTTACAGCTTTAATGCGGTGGTGATGAGCCGGGGCGGGCAACTAGTGCGCGAGGGCCGGCCCAACTTTACCGATGCCAAGGTGGTGCAGAGCCTCGAGTACCTGCAGAACCTGGTGCGCTCGGGGTACGCGGTGAGCCGCAACATCGCCGAGGCCCCCTTTGCCATGGTGGATTTTGTCCGCACCAAGGTGTTTATGGGGGTGGCCCCCATCACCGTCTGGCCCACCCTGGAAAAGCGCACCCCCATTCCTTTCCGGCTGGGGGTGGCCCCGCTGCCCCGCACCCCCGAGGGCAGGCTGCCGCTGGCCGGGGGCAACCTGATGGTGCTGCGCGGGGCCAGCGAGGCCCAGGCCCGCGGGGCGGTGGCGCTGTGGCGCTACTGGATGGAGCCGGCTGTGCAGGCAGCCTGGGTTCAGGCCACCTACTGCCTGCCCCTGCGCCGTTCGGCCCAGCCTTTGCTGGAGGATTTCTACCGCGAAGACCCCCGCCGCCGGGTGGTGCTGGGGGGCCTCGAGCAGGCCGCGGTCTGGACGCAAGACCCCGAGGTAACCCTGTGGTACGGCTTTCTGGAAGAGGCCCTCGAGCGCGTTTTGAAGGGCAACGCCAACCCCCGTCAGGCCCTGGAAGAAGCCCAGCGCAAAGCCCTGACGGTCGAACGTCGTTAGCAACCCCAGCTTGCTCAACTTACAGCTCGAGAGCTACAGCGCTGCCTGTCGAAGGCAACCCTTTTGAGGCGCTGGCTGCGTGCGTGAACGCACAAAGCTCGAGTTAGCTCGAGGCAACCCCGTGATGGGTGGGGTGGTTGTTGCGCCAGAAAACCCGGTTGGTCAGCTCGGCCAGCCCCCAGGCCAGCAGGGCCGTGCCCAGCAGTACCCCCCACAAAAGCAGGGGCAGCGGCACCAGGTTCAGCGCCAGCATGCTGGCGGGCAGCATACCCACCCCAAACTGCACGGCCATCCCCAGCAGCACCGCGCCATGAAGCCAGCGGTTGGGCAGGGGGAAGAGGTGGGTGTGGCGGGCGGGGTAGGCGAAAAAGAGCTGCCCGATGGCCATGAAGTGGAAGGCCACGCTGCGGGTGGCCTCGAGGCTATACCCTAAACGCGGCAGGATGCCCAGAAGCGCCAACGCGCACAGCGCTTTGATGCCGCCGCTTACCAGCACAAAGCGCAGGGACTTTTGATCCAGCAAAGGGGCTTTGGGAGGCCGCGGCGGATACTGCATGACGCCGGGGTTTTTGTCGAGGGTCAGGGCCAGGGCCGGAAGGCCGTCGGTGATCAGGTTGATCCACAGAATTTGCGCGGCGGTAAGGGGGAGCAATAGGGCTCCCGTAGCATCGCGCAGGTTTAGAAGTGCGGCGGCCAGGGCTCCAATGGACACCACCAGCACCTCGGAAAGGTTGGTGGAGAAGAGGAAGCGGATAAATTTCTGGATGTTCTCGTAGATGCTGCGGCCCTCTTCTACAGCCGCCACGATGGTGGCGAAGTTGTCATCCAAGAGCACCAGGTCGGCCACCTCGCGGCTCACGTCCGAGCCGCGCTGCCCCATGGCCACGCCCACATCGGCGCGCTTGAGGGCCGGGGCGTCGTTCACGCCGTCGCCGGTCATGGCCACCACCTCGCCGCTGGACTGGAGCAGCTCCACCAACCGCAGTTTGTGCTCGGGGGAGACCCGGGCAAATACATTCACCTCGCGGATGGCCTTGAGCAACGCCTGCGGGCTGAACTTTTCCAGGTCGTTGCCGGTGATGACCCGCTCGCCCGGAATGCCAATCTGATGGGCGATGGCCAGCGCGGTGGCTGGATGGTCGCCAGTAACCATCAAGACCCGGATGCCGGCTTCCTGAGCCTTGCGGATGGCCTCGGGCACCTCGGGCCGGGGCGGGTCCCAGAACAGCACCAGGCCCAAAAACTGCAAGCCCTCCTCGGTTTCGCCGCTGCCCCAGGCCGCCCCCAGCACCCGGTAGCCCTCGGCGGCGTAGGCCAGGGCTTTCTCGAGCCAGGTTTGCCGCTCCTCGGCAGCGAGGTTGGAGCGGCCCAGGAGCACTTCGGGGGCGCCCTTGAGGTAGCTTGCCAGGCCTTCCTCGGTCTGCACCGTGACCCGCTGGAACTTGTGGCTGCTCTCGAAGGCCCGCTCGGAGTGGCGGGGGCGGCTTTGCCGCAGGGCCTCCACATCCAACCCTTGTTGCCTGACATAGTCCAGCAAGGCCAGATCCATCGGGTCGCCGATGCCGTGGTCGGCGTCGTTGGCCAGGGCCAGGGCTACTTGGGCCAGGGCCGGGTCGGGGCTGTCCAGGGCCCGCACTTCCATGCGGTTTTCGGTCAGGGTGCCGGTTTTGTCGGTGGCGATGACCGTAACCGAGCCCAGGGCCTCCACCGCCGAGAGTTTGCGCACCACCGCCTTGCGCCCGGCCATGCGCTCCACCCCCAGCGAAAGGGTGAGGGTGAGCACGGCCGGAAGCCCCTCGGGCACGGCGGCCACTGCCAGGGCCACCGCAAACAGAAAGACCTGTGGGAGCCGCCCCACCCCCTCGGTGAACAGACCCAGGAGCACCAGCAACCCGGCCAGAACCAGCACCCACCGGGCCACCTGGTTGCCGAAGTGGTGCAGGTCGTGCTCGAGCGGGGTGGGTTCGGCCTTGATCTCGCCCAGCAGGACGGCCAGCCGGCCCAGGGCGCTCTGCGGGCCGGTGCGCCGTACCTCGGCAAAGGCCTTGCCCCGCACCAGCAGGGTTCCACTAAACAACTCCTGGCCTGCTTCTTTCTCCACCGGGAGGCTCTCGCCGGTCAGAACCGACTCGTCTACCAGCGGGCTGCCCTCCTTTACCTCCACGTCGGCGGGTACCCGGTCGCCGGCCTCGAGGCGCACCAGATCGCCGGGCACCAGCTCGCGGCTGGGGCGCTGCACCCAGACCCCATCGCGCTCGACCCAGACCAGGGGGCTGGACAGCCGCTTGAGCTTGTTCAGGGCCGCTTCCGACTTGCGCTCCTGCCAGGTGCCCAGCCCGGCATTGAGCAGCAGAATCAGGCCAATTACCAGGGACTCCAAGGGCCAGCCATGCCGACCCTCGAGCCACCACACCGCAAAATCCACCACCAGGGCAAACAGCAAGATGTAGATGAGCGGGCTTTTGAACTGATGCAAAAACCGGCGCCACAGCGGCTCGGGAGGCTTTTCGGGCAGGGCGTTGGGGCCGATGCGGGCCAGACGCGCTCGAGCCTCGGACTCGCTCAAACCGGAAAACGATGATTGAACGCGCATAGTAGCCCTCCAGAATCACCGTGGAGGGCCTCCGTTACCGAAGCATTACCAACCCACGATGCTTGCCAAACAGTGAGGGTGCGAGCGTAAGTCCTGAAGGATATCGTCAGTTCTAAGGCTATTTTTGAAAATTGCCCTACAGGTGCCGTTCAAGCCAGTCGGTGATGTCGTGCAATACCTGTGCTTTTTGCAGGTCGTTGTGGGGCTCGTGGTAGCCTCCAGGGTAAATACGAAGCTCCTTGTCGGTGGAGGATACCTCCCGGAATAGCCAGTGTGCACCCTCCACGCGGTTGATAGTATCGGCCTCGCCGTGCAGGATGAGCAGAGGATCAATGATTTTTTTAGCCTGGGCCTTGACCACTGCAATGGCATTTAGCACCTCGTTGCCCCAGCGAACACTGGCCCGATTGTGCACCAAAGGGTCTTTGCGATAGGCTTCGACCACGGCTGGGTCGCGTGAAAGAGCGCGGGCGTTCAGCCCCAGCCTGAGCGAAAGGGTAGGCTGGTACCTGGAGAGCAGGCGGGCGGTGGCTACTAGGAGGGGGTTGGCCACTTTGCCAGGCGCGAGCAGCACACCGCTCAAGATAGCACCTTGCAGCCCGGGCGGCTGCTTTACCAGAAAGTCCAGCACCACCAGACTACCCAGACTGTGGCCGTAGACGAACTGCGGTATCGGGCCTTCGCTGGATTCCACAAAGTTGCGGAGGAGGGTCAGGTCGTACCAGTACTCGCTCCACGCTTGGATGTGTCCACGCTGTTCGGGTGAGCGGCCATGTCCCCGTAGATCGGGGATGTACACACAGTAGCCGTGCGCGGCCAGATGCTCTGCTACGTGTGCATAGCGCCCACCATGCTCGCCAAACCCATGGACTACCATCACAACCGCTTTGGGCTTAGCGGGCCTCCACCGTTGGTAATACAAGCCTAAGGTGAACCCTGGGTAGAATCCTTCGTCTATAAGCATAACCTTGTCAACCAAATGCGACTGCATTATACGTAATCGATTGCAAGAATGTGAACTGGCTCTAGCAACCACTGCCCCTCTACGGGTGGGGTATTGCCCCCCGAAGGCCGCTGGTGGATACTCCGGACAACCTCCATACCCTTTACTACCAGGCCAAAAGCGGCAAAACCCTGTCCATCGGGGTTACGTCGTCCACCATGGTCGAGCTCGGGCTGGTCACCGATACAGATGAAAAACTCGGACTGGGCCGAGTCTGGTTCGAGGCGGGCCATCGAGACCGTACCGTTCCGATGCCGGAGGCCGGTCTGGGTGGTGGTCTCCAGCAAGATGGGCGGCAGCTTGGCTGGGTGCTCGCCCATGCCCAGCCCACCTTGAATTACCTCGATCTTGATGGGGCTCTGGGCCTGGTTATCCAGACGCACGGTGCGGTAAAAGGTTGCGCCCTGGTAGCGATCTTCATCCACATACCGCAGGAAGTTGGCTACCGTGCGGGGGGCTTGCTGGGGAAACAGCTCGAGGATTATCTGGCCCAGCTCGGTCTGAATTCGTACCTTTGGGTTAATGTCCATAAAAGCCTGCTTATTGCTCATCGGGCTACTGCGTAGCCTTCCCAGTCGGCTGGGCGCTCCGCCAGACCCAGTCGCCAGGCTACGCCCTGGGCACAGCGTTCACCCGCCTTGCCATCGCCATAGGGATTGGGACGGTGGCGCATAGCCTGCAGGGTGGTCTCGTCTGAAAGCAGCTTGTCGATGGTGACGAACACTTGCTCTGGATTGGTTCCGGCCAGCTTCAAGGCCCCTACCTCGAGCCCCTCGGGTCGCTCGGTTACGTTGCGTAGCACCACCACTGGGACGCCCAGGGTAGCCCCGCTCTCCTGAACCCCGCCGGAGTCGGTGACCAGCAGGGTTGAGCGCTTCATCAGGCCAGCCATGGCCCCGAACTCCAGGGGCTCGAGCAGCGTAAAGTTGGGTACCTGCTCCAGCGCCGGCACCACGGCTTCCCGTACCGCCGGGTTAAGGTGTACCGGATACACAAAATGACACTCGGGGTGGGCTCGGGCTACTCGAGCCAGGGCCGCAGCCAGCTCATGCATGAAGGGGAGATTTTCCCGGCGGTGCATGGTTACGGTCACGATGCGCTTGCCCTCGGGTAGGGGAGGGGGGGTACCGCGCTCGCTGGCATAGAGCACTGCGTCTACCTCGGTCTGGCCCGTTACGACGATGTTCTGGGCCGGCTTGCCCTCGCGCAGCAGGTTTTCTTTAGAGGTATGGGTAGGGGGCAGATCCAGGTCGGTGAGCACATCGGTCAGGCGGCGGTTGGCTTCTTCGGGAAAGGGCTCGAGCATGTTGAAACTTCTCAGTCCGGCCTCGACGTGTGCTACCGGAATCTGCTCAAAAAAAGCGGCCAGGGTTACGGCAAAGGTGGTCAGGGTATCGCCGTGCACCACTACATAATCGGCGCGAAGCTCTCTGAGCTTGGCTGCCGCAGCCGGTACGATACGCCCCATGAGGTCGGGGAGGGTTTGGCGGTCGGTCATCACCTGGAGATCGGCATCGGGCTCGATACCAAACACCCGCAGAGCGTCCTCGAGCTGTGTGCGGTGTTGCCCGGTGGACAGCACCACGGTCTCGATGCCTACCCGCTTGCGCATAGCAAAGATGACCGGGGCCATCTTGATGGCCTCAGGGCGGGTTCCAAAGGCCAGTACTACACGCTTGTCCATAGGGTCTCCGGGCAATTGAGGGATAAATGCGAGGTCTTCATCCTGTCGAACTATTGTACAGCTCGAGGGCGTTGCAGCTGTGCCGAAGCCCTTCGATCGAAGGGGTGCTTGGTAGATGCAGTACGCTGAAGAGGTGAAGCATATGCTCTGGGCGGGATGGGGGCTTGTTGGCGCTTTGCTGGGCGCTGGTGTGCTGGCTCAGGCCCAGGGTGTGCCTTGGCCGCCCGGTGAGCGGCTGGGCTACAACCTGACCTGGCAAGGTATTGGTGTAGGCAAGGTTTACCTTAGCGCCGACCCGGTGGAGGGTGGATGGCGCTTTCGGCTTAGGCTGGAGCCCACCGGGCTAGCCAAAACCCTGGGATACGGGCTCGAGTCCGAAAGCCAGGTGGGCTTCGACTTTATTACCGACCGCTTCTGGCAAAACCTGACCGAACCGTTCAAGGGCACTACCCGGCTGGAGTATGAACGACAGGAAAACAGCGGTTCGTGGGCCCGGGTGATACACCCCGACGGCAGGCAGACGAGCTGGAGTAGTGCAAACGACCAGATACTGGATCAGCTCGCGCTCATTTACTACCTGCGCTGGCGTCCCGATACCCGCCAGATTTACGCTGTAGACTATCCCAAACCGGCCCAGGGGCGCCTCGAGGTCTTGCCAACCAACAATGGCTTGGTGGGCTACCGGTTTGCTCGGGATGACGTTCTGATAGAAGTCTGGTACCGCCAGGACGCCCGGCGCACCCCTGTTCGCTTCGTTTTCGGACGCGACTTTGGCCGATTGGAAGCTACCATTATCGAAACCGGCAATGGGCGATAATTTTGCCCAGACGGTTTCTGGGTTGCATGGCTGTAACTTGGAAACTGGGTTTGGGTAAGTTATAGTTGCCCCATAGGAAACCAAGTTGACCCCCTCAAGCTCCAAAGCTATCGGAAGGGTTGACTGCAAGACTGAGCAAATCTGGAGGCAGGTTTTGAAAGGAAACATCACTGTAACAGAAAGTGCGTTGGCTGCTATTTTAGGCCTGGCTGCACATGAAGTGCCAGGTGTGCTGGGCATGAGCCCTGCAGGAATCCGTGAGTCCATTAGCCGTGTTTTGGGCCGTAGCGAGGCCAGTGAAGGCGTGGTGGTTAAGCCCGACCCGGCGGCCAGCGGGAAGTATCAGGCCGACCTGTACGTAATAGTTGCCTTTGGGGCCCGTATACCTACTGTGGTAGATAGCATCGGAGAGCGGGTACGCTGGGCGGCCAAGAGCCTGGCCGGGGCCGAGCTTTCTACTGTGCGCGTCCATGTGGTAGGGGTGAGCCGTGGCTAGGCCAGCCAGAGGGCCGCTGGAGGTGCGCCATGACCAATAAACTTCCCCCTGCCAAACTGGCCGAGGCCTTTCGCTACGCGACCGATTGGTTTGCGGTTTATGTAGAAGAAGTTAATGCGCTCAACGTCTACCCGGTGCCCGACGGCGATACCGGTACCAACATGCACCTCACGCTTCAGTCGGTGCGGCGGGAACTTGACCTGGCCGATACCTCCAAAATGGGTGAGGTGGCTCGAGCTATCAGCTACGGCTCGCTGCTGGGTGCTCGGGGCAACTCGGGGGTGATCACCTCCCAGATTCTTAAGGGTTTCGCCGAGCGTATCAAAGAGGCGGCTTCAGTGTCGCCAGAGCTACTGGCCCAGGCTCTTGAGGAAGGCTCGCGTATGGGCTATAAGGCGGTGATGAAGCCGGTAGAGGGCACCATCCTTACGGTGTCACGTGGGGTGGCCGAAGGCGCGCGCGAGGCGGTAGAGAAGGGTGCCGCCAGCCTCGAGGAGGTGTTGCAGGGTGCACTGCAAAGGGGCCGCGAAGCCTCCCTTCGCACTCCCGAACTGCTACCGGTGCTCAAGCAAGCCGGGGTGGTGGATGCTGGTGGGGTGGGTTTGCTGCACCTTATTGAGGGCCTCGAGGGCTACCTCGAGGGCTTGCCTTTACCCGAACCACCCAAAATTGAGCGTTACGCCCAGACCGCTTTCGAGGAAGAAGAGTTTGGTTACTGCACTGAATTCCTGATGGAAGGGGTGGCCGAACCCATCGAGCAAATCCGCGAGGCGGTTTCATCCTTTGGTGACTCGCTGCTGGTGGTAGGGGCCGAGGGTTATGTCAAGGGCCATATCCACACCAACGATCCCGACGGCCTGCTGGCGACCGTGGCCCGCTATGGTCGGATGATTCGTACCAAGGTCGAGGACATGTCCCAGCAGCACACCGAGATACTCTCCATGGCTGGAGCTGCCGACGAAGCGCCGCCGCCTACCGGTCTGGTGGTGGTGGCCAATGGGTGGGGCCTGGTCAAGGCTTTCCGGGGATTTGGGGCCCGGGTGGTGGCCGGGGGCCAGACCGCTAATCCCAGCGTGCAGGACATCCTAGACGCTATTCGCAGCCTGCCCAACCCTGAGGTCATTGTGCTGCCCAACAACAGCAACGTGATTATGGCGGCCCAGCAGGCTGCTAGCCTAGCTGAGGGGAAAACTGTACACGTCATACCTACCCGCACCATGGGGCAGGGGCTGGCGGCCAGCGTGTTCTATCAACCGGACTTGCCCTCGAGTGAACTCCTGCCCGAAATGGAGGAGGCTTCTATGCGCGCAGCTACCCTAGAGGTTACACGGGCCAGCCGTAGCGTGGAGATTGGTGGGGTCAGTGTGACCGAGGGACAGCCTATCGGATTGCGCGACGATAAGCTGGCTTTGGCCGCCGATACACCCGAGGAGGCCTTGTTTAATCTGGTGAGCCTGGCTGCTCGCGAGAATGAGCGCGAGATTCTGACCATTTTTCATGGTGCTACGGTTACCAAAGAAGCCCTGGAAGCCTTGACGAACCGAATCACCCAGGCGTTTCCCGAGCTGAGTATAGAAATTCATCCGGGCGGGCCGGATCTCTACGACTACCTTGCAGTACTGGAGTAGTCCAGTTCTCAAGACAAGGATGCTGCCCGATTTGAACATCGGGCAGCTTTTTGTATCCTGGCGTTACGTGCCATGCCCCATTATGTAATGGAGCCTGATTAATTGATATTTCAATAAGCTCGTAGGACACGATACCAATTCCGAATTTTGTGAGAAGAACCCCGCCAGGTAGGCATCATGGCAAGGATGAGAAAAGTAAAGAGGTGCTTTAGGTTGTACTCATAAAATATGCATGCAAATAAGTCCCTTATTGACCCGGCAAAAAGTAAACAGGCCCGCCTGAATATGCGCCATACGATCCAGCTAGATGAGAGACGTAACCGCTTGTTCTAAGAGAACCTGAGAACTACCCCCCTAGCCTCAGAGGCGTATGGGATGGTTATTGCACCTCCGAATTACGCCTTTAATCCTGCTCTTGGTAGCGTTTGGATTGAGTTGGGCCCAAGCCCCCAGGGTGATGACCCTCAAAGCCACAGCCTACACCTCTTCGGTTCGAGAAACCGACAGCACACCCTTTATCACTGCTACCGGTGCTCGTACCCGCATCGGCATCATTGCGGTCAGTCGTGACATGCTGCGCGAGCTGCCCTATGGCTCCAAAGTGATACTCGAGGATCTGGGCACGCCAGGCGGTAGGGGCAAGGGCCGCTTCAACTACCTGTTCAAAGGCCGGGTTTTTGTGGTGGAGGATACCATGCACCCCCGCAAACGCGAGCAGCTCGACGTCTGGCTACCCGACCGCAGCACGGCCATTCGTTTCGGTGTACGCAACGTTCGGGTAACTGTGATCCAGCGGGGCCGAGGGTAAGATGGTCGGGTGTAGGAGGCTGCTTGCCTCAGCGGCTTGAGGCTGGGTTTGCCCCTGTGTACAGCATTTAGGCATACGCAGCGACAAATCGCTTATAGAAAAGCCGCGGGGTGCCTGCCCCTACCCCAACTCCTATGCGCTTTGTCTGGTTTCTTGCATCGCGTCACCTGCGCTACCGCCGCACCCAGAGCCTCATCAGCCTGCTGGGGGTGGCAGTGGGCATTATGGTGCTTACCACGGCCCTCTCACTGACCAACGGCTTCATTAAGGGGCTGGTGGAGGCCACCCTTAAGGCCGTACCCCACATTTACCTGCAAAGCCTGAACCTCGAGGAGAACCCACCGCCTCCCCCGCATCCCCAGGTGGTGGGCCAGGCTCCGGTGCTCCTGACCAAGGCCCTGCTGACCCGAAGGGCTGAGGTAGGCCGTAGCGCCGGGGCCGACTTCGCCACCCTGATTGGGCTAGGAGACGGTGGCGCTGCGGTTTACCCCGAGCTTGACCTATCCAAGCTAAAGCCCGGTACCATCGTGCTCGGTAGTGCCCTAGCCCGGAGCCTAGGGGCTTACCCCGGTGACAAACTTTTCCTGGTTTCCATCAATCAAAAACGTATCGAGCTTCGGGTAGTGGGTTCTTTCCAGACCGGTAACTACCTGCTCGATGCAGGCTTCGCCTTCACCACCCTGCAGGATGTCCGCAACCTCATGGAGGCCCCCACGGCTCTCTCGGGGTATCAGATTCGCCTGCGCGACCCCGAGCAGGCCCCCCAGGTGGGGCAAGCCCTGGCTGGCTGGCACTACTTCCCCCAGACCTGGCAGTCAAGCAACCGTACCCTAATCGAGCAGCTGGCCCTGCAGAAACGAGTGATTGGCATTGTGGTTTTTCTGATTGTGGTGGTGGCAGCTTTGGGTATGGCCAGCGTGCTGGTGCTTACGGTCATCGAAAAAACTCCGGATATCGCTCTGCTCCGGGTGATGGGGGCCAGAGCCAGCCAGGTGGCGGGTGTGTTCGCGCTCGAGGGCCTGGTGCTGGGTACGCTGGGCATTGGACTGGGCAACCTGCTGGGCTTTGGTCTCTCCAGTTACTTTGCCTGGCGGCCTGTACAGATTCCCGGCGAGCTTTACTTTCTCACCCGTTTGCCTGTAGAAATTAAGCCCTCAGACTTTGCCTGGGTCTCAGCCATGAGCTTGCTGGTGGTGCTCCTGGCCTCGCTGTTGCCGCTTTGGCGGGCTTTGCGGATTAAACCCGGGGAGGTGTTGCGCTAGGGGCGTAAACTAAGGGCATGTTTGGTTTTTTCCGCAAACCGGATAAGCATGTTCAGCGGGAGGGTGAGTCGGCCTTCCGTGTGCGGGTGCGTACGGCGCGTAACGGTGATGTCGTAGAATTGCGGCTTACCAAGGGCAACGAGATTTCTGCTGCGGACGAAGGGGGGTACTACGTGCGCAAGATTATCGTATCACCGCAGCACCTGGATCGGGCTGTGCTGGAAATCTGGTTTGACCGCACCTACCGCCCCACGCGCAAGGTAGTGGAGGGTGGTGAGCTGATTCCCATCAGGGAATGGACGTAAAAAACCCCTACCCGTCGGGTAGGGGCGAACCCACTGAAGGAAGGGTTACTGCAGTTCGTCCTCGAGGTTGTCCATCAAACGTCTGAGGCTGCTTTGTTCCTCGCTGGCAAAACCCTCCTCCACGCTGGGATACGTCCGTCGCCCGCCGCCAGTGCGCTCGAGCTGGGCCTGCAGTTCCCGCAGGTCCAGGTAGCGGTCGCTTTGGTTGCGCAGCTCGAGGTCGGTGAGTTCGGGTACACCCAGCAGGTGAATCTCTTTACCCTGGGCCCGCAGGGCCGAAAGGGTATGGGCCAGGTCGCCTGAGCCACTGGCCACCACAGCCCGTTCCCAGCGGGGCGCGGTTACGAGCAGGTCGGTGGCAATCATAGCTTCGAAGCGGGGATCACCGTGGGTTTCGCGGCTGCGCACAGTGTAGCCCATGAACACCAACGCATCGAGGAATTTTTGCTGACGCTCATCGTTGCTGTCGGTGACGGGGGCATAATAGAAGGCGTTGTATAGATCCTCGGGCTTGGAAAAAACCCCAATCGCTTTGCGGTGGTCAATGTTCCAGCCCAAACGCTTGGCCGCGTCGTACATGTAGGAACCGTCAATAAACAAAGCCGTCTTCATTGTCTTTTATCTCGCTTCCTGGTTTGCGGAGGGGCCATCCGCTACGCTAGATGTGTATGGTACACCTAGACAGCCCAATCTACTATCTCGGTTCGCTCGAGCAACCGTTGCTAATCCAGACAGGGCCACCCCTAGCTCTGCTCTTTACATCATGCGACATTGCCCGTCAATTTCCAAGCGCCGTAACGGGTTTGGCGGGACTCGAGGTGCAGGAGGCCGTTGACTGGCGGGCAAAAGAGGAACTTTTCAAGAACCTACTCCTGCACGGTATCGAGGCTTACTTGCTCGACCCTTCCCCAAACCAACCCCTGCGAGCACAGGCCCATGCTGTACGTGCCGCGTTGGTGTATGTGCAAAGCCACAAGACCCAGACAGCCTGTTTATAAGCGGGCGGGAACGGGTTTTTATGACAGCCGGATCTGTGCTGCTTTACCAAGCTGCAGGCGGCGTTATTCAGACCGGGTATAAGAAGCTAAACCAAATTTGACTGCCTTATTGTACTTTATCGTGCTTCACGGAGCCGCTCCAGGTCAACCGGTTTCACACCTCCAAAACCACCTTGCCAAACACACGACGTTCTTCTAGTAGCTGGTGGCCCTCGGCCGCCTGGCTAAGGGGTAGGGTGGCGCCGATCACAGGCCGTAAGCGCCCCTCTGCTACAAACTGCAGAATAGGGAATAGACGGCTTTTTGAAGCCATGGTGGAGCCAAAAATGGAGAGCTGCCGGTAAAAGATGTGCGAAAGTGGGGTTGTGGCCTCATACCCCGAAGAAGCCCCGGCCAGGCTGATCCGCCCACCCCAGGCAGTGGCCTTGATCACTCCCTCCCAGTACTGCGCCCCCGTGTGATCGACCACTGCATCGGCCCCCTTGCCCCCGGTGAGCCGACGGACTTCTTTGTACCAGTCGGGCAGGCTGTAGTTCACCCCTTCATCGGCGCCCAGGGCCCTGGCTTGAGCCAGTTTTCCGTCGCTGCTGGCGGTGGCGATAACCCGTGCCCCGTGTAGTTTGGCAATCTGAATTGCAGCTACCGAGACCCCCGAGCCCGCTGCCATGACCAGCACGTCCTCGCCAGGCCGAACCTGTAATTTGTCCACTACCATCTGCCAGGCGGTTAGGAAGGTGAGGGGCAGCGAGGCGGCCTCGAGCCAGCTCAATCCAGCCGGTTTGGGCAGGATATTGGCCAAGGGAACCGTGACCAATTCGGCGTACCCACCCCACCGGTGTTCGCCCAGAATCTGATATTCCGGGCAGAGGTTATCCTGTCCGGCCAGGCAGCGCTGGCACCGGCCACATGAGACGCCGGGGTTCACTACCACGGCATCTCCAGGTTTTATGCCCTCAACGCCAGCACCTACCGACTCTACTTCCCCAGCGATGTCGCATCCGAGAATGTGGGGCAGGGGTAGCTTGGGGCTGGCCACGCCCTTACGCACCCAAACATCGAGATGGTTGAGCGCCACAGCTTTTACAGCAACCCGCACCTGTCCTGCTTCCAGCGTGGGAGGGGGCATTTCGCCATAGCGTAAGACCTCTGGCCCGCCCCTGGACTCCATCCATACCGCTCGCATGGGGCGATTGTGTCACCTGATGTGGTAGCCAGTCAAACCTCCTGAACCCCTGCTGAGAGCTGGGAGTGGAAACGTTTGAATTACTGTTCCAAAATGCGCGTGCCTGCTCTGCCCTCCAGAACCCCACGCAGGATGTCCCGTCCGCCCCTGGCGATGGTGGCCCAGGGGGCGCCTTTCTGCACGGCGTTGAGAGCGGCCTCTACTTTTGGAATCATGCCGCCGGAAATAATTCCTTCTTGAAGCAAAGCCTGCACCTGTGACTGGTTAAGCTGGACAAGGCGGCTTGTGGGGTCTTTGGGGTCGCGTAACACACCCACTACATCGGTTAGGAAGATGGCCGGTAGGCCAAGCGCTCCAGCAATGGCCCCGGCGGCAATGTCGGCGTTTATGTTAAGCGAGTCCTGTGCATCGAGGCCAATGGGGGCTATCAGGGGGGTTAGGCCAGCCTGCAACAGCCCCTGCAGAACACGGGTATTAACTCGAGTGACCTCGCCCACCCGGCCCAGCATGGGATCTAACAAACGGGCCTCGAGTAACCCTGCATCCCTTCCAGTTAGGGCTACGCTGGGCCGTCCACGCTTAGAAAGCCCATCAGCAAGGTGCTTACCTAGAGTGGTCAGCACCATCTCCACCACCTCCATTTGTTCGGGTGGGGTGATGCGTAACCCCTGGTGAAAGTGGGTTTCGAAGCCCAATCGGTTGAGCCACTCAGCAATTCGAGGGCCGCCTCCGTGAACCAGTACCAAAGGGCCAGGGTAGGCGCTTATCTCCTCGAGCAAATCATCAGCCTCTTTGAGGCTGCCCCCGATTTTTACAAGTAAGGCCTGCTCCATAGCCATAATCATACCCAGGGGATACCCAGGCCTTGGCTTGACACGCCTCCCAGCCGGTGTTACCCTTTTCAGTGCGCTTGCGTGAGCAAGCAGAAAATTGGGCGATTAGCTCAGCGGGAGAGCACACGCTTCACACGCGTGGGGTCGTAGGTTCAAATCCTACATCGCCCACCAAGTCCAGGACGCAAAAAACCGGAGTCGTCAGGGCTCCGGTTTTGCTTTATACTCCCAGGCTCATCTGAGAAGCCAACCCAGAAGGGTTCACCTTGCTGGATGCTGAACCTCGAAGCGCAGCGCCCGCTGGCTCGAGGCGGGGGTTCCACTGTCATAAACAGCATAATAAGCATTTCGGTAGTATCGTTCACTTTGACAAGCCTAAACGATCCTACCGAAATGCTTTTCTACTCCCTTTGGTCGGCTTGAATCCTTCACCTCTGACTACGGCCAACGGTGAAGGATTCAAGCTGAAACGGTATAAAACCCTTTTGACAAAACCACACTTTGTGCTTCACATGCAAACCTGTACAATAAATCGCTATGGCTGGGTTATTTTCGTTTCGCGGGGAAGACGTAGGCATTGACTTGGGTACCGCCTCGGTGCTCATTTACATGCGTGGCAAGGGTATTGTGTTGCGGGAGCCCTCGGTTATTGCCATGGTCAGCGACACCAAAGAAGTCAAGGCCGTAGGGGCCGAAGCCTACCGGATGCTGGGGCGTACACCGGGCAATATCGTGGCGGCCCGCCCTCTGAAGGATGGCGTGATCGCCGACTACACCCTGACCGAACGGATGCTTACCCTCTTCATCAAGAAAGTTTTGCCCCCTTTGCGCTTTTTTAGGCCCCAGGTGATGGTAGGGGTGCCCTCCGGGGTGACCGAGGTCGAACGCCGGGCGGTGGTGCAGGCCATCGTAGAAGCCGGTGCCAAGCGGGCCTATCTGATTGATGAACCCCTGGCCGCAGCCATTGGGGCCGGCATCAAAATTGCCGAGCCTACCGGCAGCATGGTGGTGGATATTGGGGGCGGTTCCAGCGATATCGCGGTTATCTCGTTGGGCGGTATCGTGCGCTCGACCAGCCTGCGCATTGCCGGCAACGAATTCGACGATTCCATCATTCGATTCATCCGCAACAAGTACAACCTGCTGATAGGGGAACGCACCGCCGAGGAGCTCAAAATCAAGATCGGGGCGGCCAAGCTGGCACCGGGTGAGCAGGGCATGGTAGCCGAGGTGCGAGGTCGCGACCTAATTTCGGGCCTGCCCAAGAGCATCGAGGTAACCGCCGACGATGTGATCGAAGCCCTCAAGGAGCCCCTGGAGAAGATTGTCCAAGGGGTGAAAAGCGTGCTCGAGACCACCCCGCCCGAACTGGTGGCCGACATCATTGACCGGGGCATTTTGCTGACCGGCGGGGGGGCACTGCTGCGTAACCTGGATCTGCTGCTACAAGAAGCCACCGGCGTACCGGTGGTGGTGGCCGAGAATGCTGTGGAGGCGGTGGCTTTGGGTACTGGCAAGGCCCTCGATATGCTGCACGTGCTGCGGGATGCCCTGGTCACCTCCGATAACGTACTGCGGCGGTAATCGAGGTCTCCCAGACGAGCTAGGTTGGCTCATACCCGGTTTCGTTTTTTTCAAAGCCGATACGGCCTTGGGTGGGGTTGACTGGGAGCTTAATTTTGGCTTCGTATGCTGCTCTCTGAAATTGCCCAACGTCTGGGGGGTCGCCTCGAGGGCCCCGATACCGAGATTACCGACTTGGCCCCGCCCGACCGGGCCAGGCCGGGCGAGCTGGTGGTGGTGCGGGAGGCCCGGTTTTTGCCGGCGGCTCTGGAGACGGGAGCGGCTTTGATCCTGGATGAAACAACCCAGTGCCCATCGGGTGTCAGCCGGATTCGCGTTGCCTCGGTGCAAAAAGCCTGGCCGCTGGTGCTGGCCCTTTTCAACCGACCCGAAACCTGGGCGGAGGTGGGCGTGCACCCCACCGCTACCCTCGAGGCGGGGGCGGAAGTAGACCCCACCGCTGCAATAGGGGCGTATGCGCTGGTGTGCCGGGGGGCCAGAGTGGGGGCTGGTGCGGTGGTTGGGCCCTACTGCTACGTGGGCGAGAACGTGGAGGTTGGCCCCCGGACGGTGCTCGAGCCCCGTGTAACACTCTACCCGCGCACCCGTGTGGGGGCGGGCTGCCACATCGGTACGGGCACGGTGCTGGGCGCTATTGGATTTGGCTTTCAAGACAACCGGCGCCTGCCCCATACCGGCCGGGTGGTGCTGGAGGATGGGGTGGAGCTGGGGGCCAACTGCGTGGTGCAGCGCAGCGTGGTGGGGGAGACCCGTATCGGCGCTTTCAGCAAAATTGGCGACCTCACCGACATCGGCCACAACGTTCAGATAGGAAAAAACGTGGTCATGGTGGGTAGCAGCGCCATTGGCGGCAGCGCCATGGTGGAGGATGGGGTGTTGATGGGGGGCTGGGTGGTGATTGCCGACCATGTGCGGGTGGGCAAAGGGGCCCGCCTGACGGGGGGTAGTGGGGTTTCCAAAGAGGTTCCCCCCGGCGAAACCTGGGCCAGCGGAATTCCTGCCCAGCCCATCCGCAAGCACTGGCGGCGTCTGGCCGTACTCGACTGGCTGGTGGGCGTTGAGCGTAGCTTGCGCCAACTTCTAAAAGGAATTCCACCGGAGAAGTGAGCCTCATACCGGTTCCGCCGGAATGCTTATCAAACGCGTCAGATACCTATGATGGTTCGAGGAACAGGCCTCCACAGCGGCGAACAGGGTACGGTGCGGTTTCACCCGGCCGAAGGGCCGGTGCGTTTTTGGGTTGGGGGGCTCGAGCTGCGCCCGCTGGCCTCGAGCGTGGTAGATACCGCTCGCTGCACGGTGTTGGGGGGGCATAACCTGCGGCTGATGACTGTAGAACACCTGCTGGCCGCGCTCTTTATCCGGGGCATCTGGGAAGGTCTGGTCATCGAGGTGACCGGCCCGGAGATTCCCATACTGGACGGTAGTGCCCAGGAATGGCTGGCGGCCTTGGAGGGGGTTCCGGCGCTGGGCCCGGAGGCGGTGCCGTTGAGCGGTGCTGTCCGCGTCGAGGAAGGGCGCAGCAGCGTGCTGGCCCAGCCGGGGGAGCGGTTTGCCCTCACCACCACCATCCTTTTCCCGCACCCCAGGATTGGCTACCAGCAGGTGCAGTGCCCCCCCACGCCTCTGGAGGCGCTGGCCCCGGCCCGTACTTTTGGCTTTCTGCACGAGGTAGAAGCCCTGCGGGCCCAGGGCCTCATCCAGGGGGCTTCTTTGGAGAATGCCCTGGTTTTTAGCGAGTACGGCCTGGTCAATACGCCCCGCATGCTGCACGAGCCCGTGTACCACAAGGCCCTGGATTTTCTGGGCGACCTGTACCTGGCCGGCAGGCCCTACCAAGGGCAGTTCGTCGCCCACCGGGCCTCGCACCGTTTGCACGTGGAGCTGGCCAGGCTGCTCGAGGCAACACCCAGGCTGTGACGTTTCTGAGCTTTCTCTAAAGCCCAGCCTGATGAAAAAGTGGTTGCAAATGGGTGTTAAGTGTATCATCCTGCTTGGGACGCAGGGTTTGTGCATCACGTTACGAGGATTCTATGGAGCTAAATGTAGGCGTTGTGGGTGTTGGTGTGATGGGGACGTACCACGCTCAGGTATACGCAGGATTGCCGGGGGTTCGGTTGGTGGGGGTGGCCGACCCCGACCCGTTTCGTCAGGCCGCCATCGAGCAGGACCTGGAGGTACCGGCATTTGCCAGCCCGGAAGACCTGCTGGGTAAGGTGCAGGCGGTTTCGATTGCTTCCCCTACCTCTTTTCACTACGAGCAGGCCCGCATGTTTTTGGAGGCCGGGGTACATGTGCTTTTGGAAAAGCCCATGACCCGCACCATGCAAGAGGCGCGGGAGCTGGTGCGGCTGGCCGAAAAACGCGGCGTGGTCTTGCAGGTAGGGCACATCGTACGTTTTTACCGGGCCGTGAACGACCTGATGAACATGGTCAAAACCCCCTGGGTGCTCGAGGCCCGTCGCATAGGCAATAACCGTCGGATACGCGACATTGGGGTGGTACTCGACCTGATGATTCACGACCTGGACCTGGTTCTCCTGCTGCTGCGGGAGAAGCCTTTGCGCTACAGCGTGGTGGGCCGGCAGGTGGAGGGGCTGGATGAGTACGCCCAGGCCGTGGTGGACTTCCCCTCGGGGGCCCGGGCGCTGTTTACCGCGAGTCGAATCTCGCCCCAGGCCGAGCGCTCGCTCACCATCACCCAGCCCGGCGAGGTGCTGCGGCTGGATTTCAACAGCGAGTACACCGAGCTCTCGCTGCACCGCTCGCCGCCTGTGCAACCCGACCCCGACCGCGTCGAGCCCAACGGGCGCACCCAGGTTCAGACCGAGCGCATCGCCATTCACAACGACAACCCCCTGCGGCGCCAGCTTAAGCATTTTGTGGATCGGATTCAGAAAGGGGAACCCTCGCTGGTGACCCTCGAGGACGATCTGCAGGCCCTCGAGCTGGCCCTGGAGCTTTCCAACGCCCTCCAGCCGGTGATGAGCCGCTGAAACCCCTTGGCGGCCCCGGCCCTTTAGTATTAAGCCGTGGACATTTACGAGATTCTCAAGCTCCTGCCGCACCGTTACCCGTTCTTGCTAATTGATCGGGTGCTGGAAGCCGACGAAAAGCGTTTTCGGGCCTTGAAGAACGTTTCGTTTAACGAGCCGCATTTTCAAGGCCATTTTCCTGGCTATCCCATCATGCCCGGGGTGTTGTTGATCGAGGCCATGGCCCAGGGTTCGGTGGCGGTGGTGACCAAACAGCCGGAATTCAAGCCGGGGGGGCTGGTGTTTCTGGTGGGGGTGGAGGAGGCCCGCTTCAAGAAGCCGGTGGTTCCGGGCGACACCCTGATTCTGGAAGGGGAACTGCTAGCCTACCGGCGGGGTTTGGGGAAGGTGAAGGTCGAAGCCAGGGTAGAGGGCGAGTTGCGGGCCGAGGCCACCCTAACCTTTGTGTTGCGCTCCGATACAGGAGGCGCTGTTTCGTGAGCCGGGTTGCCATCCACCCCACCGCGGTGGTTTCCCCCCAAGCCCATCTGGCCCCGGACGTGAAGATTGGCCCGTATGCAGTGGTGGAAGGCCCCTGTGAGATAGGCCCTGGGGTGGAGCTAGGGCCCCATGTGGTCATCCACCCGTATGTGCGGCTGGCCGCCGGGGTTCGGGTGGGGCCCCACTCGGTGCTGGGGGGCCTCCCGCAGGATTTAAGCTTCAAAGGGCAGGAGACCTGGCTCGAGGTCGGGGAAAACACAGTCTTGCGCGAAGGGGTGATCCTGCACCGCTCCACCAAGGAAGAAGCGCCCACCCGGATCGGCGCGGGCTGCTACCTGATGGGCCATGTGCACGTGGGCCACGACGCCCAGGTGGGCGACGGTGTGATTCTGACCCAGGGCGTGGCGGTGGCCGGCCACGTAGAGATTGGCCCTTATGCGGTGGTGGGGGGGCTGGCCGGTATCCATCAGTTTGTGCGGATTGGCACCCGGGCCATGGTAGGGGCCCTCTCCAAGCCCACCCGCGATATCCTGCCCTTTACCCTGGCCGACGGCAGTCCGGCCCGGCACTACCGTCTCAACACGGTGGGGCTGCGCCGGGCCGGCATCCACGGCGAGCGCTACCGGGCCCTCGAGCAAGCCTTCCGGGCGCTGCGCGAGGGCCGCCCCCTCGAGGGCCTGCCCGATACCGAGGAGGTACAGATGCTCAAAGCCTTCCTGGCGGGGCCTTCCAGGCGCCGTCTCTCGGGCTTCGTGCGGGGCGAGCCGGATTTTGAGGTCTGAAGTCGAACCCAAGATGCTGGACGAAATTCTGCTATTGACCAACGGCCCCGGCGAGCTTTCGACCTGGGTGCCGCCTGTGTTGACGCGCCTGCGGCAGCGGGTGCCCGGGGCCCGCATCGAGCTGTTCCTGATCCGCGACCAGTTTGCCGCCGGAACCGAGCAGACCAAGGCCGAAGCACTGCAACTGGACGCCCTCTCGGGCCGCTCCGCGCTTTTCCGCAGGCTCTTGGAGCGCAAGACGGGCCGCCGTGGGCTGGTGCTGATGCTGGGAGGGGCGCCCCGCGACGCGGTGCTGCTGGGCCGGGCCACGGGCTACCCGGCTTTTTCCTACACCTTCGATGCCAAGGCCCATCACCCCGGCTTGCGGGCGGTGCTGGTGGATTCCGAGCGCACCCGGGCGGCCATGCAGGCTCGCGGGGTGAACCCGGCCCGCATCGAGGTGGTGGGCAATCTGGTGGTGGATGCCCTCCAAGAGGCGTCGATAGTGCCTGCCCCCGCCGCCGAGGTGCTGCTGCTGGCCGGTAGCCGCCCTTTTGCGGCCCGCTACCTGCTGGGGTTTTTGCTGGCGGTGGCCGAGCAGATGGCTAAAGCCCGGCCCGACCTGCGGTTTGCCTGGGTCAAGAGCCGCTTGCTGCCGGAGGCGGTGGTGGCCGAGGCGCTGGAAGCAGAGTTGGTGAAAGATCTGGGCGGGGTGGGGGCCCGCTGGGTGGGCGATCGCCTGCAAACCACCGGGGGCCTCGAGGTTCTGGTGCTGGATGAGCCCCAGCGCTATGCGGCCATGCGCTGCGCGCAGCTGGCGATTACCATTCCCGGAACCAACACCCTCGAGCTGGCCCTGGCCGGCCTGCCCTCGCTGGTGCTCTTGCCCTTGCACAAGCCGGAGATGCTACCGCTGGAGGGCTTCTGGCACTGGCTTTTGAGCGGGCCGGGCCTCCGCAGCCTCAAGCAGCGCTTCGTCTGGCGGCTGGTGGCGGGCATGCCCCACCTGGCCCTGCCCAACCTGTGGCTAAACGAGCGGGTTTTCCCCGAGTTGCGCGGGGTTTTTAGCCCGACGGAGGTGGCCTCTGCGGGCCTCGAGCTGCTCGAGCCCCAGCGGGCCCAGGAAGTCCGGGCCCGGCTAAAGCGCCTGGACGCCCGGCCCGGAGCCGATAAGCTGGTGGAGTATGTGCTGGCCCACTGCTGATACCCGGCGACGGCTTAGAAATTCCGGCAGCGGTGAAACTTTTCTTCCATGAACCTTCTCCGGCTACTGCGTCCCTTTTTGCCGCAAATTCTGCTGGCGGCCGGGCTGGCTTTGCTGCCGGCGGCGGCCCAGGCCTGGCTGCCCACCCTGGTGGTCAAGCCGCTGTTCGATCAGGTGCTGTCGGGGCAGTGGGAGCGGCTCGGAGAGGTGCTCCTGGTGGGGGCGGGCCTGCTGGCGGTGCTGGTGGTGAGCGGGTATGTGCTCGAGGCCTTTATAGGCTACCTTTCCCTCAAAATTCCGGCGGTCTGGCGGGAGCGGGTGTTTGAGCGATTGCTGCAAGCCGACCTGATGGCCCTTCCGGCCTCCTCCGGCGGGCTGACCGGGCGGCTGGTGGCCGATCTGAAGGAGCTCGAGGGCTTTTTGTTCTACAGCCTGGGGGGGCTGCTGGTACAGGGGATTCTGCTGCTGGCTCTGCTAGCCCAGCTCTTGTTGCACTACGCCCAGCTCACCCTGTACCTGCTGCTGGTGCTGCCCTTCATGGCCTTGCTGCTGGGCTGGCTTGGGGCCTGGGTGACCCGCTACAGCCGGCGCACCCAGGCCGCTATGGAGCGCCTGGCCGCCCGCATGGCCGAGGGGTTCGGGCGTCTGGAGCTGATCCGGGCCCTGAACTTGCAGGCCTTTGCCCAGGCGCGCTTCCGACACAGCAACCAGCAGCAGTACCGCTTGGGGCGCACCCGCGCCCTGATTGCGGCCCTCAACCTGCCCCTAGGGCAGCTCGCTACCACGCTGCTGCTGGGCCTGCTGCTGGCCCTGGGGGTTGGGGCGGTGCAGCGGGGGCAGATGACCCCCGGCGATCTGACCGCGTTCCTCACCTTGCTGGGGCTGGCGGTGACTCCCCTGCAACTGCTGAGCCGCATCGGCACTGGGTTTGCCCAGGCCGAGGGAGCCGCGGCCCGCCTGGTGGAGCTGCTCGAGCTGCCCCCGGCCCCGGCCATGGGGCAGCTCCGACCCCAGACCCTGGCGGGGGGCCTCGAGCTCTGCAACCTTAGCTTCGCCTACCCCGGTAGCCCGGCCACCCTGCAAAACCTCAACCTGCGCATCGCGCCGGGCTCCTTCACGGCCATTGTGGGCCCCTCGGGGGCGGGCAAGAGCACCCTGCTGCGCTTGCTGCTGGGCCTGTACCGCCCCAGTGCGGGGCAGGTCTTGCTGGATGGCCTCGAGCTACACAGCTACGAGGCGGGGTGGTTGCGGGCCCGCATGGCCTGGGTTCCGCAGGAGCCCCTGCTGTTCGCCGGAACCGTCCAGGAGAACCTGGCCGCGCTGGCCCCTGGCGCCCGCCCGGAAGCCATGCAGCAAGCCCTGGACACCGTGGGCCTGGGCCGGGAAATTGGCCTGCAAACCCCGCTCGAGGACGACGGGGGCGGGCTTTCGGTGGGGCAGCGGCAGCGCCTGGCGATTGCGGCGGCCCTGCTACGGGAGGCCAAAATTCTTTTGCTAGACGAGATTACCAGCGCCCTCGACCGCCACAGCGAGGGGCAGGTGATGGCCGCCCTCGAGGCCGCCCGCCCGGGCCGCACGGTGATTGTGGTGGCGCACCGCCTAGCCACCGTGCAGCACGCCGATCAGATCGTGGTGATGGAAAAGGGCCGGATCGTGCAGGTGGGCAGCCACGCCGAGCTGATGGGTTTGCCCGGCCTCTACGCGGACTTTTGGAAAAGTTGACGATTGAAAGGATGGACGCCATGCAGGAATACCTGAAAAAAGCTCGAGGGGGCCGGGTGGTACAGACCCCCTTTCTGGAGGCCGAGTCGCTGGAGGAACTCCGCCGGCAGGCCCAGCAGGAGGGGCTGCGCCTCGAGGCCTTCGGGGGGTTGCCCATGGCCTCGAGGAAGGTGGCGGTGCTCTTCCCCGAACACATTCCTGCGGTATCCGACCCCACCGTGGTGGTCTTCCTGACCTTCGAGGGCGACCTCGAGGCCCTGGAAGACAGGCTGCGCGCGCTGCTGGAGCCGGGGCTGCTGGGGGATCTCGAGGAGACCCAGGACGGCTTTCTGCTGGCCACCCTTCCCAAAGGCCTCAAAACCCTGCAAGAAGCCGGCCTCCAGGCCAAAGAAGCTGCGCCCGAGCAGTTGCCCAGAACGCGCGAGCGCACCCGCAGCGTGGTGGTGCCCAGCCTGCGGGTGGACGTGGTGGGGGCCAAGGGTTTTGGGGTCTCGCGCACCTACTTTGCCCAGGGGGTCAAGGCCGGCAAGGTCAAACTCCGGGGCAAGACCGCCTCGGCCAAGGACGAGATAACCGAGGGCGACCACCTGATGGCCGAAGGGCTGGGCAGCCTGGTGGTCAAAAAGGTGCTGGGCCAGACCAAGCGCGGCAATGTGAAGCTGGAGCTCGAGGTGCACCGATAGCTACACCAGCTTTTCTTTCAGCCAGGCCGCGATATCGTCGGAGATCTGCTGGGCCAGCGGATCCAGGAGCATATCGTGCTGGCTCTGGTAGACCCGGTATTCCTTATGGGGGCCCCCAATCAGGGCGAAATAGCGGCGCACCGCGGCTTCCGGCACGGTGTCGTCGTGGGCGGCCTCGAGCACCAAAGCCGGGGCCCAGACCCTGGGTAAAAGTTCGGGCACCCGTTGCTGGAGCGCGATTAGCTGGGTCAGGGCCACGGTCGGAAAATTGGGGTAGTTGGGGCTCCGCGCCCGCCGCCGGGCCTCTTCGGCGGGGTCGGTGCTATGGGCCCAGGGTTTGACGTAGTGCAGCAGCGGGGCCAGGTAGGCCAGGCGGTTCTTGAAGCCCAGCGCCGGGGCCAGGGCCACCAGGGCGGCGGTCTTGTGCTCGGCGGCCAGCCAGCCGGCCAGCAGCCCCCCCATCGAGAGGCCCACCACCGCCCTGGGCTCGGGGAGTGCCAGATAGGCTTCTCGAGCGGTCTGGAGCCAGTCCAGCCAGCGCACACCGCGCAGGTCTTCGGGCCGGGTGCCGTGGCCGGGCAGGGTGGGCTGGGCCACGGTAAACCCAGCCTTGCGCAGGGTTTCGGGGAGCGGCCCCATGGTCAGGGTGGGGTGGGAGGTAAAGCCGTGCAAAACCAGAACGTTCGACATGGGCCGGCCCTAGCTTACCGCAGTGCGGCTTACTCCACCACCAGCACCCGAAAATCGTTGAGGTTGTTGGCGGTCTCGCCGGTGATGAGCAACCCCCCCAGGGCCTGGAAAAACCCGTGCGCGTTGTTGTCGTGCAGCAGGGCCTTGAGGTCGAGGCCCTGCTGCTGGGCTCGGCTCCAGGTGTCGGGCGCCAGGATAGCGCCCGCTGCGGGGGTGTTGCCGTCGATGCCATCGGAGTCGGCGGCCAGGGCCCAGACCCCATCCGGGCCCAGGTAAAAGCCCAGCCAGGCCAGAAACTCCTGGTTGCGCCCCCCCTGGCCCGAACCGCGCACCATCACGCTGGCCTCGCCGCCGGAGAGCAGCACCACCGGGGGGCGGAAGGGGTGCCCGTGGGTGCGGATGCTCTGCACCAGGTTGGCGTGAAAGCGGGCCAGCTCGCGGGCCTCGCCCTGGAAGCGGTCGGAGAGGATGACCGCTGGGTAGCCCTGGGCCTGCCAGAAGCGCTGGGCGGCCTCGAGCAGAACCTGGTTGCTGCCAATCAGCCGGTTTTCCACCCGCTGGAAGAGGGCCTGGCCCGGCTTGGGCGACTCGGGCAGGGCACCCTTTGCGCCTTGCTCCAGGTGGGAGCGCACCTCGGGGAAGTCCAGGCCGTACTTGTCGAGCACCGCCAGGGCCTGGGCGAAGGTGGTCTCGTCGGGTACGGTGGGGCCCGAGGCAATCACCGAGAGGTCGTCGCCCGGAACATCCGATAGATACAGGGCGTGGATGCGGGCGGGGGTGGCCGCGGCCAGCCGCCCCCCCTTGATGGCGGAGACGTGCTTTCGCACCGCGTTAATCTCCTGAATGTCGGCCCCCGAGCGCAAAAGGGCCTGGGTCAGGGCCTGTTTGGTGGGGAGGTCAATCCCCCAGGGTGCACACAACAGCGCGCTGCCGCCCCCAGAGACCAGAACCAGCAGAAGATCGCTGGTTTGCAAACGCGAGACGGCCTGGAGGATGGTTTGCGCGGCCCGCATGCTCTGCTCGTCGGGCATGGGGTGGCGGGCCGGTATGATCTGACCACGTTCCGCTTGCGGCCAGTCCCGGCCCGGCTCGGCTTTGGGCACCGCTATAAAGGGCACCTGGGGAAACCGCTCCTGGGCGGCGGCCAGCATGCTCATGGCGGCTTTCCCCACCGAAACGATCAGCGCCGGGGTCTCCTGGGGGAGGTGCTGGGCGGTGAGGTGGGCGGGGTGGGTTTGCTCCAGGGCCTGCCGAAAGCTGGCGATGAGCAGCTCGCGCATAAGAGGCATTTTATCCAGGGTGCGGGGTTGCTTTAGCGGCCCGGAAGGATGGGGCTTTGGGCGTAGGCCCGATCCAGCAGCTCGAGGGTGTGTAGCACCGGAATCTCCCGGCCCAGCTTGCGCAGGTGGCTTTGGATCTGGGTGAAGCAGCCGATGTTGCCGGTGACCACCAGCTCGGCCCCCGTAGCCAGGATGTTACGGGCTTTGCGCTCGCCCAGGGTGGCGGCGATTTCGGGTTGCTCGAGGTTGTAGGTACCCGCCGAGCCACAGCACAGCTCGCCTTCGGGAATTTCCACAAGCTCGAGGCCCGGAATGCTTTTCAGCAGTTGGCGCGGCTCGGCCCGCACCTGCTGGGCGTGGGCCAGGTGGCAGGCGTCGTGGTAGGCCACCTTGAGGGGTCGCTTCAGCGGGGGCACGGCTTTCAGGCCCAGCTCGACCAGGAAAACCGAGACATCCCGGACTTTGGCGGCCATCTGACTGGCCTGGGCCTGCTCGGGTTCCCCGTGGAAGAGCAGGGGGTACTCCTTGAGGCCCGAGCCACAGCCGGCGGCGTTGGTGAGGATGGCATCGAACTCACCGGCAAAGGCACTGAGGTTGGTGCGGGCGAAGCGCAGGGCCCGCGCGCGCTCGCCGGTGTGCATCGCCAGCGCGCCGCAGCAGCCCTGGCCTTTGGGGATCACCACCTCCACCCCGTTGCGGGCCAGCACCCGCAGGGTGGCGTGGTTGAAGTTGGGCTGCAACACCTGCTGGGCACAGCCGGCCAGAAAGGCCACTCGAGCCCGCCGTTCGCCCTCGGCGGGAACCAGCTCGGGCAGGGGCTGGTGTTTGGGCAGTTGGTCGGGGAGCAGCTCGAGCGGGGCTTGCAGCAGGGGCGGCAGCAGCGGCTTGATCGGCTTGCCCAGCCGGCCCAGGGTGGCCGCAGCACGGAAGCGCGAGGGGTAGGGGAGGGTCTCCTGAAGGCCGATGCGAAAGAGCTTCTGGAAAGGGGAGCGGTGGCGCTGGGGCTCGCTCCAGCCCCGGTAGGTGGCGATGAGCTCGCCGTAGGGCACGCCGCTGGGGCAGGCCGTCACGCAGCCCTGGCAGCCCAGGCACTTATCGAGGTAGGGCTGGGCTTCCTCCATGCTCAGGTTGCCCTCCAGCACCTCTTTCATCAGAAAAATCCGCCCTCTGGGGGAGTCCATCTCCTCGCCCAGCACCTGGTAGGTGGGGCAGGCCGGCAGGCAGAAGCCACAGTGCACGCAGGCCTCGATGGCGTGGGCCATGATTTCACCCTGGGGGCCGAGCTTTTCGACGTCAATCTTGTGCTGCATAGGTTTTCCTGGGGTTACTGGGGTGGAGTAGGGCTGAACCGGCCTTGAGGATCGAGGGCGGCGGCCACCCGCTGACCAAAGACCTGTTCCAAGTCTATTCCAATCTGGGGGCGAGCGGTGTGGCCCCTCAGAACCAGACCAGATAAGTTCTGAGATCGTAACAGGGTATCCAACTGGGCCAGCTCGTCGTTCCAGGCCAGGTATAGCAGGTTGCCTGCGCTCATGTACCGGCGGGGGACACTGCCCAGGGCCTGTTCCAGGGCGGGGATCTGCCGGGCAGAGGGGGCTACTTTAACCAGATAACCCGCGCCCAGCTCGAGCCGGTTCAGGTCGCGCCAGTACCGGGCTTCGGCCTCGCCTTGCAGGAGGTCGCCGGCCCTGCCCATAAAGGCTGTGAGCCGCTCCAGCCGGGCCGGAAGGGCTTCGGGCAGGCCCCCCAGGCGGAGGGCCAGGGTGGCGGGGGGCTCGAGGTCGAGGGCGTAGAGCTCGATGGACGAGCCCGCCAGCCGGTAGAGGGCCTCGAGGGCCGCTTCCAGCTTGGGGAAGGCCACCCGCAGGGTGGCGGTGGCTTTGGGGTAGGGGAAGACCTTGAAGGCCAGCTCAGTGAGGAGGCCCAGCCGCCCCAGGCTGCCCACCATCAGCTTGGGCAGGTCGAAGCCAGCGGCGTTCTTGACAACCTTGCCACCTGCTCGCACCAGTTGGCCCGTGCCGTCCACGAACTGCACCCCCAGGATGAAGTCGCGCACCCCCCCATAGCGCTGCCGCATGGGGCCGGAAAGCCCGGCGGCCACCGTGCCCCCCAGGGTGGCCCCCTGTTCCACCAGGGGCGGGTCGAAGGGCAGGTACTGCCCGTGCTGGGCCAGAAGCCGCTCCACCTCGGCCAGGGGGGTTCCGGCCCGGGCTACCAGCACGTACTCGCCGGGGTCGTACTCCTTCACCCCCGAGAGGCCGCGCATCTCCAGAACGGTCTGGTCTTCTGTTGGCGTGGAAAGGGCCGGTTTGCTGCCGCCGCCCCTGGCCCGCACCCGGCTGTGGGCCCGGATGGCCTCCTGCACCTCGGCGGGGCTGGTGGGGTAGAGCACGGTCATGGCAGCCTACTCCCTCGAGATAACCCCGGCCCGCTCCAGGGGGTGGGGCCCGGCCTGGTGCAGCGCAGGGGCTTCGCCGCCGGGGAACATCTTGCCGCGGTTGGAAAGCTCGAGGGGATCGAGGGCCAGACGGATGCGCCGCATGGCGGCCAGGTCGGCCTCGGAGAACATCTCGGGCATGTAGGCTTTCTTCTCCATGCCCACCCCGTGCTCGCCGGTGATGGAGCCGCCCAGGGCCACGCACAGGCGCAGGATCTCCCCCGCCAGCTCCTCGGCCCGCTCGAACTCCCCGGCCACCCGCCCGTTGTAGAGAATCAGGGGGTGCAGGTTGCCATCTCCGGCGTGGAAGACGTTGGCGACCCGCAGGCCATACCGCGCGGAGAGCCGCTCGATCTCGGCCAGGGCCTGGCCCAGCCGGGAGCGGGGAACCACCCCGTCCTGCACGATGTAGTCGGGCGAGAGCCGCCCCACCGCCGAGAAGGCGGCCTTGCGCCCTTTCCAGATTTTCAGGCGCTCCTCGGCGCTCTGGGCCACCCGCACCTCGTAGGCCCCCGAGCGCCGGATGACTTCGTCCAGGTAGCGGGCCTCGGCCTCCACCTGGGGGGTTTCGCCCTCGAGCTCCACGATCAACAGGGCCCGGGCCTCCCTTGGATAACCGGCTTTGACCGCGGCCTCGGCGGCTTCGATCGCCAGCGAGTCCATAATCTCCATCGCGCCGGGCAAAAGCCCGGAGGCCACCACTGCGGCCACCGCGTCGCCGGCTTTCTCCAGCGAGTCGTAGGCGGCCAGCACGGTGTGATAGGTCTCGGGTTTGGGCAAAAGGCGCAGGGTGATCTCGGTGGCGATGCCCAGCAGTCCCTCGCTGCCCACGAACAAGCCCAGCCAGTCGGGGCCGGTGTTTTCCAGGCTCTCGCTGCCCAGCACCACGGTCTCGCCGTCGGGCAGCACCACCTTGGCCGCCAGCACGTGGTTGGAGGTCATGCCGTACTTGAGGCAGTGGGCCCCGCCCGAGTTAAAGGCCAGGTTCCCCCCGATGGTCGAGACCGGCTGGGAGGAGGGGTCGGGGGCGTAGTAAAGGCCATAGGGGGCGGCGGCGTTTGAGACCTGGAGGTTGATAAAGCCCGGCTCTACCACCGCGATGCGTTCCTGTGGATCCAGCCGCAGCAGTTTGTTCATCCTGTTGAGGCCAATCAAAAGCCCCCCATCAATCGGTAGCGAGCCCCCCGAAAGGCTGGTGCCGGAGCCACGGGCCACATAGGGTATCCGGTGCCTGGCACACCAGCGCACCGCGGCCACCACCTCCTCGTGGCTTTCGGGCAGTACCACCGCCAGGGGCCGGGCCCGGAAGGCCGTAAGGGCATCGGACTCGTAAGGGGTCAGTTCGCCGGGTTTGTGCAGCAGGCGACTGGGTGGGAAGAGCTGGGCTAGCTCGTGTAGAGCAGGGCTCATGGAGTGCTCCAGCGGTCGGCCCTGGCCTTTGCATGCCCGGAAGATTTGCAGATGCTTCTAGCTCTAGACTGCATGCAGGCCCCCGTGTGCTTTGAAGCTAGCTGTACTTTGAAATTTTGTCAATATATAAAAATATTTTTTATGTATAAAAAATGGAACAGGAAAATGCGCCAGCGATAGCCTGCCAGTAAAAATTGCTGAATTGCGTACTCCACGGGAATGCCCGGGTCTTTATTTACCATTTGATAAAAGTTTTTTATAAGCTGTAAAAAAAACACTTCCTTACGATTGGACAAATAAAAATCTGCTGTAATGTAAGGCTGATGACAAAGAATAGCCGCCAAATGCCGAATGCCTGGGGCGCTGAAGCCGGGTCTTGTCGGCGATTGGTCCAGAGGAGGCCCCCATGGTTGAAGACCGCGAACTGATTGCCGCCCGTGCCGGGCTATCTGCCGAAGAGCAGATCAGGCTAGAAGACCTCGAGAACCAGGAGTGGCGCGAGAGCCTCGAGTACGTCCTGCGCACTGCCGGACGCGACCGGGTGGCGCAGCTCATGGAGATGCTCGAGAACTACGCCTACCGCAACGGGGTGGTCATCCACGACAAGGTCAACACCCCCTACGTGAACACCATCTCGGTGGAGCACCAGCCCCCCTATCCGGGCGACCTCGAGCTCGAGCAGCGCATCGCCAACATCCTGCGCTGGAACACCATCGCCATCGTGCAGCAGGCCAACAAAAAATCCGACGGTATCGGCGGGCATATCGCCACCTACGCCAGCATTGCCGAGCTGATGGAGATGGGCTTCAACCACTTTTTCCGCGGGCACGATAGCCCCGACCGCGATCTGGTCTTCTACCAGGGGCACATGTCGCCGGGCATCTATGCCCGCAGCTACCTGGAGGGCCGCCTGACCGAGGACGACCTGGGCAAGTTCCGCCGTGAGCTTTTGGGTGGGCCGGGCCGGGGCCTTTCCAGCTACCCCCACCCCTGGCTGATGCCCGACTACTGGGAGTTTCCCACCGTCAGCATGGGGCTGGGGCCCCTGCAGGCCATCTACCAGGCCCGCTTCATGCGCTACCTGGAAGACCGGGGCCTCAAGCCAAAAACCAACGCCAAGGTCTGGGCTTTTCTGGGCGATGGCGAGCAGGACGAGGTCGAAACCCTGGGGGCTTTGCGGGTGGCTGCGAGCGAGGAACTCGACAACCTGATCTTCGTGATCAACGCCAACCTGCAGCGCCTCGACGGGCCGGTGCGGGGTAACTCCAAGGTGATCCAGGAGCTCGAGAGCGTCTACCGGGGCAACGGCTGGAACGTGATCAAGGTGGTCTGGGGCAGCGCCTGGGACGAGCTGTTCGCCAAAGATACCGAAGGTGTGCTGCTCGAGCGCATGGAGCAGCTCGTGGACGGCGAGAGCCAGCGCTACGCGGCCTACGGCGGCAAGGAGCTGCGCGAGAAGTTCTTTAACACCCCCGCCCTCAAAAAACTGATTGAGGGCCTGAGCGACGAAGACCTCGACCGCCTGACCCTTTCGCGCGGGGGCCACGACAACCGCAAGATCTACGCTGCCTATAAAGCCGCTATGGAGCACCGCGGCTCACCCACCGTCATCATCGCCCGCACGGTTAAGGGCTACTGCCTGGGCCCCACCGCCCAGGCCAAGAACGTGGCCCACCAGGTCAAGAAGCTCACCCTGGAAGACCTGCGGGAGGCGCGGGATCACCTGGGTATTCCCATCCCCGACGAAGAGCTGGAGAAAACCCCCTTCTACCACCCCGGCAAAGACTCGCCGGAGGTCAGGTACATGCTCGAGCGCCGTAAAGCCCTGGGCGGCCTGATTCCCGAGCGGCGGGTGCGCGAATACCGGCTCAAAACCCCCGATCTGGCCTTCTTCGAGGAGTTCCTGGCAGGCTCCGGCGGGCGCGAAATCTCCACCACCATGGCCTTCGTGCGGATGCTGACCAAGCTGGTGCGCCACCCCGAGGTGGGCAAATACATCGTGCCCATCGTGCCCGACGAGGCCCGTACCTTTGGCATGGAAGGGGTGATCAGCACGGTGGGCATCTACTCGCCCAAGGGCCAGCTCTACACCCCGGTGGACGCCGGCACCGTGACCGTCTACCGTGAGTCCGAGACCGGCCAACTGCTGCAGGAGGGCATCAACGAGGCCGGGGCCATGAGCAGCTTCATCGCCGCCGGAACCGCCTACGCCCACCACGGCATTCCCACCATTCCCTTTTACATCTACTACTCGATGTTTGGCCTCCAGCGGGTGGGTGATCTGGTCTGGGCTGCCGGCGACCAGCGCACCAAGGGCTTTTTGCTAGGGGCTACGGCGGGCCGCACCACCCTGAACGGCGAGGGTCTGCAACACGAAGACGGCCACTCTCACGTGCTGGCCCTGCCGGTGCCCAACATGCCGGCCTACGACCCGGCCTTTGCCTACGAGCTGGCGGTGATCCTGCAGGATGGGATGAAACGCATGTACCAGGACGGTGAGGACATCTTCTACTACATCACCCTGATGAACGAGAACTATGTCCAGCCGGCCATGCCCGAGCCGCGCGAGGAAACCCGCCAGGGCATCCTGAAGGGCCTGTATTTGTTCAAGAAAAGTGAGCTTAAGAAGCCCAAGGCCAGGGTGCAGCTCCTGGGCAGCGGCACCATCCTGAACGAGGTGATCAAAGCGGCGGAGATGCTCGAGCGCGACTACGGCATCGCGGCCGATGTCTGGAGTGCTACCAGCTACAAGGCCCTCTACTACGATGCCATCGAGGTGGCCCGCCACAACCGCCTTAACCCTGGTAGCAAAGCCAGGCTGCCCTATGTGGCCCAGTGCCTGAACCCCACCGAAGGCCCCATTGTGGCAGCCTCCGATTACATGAAGGTTCTGCCCGCAATGGTCTCAGGCTTCCTGAACCGCCCCATCCACAGTCTGGGCACCGACGGCTTCGGGCGCTCCGAGACCCGCGAAGCCTTGCGCGACTTCTTCGAAGTGGACGCCAGGCACGTACTGATAACAGCTCTTTCGGCGTTGCGCGGTGAGGGTAAGGTCAGCGCCAGTACCTTTACCGAAGCCATCAAGAAGCTCGGCATTGACCCCAAGCGGGAGCATCCGCACAAACGCTAAATGTTGGACTGTTGGCGCGATATACGGGAGCAAACATGGCTGAATTGAAACTACCCGATCTGGGCGATAACGTAACCTCCGCTGTGGTGGTGGGGGTGCTGATCAAAGAAGGCGATACCATTGCGGCAGGCCAGCCGGTGTTGGAGCTGGAAACCGATAAAGCCGTGATGGAAGCCCCTGCTTCCGAGGGCGGCACGGTTTCCAAGGTTTTGGTCAAACCCGGCGACGAGGTTAAGAGCGGACAGGTAATTGCGGTGCTGGGGGATGCCGCCTCCAGCGCAGAGAAGCAGGAACTCAAAAAGGAGCCGGAACGCAAAGAGGAAAAAGCCGCGCCAGCGCCTGCCCCCTCACCAGCACCCGCAGCCACCCCATCCGCTCCTGCGGCGGCGCCCCGCCCGCCGGTTCCGCCGGCACCGGCGGGCCAGCGCAGGCTGATTCCGGCGGCCCCCAGCGTGCGCAGGCTGGCGCGGGAGATGGGCATTAACCTGCTGGAAGTGGTGGGCAGCGGCCCGGCCTACCGCATCTCGGAAAACGATCTCAAGCGTTTTGCGGCGGGGGAAGCTCCGGCGGTTTCGGCGCCACAGCCCTCCAGCACACCTGCGCCTGCCCTGCCCGATTTCAGCAAGTTTGGCCCGGTGCGCCGCGAGGCCATGTCGGGGGTTCGCCGGGCCACCGTGCGTAGCATGGCCCAGGCCTGGAGCACCATCCCCATGGTTACCCAGTTCGACAAGGCCGACATCACCGAGATGGAGGCCCTGCGCAAGCGGATGGCCCCCAGGGCCGAGCAACGGGGGGCCAAGGTCACCATGACCGCCATCCTGCTTAAAATAGCTGCGGCGGCCCTCAAGCAGTTCCCCAAGTTCAACGCCTCGATTGATACGGCTACCAACGAGATAATCTACAAAGATTACATCCACATCGGAGTGGCGGTGGACACCCCCACGGGCCTGCTGGTGCCGGTGGTGCGCGACGTGGACAAGAAGGGGGTGATAGCCCTGGCTAAAGAGCTGGGCGAGATTGCCGCCAAAGCCCGCGACCGCAAGCTGACCCCGGAGGAGATGCAAGGGGCTACCTTTACCATCTCCAACCTGGGCGGTATTGGTGGCACGGGCTTTACCCCCATTGTTAACTGGCCTGAGGTGGCTATTATGGGTGTCTCGCGCAGCAGCATGGAGCCGGTGTGGAATGCTGAGAAAGGCACTTTTGAACCGCGCAACATGATGCCCTTCTCGCTTTCCTACGACCACCGCCTGATTGACGGGGCCGACGCGGCCCGCTTCTGCCGCTTTGTGGCCGAGCTGCTGGAGGATCCCTTCTTGCTGGGGTTTGAAGGATAGGCGTACCCTTTGTGCAGTTTGCAGACAAAGGATTTGGTAAGTCCCCGTCCTGGCTTTGTCAGGACGGGGTAGTGCTAGATGCCCCGGACGGCGGGGTGATGTGCTCGAGCACCCTTTGCACCACCCCGTCGAGGTCGAGGTAGCTGGTGTCCAGGATAATGGCATCCTTGGCCGGGGCGCTCTGGCGTTTGTCGGCCTCGTCGCGCCGGATGATTTCGGCCAGCACCGTGTCGAAGGCGGCGCCCCGCTCGGGGACGCGGCGCTGGGCCCGTACCTCGGGGTTGGCGGTGAGATAGAACTTGTAGCGGGCCTGGGGAAACACCGTGCTGCCCATGTCGCGCCCGTCCACCACGAAAGGGGGCGGAATCTGGCGCAGCACCTGGTTGACGTATTCCCGGATGGCGGGGCGCACGGCTACCGCCGAAACAACCTGGTCTACCTCGAGGCTGTGCAAGGCCTCGCTCACCTCGTGGCCGTCCAGAAAAACCAGGTTCTGGGTGGCAGTGGGCTGGAGCTCGAGGCGGTGCTTTGCCAAGCGCGTCTCTATCTCCTCGGCAGAAACGTTCTCGAGCAAGCACATCAGGGCCACCGCCCGGTACAGCAGGCCGCTGGAGATGTAGGGAATGCCCAGACGCTGGGCCACCAGTTTGGCCACGCTGGTTTTGCCCGAGGCGGAGGGGCCGTCTATGGTGATGATCTCAGTCATGCGGTGGTGGGGTTGCTGGTCTTGTGCGGTGTTCAAGGCTAAAATCCTTACTTGTTACCTGCGAGTCGTTCTAAATCTTCCCAGAAGCTCGGGAAGCTGATGCTGGCCCACTCGGCATCCTGCACTGTGACCCCTTTGGGTAGGCCGCAGACCGCAAAGGCCATGGCGATGCGGTGGTCGTGGAAGGGTTCAACCAGGCCGCCCCCCGCCACGCGGCCGCCGCGAATCCGCAGCCAGTCGGGGCCTACCTCGACCGGCACGCCCAGGTTTTGCAGGTTTTTGGCGATGGCCGCCACCCGGTCGGACTCCTTGACCCGCAGCTCCTCGAGGCCCGGAATATAGGTCTCGCCCTCGGCCCAGGCCGCCGCCGCCGCCAGGATGGGCACCTCGTCCACCATTAGTGGGATGAGTTGGGGGTCTACCGCCACACCCCGGAGCTGGGAGGAACGGGCCCGGATCCAGCCCACCGGCTCGCCGTCCTGCCCCTCGGTCACTTCCCAGCTCAGGTCGGCCCCCATCTCTTTGAGCACCGTGAGCAGCCCGGTGCGGGTGGGGTTGAGGCCCACACCCTCCAAGGTCACCTCGGAATCGGGGGTGATCAGGGCAGCCACAATAAAAAAGGCCGCGCTGCTAAAGTCGCCGGGTACGGTCAGATCTTTGGCGGCGAAGGGTTCGGCCCGGCGGGTGCGAATCAGGCGTCCTTCCACCTCGATCGGCAGGCCGTAGTGCCTGAAGACCCGCTCGGTGTGGTCGCGGGTGGGGGCCGGCTCCAGCACCTCGGTGTCTTCTTCGGCAAAAAGCCCCGCCAGCAGAAGGGCACTCTTGACCTGGGCGCTGGCTACCGGCAGCTCGTAGTGGATGCCCCGCAGCCCGCCGCCCCGGATAGCTAAGGGGGCCAGCCTGCCGTTCTCGCGGCCTTCGATGCGGGCACCCATCTGCCGCAAGGGGAGGGTCACCCGGCCCATGGGCCGCCGCCGGAGCGAGGCATCGCCAGTGAGCACCGCGAAAATTTCCTGCCCCGACAAAAGCCCCGCCACCAGCCGCATCAGGGTGCCGGCGTTGCCGCAGTCGAGCACGTCGCCGGGTTCTTTGAGCCGAAGGCCCACCCCCTTGATGTGAAAATGCTCGCCCTGCTCGGTAATTTCGGCCCCAAGCTGGCGCATCACCTGCGCGGTGGAGAGGGTGTCGCCGGCCTTAAGCGGGTAGTAGAGGGTGCTTTCGCCCTGGGCCAGCGTGCCCAGCATAAGGCCGCGGTGGGTGACCGACTTGTCGCCGGGAACGCGAAGGGTGCCCTTGAGGGAGGGGGTGGGGGAGATGAGCCGTTCCATAAGTCCAACCGGGATTATAGCCTGTACGCGCAACCGGCCCGAGATATTGGGGCGTTGATTTTTTCCGCTGTGAGGAGGGGAGTTGGCGAATAGCGTACTCACTTGGCCGGGCGATTTGCCGTTATAGTGAGATGCTATGGACGCTGCACACAACGCCCCCGAGCCCCGCTACTGGGAGAAGATTCGAACCGTGGCCGACACCTTGCGCGAGCTCGAGGGCCCCATCATCGTGGTCTCGCACGTAGACCCCGATGGCGATGCCATTGGCTCGTCGCTGGGGCTCTTTCGAGCCCTCAGAGCCCTGGATAAAAATGTGACCTGGATTGCCAACCCCCCGCGTTTCCTGCGGTTTTTGGTGCGGGAAGACGAGTACAGCGACCCCATCCAGCAGGTGCCGGAGGGGGCCACCCTGGTGGTGCTGGACTCGGCGGAGCCCAGCCGGGTGGCGGGCGCGCCGGTGGAGGGATTCGTGATCAACATTGACCACCACGGCACCAACCCGCGCTTTGGCTACCTTTCGGTGGTGGATCCCTCCAAGGCTGCCACCGCCCAGATCGTCAAAGACCTGATTGATGCGCTGGGGGTCACCTGGACACCCGAGATTGCCACCCCGGTGCTGACCGGCCTGATCACCGACACCGGCAACTTTCGCTTTGCCAACACCACCCCCGAGGTGCTGCACACCGCCGCCGAGCTGGTGGGGCACGGGGTGCAACTGGCCGAGCTGACCGACCGCCTGCAGTGGCGGCCGGTGGGCTACTTCAAGGTGATGGGGGCGGTGCTTTCCACGGTGGAGTTTCACTTTGGGGGGCTGCTGGTGACGGCCCATATGCCCCCCGGGATTAACGAGGAAGACTCCGACGACTTTGTGGGTATCATCCGCTACGCCGAAGGCAGCCAGATTGCGGTTTTTCTGCGCGAACGCGAGGAAGGTGTGAAAATCAGCATTCGCAGCCGTGGGGGGGTCTCGGCCCAGGCGGTGGCGGTCAAGCTGGGCGGTGGAGGCCATGTGCCGGCGGCGGGGGCCACCCTGCGGGGGGTGACGCTGGAGGAGGCCTACCGAAAGGTGCTGGCGACGGTGGAGGAGGAGCTCCGGCGGGTGGGCTACCTGTAGCTTGACGACGCTTCTCCCAGCCCATACCATTGCATAGAACCTTACCCACCCAGGGTAAGCAGTTCTTCTATCCAGAGCAGCGGAGGGAACGGCCCGATGAAGCTGCGGCAACCTGCGGGGGTAATCGCCCATTACCGAGAAACCCCCGCGCTTGGTGCCAAATCCGCCCCGGTGTCGCTAGGCACAGCAAAGGCACCAGGGGAAAGATGGAAGAAGGGAACAAAGCCCTTCTTCGTGCAGGACAGAAGGAGGGTAGATGGAGTTTTCTAGTCTGGCTGTTTTGAGTGGGCTTCCCCCACAAGATCCCCATAACGCGGTGGGCGTGCCGATCTATGCGACGGCGGCCTATGGTTTCGCCGACCTGGAGGACGGCGCCCACAAGTTTGCCACCAACCAGGGCTACACCTATACCCGCCTCCAGAACCCCACGGTGGCGGCCCTCGAGGCCCGCCTCACCGCCCTGGAAGGGGCTTTGGGGGCGGTCTGCCTGGCCTCGGGGCAGGCCGCCAGCTTTGCCAGCCTGCTGGCCCTGGTGCGCGCGGGCGACGAGGTGATAGCCAGCCCCGGCTTGTTTGGCGGCACGGTGGGCCTTTTGAACCAGGTGTTTGGCCTGATGGGGGTGCGGGTGCACTTTGTGGCGCCCGAAGTGGCGGCGGTGCAGGCGGCTTTGAACGAGAAGACCCGGGCGGTTTTCGTGGAGGTGCTGGGCAACCCCTCGCTCGAGCTCCCCGACCTGCAAGGGCTGGCCGGGCTGTGCGAGGCCCACCGGGTGGCCCTGGTGGTGGACAACACCTTTGGCGCGGTGGGGGCCCTGGCCCGCCCCCTGGAGCACGGGGCGCACGTGGTGGTGCACAGCTTAACCAAGTGGGCCAGCGGCCACGGCTCAATTCTGGGGGGTGCGGTGCTCTCGCGGGAAACCGCCCTCTGGCAGCATTACCCGCAGTTCACCAGCCCCGATGCCCAGGGCAAAATCCCCTGGGAGCAGTTTGGGGCGCGGTGTTTCCTGGAGCGGGTGCGCCAGTTGGGGCTCTCGCTGGGCGGGATGGTGCTCTCGCCCTTCAACGCCTATTTGCTTTTTCAGGGCCTCGAGACCCTGGCGCTGCGCATCGAGCGGGCCAGCCAGACCGCCCTGACCCTGGCCCGCTGGCTCGAGTCCCAGCCCCAGGTGGCCTGGGTGCGCTACCCCGGCCTGCCCACCGACCCGGCCCACCCCCGGGCCGCCCAGTACCTGCGCGGGGGGTTTGGCAGCATCCTGACCTTTGGCATCCGGGGAGGGCTCGAGGGGGCCAGCCGCTTCCTTGCCAACCTGAAGATCATCCAGGCGCCCAACGTGGGGGATGCCCGCACCCTGGCGGTGCACCCCTGGACCACCACCCACAGCCGCATCCCCGAGGCAGCCCGCCGGGCGGCGGGGGTGGGCCCGGAGACCATCCGCCTTTCGGTGGGCCTCGAGAGCCCCCAGGACCTCCAGCAGATGCTCCTGGAGGCGTTGGCCAGTGTGGAGCAGGTGGGCCATGAAGATTAGCACCCTGCTGCAAAGCGGCCGACCGCTTTTCTCCTTCGAGTTCTTTCCGCCCAAAACCCCCCAGGGCGAGGCCGCCCTGTTCCGCACCCTGCACGAGTTAAAGCCCCTGAAGCCCGCCTTTGTCTCTATCACCTATGGGGCCGGGGGCAGCGAGCGCAACAAAACCGCCGAGTGGGCCGCCCGCATCCAGAACGAGGTGGGGCTGCCGGCCATGGCCCATCTGACCTGCGTGGGCAGCACCCGCGAGGAACTGCTGGCCCGCCTGCACGAGTATGCCCAGGCGGGGGTGGAGAACATCATGGCGCTGCGGGGCGACCCCCCCCACGGGGCACGGGAATTCCAGCCGGTGGCCGGGGGTTTCCGCTACGCCTCCGAACTCGTGGCCCTGATCCGGGCCGAGTTTGGCGATCGCTTCGCGGTGGCTGGGGGCGGCTACCCCGAGGGACACCCAGAGGCGGTGAGCCTCGAGGCCGACCTGCGCCACCTGAAGCAAAAGGTGGAGGCCGGTCTCGACTTCGTGGTCACCCAGCTTTTCTTCAACAACGCGCTTTACTTTGGCTTCGTGGAGCGGGCTCGCCGCATTGGGATTCGGGTGCCCATCGTGCCGGGCCTGATGCCCATCACCGACCTGGCCCAGGTGCGCCGATTCATGGATCTGTGCGGGGCCAGCATCCCAGGGCCGCTGCTCTCGCGCCTCGAGCGCGCCCAAAGCCCCGAGGAGGTGCTGGAGATCGGGGTTGAGCACACCACCCGCCAGGCCCAGGAGCTGCTCGAGGCCGGGGTTCCGGGCCTGCACCTCTACACCCTCAACAAATCGCCAGCCACCCGGCGGGTCATGCAAAACCTGCAGATAGTTCTGAGGTGATCTTTCTCCAAAGTCTATTTGGGAGCAAAATGGAGGGGCATGCAAACCTCGGCGACGGCTCCAGCTACCCAAAACCTAACCCGCCTCGGTGCTGGTTCGCGGGTGCTTATGCGCGGTTTGCTCTTTACTCCCTCCATCCCGCGTTACGCGGCCGCCAAGCTGTTGGGTAAGCGCTACCCGGCCCGGGCGCTTTCCTTGCAGCTAGCCACCCTACCCGAACCCGAACGGCCCGCGGGTTTTGAGCGCCTCAAGGTGCGGCTATCGGGCATTTGCGGGAGTGATCTGGCCCTGCTCTACGGCAAACAGGCCCCCACCCTTTCCGGGATGTTCTCCTTCCCGGCGATCCTGGGGCACGAGATTCTAGCCGAGCTGGGGGGGGTGCGGGTGGCGGTCAATCCGGTGCTGGCCTGCCTCGAGCGCGGCCTGCCGGACTGTCCGGCCTGTGCCCGGGGCGACGATCACCTCTGCCTCAACGTGGCCGAAGGCAACTTTGGCCCCGGTATGCTGGGCTTTTGCAAAGACCTGGGGGGCGGCTGGGCCCAGCGTATGGTGGCCCACCGCGAACGCATCTTTCCCATTGCCGAAAGCGTGCCCGACGAGCGCGCCGTACTCACTGAACCTGCAGCGGTGGTGCTGCACGGACTGCGGCAGGCCTGGGGCGAAAGCAAACCCCGCACCAAGCCAGAAATCCATCACATGAATTGGCGCATGAACTGGCCTGCTCAGGTACTGGTCATTGGGGCCGGAACCATCGGTCTGCTGGCCGTCAAAATGCTGCGGGTGCTGGGGTTTGAGGGGCCTTTGTGGGCGGTGGCTCGCCATCCCCGCCAGGCCGAGTTAGCACGGCAGTTTGGCGCTAATCAGGTTTTTCCCTCCACCCAGGCGGCTCAACAAGCGGCCGGAGGCCGGCGTTACCGGGGTATTTTGGGGGCCACCTCCTGGCGGGGCGGTTTTGAGGGGGTGGTGGAGGCCTCGGGTTCCCCCAGGGGTTTACAGGAGGCTAGCTGGGCTGTGCAGGAAGGGGGGCGGGTCTTGCTGCTGGGGGCCCCGGCCACCGCCTTGCACGACTTTTCGCCCTACTGGTTCCGCGAGGTGAGGCTGGTGGGCAGCTATGCCTATAGCTGGGACGACTTCGCCGAGGCGGTCAGGCTGCTGCCCGAGATGGAGGGTGTGGAGGCCATGGTCACCCACAAATTTGGCCTCGAGGCCTGGCCCGAGGCCATCAAAACCGCGGCCACCCGGCGGGGCATCAAGGTGGTGTTCAAACCGTAACTGCTTCCGCGGTGCCCGCTTGTCTTCGAGGCCGCCTTTTTTCTGTGTGGGGTTTTGCGCTACTCTAAAGTATGCCCATCCGTGAGTTCCGCATGGCCGACTACACGAGTGTACTGGCCCTCTGGCAAGACGCGGGCCTGGAGCTCAACCCCTCGGATAGCTTCGAGGGGCTGCAGAAGAAGCTCGAGCGCGACCCCGATCTGTTCTTGGTGGTGGAGGAGGACGGCCAGATTCTGGGGGCCTTGCTGGCGGGCTACGACGGGCGGCGGGGCTGGCTGTACCACATGGCTGTCCACCCCTTTGGCCAGGGGCAGGGCTGGGGTAAGCGGATGCTGGAGGAGCTCGAGGCCCGCCTCAAAGCTAAGGGCTGCCAGAAGCTAAACCTTTTAGTCGAGCCATCCTACACCGGGGCCCAGGATTTCTTCGAGCGGCTCGGCTACCGCCGCGATGACCTGATCTTCATGGAGAAGTGGTTGGACTGAGTTGTGCCGAGCATCTGGGCTCTAGACGACGGGGTCGGTAAGGAATTGCGTCTTGCGCTCAAATACAAATAGAAGAACCGGCTATAAGCCCGATATCGGCGTAGAATAACCCTCATGTGGAACTACATTTTGCTGGGCTTTGTCCCTCTGGCGATTGCCCTGGAAGTGCTGCACGCCCCTGCGGTCTGGATTTTTCTGATCTCGGCCCTGGCCCTGCTGCCGCTGGCGGGTTTTATGGGCCGGGCCACCGAGGAGCTGGCGGCCCGTGCGGGCAGCACGGTGGGGGGGCTGCTCAACGCCACTTTTGGCAACGCGGCGGAGCTGATTATCGCCCTGGTGGCCCTGCTGGCGGGCAAGCTCGAGGTGGTAAAAGCCAGCATCACCGGCTCGATCCTCTCCAACCTTCTGCTAGTGCTGGGGCTCTCGATTTTTATGGGGGGGTTGCGCTACAGCACCCAGCGCTTCAACGCCAAAGCCGCGGGCGTGATGACCTCGCTGCTGACCCTCACCCTAATTGCCTTCATGCTGCCGGCCTTTTTTGACATCGCCGAGCGCAACTTTTTCAAGGTGTCGAACCCGGCCCTGCCCGACCAGATGTTCAGCCTGGCCACCGCTGGGGTGCTAATCCTGATTTACCTTGCCAACATCTACTTTTCGCTCAGAACCCACAAAGATTTGGTTTCGGGCCTGTCCGACGAGGCCCACCACGAGGCCCACTGGAGCCTGCCGGTGGCGGTGGGGGTGCTGGCAGCGGCCACGGTGGGGGTGGCGGTGATGGCCGAGTTTTTAGTGGGGAGCCTCGAGGAGGCCACCAAAACCCTGGGGCTTTCGGAATTCTTTGTGGGCATCATCCTGATTCCACTGGTGGGCAATGCTGCCGAGCACTTCGCGGCGGTAATTTTCGCCATGAAGAACAAGATGGATCTGGCAGTGCAGATTGCAGTGGGCTCTTCCTTGCAAATTGCCCTCCTGGTGGCCCCCATTCTGGTGATTGTGGGTTACCTGGCGGGCCGTCCTATGGACTTGGTGTTTCAAAATCCGCTAGAGCTTGCCGCCCTGGCAGCCTCGATTCTGGCCACCAATGCGGTGGTGCGGGATGGAGAAAGCCACTGGCTGGAAGGGGTAATGCTCTTGGGGGTATATGTGCTGCTGGGCTTCGCTTTCTTTTTCACGCCGAAATAGGAACAGTGCAGCACAATCAAAGCCGTCGTACTAGAAACTTAAGTCGATGTCTATAGGTTCCTGTGCCTTTCTTTTGCTTTCCAACGCCCCACCCACGATGGTGAGTGCGATGCCCACCATCAGGTACACGTCGCCCAGGCTAATTACGTTGGTGTAGCCCAGCACGTGCACCGGAATAATGTCGGCCAGAAACCATAGCTGTGTGGAGCCGGTCATCAGGGTATGGACGGCGTCGTACTGCTGCTGGAGTTTGGGGATATAGGACTCCAACCCCACCCTATACAGCGCCTCGCTGCTTACAGGCATATGCCCTCTATTGGCGAAAATAACTAGCGCGTTACACAAAAGCCCCAGCCCCACAAACCACAGCCCGCGCAGATGGGCATTGACCCACACACCATAGCCCACCAGCAGCAGCACCAGGGCTTTGGCGACTGGGCCGGCAATTTCGGGGGCCACCAGGCCGCGAACGGTGGCAAAGGCCAGGCCCCCTTCCAGCAGCGCTGCTGCTACGAAGGCCCAGGCCGACCTGAGCTCGAGGCTGGCGATATCGCGGAGACTTGCCCGGAGCCCGAGCGCAAGGGCAATCCCGATAAGTGCGCTGGCAAGGTATAGCGTCGTAAGAATTCCTCCCGATCCTTCCAGATGGGGTCTTCGTGCCACAGGGCCTCGAAGTGCTTGACCACCTGCGGGTCGAACTGCCGCCCCGCTTGCATGATTATCTCATTAAGGGCTTCCTGGGGCGTTTTGGCCGGGCTGTAAGCCCGGCCTGCGGTCATGGCCTCGTAGGCGTCGGCCAGCGCTACTATGCGCGCCCAGAGTGGAATTTGCTCCTCCTTAAGCCGACTGGGATAGCCGCTACCATCCCAACGTTCGTGGTGATGGGCGATGACACCCTGTACCTCCTTGGATAACCGGCTTTGCATGGGGTGGAGCACCTCGAGGCCTTTGGTGGGATGGGTTTTGATGAGATCAAACTCCTCTGGGGTTAGCTTGCCGGGCTTGAGCAGGATGGAGTCTGGGATGGCTACTTTGCCAATGTCGTGGATGCGGGCGGCATAGGTGATGCGCTTTACATCCTGCTCGTCGAAGCCCATCCGCTTGGCGATGCTGCCGGCGATGGCCGCCACCCGCTCGGAGTGCAGCCGGGTGAAGGGGTCTTTGGCGTCCAGGGCCGCCACCAGCACCTCGATGGTGTCGTCGAAGGCCGCCTCGATCTTCACCTTTTCGTCCCAGTAGAAGCGCGAGAAGTAGAGCAAAAGCATCATAAAGAGTACCGTAAACCCGCCCCAGCCCCAGATGAGGGGGGTCTGGTAGGCCTTGGCCAGCAGCAGGCCGATGGGGGCCTGCACCAGGTAACTCACCCAGAGCCAGCCGAAGTTTTCAAACCAGACCTTGCGCAGGCTGGCCCCGCTGGCCAGGTAGATTATGTAGGTGACGCTCCCGACGTTCACAAAAAAGTACACCAGCGAGGCGGCCAGAATCCCCGCGGCCTCCTGCAGGTAGGGGTGGGCGCCAAAGTGGGCCTGCGCCCAGCCCCAGGCCAGGCCGGCCAGGCCGGTGGCCAGGCCCGACTGGGTGCGGTTGAAAAGGTCTTTGTACCAGGTGTAGCCGGGGCGGCCGAAGTCCTTGTTGAAGCTAAATACAAACACCAGGCCCGCGGCCAGCCCGGGGGGGAAGAGGGTGATGGCGGCCAGGGCCACCACATATGCATGAGACATAGACGCGTTAAAAGGCAGCGTAACTGCCACACGCTTAGAAAGAATAATCAAGATGACCCAGAAGGTTATATCTAGAGCACTGGGAAGATGAGCACTGGGGCGCGGTAGTAGCAGGTAAATCAGTCCAACAAAAGCCCCTAACAGCACTAGCAAGAAGATCAGAACGCGCAGGGGAGGCAGCGGAAACAGGGCCTTCACCCCTGTAGTCTAGGGTAAAAACCAAAGCAAACAGGTGCGGTTTGCACCACCGCACCCGCGAAGGCGTTACGTAGTTACTGCCAATCCGCACCAGCACCAGCGGCTGCGGCCAGGGCAACCAGGGCGGCGATCAGGGTGGCGATCTTGAAGGCGAGCTTTTTCATAGTTTCCTCCTCCTAGACGGCGTGGAAGCGCTTTTGTTTTTTGACTTCCAACCTTGGACAAGACAATACACCACCCCTCCCTGTGTGGTCAACGCACACAGGGATACGTGCACTTGGTTTATAATGTGCCTACATTACAATACAGCTCAATTTTGCCTTGCCTACCGAAGTAGACGTCCTTTAGCTTAGGGGCTGCTTGGGGGCCAGGCTGTGATTTTTGCACATCAAAAAGCCCCCAGGCGTTACGTGGCGACCCTGTCTTTTTTCAGCCCGCTCTAGGAAAGGGCCACATCGAAGGTGGCCTGGTCGAGGGTTAGCTCGAGCCGGTGTTTGGCTAGGTTGTCTACGGTCAGGCGAAAACCTGCTTTGGGAGTCAGTTCTGCGGTTTGAAGGGGGGTGCCCTGGGGGTCAAGCAGCGTGACCTTGCCCGTGCTAAACGAAACCCCACCTTCGCGCAGCACCTGACCGACCAGGAGACCTTGCGCGCTGTCTTGTTTGTAGCTGAGGTCGAGGTAGTAGTCGGCAGCCTGGAAGAGCTTAGTCCAACCGGTGCCGGGTGCGGTACGCAGCCCTGGGTGGGTACCTTCGGAGGTTAGGATGAGAATGGCTTGTTGTTTCATATGCTCCTGCCTGTAATGCTTTGCCGTTGAGACGCTTTGACCTGCAATCTTGCTGGTTTAGGTGCAGAAATTGCCCAGTAGCACCTGATATGCCATTATAATCGAAAAGGTGAGGAGTTCCTAGAACATATGCCTAAAAAAACACCTGGGCAATACTTCCTCAGTAAGGGCGTACCACCGACCAAGCTGGCCGAACACCTCGAGCAACTTTATCCGCTCGAGCGCGAGGTTCTGCTGGCCAGGGCTGCGGGCGAAACCTTGCGGGCCATTGGTGTGCGGCTAAGCCTGACCCCCGAGGGGGTGCGCCAGGTTGAGATCCGGGCCCTAAAAAAGCTCCGGGAAGAAGACATCACCGCGCAAGCCCAGGGCCGCCGCTTTCGCCTGGCGGTTGAGCAGCGCCTGGGAATGCCGCTGGAGGAAGCAGTTAAGGAACTGCCCGAACCCCAGCCTATGCTGGTTCTGGCCTATGCCAAGGGCGAACCACTGGCAGATCTGGCCCCTACCCTGGGCCTGAGCATTACCGAGGCTACCGCCCTGCGCGATCGGGCGGTGTCACATTTGCTGGGGCAGGAACGGGGCTCGAGGGCCGGCAAATGGGCCGAGCTAAAAGCAGCGGTGGCTGCTGCGCTCATTGAAAGCCCCCTCACCTACGACGACCTCGAGGCCCGCTTCCCCATGTCCCGTCGGCGTTTGATGAAGCTAATGCAGGAGCTGGTCAACGAAGGCCGGGCCGAGCTGAGCGACGAATACCCTTTCCGTTTTTTAGGGGTTCAATCGGCTGACTAGGCGTTGTTTATTGCATCAAAACCCCCTTTATGCACTCTTTGCATAAAGGGGGTTTATCGTGCTGGACGTGGTGGGCGCGATTGGACTCGAACCAACGACCCCTACCGTGTCAAGGTAGTGCTCTAGCCATCTGAGCTACGCGCCCGCATAAGGCTTCAATCCGGTATTCTCGCCTAAAACAAGCGGAGAACCTTTGGAGGCGCTGACCGGATTCGAACCGGTGAATGGAGGTTTTGCAGACCTCTGCCTTACCACTTGGCTACAGCGCCGCAGTTGCTGCCCCTCGAGGGGTTCAGCAACCGTTAGGTTAGCACCTACGAATGGGGTGTGTCAAACCTTTTTCGGGTACGATTGAACCGTGCGCGAAGTGTTTATCAAGACGCCGGGAGGGTTTCGCTGGCCGTTTTCGAAGGGGCTTCTGGTGGAGTCCATGATGATGGCGGGCCTCAAGATGGAGCCGGCTATGTCGGTGGCCCACACCATCGAGGAACAACTGCGGGCCCGCAAAAAGCCAGAAGTTACTGCCCTGGCGCTCAAAAAAATGCTGATTCAAGAGGTGGAAAAAAACTTTGGCCCCGAGATGGCCGAACGGCTCAGGGGCCAGACCCAGGCCTTTGAAGACATTGTGGTTCGGGAGGGCTACCGCCGCCGGCCTTTCTCCAAGGGGGTGCTGGTGCGCAGCCTGGAGGATGCGGGGTTCTCTATGCGCGAGGCCCAGACCATTGCCCGCTCGCTGGAAAACCGCCTGCGCCGCAGTGGGGTGCGCTCGATTGATGCCGATGAGCTGGAGCGGCGTATTGCAGCCGAGATCGAAGAGCTATTTGGGCCTGCTGCAAAAAACCGCTATGCCGGAAGGCAGGCCTTGGCCGGAGAAATTTTTGTGGAGGAAGGGGAAGGTGAGCCGCGGGTGCCTTTCTCCAAAGGGGTACTGGCCCAGTCGGTAATGGCGGTGGGGCTATCGCCCGATGCGGCCTACCGGCTGGCCCGCGATGTGGAACGCCGCTTGCGCGATAGCGGTTCGACTGTGGTCAAGCGCGACTACCTGCGTAAAGCGGTCTCGGAAGAGCTCATGGAGGAAGCCGGGGAAGAGGTAGCCCGCCGCTATCACCTGCTACGAAGCATTCGACGGGCGGTTAAGCCGGTGCATCTGCTGATTGGAGGGGTGGCCGGGGTAGGGAAGAGCGTGCTGGCCTCGGCCCTGGCCTATCGGCTGGGCATTACCCGCATGATTTCAACCGATGCGGTACGGGAAATACTGCGGGCGACCATCCCCAAAGACCTGCTGCCCACCCTGCACACCAGCAGTTTTGAGTCGTGGCGGGTGCTGACCACGCCTCAGAAAGCCGAACCCAGCGCAGCGCTGGTAATGCAGGGGTTTCGTGATCAGGTCTCGAGGGTGGCGGTGGGTCTGCGGGCCATTCAGGAGCGCAGCGCCCGGGAAAAAACCTCGCTGGTGGTGGAGGGTGTGCACGTGGTGCCGGGCTACATGACCCACCAGTACCAGCACGAGGTCATTCAGATTCCCATTATGCTGGTGCTCGAGGACGAGGCCCTGCACCGCGACCGCTTTGCCCTGCGTGAACGAGAGACCGGGGGGTCGCGCACCAGTGGGGCTTATGCGCAGCACTTCGGCGAAATTCGCCTCATCCAGCAGCACCTGATTGAACTTGCTCGAGGTGCCGGGGTTCCCCTTATTCCGGCCGAGAACCTGGATCGGGCCATTGAAAAAGGCCTCGAGGTGATTGTAGACCGGCTGCAAGAGGCCTATTTCGATGTGGTGCAGGGGTAGCCTGGCTCATACGTCACATACCCGGGCCGGATGGGCAAGGTAGGCTCGAGGGGTGAGCGAGCAGATTCAGATCAAGGGACTTCCGGCCATCCCGCCCATGGGTATCGGCACCTGGCAGTGGGGCGACCGGCTGGTCTGGGGCTACGGCAATGGCTACCAGGCAGGCGATACCGAGGCAGCCTACCGGGCGGCCTTGCAGGGTGGGGTACGGCTTTTTGACACCGCCGAGTTTTATGGTTTTGGTCTTTCGGAAAGGCTAATCGGGCGCTTCTACCACGCTTATGAGCCCAAGCCCCTGGTGGTGAGCAAACTGTTTCCCTACCCCTGGCGCTTCTCCCGCAAAACGCTGTTTGCTGCGCTTAAAAAAAGCCTGCAGCGCTTGCAGATGCAGCAGCTAGATCTGTACCTGCTGCACTGGCCCTGGAAGCCGGTTCCGCTCGAGCAATGGGCGCTTTCGCTGGCCGAAGCCTACGAGCAGGGGCTGACCCGGGCGGTAGGGGTCTCCAACCATAACCTCCAGCAGCTTGAACGCGTGGCTAAGGTACTCGATCGGCACCGGGTGCCGCTGGCTGTCAACCAGGTGGAATACCACCTGCTCGAGCGCAAACCTGAACAGACGGGCCTTTTGCGTGCCATGCAGGCCGAGGGTATCGTGCTGATGGCCTACAGCCCGCTGGCTATGGGCTGGCTAACCGGCAAGTATAGCCTGGACAACCCCCCACCAGGCCGCTACCGGGCCCAGCGCTATGTCACCCGCAAGGCCCAGATTCCCGCACTGCTTCAGGCTCTTAACGAGATCGCCGAGTCGCTGGGCGCCACCCCCGCCCAGGTGGCCCTGCGCTGGTGCATACAAAAAGGCACCCTGCCCATTCCGGGTGCAAAAAACGCGCGCCAGGCCGAGGGAAACGCTGGGGCTTTGCGAATCTGCCTTTCCGAGGCGCAGATGGCCCGGCTGGATGCTTTGAGCAGTGGGGAAGGGTCGGGTTAGAGCTCGCCCACCTCGAGGGCCGCGGTCAGGGCCGCTCCCAACAACCCGGCCTCGCTCCCCAGCTTGGCCAGGTGGAGGGGTGGGGTGATCCAGTTCTCCATGTAGCGCTGGTAGCTGCGCTGCACCTCCTCGAGGTAGGCCGGCCCTGCGTTGAGGGCCACCCCGCCGCCCAGGACGATAACTTCGGGGTCGTAGCACTTGACCAGCGAGGCCAGCGCGATGCCCACCCAGCTTGCGGCCTGCAGCACGATGCGGCTGGCCCGGGGGTCGCCCTGCTGGAACAGCGCGAACAGCTCGCGGGTGCTCATCTCGCGCTTGAAGGAGGCCAGGGCCATGCGCTCCATGGCCGGGCCGGTAGCCAGGGCCTCGAGGCAGCCATCCAGCCCACAGCCGCACAGGGGGCCGCCCGGCTGCATGGTGATGTGCCCAATCTCGCCCCCCTGGCCGTTCACACCGCGCAGCACCTTGTTGCCCCAGACAAAGCCGCCCCCCACCCCGGTCGAGACGGTCATGTAGAGGGTGCTTTCGGCGCCCTGGGCGGCTCCCAGCTTGTGCTCGGCCAGGGCTGCGGCGTTGGCGTCGTTTTCCATGTAGACCTTGTAGCCGGTGGCCTGCTCGAGCAACTCCACAATGGGGAAATCGGTAAAGTTGGCGATGTTGGGGGCAAACTTGATCCGGCCCCGCTTGAAGTCGAGGGGCCCCGGCGTGCCCAGGCCGATGGCTTGCACGGCTACGCCCCCGGCCTCGATGGCGGCCTTGGCGGCCTGGGCCATGGCCTCGATTACGGCCTGGCCGCCTTCTTCCGGCGTGGGTACGGTCACCTTGGCCTTAATCACGCCCTCGCTGAACACCCCCGCCATAATCTTGGTTCCGCCTAGGTCAATTCCCACTACGCTCATGATGCTTCTCCTTGGTGGTCTCGCTCGAGAATCAGGGTGGCCTCGTGGTAGAGGGCCTCGGGCACCCAGAGGCTCACATCCCCGGTGTAGGTGCCCAGGTAGGCTTCGGGCAGGCTAAAGGGGGTCTCGAGGTAAACCGGAATCCGGCTTTGTTCCAACCGGGTCTTGATGCCCTCGGCAATAACCCTGGGTGCCGATACAAACAGCACGTACGGTACTTCCCCAATCAAGCGACGGGGGATGGCGTTGTCCTGGTCTTCCGCACCCATGTCGTGATGGTCGTTCATTGGCTAACAGCATAACAGCCACTTGCGGGAGGGGAGAGGTTTGTGGGGTGGAGGGTACGCCAAGCCCTAAGCTGTTTGGGACGCTCGACCTTGGCAATTACCTAAGATTTGCAAAGCTTCCCGCTAAGCTGGAGGGCGGTAGCTATGCTGGCGCAAGTACGAACCTATAGCTTATTTGGCCTCGAGGCCCAGCCCATCACGGTCGAGGTAGACGTTTCGCAGGGCATGCCTTTTTATGCGGTGGTGGGATTGCCCGACAAAGCCGTGGAGGAGTCGCGGGAGCGGGTGCGGGCGGCCCTCAAGAACGCTGGGTTTCCCTACCCCCAGGGGCGGGTGGTGATCAACCTGGCCCCGGCCGAGCTGCGTAAAGAAGGCACCCACTACGACCTACCCATCGCGTTGGGGCTGCTCTGCGCGCAGGGGGTCATTCCGCTCGAGGCCCTGCAAGGTTTTGCGGCGGCGGGTGAGCTGGGCCTGGACGGCGAGCTGCGCGCGGTGCCCGGTGCGGTGAACCTGGCTTTGGGGGCCTACCAGGAGGGCTACCAACTTCTGATGCCCCAGGCCTCGGCCCAGGAAGCCGCCCTCATCGAGGGGGTGAAGGTGTTCGGAGCAGCCCACCTGGCCCAGGTGGTGCGCTTCTTGCAAGGCCAGGAAGACCTGGCCCCCACCCGCCCCAGCCCGGAGTCTGAACCTGCTGAAGTGGCCCTCGACCTGCTGGACGTGAAGGGCCAGGCCAAGGCCAAGCGGGCCCTGGAAATTGCCGCAGCCGGTGCCCACCACCTGCTCATGACCGGTACCCCTGGCTCGGGCAAGACCATGCTGGCCAAGCGCATAGTGGGGCTGCTCCCACCCTTGCAAAATCAGGAGGCGCTCGAGGTCACCCGCATTCATTCCGCCGCCGGACGGCTCTTGCGCGGCCTGATCCAGACCCCACCCTTCCGCAGCCCGCACCACACCGTCTCCGATGCGGGCCTGATCGGCGGGGGCACCATTCCCAAACCGGGTGAAATTTCCCTGGCCCACCGGGGGGTGCTCTTCCTGGACGAGTTCCCCGAGTTTTCCCGCGATGCCCTGGAGGTGCTGCGCCAGCCCCTGGAGGACGGGGTGGTGACCATCTCGCGGGCCCGGGCCAGCTTCACCTATCCTGCGCGGTTTTTGCTGATTGCGGCCATGAACCCCTGCCCGTGTGAGGTGCAATCTGCCCGAACCGGTAACGCACCTCAACCTCGACCTCTCCCTTTCCGGGCCGCACGGTTACTCCCTCCACCAGCTCTCGTGCCACGGCTTGCTTCTCTTCCGGGGTAAGGCGGTCTATCCGATCACGCAGGCGGGCCGAGAGGCTCTCCAGGGAGTGGAGGGCTTCCTTGCGCTGGCGCTCGGCGATGGAGCGCTGCCGGGCTGTTTCCACGCTCGCCTGGACTTCCCGGACGCGGGCGTCCAGATCTTCGAGGCGGGCGTAGTAGGTTTCCTTTTCCACCCCTCCCTCCAGATAAAGATCCAGCAGGCGGGCCCGGGCTTCGAAGAGGGCCTGCAGGCGTTTTTCCAGCAAGGAGACCTCATAAGAAATCTTCAAGACTCTTTCCACTAAAATGGAGCCATGCAACTGGCCCAACATCAGCGCCGCCCCCGGTTGGAACTCCAACTGCGACACCATCCGGATAACCTCCACGCCCTCTACCGGGAGTCCCAAGACCACACCGAACGCGCCCGCTGGCACGCTCTCTGGCTGCTGGCCAGGGGTCAGAGCATCCCCGAGGTAGCCAGGAATCTGGGCTATACCGATCGCTGGGTGCGTCAGGTAATCCACCGCTACAATCAGGGCCTGCCCATGAAGAATCTGCGGCACGAGAACAAAGGCCGGGCCCCCCTCGTACCGCCCGAACTCCAGGAGGGCTTCCGCCAGGCCCTCCTCCAGCCCCATCCCAGGGACGGGCTTTGGAGCATTCGCAACGCTGCGGAGTGGCTGGCTGAAAGGCTGGGACGTCCGGTGGATGGGCGGCGGGCCTGGTACTGGATGCGTCGCCTGGGCCTGGCCCCGCTGCGCCCCCGGCCGCGCCACCGGGAGGCGGATGCGAAGCGGCAGGAGGCTTTCAAAAAAAGCTCTTTCTGATGGTTTTCCTGTTCAGGTTGCTCTTTCCTGAACTGGAGTTGGAGGTGTGGGGCTTTGATGAGCACCGAATAGGGCTGAAGCCCATCCGCCGACGGGTATGGGCCTTGCGAGGGAGGACGCCGCTAGCGCAGGAGCGGCCCCGCTATCGCTGGCTGTATGTGTACGCCTTCATAAGACCGGGTACGGGGGAAAGCGAGTACTGGCTGCTGCCCTCGGTCTCGGTGGAGGGGTTCCAGTTGGTGTTGGAGGCCTTTGCCCGGCTACGGGGGGCGGGGGCGGGCAAGCTGGTACTGGTGGTGCTGGATCAGGCTGGCTGGCACACCTCGGGGCGGGTGGAGCCAGCCAAGGGCCTGGGGCTGTGTTATCTGCCACCCTACTCGCCCGAGTTGCAGCCGGTAGAACGAACCTGGGGGCTCATTGACGCGGTCGTGGCCAATGGGCAGGTGCAGGATGAAGAGGAGCTGTGGGCCAAGGTGGAAGCCCGGTGCGCTTACCTACAAACCCAGCCCGCGCTTATCCAGAGCTACACCCTATTTCACTGGTGGCCGGGGGGATGTTAGGGGAATGAATCAAAAGGATTTCATATCATTCCTTTCCGGGGATTCCTCATTCACAAAAGCCTGCAAAGCCTCACCAGGGTTCAGAAGGAAGGTGCGGATGTCCTGCCAGATGCTCTCCTCAAGCTCTGCCCGGCGCACATGAGGAGCGGTACAGCGCATGGAGGGGATGGGAGAAGCCTGGCGGTTCACACGCCCCACACAGGCGTAATAGTCGCTTGAGCCCACATATGCCCGCCCGCAGACTCCGCAGCGAATGAGCCCTTTGAGCAGGTACACGCTGCGGGCGTTACGCGCGGCGAACAGGGCGTTTCGGGCTAGCTGCTCCTGGGCAGCCTGGAAAAGCGCGGGTTCTACCAGGGGCGGTACCGCTACCGGCACCAGATCGGGCTGAGGCTTGCGGGTGCGCTTGCCGTAGGTGTACTCCCCGATATACGTGCGGTTCTTGAGGATGCGCAGCACCCCGCCTCCCCGCCAGACCCCGGCGGTGCGTCTGCCCCGCACCCCGCGCCCCTCACGCCGGTACTTGGGAGGTACGCCCAGGCGGTTGAGCTCCTGGGCAACCCGCTCGGTGCTCCAGCCCCGTTCAGCAACCCAGGTAAATATCTGCCGCACCACCGCTCCCTCCTCGGGCTGGGGCGTCAGGCGACCGTCCTCAACGGTGTAGCCGTAGGGCACGATACCTCCCAGATACCGACCGCTCTGTGCGGCTTTGCGAAGGCCCAGTCGGCTGCGTTCGGCGAAGGTGTCCCGCTCCCACTCGGCGAAGACCGCCATGATTCCCAGCACCGCCTTACCGATGGAGGTGGTGGTGTTGATATTCGGCTCGGAGTAGCTCATGAGGCCCACGCCACACTGCTCCAACCGCTCGATGAGGTCGTAGGCTAGACGCACCTTGCGGGCCAGCCGATCCAGCCGGTAGACCAGCACCACCGCAAAACGTCCCTCCTGTGCGTCCGCGAGCAGGCGGGTCAGGGCAGGGCGATCCTCCTGGGCTCCTGAGTAGCCAGGGTCGGTGTAGGTGGCCGCTACCTCATACCCCAGTACCTCAGCCCAGCGCGTGAGCACCTCCTTCTGAGCCTCGAGGGAGTAGCGCTCAACCTGCTCCTCGGTGGATACGCGGGTATATATAGCGCACTGCCTCATGGCTGGCGGAACTCCCCATGAACGATGCCCACCGGAACATACGCGGCCTTCCGGCCCGCAGGTGTCTGGAGTGAGCCGTCGGGCAGAAGCCAGAAGGTTGCCCCGGTGCCCCCGACCGGACGTACCAGACTGGCCTCGGAGGGGAGGCGGAAAATCAGGGGGCGGCGGATTTCCTCGACAAAGCCGAGCAGGGTAACGCCCCGTTCCAGAACCGCTCTGCGTTCGACCACCAGTACAGAGCCCTCGCTAAGCTGCAACTCCTCTGAGCGCAGCGCCTCCCGCTCCAGCAAGGCCAGAAAGAAGCTGGTGTAGCCCGGGCGGGTTGGAAGCAGGCGGGTGTCCAGGTAGCTTCTGCTGGGCGCTTCCTCCCCCACGCACGCGGGGGCCAGGGCAGGGTAGTAGGGTATGGCGACAACGCCAGGGGCAGAGGGTGCAAACTCTTCCGCTGTGCCCTCGCCGAACAGCACTTCAATCGAGGGCAGGTGCAGGGTGCGCAGCAGAGCCTGTAAACGCCCCACGCTCATGTCGCGAATGTCGTGGGCTCCTCGCTCGAGCTTGGCAACAAGGGAAGGGGAAACTCCGGCGGCCAGGGCCAGGCCTTCGCGGGAATAACCCAGTTTCTCACGCCGGGCCTGCAGAAGTCGGGCCCACTGGGGTGTGTGGATTTCTGTAGGGGCTGTACGGAAACTTTTCTTAGGCATATACAGTAGTTTATTACATGTAATATATTGCTAGCAGGTTAGTAATATGTTACCATGCTGGCATGGGCCAACCCAACATCATCCGTCGGCTGCGGCTGCGTGCTGGTTTGAGCCAGGAGTCGCTGGCAATGGGAGCTGGTATTACGTTGTCGCTACTTACCAAGTACGAGCAAGGCAGGATACGGCGGCCCTCGCTGGTTTGCAGTCACAAGCTGGCGAGGGTGCTGGCGTCGCGGCTGGGCGTTAGCGAGGAGAGGCTGCTGTTACAGATCGCGGAGGGGTTCGAGTGCCACCTAGATCACGACGTGTCCGATTAGTGCGTCAGTACAGCGAAAACGGAGATTTCTCATCATTCGTCCGGCGAGCGCTGGAAATCGTGCTAGCGTCAGTAGATGACCAGGGTGCGCAGGGCGCACCACGACGTGATGCAAATGGAGAGAGATTTGTTGGAGAGAGATTTGTTCTTGCTGACACCCCGCCACAAGCGCCTGGCGGTGAGCCTCCCGGCGGGCAGAATCGCAGAGCTGCTGCGCTCTGCCCAGGAGATGCGGTCACGGCTCCCGGACACCCGACCTCTTCCGGAGATCGCCTTCGATCTGGAAGGGATGGGGATGATGCTGCACCCGCTGTCCCTGCTCCCTGACGCACTCCAGGAGGTGCTGGAGATGGCCTGCAGGGCCCGCTTTGCCTGTCAGGCTTTGGGCATGGAAATGGGCGGGCGGCTCCTGGTGTCTGTGGGGCTGGCCTGGCTCGAGGTGCAGGTCTGGCGCGGAGAAAGCCTGGAGGTGCTCGTCCACGAGCTGGAGGAGGTGGAGAGTGAAGGACACCCTGA